>NZ_JBCHAA010000012.1:0-244829 GCF_053525655.1 Trinickia camelliae
CTTTCACTTCGATCAGCACTTCGCCCGCGCGCGGCCCTTCGAGATCGACCTCTTCGATCGTGAGCGGTGCGCCCGCTTTCCATGCGATGGCTGCTTTTGTCTTCATCGTGATTGCTCCCTTGTGCTCTGAGTACAGGCGTCGAATCGACTTAGGGCCAATTCGATCGTTCGATACGGCGGCGACTCACTGCGTCACCGTCAATGCGTGCCGTCCGGCTTCGGCCGATGATCGCCTGAAAGCGCGCGGCTGTCGTTCGGCGGTCGGCCGCATGCTTGCCAATTTGCGTCATCGTCGTCGGCGCTCGTGGCTCGGCAGCGGCGCCGCTGCGCGTCAACTGCCGACTGTCGTGTCGCGCGTTAGTTTATTAGCTTAAGCAGATGCCGAAAACCAGCTTTCCGTGCGCTGATACAAGTCGATGAAACGCGCGTGGCGGGCGGCGAGCGCAGCGTCGCGCTGCGGACTCGCCACGAGCGTCGCCGCCGGCGTGAGCGCCGCGAGATCGGCGGCATGCCAGTGGCCGCTCGCGAGCCCCCCGAGCATGGCGGCGCCGCGCGCCGCGGCGTTCGGGCAATCGACCGCATGCAACTCGGCCTCCAGCGCGTTCGCGAGCAACTGCCGCCAGCGCGCATCGACCGAGCCGCCGCCTGCAAGACGCAGCGACCGCACCGGCGCACCGTTCGCGCGGATCGCATCGAGCCCGGCACGCAGCGAGAAGGCGACGCCTTCGAAAGCGGCACGCATCATCGTCGCGCGCGAATCGCTGAGCGCCATGCCGAGCCAGCCGCCGCGCGCGGCCGGGTTCATCCAGGGCGAACGCTCGCCGGTCAGGTAGGGCAAGAACGTCAGCGTGGTCGAAGGGTCAGTGCCGAACGCGTCCTGATACGCGTCGGCCCATGAATACGACAGCCAGCCCCGCACGGCTTCGAGCGCAACGCCGACGTTCTGCATCGCCGCCATCCGGTACCAATGATCAGTCGACGCGCGATACGCGTGCAGTCCGCGAGCCGCTTGCGGCGCAGCCGTCGCTAGCACGACGATCTGGCCGCCGGTGCCGGTGGTCAGGAGCGCGTCGCCGTCGTGCGCGAGACCGCTGCCGAGCGCAGCGCAAGGCGTGTCGCCCGCGCCGACCGCAAGCACGATGCCTTCGCGCAAGCCGAGCGCGCGAGCCGCGTCCGCCGACAGCGTGCCGCCCGCCGCATAAGACGGCGCAAGCGGCGCGAACCATTGCGGCGGCAAGCCAAGCGCGTCGATCTGCGCGCGGTCCCACGCGCCCGACGTGTCGGCAAGCGCAGTCGCGCACGCATCGGACGGATCGGTCGCGACCACCCCGCCCAGCGCCGCGCGCAGCCAGTCCTTCGGCTGCAACGCCCAGCGCGTCGCGGCCGCCGACTGCGGCTCGTTGCGCACGATCCAGCGCAAGAGCGGCCCGGCCATGCCCGGCGCAACCGGATTCGGCTGCGGCTCGGGCCATGCGTCGAGCAGGCCGGCCGCGCGCGTGTCGGGCCAGAGCAGCGCCGGCCGCACCGCGCTGCCGTCCTCGGCCGTCAGCACGACACCGTGCATCTGCCCCGAAAAACCGATCGCGCACACCGCATCGCGTTCCTGCGCAGGCAAGCGCGCCGCCGCTTCGACGAGCGCGCGCCACCACACCTCGACGTGCATCTCTGCCCAGCCCGGCTGCGGCGTCTCGACGGCGTACGCGACGCTTGCGGTTGCGCATTCGCGTCCGTCGCCGTCGATCGTCGCGAGTTTCAGGGAGCCAGTGCCAAGATCGATGCCGAGAAAACGCATAGCGAAAAGTGTGATCGGGTGGAGTCGTCATCGATGATAACCGCGCCGCGAATTCGGGCCCGACACACCTGCCCGAATCTTCGCCGCCGGCTGAAGAACGGCGTCTGGCGCGGGTTTACCCACCCATGCGCGCCGCGACGCCAAAACACCACTATGCTCGTATCGAAATACACCCCATAGCCACATCGACACGTCGCGATCCGCCATCGCAGCCGACGGATCCGCGCAACACGCTTCGTACGGGCCTCCGTCCGCCCGACGCGGCGCGCGCGGCGCCGCTCATACGTCTTTTCGCATGCAGCGCATATCGATGCCGGAAAGTACGGAATAGCCTCCAGCGGTCTTGTTGGGGCTTTTCGTTCCGCATACCTTGGAGGCACCCAAAAACGAGATATTGGAGTGAGACACATGCAATCGAATTCGGTCCATCCGGTCGACGAGCGACTGCCCTTCGGGCAGCTGCTCACACTCGGCATTCAACACGTGCTGGTCATGTACGCCGGCGCGGTCGCGGTGCCGCTGATCGTCGGCGGCGCACTGCACCTGCCGAAAGACCAGATCGCCTTCCTGATCAGCGCCGACTTGTTCTCCTGCGGCATCGCCACGCTGATCCAGACCCTCGGCCTGTGGATCTTCGGCATCCGCCTGCCAGTGATCATGGGCTGCACGTTCGCCGCTGTCGGCCCGATGGTCGCGATCGGCACCAACCCCCATCTCGGCATTCTCGACATCTTCGGCTCGACGATCGCCGCCGGCGTCATCGGCATCGTGCTCGCGCCGATGATCGGCAAGCTGCTGCGGTTCTTCCCGCCGGTCGTGGTCGGAACCGTGATCGCGGTGATCGGGCTGTCGCTGATGGAAGTCGGCATCAATTGGGCAGCAGGCGGCGTCGGCAATCCGGATTACGGCAATCCGCTCTACATCGGCCTGTCGCTCATCGTGCTCACGCTGATCCTCCTGATCAACAAGTTCGGCCGCGGCTTCGTCGCCAATATCTCGGTGCTGCTCGGGATCGTCGCGGGCTTCGTGATCGCGTTCGTCACGGGTCACGTGAACACCGAAGGCGTGACGGCCGCCCCGTGGGTCGGCTTCGTGATGCCGTTCCACTTCGGCCTGCCGCACTTCGACCCGCTCGCGATCGCGACGATGGTCACCGTGATGTTCGTCACGTTCATCGAATCGACGGGCATGTTCCTCGCGGTCGGCGACATGGTCGAGCGTCCGGTCGATCGCGAGACGCTCGTGCGCGGCCTGCGCGTCGACGGCCTCGGCACGTTGATCGGCGGCATCTTCAACTCGTTCCCGCATACCTCGTTTTCGCAGAACGTCGGCCTGATCGGCGTGACCGGCGTGAAGAGCCGCTTCGTCTGCGCCACGGGCGGCGTGATCCTCGTGCTGCTCGGCTTGTTCCCGAAGATGGCTCAGGTCGTGGCGTCGGTGCCGGCGTTCGTGCTCGGCGGCGCGGGCATCGTGATGTTCGGGATGGTCGCGGCCAACGGGATCAAGGTGCTGTCGCGCGTCGACTTCGTGAAGAACCACAACAACCTGTTCATCGTGGCAGTGAGCGTCGGCCTGGGTCTCGTGCCGGTGGTTTCGCCGCACTTCTTCCAGCAACTGCCGGGCGCGCTGTCGCCGGTTCTGCACAGCGGCATCCTGCTCGCGTCGGTGTCGGCGGTCGTGCTGAACCTGATCTTCAACGGCGTGAAGGGCGAGAAGGACGCGAAGAAGGACATTCGGCAAGCTGGCCGCGATCTCGAACGGCATCCTGACGCGGCGCCTTCCGCGAGCGGTCATGAGCTCGAGCGGCGGATTGCGGATGCGCATTGAGGTGATTTGACGCGAACCGCTAGTGCTCGCAACCATCACCCCTGAATGAAAAAAGCCACGGGAGACCGTGGCTTTTTCCTTTGCTGCTGTGCTTTGCTGCGTGAAGCGGTAATCGACCCATCGACAACACACAGCGGAGTCAGCGAGTTCGCCCCGCTGCTTCCGCTGTCGTCCTGATCACCCCGCCTTCGCCGCCGACGCCGGCACGGCCGCAGCCGGAGCCGCGGCAGCCGGTGCGGACGCCCCAGCCGGCTGATCGGCCGAGCCGTAGTCGGCCGTGTCGTCAGCCGGACGCGGCGTATCGCCCGTGTGCTGGATCCAGCCGCCACCCAGCGCGACGTACAGATCCACCAGGCTCGTGAGCCGGTTCACGCGCGCGTTGATCAGCGACTGCTGCGCCGAATAGAGCGCGGTCTGCGCTGCCAGCACCGCCAGATAGCTGTCGACGCCGTTGTGATACCGCAGCTCCGACAGATCGAGTGCACGCTGCTCCGCGAACACATCGCGCTCGAGCGCCGCGATCTGCTGGTCGTAGGTGCCGCGCGCGGCGAGCCCGTCGGCGACCTCGCGGAACGCCGACTGAATCGACTTCTCGTACTGCGCGATCTGAATCTTCTTCTGGACGTTCGCAAGATTCAGGTTGGCGATATTGCTGCCACCCTCGAAGATCGGCAGGTCGATCGTCGGCGCGAAGGTCCATGCGAACGAACCCGGCTTGAAGAGCCCGCCGAGCGTCGGGCTCGCCGTGCCCGCCGAACTCGTCAGCGAGATCTTCGGGAAGAACGCCGCACGAGCCGCGCCGATATTCGCGTTGGCCGCGAGCAGGTTCTCCTCGGCCTCCATGATGTCGGGACGGCGCGTGAGCAGATCTGACGGCAGGCCCGCGGGAATGTCGGTCAGGATTTTCTGATCGCTAAGCGACAAGCCCGGATCGAGATCGGCCGGCAACGGCTCGCCGAGCAGTAGCACGAGCGCGTTCTCGGCCTGCGCGCGCTGGCGCGCCTCCGCCTGCATGTTCGCCTGCGCCTGCTCGACCACGGTTTGCGCCTGACGCAAATCGAGTTCCGAGCCGGTGCCGTTGTCGAACTGCAGCTTCGTCAGGTTGTACGAGTCCTGCGCGGTCTTCAGCGTTTGCTCTGTGATCCGCAGCAGGTCGTCGAACGAAAGCATCGTCAAGTACTGGTCGGCGACTTGCGAGACGAGCGAGATTTCCGCCGCCTTGCGTGCCTGTGCCGTCGACAAGTATTGCGCGAGCGCCTGGTCCTTCAAGCTGCGGATACGGCCCCAGAAGTCGATTTCCCACGACGTCTGCAGACCGACGTTGTAAGTCCGCGAGATCGTCTGGTCGAAGAGCGACAAGTCCTTCGGCGTGCGCGAGACGCTGCCGGTTCCCACCGCATTGAGCGTCGGGAACAGCTCCGCGCGCGTGATGCGGTACTGCTGCTGCGACGCCTCGACGTTCAGCACCGACACGCGCAAGTCGCGGTTGTTCTTCAGCGCGATCTCGATGACCTGCTGCAGACGCGGGTCGGCGAAGAACTCGCGCCAGCCGATGTCGCTGGCGGCCGCGCCGTTCGCTGTGCGCTCGGCGCCGCTGCCCGGCTGCGTCTGATAGACGCCGCCGGTCGGGAACGACGCCGGCACCGGAGCGGCCGGACGATTGTAGTGCGGCTCCATCGTGCAGCCGGCCGCGAAAACGCCGACTGCGATGGCAATCAAAGAAAGTTTTCGCATCCCAGCACGCGCCGGGCCGCCCCAAGCGTGCTGGGACGCCCCCTCGGGGGGCAGCGAACGAAGTGAGCGTAGGGGTCGTTTCATTTTAATGTCCTTCCTTGCCCGAACCGTTGCCGTTCGAGTCCTTATGCAGCGCGTCCGACAGCCGCATCGCCTCATCCGGATCTTCCTTCTCGCCCGAGAACTTCGAGCGGATCACGACGAAGAACATCGGGATCAAGAAGATGGCGAAGAAGGTCGCTGTCAGCATCCCGCCGATCACGCCCGTGCCGATCGCGTGCTGGCTCGCCGAACCGGCGCCGTTGCTGACCGCGAGCGGCATCACGCCGAGAATGAACGCCATCGAGGTCATCAGAATCGGCCGCAACCGCAGGCGGGCGGATTCGAGCGCGGCTTCCACCGGCCCCATCCCTTGACCCTGCTGCAGTTCCCGCGCGAACTCGACGATCAGAATCGCGTTCTTCGCCGACAGACCCACGGTGGTCAACAGACCCACCTGGAAGAACACGTCGTTTTCGAGCCCGCGCAGCGTGGCGGCCAAGAGTGCGCCGATCACGCCGAGCGGCACGACCATGATCACCGAGAACGGAATCGACCAGCTTTCATAGAGCGCCGCAAGGCACAGGAACACGACGAGGATCGAGATCGCATACAGGATCGGCGCCTGCGAGCCCGACTGGATTTCCTGGAACGACAAGCCGGTCCACGAGTAGCCGATGCCCGGCGGGAGCTTCGCCGCGATTGCTTCCATCGCCTTCATCGCCTGGCCGGTACTCTTGCCTTCCGCAGCCGCGCCCTGGATTTCGACCGACGAGATACCGTTGTAGCGTTCGAGCTTCGGCGAGCCGTAGGTCCAGTGGCCAGTCGCGAATGCGCTGAACGGCACCATCCCGCCCGCACCGTTGCGCACGTACCAGATGTTCAAGTCGTCCGGGTTCATGCGGAATGGCGCGTCGGCCATCACGTACACCTTCTTGATCCGGTTGTCGGTATCGAGGAAGTTGTTCACGTACTGCGATGCCCACGCGATCGAGAACGTCTGGTCGATCGCCGACGCCGACACGCCCAAGGCCTGCGCCTTCTCGCGATCGATGTCGATCTTGTACTGCGGCGTGTCGTTCAGGCCGTTCGGACGCACGAGCGCGAGCGTCGGGTCTTTCGAAGCCATGCCGAGCAGCTGGTTACGCGCGGCCATCAGCGCTTCGTGGCCGAGACCCGCGTTATCGGTCAGCTCGAAGTCGAAGCCCGATGCGGTACCCAGTTCAGGAATCGACGGCGGATTGAACGGGATCACCATCGCGTCCTTGTAGCCCGCGTAGTGCATGAACATCCGCTGGATGATCGCCTGAACCTTCTCGTTCTTGTGCTGGCGCTGCGAGTAGTCCTTCAGCTTGACGAACACGAGACCGGAGTTCTGGCCGCGGCCGGCGAAGCTGAAGCCGTTCACCGTGAACGCCGATTCGACCAGATCCTTTTCCTTCGTGAGCAGGTAGTCGTTGATGTTCTCGAGCGTCTTTGCGGTCGTCTCCATGGTGGAGCCCGACGGCGTCTGCACGATCACGAACATCAGGCCCTGGTCTTCGTCAGGCAGGAACGACTTCGGCAGCTTCACGAACAACAGGCCGACCGCCGCGATCACCGCGAGATAGATGATGAGCCAGCGGCCCGAGCGCTTGATCACGTGAAACACGCCCGAGTGGTACTTGTCGCGGCTCTTCTCGAAGGTCCGGTTGAACCAGCCGAAGAAGCCCTTCTTCGCTTCCTCATGGCCTTTTTCGATCGGCTTGAGAATCGTCGCGCAGAGCGCCGGCGTCAGAATCAACGCGACCAGCACCGACAGCACCATCGCCGACACGATGGTCAGCGAGAACTGCCGGTAAATCGCGCCGACCGATCCGCCCGAAAAGGCCACCGGCACGAACACCGCCGACAGCACGAGCGCCACGCCGACGAGCGCGCCGGTGATCTGGCCCATCGCCTTCTTGGTCGCCTCTTTAGGCGACAAGCCCTCTTCGGCCATCACCCGCTCGACGTTCTCGACCACCACGATCGCATCGTCCACCAGCAAGCCGATGGCGAGCACGAGACCGAACATCGATAGCGTGTTGATCGAGAAGCCCACGAGCTGCATGATCGCGAACGTGCCCAACAGCACCACGGGCACCGCGATCGTTGGGATCAGCGTGGCCCGCAGGTTCTGCAGGAACAGGTACATCACGAGGAACACGAGCACGATGCCTTCGAGCAGCGTCTTGATCACGTCCTCGATCGACAGCTTCACGAACGGCGTCGTGTCATACGGGTACTTCACGACGAGGCCGTGCGGGAAGTACTTCGACAGCTCGTCGACCTTCTGCTTCACTTCCTTCGCCGTCTGCAGCGCGTTCGCGCCCGTCGCGAGCTGAATCCCGAGACCCGCAGTCCATTGCCCGTTGTACTTCGTCTCGAAGTTGTACGTTTCGCCGCCCAGATCGATGCGCGCGACGTCCTTGATGCGAACTTGCGAGCCGTCCTGGTTCACCTTCAGCAGAATGTTGCCGAACTGCTCAGGCGTACGCAGAAGCGTCGATTCGGTGATGGTCGCCTGGATGACCTGCCCCGGCTTCGCCGGCGTGCCGCCAATCTGGCCGCCCGCGATCTGCACGTTCTGCGCCGAGATCGCGTTCGTCACGTCGACGGGTGTCAAGCTGAAGTTGTTCAGCTTGTTCGCGTCGAGCCAGATCCGCATTGCGTACTGCGTGCCGAACAGCGTCACCGTACCGACCCCGTCGAGACGGCTGATCGGGTCCTTGACGTGCGAGGCCACGTAGTTCGCGAGGTCGTAGCGGTCCATGCTGCCGTCTTCGGAGTTGAAGGCGAGCACCAGCAAGAAGCTGCTGCTCGACTTCGTCACAGTCGTGCCGAGCTGCTGCACGACCTGCGGCAGAAGCGGCGTGGCAAGCGACAGCTTGTTCTGCACCTGCACCTGCGCGATGTCCGGATTCGTGCCGGCGGCGAACGTCAGCGTGATCGTCGCGGTACCGGAGTCATCCGAAGTCGACGACAGATACAGCAAGTGGTCGAGACCGCTCATCTGCTGCTCGATCACCTGCGTGACGGTATCTTCCACCGTCTTCGCCGACGCGCCCGGATAGCTGGCGCTGATCTGGATCGACGGCGGCGCGATGGTCGGATACTGCGCGATCGGCAAACTGAAGATCGACGCGATACCCGCGAGCATCAAAATAATCGCGATCACCCATGCAAAAATCGGGCGATCGATAAAGAACTTTGCCATGAAGCAGGCTCCCTGTTATTACGCGCCCGATGCGCCGTGCGCCTGCTGCGCGCCGCTTGCCGCGGGGGCCGCGCCGGCCGCCGCGCCGGATGTGGGGCTCGCCGGCATCTGCGCCGGCACCGCCTTCACTTCCATCCCCGGGCGGACCTTTTCGGTGCCCTGCACGATCACCCGGTCGCCCGGCTGCACGCCGCTCTCGACGATCCAGTCCGCGCCATGCATGCCCGCCGTGACGAGCGTGCGCGGCGCGACCTTGTTGTCCTGACCGACGACCAGCGCAACCGCCTCACCCTTCGGGTTGTGCGTGACGCCGATTTGCGGCACGAGCATCGCGTTGTCGTTTACGCCCTCTTCGATGTGCGCACGCACGAACATGCCCGGCAGCAGCACGCGATTCGGGTTCGGGAAAATCGCACGGACCGTGACCGAGCCCGTGGTTTGATCGACCGTGACGTCGGAGAACTGCAGCTTGCCCGGCTCAGAGTAGGTGCGGCCGTCTTCGAGGATCAGCGACACCTTCGCGGCGTTCGGGCCGCTCGTCTTCAGGCGGCCTTCCTGCACATCGCGGCGCAGGTTGAGGCCTTCCAGGCTCGATTGCGTCAGATCGACGTAGACCGGGTCGATCTGCTGGATCGTGTCCATCAGCGTCGCCTGGCTCGCTTGCACGTAAGCGCCCGGCGTGACTTGCGACACGCCCGTGCGGCCGGTGATCGGCGAGATCACGTCGGTATAGCCGAGATTGATCTGCGCGGTCTCGACCTGCGCGCGGCCGGCGGCCACATCGGCCTCGGCCTGGCCTTGCGAGGCGACGGCGTTGTCGTAGTCCTGCTTGCTGACTGCGTTGGCGGCCACCAGCACCTTGTAGCGGTTGGCCTGCGCGGTGACCGACACCAGGTTCGCCTGGGCCTTCGCGAGCGTGGCCTTCGCGTTGTTGAGCGTGGCGATGTAAGGCGCCGGATCGATCTTGTACAGGCGTTGGCCGGCCTTCACTTCACTGCCTTCAGTGAAGTCGCGCGACAGCACGATGCCATCGACCCGCGCGCGCACTTGCGCGACGAGGAAGGCGTTGGTGCGGCCCGGCAGCTCGGTGACGACCGGTACGGCCGATTGCTGGATGGTGACGACGCCGACTTCCGGCGTTTGCTGCGGCGGTGCCGATTGTTTTTGTCCGCATGCTGCAAGAAATACGGCAGCCGTCGCGACACTGATTAAGCGGTATGGAACCCGTTCGACGCGCATGGAGCGACCTCTGTCAATGACTGAGAATGAAAAGTGTGCCGGCGCTTCTGCCCCCGCGGAACGCGCAGCACAAATACGTCCTGAGACGTTGGATCGATAGCCCGGATGCGGTCGTCAGGGTCGTCGGCGCAGCGCGCCGCGCCGAGAAAGCGCCGCATGACACCGCCGTGACAATGCGCGGTGATTAGCCTTGGGGCAGGCAACAGTGACGGATATTACCCGGGTTTACAGCTAGGCTATTCAATCGTCTGCGTGATTATATATACAATCACGAATGTACGTAAAAGTACGCTCGCGTGTTGGGACGATCAGGGCGAGTAGAAACTACTCAACAGACCCTTCCCTATAGTTATATAGAGAATGACCTCACCGCTTCATCCGGTAGAGAGCCAAAACGACAAATGGTCAGACGAACCAAGGAAGAAGCCCAGGAAACGCGACATCGAATTCTCGATGCCGCGGAACACGTGTTCTTCGAAAAAGGCGTTTCGCGCACATCGCTCGGAGACATCGCGCAGCATGCCGGCGTGACGCGCGGCGCCATCTATTGGCATTTCGCCAACAAGGGCGACCTGTTCACGGCCATGTTCGACCGCGTGCTGCTGCCGCTCGACGAGCTCGGCGCGGCGTCGCTGGATCCGCAGGAAGCCGACCCGCTTGGCCGGCTCAAGGAAATCGTCAACTGGTGTCTGCGCAGCACGGCGACCGACCCGCAGCGCCGCCGGGTGTTCGACATCCTGTTTCTGAAGTGTGAATTCGTCGAGGACATGGGCCCCGTCATGGCGCGTCATCAGACGAACATGCGCGACGGCCTGCAGAAAATCGAGGGCGGCTTGAAGAATGCCGTGTCGAAAGGCCAACTGCCCGCCGACCTCGATACGCAAAAGGCGGCAACCATCCTGCATGCGTTGGTCGGCGGATTCCTGCGCGATATGCTGATCCTGCCCGACAAGGTCGATATCGCCACGCATTCGGAGCAGCTCGTCGACGCGTGCTTCGACATGCTGCTCTATAGCCCCGCGTTGCGCGGGGCGGCGCCGGAACCGGGCTCGACACTGGACACTTAACGCGCGCGAGCCTTCTGGTTCGACGCGTAAATCGAGCCCCGCTGCGGCAGCGCGCCGGACGCGAGCGCGGCGATCCACTCGTCGGTGCCCAGCACCGCTGCGAAGCGCGATTGCAGCACGACGCTGAACACGCGGTGGATGTCCTCCGCGCTCGCGTATCCCGCGGCATTCTCATACGGCACGGCCCCGGTCGCGTCCGACAGAAACTCCACCGCATAGCCCGCATGCAGCGCGTGATTGATCGTCGACGCGTCGCAGTTGTGGGTCATGTAGCCGACGATGGTCAACGTGTCGATTTCGTTCTCCTTCAGCCAATCGGCGAGATCGGTGCCGGTGAATGCGCTAGGCAGCGACTTCTCCAGGTAGTGATCGCGAGGGCGCGACGCGACGACCGAGTGCAACTCCCCACCCTCCGAACCGCGCGCAAATATTGGCGCAGTGGTCGGCGCGAAGTTCTGCACGACGACGACCGGCACCGATGCGACGCGCGCCGCATCCATGGCGCGGCCGATGTTGGCGAGCGACACGTTGACGTCCGGGTATTCGATCGGCAGATCGCCGGTCACGTATTCGTTTTGGACGTCGATCACGATCAGCGCGCGGCGCGGGTTGGCTTGGGACATGGTGCGGCTCCTTTTCGAGGTTGGTGTTTGTTTTCGCTTCGTTCGCCAAGGCAGCGACGGGAGCCATTCTTCGCTTTTACGCGCGCCGCAGATAGTGGCCTGAATGACAATATTCGCTAGAATCGGGCCAACGCCATTTACGTAGAGTCGTCGATGCCGCGAGAGACTTCCACCGCCAGTCCCGCAGCAATGGCCGCCGGGACACACGTCGTCGCCGTCGTCGCTTTCGACGGCATCAGCCCTTTCCATCTGTCCGTGCCATGCCTCGTTTTCGGTGAAGACCGCAGCGCGGGCGGCGTGCCGCCCTTCGAGTTGCGCGTTTGCGCCGCCGAACCCGGCACGCTGACGACGACCGCCGGCTTTACGATCACCGCGCCCCACGGTCTCGATGCGATCAACGACGCCGATATCGTCGTCGTCCCGAGCTGGCGCGACACTGGCGAAGCACCGCCCGCCGCTCTCCTCGACGCCTTGCGCGCCGCCCACGCACGCGGAGCGCAACTGGTTGGCCTATGTCTCGGCGCGTTCGTGCTGGCGGAAGCGGGCGTCCTCGACGGCCGCCCCGCCACGACCCACTGGGCCTGGGCCGACGCGTTCGCCCACCGCTACCCGAACGTCCGGCTGGACCCGGCCGTGCTCTACGTCGACGACGGCAACATCTTGACGTCGGCCGGCACTGCCGCGGGCATCGACTGCTGCCTGCACGTGCTGCGCAAGCTCTGCGGCGCGCAGGCGGCGAGCTACACCGCGCGGCGGCTCGTCGTGCCACCGCATCGGCAAGGCTCGCAGGCGCAGTTCATCGAGCAGCCGATCGCCGCCGACGCGCGCGACGGCCGGCTCGCCGAACTGCTCGACTGGGTCCGTGCCAATCCGCGCGAGCCGCACACGCTCGACTCGCTCGCCGAGCGCGCGCTGATGAGCCGGCGCACTTTCACGCGGCGCTTCCGGCAAGCGACAGGGACGACGGTCAGCGCGTGGCTCCTTGCCACGCGCCTCTCGCGAGCGCAGCAAATGCTGGAGATGACGGAGCAATCCGTCGACGCCATCGCCGACGCAGCGGGATTCGGCTCGACGGTATCGATGCGCCAGCACTTCGCCGACGCACTCAAAACGTCGCCTTCGGCGTACCGGCGGGAGTTCAGGGGAGCTTGAAAAGCGGACGGAGAGCGCGCCGGACCGACCGCACGGCGCGCTGAATGGAAAGAAACAGGTTAGCTCGTCAGCCGAACCAGCGCGACGCGTATAACAGCACGGCGACGAAGAAGACCATCGCCGCCCACGCCCACGCGGGCATCGCATGCGGCTCATGTCCGCGATGGAGCCCGTGCGCGCGGGTGCTGACGAGCGTGCCGGCGGCGCGACCCGTCAGGGTCCCGCCCGCACCATGCGGATAGGCGCGGCGCGCGATGCCGGCCAGATTGATCGGCCGCAGAAAGACGTGCTGACGCCGGCCATGCCCGCCGCGCGCGCGGTTCGGCCCCAGCCCGTGCTTGGCCTGCACGACCGCGCAGAACTCCGTGAAAAAGTCGTCGGCGAGCTCGTGCATCGCGTTTTCAATTTGGCGCGGCGGCAGTTCGGTCAGCGGGCCAGTGAGCGTCGCCCAGACGGAGTAGTCGATCCGCGTGGAGGGTTCCGCTTGCGAAGCATCCGACGACGCGGCGCCGCTCTCCGCATCGGCCCGCAGCGCGACGTCGATCTGGCCTCGCAACGCACCGACACCCGGCGCACGCGCCTTGAAGTTGAGCGTGCGATGCGGCGCGTCGACGGCCGTGCCGTTCTGGCTCGCCACGTGCGCACGCACGTCGTAGCGGGCCCTGAGCGGGCCGAGCGGCACGGTCAGCGTGAGCACGTACTCGCCGCCCACGAGGCGTGCGAACGATTCGCAGTTTTCGAGGCTTGCGCGCAGCAGCGCGAGATCCTGCAACGCGTCCCAGACCGCGGACGGTGCAAGCGGAATGCGTAACGCGTCGTTCAGTTCCATGGCGATTTCCCCCTATGCACGCGCGATTGCGGGATCAAGACGTCTGATCGATGCGATCGACGCGCGATGCATAAAACGCCAAATACCCTTTGATTTGGGCGGCCATTTCGAGCGGTTCCTCATAGGTCCAAACCGCGTTTTCGACGAGACCGTCCTCGGTTTGCAAATGGAAATACGATGCATGTCCCTTGTAGGGACAGAACGATGTATGGTCCGAGCGCTTGAGCCGCGCCATGTTGACGTCTTCGCGCGGGAAATAGGTGACGTCGGGAAGGCCCGTTTCGCTCAGCGTGAGCGCGTGGAGGGTATCGGCAACCGTGACGCCATAGTGGATCACCCGCACCCGATGGCGGTTCCGCACGATCTCAATGCGATGGTCGTCGACGTTCGTCATTGCTTTCCCCTGTACATCTCGTGCGCGGCCTGTGCCGCCGATGTGCCGCCGCTTCTCGGGCGACAGCCAACGGCGTGTGTTTGGATAGGGCCGGTGCGTAGCCTGGGGCTTTTTTGCAGCGCTCGCTCTGCATGGGACAAAAAAAAGCCACGGCGTCCGTGGCTTTTATTATGGGCGAAACTCGTGTCGCTTGTGCGCGCTTCCGATCGCTACTGGAAATTCCCTATGGCTGGTCTCAAAGGGCGTTCCAATAAAAGTCCGCTTTGGTACTGCCGCTGCCCGAAATCGTCACCGTTTTCTTCTGATCCTGGCCGTTATACGTCGCATGCACGGTGTAGCGGCCGGGACGAAGCCTGACGAGCATATACGGCCCGCGCGATTGCGCGTTGAGCACTTCGCCGTCGTGCGCGTTGACGATCCTCACGTGCACGTCCGCCAGAAATTCCGAACTCGGCCCGGTGAAGCGCATGGCAAGCGGCCAGTCGTGCTGGGCCCGCTTGAGCGCGGCCGACTCGTCGCTGCCCACGCCGCCCGACACGAACGACACCTCGCCTTGCTGTTGGATCTGCGGCATGCCGCCGCCGTTCGCATTGCCGGCGCTGCTGTTGTCGGTCGTCGAGCCGCCCACCGTGCCCGACTGCGCAAACGCGCCGCCCGCCGCACCGAGTGCGAGCGCCGCGGCAACCGCCGCGATCGCCGCTCGCTTGTTGCTTGGCGTGTTCATTGACTCTCCTTTCGTCGTAAATGGATTCGAATGGGTTGTCTGTCTTGGAGCAATTTGCGCGCCTGCAGGGAACGGCCCCCACGCTCACTTCGTTCGCTGCCCCCCAAGGGGGCGATCAGTACGCTTGGGGCGGCCCGGCGCGTACTGAAACGAACGCGCCGCACCGTCCATGGTAGGACGGTGCGGCGCGTTTGGAACAGCCTCCGATGCCCGCGGGCAACGGTTCGCGGCAATTAGCCGAGATCGACCGGCACAAAGATCTGGGCATTGTCGCGCTGGATCAGCAGCGCGATGCTATTGCCCGCCTTCGAGATCATCTCGCGCAGTTGATCCGCATTCGACACCGGACGACCGTTGACCGCGAGAATCACATCGCCCGGCTGAATGCCCGCGGTTGCCGCAGGCCCCGACGATTGCTGCACGAGCAGCCCGTGCGTGAGCGACGCGCCGCTCTTTTCCTGCGGCGTCAGCGGACGGACCGCCACGCCCAAGCGCCCTTGCTCCTGTGACTGCGTGTCGTTCGAGGCCACCTTCGCGTCCGTGAGCGCGCCGATCGTCGCGGTCACATCCTTCTTGGCCTTGTCGCGCCAGACCTGGATGTCGGCCTTGCTGCCCGGCTTGATGCCCGCGATCATCGACGGCAGGTCGGTCGAATCGTTGATCGCCGTGCCGTTCACCGCGAGAATCACGTCGCCCGCTTGCAGGCCCGCCTTCGCGGCCGGGCCGCCCGGATCGACCGAGCTCACGAGCGCGCCGTTCGGCTTTTGCAGCCCGAACGAATCGGCGAGCGTCTGGTTGAGGCCCTGCACCGCGACGCCAAGGCGCCCGCGGCTCACGTGGCCGGTCTTGACGAGCTCGTCCTTGACCTTCATCGCCTCGTTGATCGGAATCGCGAACGACAGACCCTGGAAGCCGCCCGTCTGCGAGTAGATCATCGAGTTGATGCCGATCACCTCGCCCTGCAGATTGAAGAGCGGTCCGCCCGAGTTGCCCGGGTTCACCGGCACGTCGGTCTGGATGAACGGCGTGTAGTTCTCGTCAGGCAGCGAGCGCGACTTCGCGCTGATGATGCCCGAGGTCACCGTGTTGTCGAAGCCGTACGGCGAGCCGATCGCGACGACCCACTGGCCGACCTTGCTCTGGCGCGGGTCGCCGATCTTCACGGTCGGCAGATCCTTCGCATCGATCTTGAGCACCGCGACGTCCGAATCCTTGTCCGCGCCGACGACCTTCGCCTTGTATTCGCGCTTGTCGGTCAGCTTGACGGTGACGACGTTCGCGCCGTCGACAACGTGCGCGTTGGTCAGGATGTAGCCGTCCGGGCTGATGATGAAGCCCGAGCCGAGGCTCGCGCTCGGCTGATCGCCCTGGCCGCCGTCATCGCCGCCCTGGCCCGGCATCTGGCCGTAGAAGTGCTTGAAGAACTGGTAAAACGGGTCGCTCGGATCGATCGGCAATTGCTGCATCGATTGGCGCTGCGACACCTGCTTCACAACGTGCTTGGCGCTGATGTTCACGACGGCCGGGCCATAGGTTTCGACCAGACCGGAAAAATCGGGGATGCCGGTCTTCGCGGCAGCTTCGGCAGGCATCAGCGCCGCAGCCTGGGCGGACTGGATGATCTGCGGGTCGGTATGGCGGGTGCCGGCGACGTATCCCGCCGACAACGCAACGGCGACCGCGATGGCGACGGCGCTGCGAGACAGAATCTTGGTATTCATCGAAGGAACCTCCTTGGTGACGTACGCAGAGTAAGGGTGCTGTCTTAAAGGAGTCTTAACGACGAATTTCAGCGGAAATACGGCCAAATTGCCGCGTCTCGCGCACGGCGGGCCGCATTCGCGCCCGCACTCGACGCGCCGCTCAGAACCGCACGCTGACGAGAAGGCCGCCGAGCGGCGCGTCGTCCAGTTCGATCTCGACGCCGTGCTGGACCGCAATGCGCTTGACGATCGCGAGCCCCAGGCCGCTGCCCGACACGTCGGTGCGCGCCCGCGCCGAGGTGTCGCGATAGAAGCGGTCGAACACGCGCTCGCGTTCGTCCTCGGGAATGCCGGGGCCGCTGTCGGCGATATTCACGCGCGGATGGCCGTCGGGATCGAGCGCGAGCGAGACGTCGATCCGGCCGCCCTCCGGCGTGTATTTCACGGCGTTGTCGAGCAGATTGCCGAACATCACGCGCAGCGCTTCGGCATCGGCCGTCACATTGGCGGACTGCGCCTCTTCAAAGCCGAGATCGATCGCGCGCCGCTGCGCGAGCGGCGCGTGCGCTGCCACGCACTCGGCAAGGAGCTGGCGCAGGTCGAGCGACTTTCTCGCGCCCGCGCCATCCGGCTCGGCACGCGCGAGCGCGAGCAATTGCTCGGCAAGACGCGTTGCGCGCGTCACGCCGGCCTGCAAATCAGCGAGCGCTTCGCGGCGCGCATCGTCGTCATGCGCGCGCGCGACCAGTTGCGACTGGATCTGTACCGCCGCGAGCGGCGTGCGCAGTTCGTGAGCGGCGTCGGCGACGAACGCCTTTTGCGTATCGAGCGCGGCTGAAAGGCGCGCGAGCAGTCCGTTCAATGCGCGTACGAGCGGCCGCACTTCGAGCGGCAAGCGTTCGTCCGGCAGCGGATCGAGCGCTTCGGGGCGGCGCGTTTCCAGCGCGCGCGTCACGCGCGCGAGCGGCGCGAGGCCGCGCCCGACGATCCCCCAGACGGCCAGACCGAGAAACGGCAACACGACGATCAACGGCCACAGCGTGCGCAGCGCGACGTTCGCGGCTAGCCGGTTGCGCACCGACAGCGGCTGCGCGAGCTGCACGACGTTATCGCCGACGATCGCGCCATACACACGCCACTCGCCGCGGTCGGTGCGCTCCGTCGAAAAGCCCAGCTCGGCGCGCGGCGCGAGCGGTGCGCGTGGATGCGAGTAGTACATCAGTGCGCCGTTGCGATTCCAGATCTGGATCACGACGCCCTCGTCGGCATCGGAATGCGCGCCGAGGATTTGCGCGAATGGCTCCGACGGCAGCGCCGCGGCGATCTCCTGCAGCTGGTAATCGAACAGCTCGTTGGCTTCGGCGAGCGCCTGCCGATAGATCAGCCAGCCCGCGAGGCCCACGCCCGCGACGACGATCGCAACGAGCCAGAACAGCAATTGACGACGAATCGAACTCATGGAGAGAGTGGTCTCACGCTTCCTTGGCGATCATGTAGCCGAGGCCGCGTACGTTGCGGATCAGATCGGCGCCAAGTTTTTTGCGCAGCGCGTGGATATAGACCTCGACCGTGTTGCTGCCGATCTCCTCGCCCCAGCCGTACATCTTGTCTTCGAGCTGGCTCTTCGAGAGCACCGCGCCGGGACGCGCCAGCAGCGCTTCGAGCAGCGCGAATTCGCGCGCGGACAGCGCGACCGGTGCGCCGTCGAGCGTGACTTGGTGGGAAGCGGGATCGAGCGTCAGCGCGCCGTGACGCATCACCGATTCGCTGCGCCCCGACTGACGGCGAATCAGCGCGCGCATTCGCGCGCCGAGTTCGTCGAGATCGAATGGCTTGACGAGATAGTCGTCGGCGCCGGCGTCGAGACCTTTGACGCGGTCCGCGACCGCATCGCGAGCCGTGAGGATCAGCACCGGGCACGCATGGCCTCGGGCTCGCAAGGTACGCAGCACGTCGAGGCCGTCGCGCTTCGGCAAGCCCAGATCGAGCAGCATGAGATCGTAAGATTCGCCGGTCGCGGCGGTCAGCGCGGCCTCGCCGTCCTGCACCCAATCGACGGCAAAGCCCTCGCCGCGCAACGCCTTGCGCACGCCTTCGGCAATCATCCGGTCGTCTTCGACAAGCAATACGCGCATCGGTGTTTATCCCGCGGCAAAGATGTGTAATGAACCCATTTTAACGTCTCGCGTGCGCCACGCGGCGCGCGCTCTTTTTCCGCAGCGCCGCAGCATGTCTCTACAATGAGCGCTTTTGGCGCGGCATGGCGCAATGGCACGGTCGCGGCGACGCTATTGCGCTGCTATTGCACGCGCGCCAATCGTGTTGCCTGCCCGCTTGTCGCGATCGATGTCGCCACGACGTTCGCTGTCGTCGCTTCGATCGACTTGATTTACAGAACCAGCCGTCCATGACGAACGCATTTCTCTCTTCAGTTGCACGCCGCGCACTGCCGCGACGCGTGTCTCACCCCGCACCGCTTTCGTCATCGATCACCTCATCGCTCACGTCATCTAGCAACGAATCGCAAAAGCCGAATCGTTTTCATCGCTCGAAGACACTCGCACGCATCGCCGTCGCTTTGCTGACCTGCACCGCGCTCGCCTTCGCCGCGCCGGCCGAGGCGCGCAAGAAAGCGCGCCATCCGGCCGTCAGCGTCACGACCGTTTTGCCCGCACCGGTCATGAGGGGACTCGAAAAAGCGCACGTGCCGCTGACGGCGGTGAGCGTGGTCGTCGAGAAGATCGGCGATCGCACGCCGATCCTCGCGTTGAACGCCGGCAAGCCGATGATGCCCGCCTCGACAATGAAGCTCGTCACCACCTACTCGGGCCTGTCGATCCTCGGCCCGGACTATCGCTGGCGCACCAACGCCTACGCGGACGGCACTGTCGACGAGCATGGCGTCCTGCACGGCAACCTCTACATCCAGGGGACGGGCGATCCGAAGCTCGTACCGGAAGAGCTGATCGATCTCGTCGACAAGATTCACAAGGCCGGCATCACGGGCATCGACGGCGCCCTGGTGCTCGACAAGCGCTTCTTCGATCCGTCGACGCGCGACCTCCCGCCGTTCGACGACGACGCCACCGCCCCGTACAACGTCGGCCCCGACCCGCTGCTGTACGCCTTCAAATCGCTGACGTTTACGCTGACACCTTCACCCGACGGCACCGTCGCGATCGACGTGCTGCCGGCGCTTTCGCAACTGCAAATCGACAACGAACTGCACGCGACGCGCGGCGCGTGCGTCGGCGCGGAAACCGCGGTCACGCCGACCGTCACGCCGGAGGCGAGCGGCACCGTCGCCGCGCTGTTCTCGGGCGACTACCCGGTGCGCTGCGGGATGCGCTCGATCAACCTCGCGGTGCTCGACCACTCGCAGTTCTTCGCGGGCGGATTCCTCGCGCTGTGGCAGCAGACGGGCGGCACCTTCAACGGCGCGACGCGCGAAGGCCCCGTGCCCGTCGATGCGCGCCTGGTCGCGACTCACCAAGGCCCGGTGCTGTCCGATATCGTTCGCGACATCAACAAGTTCAGCAACAACGTGATGGCGCGCAACCTGTTCCTCACGATCGGCGCGGTCAAGGAGAAGCCGCCTGCGACGCCCGAGAAGTCCGCGAATACGATCCGCGCGTTTCTGAACGCGAACGGTCTGCCGATGCCGGAGCTCGCGCTCCAAAACGGCTCGGGATTGTCACGCGACGAGCATATTTCGGCGTTGTCGCTCGCCGACTTGCTGCAGCACGCGAATGCGAGCCCCGTCGCGCAAGTGTTCGTCGAATCGCTGCCGGTAGCGGGCGTCGACGGCACGATGCGCAACCGCTTGAAATCCGCGCCGGTGCTCGGCAATGCGCACATCAAGACCGGCACGCTGCGCGATGTGCGCGCGATCGCCGGCTATGTGGCCGGGGCGGACGGACAGAGCTATGTGGTCGTCAGCATCATCAATGACGAGCACGCGGAAGCTGCGCGCGCGGCGCACGACGCGCTGCTCGAGTGGGTATATCAAGGCGCTCGCTAAGCATCAACTAAGCCTCCACCCGGCGTGCCGAGCGCGCCCTCCCACCTCCCTCCATTCCCATTTCTCCCAGCCGCCCCCGCGTGCTGGGAGAAACCCTCACCCGCCTTTACAGACGGCGCCTGCATCGAATAATCCTTCTACGAAGAATGGCGCGGCGCGTGACGCGACCGTGTACGCTGTCGGGCAATGTCCGAAGCGCGAAATCATGCTCGATTGCGTGACGCGATACTCGGTACAACTCGACAGCGTTCACGCTGCAACAAGACCAACTCGAGACACGGAGGGAGACGCCCATGCAATTCGATGCCGAATTGCTCCTGCTCGCGATGGCGCCCGTCTTTCTCGCATGCATCGGCTGGGAGGCGTGGCACCTGCGGCGCGCACGCCCGAACGCGCAAATCTACCGATGGGCCGACACGCTTTGCAACGCGTCGCTCGCCCTCATGCATCAAGCCGCCGACAAGCTCGCATGGCTCGCGGTCATTCCGCTGTACGCCTTCGTCTACGATCATTTCCGGCTGATTACGTGGCATGCCGGATGGCTGTCGTTCGCCGTGTTGTTCGTCGCCCAGGATTTGCTCTACTACGTCTTCCACCGTAGCAGTCATCGCGTGCGCTGGTTGTGGGCCGCGCACGTCGTCCATCATTCCTCCGAGCGGCTCAATTTATCGACCGCGTTCCGCCAGAGTCTCATGTATCCGATTGCCGGCATGTGGGCGTTCTGGACGCCGCTCGCCGTGCTCGGCTTTCCGCCCAAGCAGATCGTCGCGATCGTCCTCATCAATCTCGCGTTCCAGTTCTTCGTCCACACGCAGGCGATCGGCCGGCTCGGCTGGCTCGAATACGTCTTCAACACGCCGTCGATCCATCGCGCGCATCACGCCCGCAACCCGCGTTATATCGATCGCAACTACGCGGGCGTGCTGGTCGTCTGGGATCGCCTGTTCGGCAGCTTTGTCGATGAAGACCCGCGCGAAGCCCCCGAGTACGGAATCGTCGAGCCGCTGCGCAGCTACAACCCGCTCAAGGCGACGTTTCACGAATGGGCCTCGATGGCCGCCGATGCGGCGCGCGCCGAGCGCTTCACCGACAAGCTGCGCGCTCTGTTCGGTCCGCCCGAATGGGCTGCGGCGTTTCACGGCGCGAGCGATATCCGCATTGGCTTGCCAGTACCAGAAAGCGGGTTGCGCGAACCCGACACCCAGGCATTTCCAACATCGCGCAAGACATGACAGATTCTGTAAGCTGTCGCTACGCCGCGCCTCACAAGCGGCGAGCGCTGCCTGCAACACACGGCCAAGCCGCACATTCGAGGAGATGAGATAGATGGAACAAAGCAAAAAGACACAGCCCAAGGGCCTGCTGCGCGTCGCGCAAACGGCCGTCGCCTGCGCCGCGTTCGCGCTTCTGGCGGCTTGCGGCGGCGGGGGCAGCAGCAGCTCGACGACCAGCAACAGCAGCACGCCGCCGGGCGGCGTATCGCTGCAGGTCGTGTCGTTCGGCACGAGCCTTTCGGATGTCGGCACCTATTCCCCGTTCATCCTGCCGAGCTTCGGCGGCGGCAAGTTCACGACGAATCCTGGCCAGGTCTGGACGCAAAACGTCGCGAACTACTACGGCGGCACCCTCACGCCGGCCTATCTCGGCGGCTTCAGCGTGCAACTCGCCGCAGCCGGCGGTCTCGGCTACGGGGAAGGCGGCGCGCTCATCAGCGGGGAACAAGGCATCGGCTGGGCGCCGAACGACGCCGCGGCAACGACGATGCCGGTCGTCGACCAGGTCACCAACTATCTGAACGCCCACGGCAGTTTCAATTCGAACCAGCTCGTGCTCGTCGAAGGCGGCGCAAACGACATCCTGACGAACGCGACGGCCATCGGGACCGCCGTGCAGACCGGCGTAGCCAATGGCACCTATCCGAGCCTCTCGGTCGCGGTCCAGGCAGTCACCTTGTCGACACTCGGACCGGCTGCGCAGGCGTTTGTCACGCAAGTGGGCAAAATCCTCGCCGCCGGCGCAACCAAGGTCGTGGTCGTCAACGTGCCCGACATCGGCCAGACGCCGCTCGGTATCTCCGAAGGCGCGACGGGCTCAGCGCTCCTGAGCGGTATCACGCAGACCTTCAACGGCATCGTGCAGGCCGGACTGGCCCAAGCGGGCCTTTCGTCGAAGGTGATCTACGCCGACGCATTCACGTGGCTCGACCAAAGCGTTCTGCCGAATGTTTCGTCGCTCGGCTTCCAAGTCGGGAACACGGGCACAGCGTGCAATCTGGCGCAGATGCAGGCGAACGCCACTCAGTATGGCCAACAGAACCCGTCCGCACTCAACGGGCTGACGCCTGCGCAGTTCGGCGCGCAATTCGCCTCGTCGCTGTTCTGCTCGCCGCAGACGCTGACGGTCGCGGGCGCAGACCAGACCTACGTGTTCGCGGACTCGATTCACCCGTCGACGCATACGCACGCGCTTTTCGCCCAATTCATCGAGAGCAAGGTTGCGGCGGCAGGCATCGGTCATTGATCGCGGTGTCGACGTGATATAGCCGTTCGATCAGGACGGCAAACAGAAACGCCCGGCTTGGTTCAAGCCGGGCGTTTTGCTTTTGAGGCGCTGTCGATCCGATCGATTGGAAAGGCGCGTGGCGGTGCGCTCAGCCCTGCGCTTCGAACGCCGCCGCCGCACGGCCGAGCCGGTCGTTGACCGCGATCCACTCGATCGTGTCGGGCAGCTTTTCGATCAGAATGCGCGCAACATCCGCGCGATCGAGCGCTCGCAGCAAGCCGTAAAGCTCACGTGCGTACGCAAGCGGATCTTCGGGCGCCGCAACGAAATGCACACCTTCCGCGCCTGCCCAGCGGCCCGCACGCGACTTGCGTGCAACGAGCGCCACGCGCTCGCCGGCATCGCGCGCGGCGCTCAAGATCGGCTCCAACGCTTCGAACGGCAGCAACGCGAGCGGCGTGCGCGGGGCATAGTGGGCCTTCAACGTGCCCGAGGCGCGCGGCGCGGTGGCGTCGCTGCCGTCTGGCAAGCGCGGAGCGACGCCCAGCACGTCGGCGAGATCCTGCGGCGTCACGTGACCCGGGCGCAGCAGCGCCGGAAAGCCGCGCGACAAGTCGAGAATCGTCGACTCGATTCCGACATCCGACGAGCCGCCGTCGAGCACGTGAATCGCGTCGCCGAATTCATCGCGCACGTGCTGAGCCGAGGTCGGGCTCACGTGACCGAAGCGGTTCGCGGACGGCGCCGCGACACCGCCATGCCCGCCGCGCCGCGCGCCGAACGCATCGAGCAGTGCCTGCGCGACCGGATGAGACGGGCAGCGCAGCCCCACCGAATCCTGTCCTCCACTGACCGCCGCGGGAATATGCGCGGCGCGCTTCAGGATCAGCGTGAGCGGTCCGGGCCAAAACGCGTCGATCAGTTTTTGCGCCTCGGCGGGTAAATGCTCGACCCAGTAGTTCGGGTCGCCATGCGGCGCGAGGTGGACGATCACCGGATGATTCGCCGGGCGCCCTTTCGCCGCATAAATGCGCGCGACGGCCTCCGGGCTCTCGGCGTCACCGCCGAGACCGTAGACCGTCTCGGTCGGAAAGGCGACGAGCTGACCGGCATCGAGCAGTTCGGCGGCATGCGCGATCTGCTCGTCCGTCACGGCGGGGGCCGAAGGGAAATTCGAACGAATGGGCATCGATCGGCGGCCGGCGTCAGCCAAGCGGAATATGCAGCAGCCGCGCGCAGTCGCGAGCGGCCGTGCGGGCTTCGTCGAGCGTCGCGGCGGTGAAGTTCACATGCCCCATCTTGCGGCCGGGACGCGCGTCCTCCTTGCCGTACAAATGAAGGCGTGCAGCCGGCATCGCGGCGACTTCATGCCAGGGCGGCGTCACGGGAACGACCTTCGACGCCGCTCCCGGCGCACTCTTCGGCGCTTCGTGGAACCAGACATCGCCGAGGATGTTGAGCATGACGGCCGGCGAATGCTGGCGCGTGTCGCCGAGCGGCATCGCGGTCATCGCGCGCACTTGCTGCTCGAACTGGCTCGACGCGCACGCGTCGACGGTGTAGTGCCCGGAGTTGTGCGGACGCGGCGCCATCTCGTTCGCGACGAGCGAGCCGTCTTCCAGCACGAAGAATTCGACGCACAGCACGCCCACGTAGCCGAGCGCGTCCGCGATCCGCAAGGCCGCCTGCTGCGCCTGCTCGACAAGCGCCGCGCTAGCATCCGGCGCAGGAACCATCGTGTGCGCCAGCACGCCGTTGCGATGCGCGTTCTGCGCAAGCGGGAACACCGCCGACGCGCCATTCGCGCCGCGCGCAATCAGCGCCGACACCTCGAACTTCAGCGGCAAGCGCTTTTCGAGCACGCACGGCACGCCGCCGAGCGACGCATGCGCCTCGCGCACTTCCTCGGCATTACGCACGCTCACCTGACCCTTGCCGTCGTAGCCGAGCCGCGCGGTTTTCAGAATGCCGGGCAGCACGGCTTCGAGTTCCGCGTCGCCGATCGCCGCGAGCGCATCGGACGACTCGATCGCCACATGCGGCGCCACCGGCACGCCCGAGCCGGCGATAAACCGCTTCTCCGCGATCCGGTCCTGCGCGATCGCGACGCAGCGCCCCGCCGGGCTCACGAACGTCGTGCGCGCGAGGAAATCGAGGCTGGCCGCAGGCACGTTCTCGAACTCGGTCGAGACCGCCGCGCACAAGCGCGCGAGTTCGGTGAGCGCCGCCTCGTCGGTGTAGGCGGCGCGCAGGTGCTTGTCCGCCACCGCGCCGGCCGGGCTGGTTTCGTCGGGGTCGAGGACTGCGACGCGATAGCCCATCGCCTGGGCAGCGAAGCAGAACATGCGGCCGAGCTGGCCGCCTCCCACCATGCCGAGCCAAGCGCCGGGCAGAATTGGAGAAACGGGGGTGTTGTCTGAATTCATCTCAGTGGTCGGTCGCGCCCGACGCATGCGCATCGGGCCGGGGTCAAACGGATTCCTGCATGCAGGCCGAAAAGCCTCAAAGCTCGGGCAGCACCATCGCGTGGGCGGCCTCGTTCTGCCGCACGCGGAATGCAGCGAGCCGGTTCGCGTAGTCCGCCGAGGTCGTGCTCAACAGCGCGATCGCGAACAGCGCCGCATTCGCCGCGCCCGCTTCGCCGATCGCGAACGTGGCGACCGGCACGCCCTTGGGCATCTGCACGATCGAATGCAGCGAATCGACGCCCTTCAGATACTTGCTCGCGACCGGCACACCGAGCACCGGCACGGTGGTCTTGGCGGCCAGCATGCCGGGCAGATGCGCCGCGCCGCCCGCGCCCGCGATGATCGCGCGCAGTCCGCGCTCGCGCGCGCGCTCGGCGTAGTCGAACATCTCATCGGGCATGCGGTGCGCGGACACGACCTTCGCTTCGTACGGCACGCCGAACTCCTGCAAGATCGCGACCGCGTGCTTCATCACGTCCCAATCGGAACTGGACCCCATCAGGACGCCGATGAGCGGCGCGCTATGCGTGTGGGCGGTCTGGACGGCTTCGGTCATCGTTGGGCTTTCCTTTATCAAGCGAGCTTCTGCCCGGTGAGGCGTTCGAGCGCTTCCTGGTACTTCTCGCTCGTCTTCGCGATCACGTCGTCCGGCAGCTTCGGCGCAGGCGGCTCTTTCTTCCAGTCTTGCGTTTCGAGCCAGTCGCGGACGAACTGCTTGTCGAACGACGGCGGATTCGTGCCGACCTGGTACTGATCCGCCGGCCAGAAGCGCGACGAATCGGCGGTCAGGGCTTCGTCCATCAGATACAGCGCGCCGTGATTGTCGAGGCCGAATTCAAACTTCGTGTCGGCGATGATGATGCCGCGCGTTGCCGCATATTCGGCGGCTTCCTTGTACAGCTTGATCGAGATGTCGCGGATCGTGGCCGACAGCTCGGTGCCGATGCGGCGCTCCATCTCATCGTAGGTGATGTTTTCGTCGTGATGACCCATCTCCGCCTTCGCGGCCGGCGTGAAAATCGGCTCGGGCAGCTTCTGCGCGTTTTGCAGGCCCGGCGGCAGTTGCACGCCGCACACGGCGCCCGTCGCCTGGTAGTCCTTCCAGCCGCTGCCGGCCAGATAGCCGCGCACTACGGCTTCGACAAGGATCGGCTCGAGACGCTTCACGACCACCGCGCGGCCCTTCACCTGCTCGACTTCGTCCGCCGCGACAACCGTCTCGGGTGCGACGCCCGTCATGTGGTTCGGGACGATGTGCTTGAGCTTGTCGAACCAGAAGTTCGCCATGTGGTTCAGCACCTGACCCTTGCGCGGAATCGGCTCGCCCATGATGACGTCGAACGCGGACAGGCGGTCGGTCGTGACGATCAGGAGGCGATCGTTGCCCACGGCGTAGTTGTCGCGGACCTTGCCGCGGCCAAGCAGAGGCAGCGAGCGGAGCGTGGATTCGTAGAGGGTAGACATCGTCGTGGGCCGTGTGTGGTGAGTTGGGGTGAAAAACGAGCTAAATCCGAACCAAAATCGGGCAAAACAACGTTAAAAAACTTGTCTTAAACAAAAGCCAAACGCCGTTCCCCAAATGATGCGGGAACGGCGATCGGTCGACAACTCGGCCGTCCGGCCTAAGCCGAAAGCGGCGCGAGCAGTCCGCCAGGCTTAGCGCACGACTTGTGCGAGTTCGCCCGACTTGTACTTCTCGGCGATCTTGTCGAGCGGCAGCGGCTTGATCTTGCCCGCCTGGCCTTCGCAGCCAAACGCCAGATAACGGTCGACACAGATCTTCTTCGCGGCTTCGCGCGCCGGCTTCAGGTAGTCGCGCGGATCGAACTTGCCGGGATTTTCCACCATGTAGCGGCGGATCGCACCGGTGATCGCAAGGCGCAGGTCGGTGTCGATGTTGACCTTGCGCACGCCGTGCTTGATCCCTTCCTGAATTTCCTCGACGGGAACGCCGTAGGTTTCCTTCATGTCGCCGCCGAACTCGCGGATTTCCGCGAGCAGCTCCTGCGGCACCGACGACGAACCGTGCATCACCAAGTGCGTATTCGGGATGCGCGCGTGGATTTCCTTGATGCGGTCGATCGCGAGGATGTCGCCCGTGGGTTTCTTCGTGAACTTGTACGCGCCGTGCGAGGTGCCGATCGCAATCGCCAACGCGTCGCACTGGGTCTTGCGAACGAAGTCGGCAGCCTGCTCGACGTCGGTCAGCAGTTGCTCGCGCGTCATCGTCCCTTCCGCGCCGTGGCC
Source organism: Trinickia camelliae (assembly GCF_053525655.1). NCBI lineage: Bacteria > Pseudomonadati > Pseudomonadota > Betaproteobacteria > Burkholderiales > Burkholderiaceae > Trinickia > Trinickia camelliae. The sequence goes on from NZ_JBCHAA010000012.1 coordinate 27,600, forward strand.
GTCTTCCTTGTCGCCCTTCATCGTTTCGAGCGAGCCGAGCACGCCCAGCTCAGCCTCGACCGTCACGCCGATCGCGTGCGCCATTTCGATGACTTTGCGCGATACGTCGACGTTGTACTCGTACGACGCAACCGTCTTGCCGTCGGCTTCCAGCGAACCGTCCATCATCACGCTGGTAAAACCGCTGCGGATCGCCGCCATGCACACCGCCGGCGACTGGCCGTGGTCCTGGTGCATCACGACCGGGATGTGCGGATACGACTCGATCGCCGCTTCGATCAGGTGACGCAGGAACGGCTCGCCCGCGTATTTCCGCGCGCCGGCCGACGCCTGCATGATGACGGGCGCGCCGACCTGGTCGGCGGCGGCCATGATCGCCTGCACTTGCTCCAGGTTGTTCACGTTGAACGCGGGCAACCCGTAGCCGTTTTCGGCTGCGTGATCCAGCAGTTGACGCATTGATACGAGAGGCATGCTTGTACTCCTTGGATTGAACGAATCTTTTTGCTTGGCGGCAGCCGAGGTGCGGCGCCGGTGCGGTTAGGCGCAATTTTATCGCGAAGCGCGTCGCGCTCCGGTGCGTTTGCGAACGCCGGCTCGTGACCGGCGCCGCAAACTTCGTTCCTATCACGGCAAATGCGGCAAATAAAGCGCAAAAAATGCCGCGAAATATCGCGGCATCCGACACACGCTCAGAACGCCTCGCCGACGCGCACGATCTTCAGCGTGTTGGTGCCGCCGGCCTGCCCCATCGGCTCGCCGACAGTCAGCACGACCATGTCGCCGCGCGACGCGTGGCCCTTCGACACGACCACTTCGAGCGCGCGCTGCAGCGCCGCGTCGCGGTCGTTGTTCGACTCGACGGGCAGCGGCGTCACGTTGCGGTAGAGCGCCATCGCCCGCTGGCTGTTGATGCGCGGCGTGAGCGCGAAGATCGGCACGTGGGTCCAGTGACGCGACATCCACAGCGCGGTCGAGCCCGACTCCGTGAGCGCGACGATCGCCTTCGCACCGAGGTGGTACGCGGTGAAGAGCGCGCCCATCGCGATCGATTGGTCGATGCGGGTGAACGTGCGGTCGAGGAAATCCTTATCGAGCTCCACATGCTCCGACTTCTCGGCCTCGACGCAGATCGCGGCCATCGTCTCGATCGTCTGCACCGGGTATTTGCCCGCCGCCGATTCGGCCGACAGCATGACCGCGTCGGTGCCGTCGAGCACCGCGTTGGCGACGTCCGACACTTCGGCGCGCGTCGGCACCGGCGCGTGGATCATCGATTCCATCATCTGGGTCGCGGTGATCACGAACTTGTTCGAATCGCGCGCCATGCGGATCATGCGCTTTTGCAGCGCGGGCACCGCCGCGTTGCCGACTTCGACGGCCAAATCACCGCGCGCGACCATGATGCCGTCCGACGCGTCGAGAATGCCCTGCAGCACCGGAATCGCCTCGGCGCGCTCGATCTTCGCGATCATCTTCGGCTTGATGCCGTACGGCATGCCCGCGATGTTCGAAAGCTGGCGCGCCATTTCCATGTCGGTCGCGTTCTTAGGGAACGACACCGCGATGAACTCGACACCGATCGACATCGCCGTCTTGATGTCCTCCATGTCCTTCGCGGTCAGGGCCGGCGCGGTCAGGCCGCCGCCCTGGCGGTTGATGCCCTTGTTGTTCGACAGCTCGCCGCCGACCTTCACGACCGTGTGGATCTCTTCGCCGATCACGCGCTCGACCGTCAGCACGATGAGGCCGTCGTTCAGGAGCAGGACGTCGCCGGCCTTCAGGTCGCGCGGCAGATCCTTGTAGTCGAGGCCGACGCGATCGTCGTTGCCGAGCTCGCAGCCGGCGTCGAGGATGAACGGGTGGCCCGGAACGAGCGTGGTCTTGCCGTTTTCGAACTTGCCGACACGGATCTTCGGACCTTGCAGGTCGGCCATGATGCCGACCTCGCGGCCCGCGATGCGCGCCGCCTCGCGCACGAATTCGGCGCGCTGGCGGTGATCGTCGGCCGTGCCGTGCGAGAAATTGAGCCGCACCACGTCGGCCCCGGCTTGAATCATCTGCAGCAGAATTTCCGGCGTGCTGGATGCCGGGCCGATGGTGGCGACAATCTTGGTGGCGCGATGCATGAGTCTCCTCGTCTGAGTGGAATCGCTGGGATTAACAACGCTGCGAGTCGGGTGCGATGGCTGCGCCGCTAACGGTGCAGCCGGCTGGATTGCGCCGGTTTGGGCCGGCGTCTCATGGTCGGTCAGAATGGGAGCTGCTGCGCCAGCAGGCTCAGCCGGTGCTTTCGCACCGGGCTGCGCCGCCGGTTGGGACACTGCAACGGCCGCCGCTTGCGCGGCTGCCGAGGTGGCTGAATCGACTGCTTGCTCGGCCGACTGACCGCGGGGGCGCGCGGTGGGGTGGTCAGTCGTCGAAGCTGTGGTGGTGTTTTCCGTCACATCGGCCGGGCGGGCTGACGCCGTGGCCGATGCGTTTGCGGTGGCGTTTGCAGTAACTTCTGCGCCCGGCGCGACACGCGCGCCGGACTTCGCCTTAGCCGGCTTGACAAGCTTTGCCGGCTTACCCGAGGGAGCGCGCGCCGACACGATCAGGCCCGCGCTTCGAGCACTTCGACCGCGGGCAGCTTCTTGCCCTCGAGGAACTCGAGGAACGCGCCGCCGCCCGTGGAGATATAGCTGACCTTGTCGTGGATGCCGTACTTCGCGATGGCCGCGAGCGTATCGCCGCCGCCGGCGATCGAGAACGCGGGCGACTTCGCGATCGCCTCGGCGAGCGTCTTGGTGCCGTTGCCGAACTGGTCGAACTCGAACACGCCGACCGGGCCGTTCCAGACGATTGTGCCCGCGCTGCCGAGCTGGGTGGCAAGCGCTTTGGCCGTCTCCGGCCCGATGTCGAGGATCATGTCGTCGTCTTCGATCTGGCTCACGGGCTTGGTCACGGCCGCGGCCGTCGGCGCGAATTCCTTCGCGGTGACGACGTCGCTCGGGATCGGCACCGACGCGCCGCGCGCGCGGGCCGCATCGATGATCGCCTTCGCTTCGTCGACCAGATCCGTTTCCGCCAGCGACTTGCCGATCTTGAGGCCGGCCGCGAGCATGAACGTGTTCGCGATGCCGCCGCCGACGATCAGCTGATCGACCTTCTCGGCCAGCGACTTGAGGATCGTGAGCTTGGTCGACACCTTCGAGCCCGCGACGATCGCCACGAGCGGGCGCTTCGGGTTGCCGAGCGCCTTGCCGAGCGCGTCGAGCTCGGCCGCGAGCAGCGGGCCGGCGCAGGCGATGGGCGCGTACTTCGCGATGCCGTGCGTGGTGGCCTCGGCGCGGTGCGCGGTGCCGAACGCATCGTTGACGTAGACGTCGCAGAGCTTCGCCATTTTCTGCGCGAGCTCGTCGGAATTCTTCTTCTCGCCCTTGTTCACGCGGCAGTTTTCGAGCAGCACGACCGAGCCGGGCGCGACGTTCACGCCGTTCTCGACCCAATTCGCGACGAGCGGCACGTCGCGGCCGAGCAGCTCGGCCAGGCGCTTCGCGACCGGCGCGAGCGAATCTTCCGGCTTGAATTCGCCCTCGGTCGGGCGTCCAAGGTGCGAGGTGACCATCACGGCGGCGCCGGCGTCGAGCGCGGCCTTGATGGCCGGCACCGAGGCGCGGATGCGGGTGTCTTCGGTGATGTTGCCGTCGTCGTCCTGCGGCACGTTGAGGTCGGCGCGAATGAACACGCGTTTGCCGGATAGCTTGCCTTCTGAGATCAAATCGGAGAGACGCAGTACTTGGCTCATAAGAATCGATTTTGCGGGTTGATTGGAAGGCGAGTCTTGCGCGGTGCGCCGCCGGCTTGTCTCCAGGGCCGGCCTCCGTTCCGGACTGCGAAGGGCCCAAAGCGGCCTCGAAGCGATCCGGAAGCGGCCCGAAAGGCTTGGCCCGCCGTGCGCGTCGCAGCGTGAGCCGCGCCGCGGCACCACGAGCGCACCGCAACAGAAAACGAGCATTTTAGCCGATCCCCATGTCGGACTGACCCGTCCGGGAGCGAATGTCTCGTATTTGGCGGCAGCGCGATATGCTGCGACGCAGCAGCAAGCGCCTCATCCGCACGCCGCGCGAACGCCGGTCCGCTAGACCAGAAACCGCATCGCGGTAAAAACCAGCATGCCGACGACGATCGTCCCGATCATGCTGCGGCGCCACAAAAACCATGCAAGACCGGCCAGCGAGCCGTAAAACGCATGGTTCGCGAGACCAAACGACACCGCCCCACCGGACGTCACCAGCACGTCCGGAAGGACTACGGCGATCAGAGCGGCCGCCGGCGCGTAGCGCAGTCCGCGCTGCACGCGCTCTGGCAGCACCGTGCGCTCCCCGCCGATCAGGAACAGCGCGCGAGTCACCGCAGTGACGACGAGCATCCCGAAGATGGCGAGCCAGATTTGCGTCGTCGTCATTGCGCGTCTTCCGCTTGGTTGTGAGGGCTGCCGCCCTTGCCCGCGGCCCGGACGCGCTTCAAATCGGCGCGCTCGGCCATCAGATCGGCCACGCTGCCAGCGGCGAGCGCGGCAAGCACGGCAAGCGGCAGCGCAAGCCGATAGGGCAGCGCATTGGCAAGCAGCGCGACGATCCCGGCCACGACGACTGCGACCAGCGTCGAGCGGCTCACGATCGCCGAGATCATGATCGGGATCAGCGCGAGCGTGCCGGCGAGGTCCAAGCCCCAGCTGTCGGGAAAGAGGCTCGCGAGCAGGATGCCGATGATCGACGAGACCTGCCACGTGACCCAGCTCGTCAACGACATCCCCCAGAAGTAGGCTTGCTTGCCCGGCACGTGGCCGATGGCGAAGTTCTTTTTCTGGAACAGCAGGTAGACCAGGTCGCCGTTGAAGTACCCGAGCACCAGCCGGCGCGGCAACGACAAGTAGGAGAAGTGCGGCGCGAGCCCGGCGCTGAAGATCACGAAGCGCGTGTTCACCATGGCCGCGGTGAGCAGCACGGTCCAGACCGGCAGCTTGGCGGCAAGGAGCGGCAGCACGGCGAGCTGCGACGACCCGGCGTAGACCAGGAGCGACATCGCGAGCGCCTGCGGCACGGTCAGCACCGATTTGCTCATCGCGATGCCGGTGACGAGCCCCCACGAGAACATCGCTGTCAGGGTCGGCGAAATCGTGCGGACGCCCTGCTTGAAGGCGGCGCGGTCGGTGTCGGACAGGCGGGCGAGCATGGCGTGGCGGTGGCGGCGGAACACCGGAAGAGCGTGTGGGCGAAATCGGGACCAGACCGGGTAGTCTGCGCTTGTCTCGGGCCTCGTTGCCGCTCGAGTCCGCCGGTTTGGGCGAGCGGCAAATTATAAGATGAGGCGGCGCGCAAACGCCCGGCCCAGATGCAAAAGACGCTAAAATGTGCCCCTTATCGCCTGAAACGCCCCACCCCGTTAGGAGAAACGTATGTCAATGGCCGATCGCGACGGCAAGATCTGGATGGACGGCAAGCTGATCGACTGGCGCGATGCCAAGATCCACGTCCTGACCCATACCCTGCACTACGGCATGGGCGTTTTCGAAGGCGTGCGGGCTTATCAGACCGATAGCGGCACCGCGATCTTCCGTCTGAAAGAACACACGAAGCGCCTCTTCAATTCCGCCAAGATTTTCCAGATGGACGTGCCGTTCGATCGCGAAACGATCGAAGGCGCGCAGCGCGAAGTGGTGCGCGAAAACAAGCTCGAATCGTGCTACCTGCGTCCGATCATCTGGGTCGGCTCGGAAAAGCTCGGCGTGTCCGCCAAGGGCAACACGATCCACGTCGCCATCGCTGCTTGGCCGTGGGGCGCCTATCTCGGCGAAGACGGGCTCGCCAAGGGCATCCGCGTCAAGACCTCGTCGTTCACGCGCCACCACGTGAATGTGTCGATGGTGCGCGCGAAGGCGTCCGGCTGGTACGTGAATTCGATTCTCGCGAACCAGGAAGCCACCGCCGACGGCTACGATGAAGCGCTCCTGCTCGACGTGGACGGCTACGTTTCGGAAGGCTCGGGCGAGAACTTCTTCCTCGTGAACAACGGCAAGCTGTACACGCCCGATCTGTCGTCGTGCCTCGACGGCATCACGCGCGACACCGTCATCACGCTCGCGAAAGACGCCGGAATCGAAGTGATCGAAAAGCGCATCACGCGCGACGAAGTCTATACGGCCGACGAAGCGTTCTTCACCGGCACCGCCGCCGAAGTCACGCCGATCCGCGAGCTCGACAACCGCACGATCGGCAGCGGCGCGCGCGGCCCGATCACCGAGAAGCTGCAATCGGCGTTCTTCGACGTGGTCGCTGGCAAGAACCCGAAATACGCGCACTGGCTGACTAAAATCTAATTCCGGCGCCGCCCGCGAGAGACGAGCGGCGCACACACGCATACAACGAGAAATTGTCCTCATGAGCGAAATCAAGGAAATGCCGCTGGTCGAACTGACCGCGAAGGATCTGCCCGCGTACTGCCCGAATCCGAAGATGGATCGCAAGATGACGCATCCGCGCGTGTTCATCGACGTGACGCACGGCGAAGCTCGCTGCCCGTACTGCAGCACGCGCTACAAGCTGCGCGACGGCGAGGTCATCCGGGGTCATTGAGCCCGCGCGGACTGCGCCCGGTGCCCGCCGGCCGCTCGCGCCGGCGCTGTCACCCGTTCTCCTACACAACCCAAACGCGACGCGCACCCGCGCGCCGCGTTTTCTCACGACATCGGAATCCCTACTGATGCGTCGCGCGTTGGTTATCGCCCCAAATTGGATTGGTGACGCATTGATGGCGCAACCGCTGTTTGCGCTCCTGAAGAAACTCCATCCGCGCATCGCGATCGATGCGGTCGCGCCCGGGTGGGTCGCGCCCGTGCTCGAACGGATGCCGGAAATCCGCGACGTTTACGCGACCGATCTCGCCCACGGCAAGCTGCAATTGCTGCGCCGCTGGCAACTTGCAAGCGACTTGCGCGACGTCGGCTACGACGCCGCCTACGTGCTGCCGAATTCGCTCAAATCGGCGCTGATTCCGTGGCTGGCGGGAATCGCGCTGCGCATCGGCTACACCGGAGAAAACCGCTTCGGCCTCTTGAACGTGCGCCACGCGAATCCGCGCAAGGACGAGCGGCCGCCGATGAGCGGCCATTACGCCGCCCTCGCCTACGCGCCCGGCGCCAACGTGCCGAAGCTGCAGGAAAGCCTGCCGATGCCGCGGCTCGAGTCTGATCTCAATGAAGCGTCGCGCGTGTCGGCGCGCTTCAACCTCGACACGCGCGTGCCGCTCGTCGTGTTCTGTCCCGGCGCGGAATACGGCGCCGCCAAGCGCTGGCCGCCCGAGCATTTCGCGGCGCTCGCGCAGATCGTCGGACAGTCGTTCCCGTACACGCAGATCGTCGCGCTCGGTTCCGGCAAGGACAGCCCGATTGCCCAGCAGATCTCCGAGCGCGCGCCGAACGTGCGCAACCTGTGCGGACAAACGTCGCTTAGCGAAGCCTGCGCGCTGATCTCGCGCGCAAGCGCCGTCGTCACCAACGATTCAGGCCTGATGCACGTCGCGGCCGCCCTGCGGCGCCCGCTCGTGGCCGTCTACGGCTCGACGGATCCGCGCCACACGCCGCCATTGTCGGAGCTCGCAAAGGTACAATGGCTGCATCTCGAATGCAGTCCCTGTTTTCAGCGCGAATGCCCGCTGGGCCATCTGAACTGCCTGCGTGAATTGAGCGCGGAACAGGTGTTCGGCGACCTGCGCGGGATGCTGCTCGGCGAGCGCTGACGCACGGAAGCCGCGAATCGTTTGTGCGTTCAATATCCCTGACCGAAACGGCGCGCCGCCGCGCGCAAGAGACTAACGAGCCATGCCACGTTTTGCCCGCCTCTTTGAAGCCGCAGCCGATTCCCTCAACGCGTTCTACCAGGCCGTCACGGATGGCAGCATCGACAGCATGATGAGCCTGTGGATCGACGAGGACTTCGCGAGCTACATCTGCGCGGACGGCTCGCACTGGCACGGTCTCGAGCACATTCGCGCGGGGCTTGCGGCGCAGTTGGAAGCGGGAGCGTTGCCGGCATCGATCGAGCCGCTCGACATTCGCGTCTACGACAGCCTCGGCACCGTCGTCTACGCGATCGCCGAAGCGCACCAGCCGGCCGATCCGCTCGACACGCCGCGCATGGTGTTCTCGACGTACGTGATGGTTCACGAGCGCGGCGAATGGCGCATCGCGCACATTCACGCGAGCCCGATGCCGGAAGAAACGGCCACGCACTTTGCCGCGAAGTTGCGGCACGGACAGGGGCCGCTGCACTGAGCGCGCAGAGCGCTTGATGGGTAGAGATTGGGTTTGTGGGGGGATGGCATGAGTACGGCGCATAAGAACTCGGCGTCGATGCCGGCGGCCGAAAGGTCCGCAAAGGGCGGCAGCGCGCTCGTCGACATGCTGTACAACCCGCCGCTCTGGCTCCCGACGAGCCACGCACAGACCATCGTTCCCGCGCTGTTCGGGCGCCGCCCTTCCGTCGACTACCGGCGCGAGCGCTGGGACACGCCCGACGGCGACTTCATCGAACTCGACTGGCTCGATTACCGCGCACGGGGCGCAACCGCCACACCCGCCTCGACCGCGCCGCTCTTCGTGCTGTTCCACGGCCTCGAAGGCAATTCGGACTCGCATTACGCGCGCACGCTGATGTCGGCCGCCTATGCGCGCGGCTGGCACGGCGTCGTTCCCCACTTCCGCAGCTGCAGCGGGCCGCTCAACCTGATGCCGCGCTTCTACCACCTCGCCGATAGCAACGAAGTCGACTGGGTCCTGCGCCGCTTGCGCGGCGTGCATCCGGGACCGATCGTCGTCGCGGGCGTGTCGCTCGGCGGCAACGTGCTGTTGCGCTGGCTCGGCGAGCGGCGCGAAGACGCGTCGTTCATCGCGGCGGCGGCGGCCATCTCGGCGCCGCTCGACGTCCACGCGGGCGGGCACGCGCTCGCGCAAGGCTTCTCGAAGGTCTACACGAGGAGCTTCCTGAAGACGCTCAAGCACAAGGCGCTCATGAAGCTCGACCAATACCCGGGCCTTTTCGATCGCGACGCGATGCTCGCGAGCCGCACGATGTACGAGTACGACAACGTCGTCACCGCACCGCTGCACGGCTTTCGCAATACCGACGACTACTGGACGCGCGCGACCACGCGCCCGCTTCTGCCGCACGTCGCCGTGCCGACGCTCGTCCTCAACGCACGCAACGACCCGTTCCTGCCGTGCACGGCGCTGCCGACGCGCGCGGACGTCTCGGCTGCGATCGAGCTCGACCAGCCCGACGCGGGCGGCCACGTCGGCTTCATGACGGGGCCGTTCCCGGGCCGTATCGACTGGCTGTCGCGCCGCGTGTTCTCCTACCTCACGCCCTTCGCTATCGATGGATGAAATCGTCAAACAGGCGCTCGCCAAATGGCCGAACGTGCCGCATTGCACCGGATGGCTACTGCTCGACCGGCGCGGAGACTGGCGCATGCGCGATGAAGCGGCGCAGGCGTCCGGCGCGAGCGGCACGCCAATCCGTCATGCGGCGCTGATCGGCTTCATCTGCCGCAACTACGAGTCCGACGAGCGCGGCCAGTGGTTCTTTCAGAACGGGCCGCAGCGCGTGTACGTCGAATTGGCCTATACGCCGTGGATCGTGCGGCTGGCGCGCGATGCCGCTGGCGGCGGTGCACTGACGCTGACCGATCAGACTGGGGGCGTGTTCGAGCCCGCAGCTGTGTTTGCCGACGATGAAGGCGGCATCCTGTTCGCCAATGCGGCTGAGCCGGCGCGCGTCGCAGCGCTGCACGACCATGACCTCGATTTGTTCGCGGACTCGTCGACGCTGTCCGCCGATGGGCTCGGCGGTCAGTTCCACTGGCGTGTGGGTGTCGATTTGGCGCTGCAGACGGTGCTGCGCGCGGAGGTGGCGGCGCGTTTCGGGTTTGTTGCAAGTCCGGCGGCGTCGCAGTAACAGCGCGCTCACCGCATGTGCAAGACGCACACACGCGCACGCACCAATCCGAACTCCGGCAACTGGCGCGACCTGCCGCGGACACCGCCGCTGCTATGATGGGCGCCCTCTAGCGACACATGGGACCGAAACAGGCCCCCTTAAGCGCTAACAGCTTTCCATGAGGCCGGACTCAGCGCCAAGGCGCCAAGTCCGAATCGACATCTCGCCGACAAAGGAGCCCGACATGCCAGAACTCACCCATTTCGACTCAGCCGGCCAGGCCCACATGGTCGACGTCGGCGGTAAGCAAGAAACTAAGCGCATCGCGCTCGCGCGCGGTTCGATCCGCATGCTGCCTGAGACGCTCGAGCTGATCCGCGGCGGCAACGCCAAGAAGGGCGACGTGCTCGGCATTGCGCGTATTGCGGCGATCCAAGGAGCGAAGCGCACCGCCGACCTGATTCCGCTGTGCCATCCGCTCGCGTTGACGCGCGTCACCGTGGATTTCGCACTCGACGACACGCTGCCGGGCGTCGTCTGCACCGCGCAGGTCGAGACACTTGGCCGCACCGGCGTCGAAATGGAAGCGCTGACGGCTGTGCAGGTCGGCTTGCTGACGGTCTACGACATGTGCAAAGCCGTCGATCGCGGGATGACGATCACTGAAGTGAAGGTGCTCGAAAAGCACGGCGGCAAGTCGGGAGATTGGGTCGCGCCGTAACGGTCAATCGTCGCTATCGTCATCGTCCGGCGTGACGTCCTTGGGCGGCAAGCCGTACTTCTTCACCAGTTCTGCCTTGAAACCGGCCAGCACCGCCTGCTGCTGGTCGCACAGCGCGTAGAGCGAAGCGAGTTGCGACGGCCAGTCGTGCAGTTCCTCCGCGAAGATCTTCAGGCGCGCCACCGTATCGAACGCCGCGCTCTGCTGCCCGTCGAGCGCCTGAAGCACCGCGTAGCGGCGCAACACGGTCTCGCCCGGCAATAGCGCAATCGCCTGCTTATGCATGTCGAGCTTCATCGGCAGATCCTTGCGGTCGATCGGCAGCAGCGTCGCCATCCCGTACTCGCCCCAGGCGTTAAACAGGAACGACGGATCGGCGCGATATTCCTCCGCGGGATGTGAGCCGTAATACAGCACCTCCGAACGCTGGTAGTCGCGGTAGATCGGATACAGCGCAGCCAGACCGCCGACGACGAGCACCACCTGGATGCCAAGCGACAACCCGCTCGGCACGAATCGCAGCGGTTTGGTTTCGAGAAGCCCGAAGATGAACATCGCCGGCAGCAGGAAGAACATGTACTGCTGCGGATATTCGACGAGCGCGTGCATCAGCAGCACGCCGATGAGCGCAACACCGAACACGCGCGGCGCGCACTGCGGTGCGCTCACCACGCGTACGAGCCAAGCCAGAAGGCCGATCAGGAGAATACCGAGGCCGATCAGCCCGGACTTCGCGAGCAGGTCGATGAAGATGTCGTGCGAGTTGTTCGCGATTTCGACGCCGCCAAGCGCGTTCGCGAGCGCGAACTGAAAGCGCGGAAACTCCCCCCAGCCGACACCGAGAAGCGGATGCGACTTGAACATCGTCAAGCCGTATTTCCAAAGCGCGATGCGCGGCGCGATCTGGCCTTGGTCCTTGAAGCGGTCCGCTGCCGATACGGCCAGATCAAGGTTGTAGTGCACGTTGGCCCAGCGCACCGCCACGTTCACGACGAGGAAGATCGCGACGAGCGCGAACGGAATCAGCCATTCGCGCGTATTACGCCGCGCGCCGCCATGCCTGCGCGATTCGGCGGCCGCCATCCAGAAGCCCGCGACGACGATCACGCCCGTCTGCAGCCAGGGCCCGCGCGACACGGTAAGCGCCTGCCCGAGCGCGCAGATCGCCGACACCAGCGCCCACAGAACCAGGTTGAGCCGGCGCGTTTGCGCGAGGAACATCGCACCTGCCATGCCGAACGCGATCACGGTGGCGAGGTGATTCGCCTGCGCCATGTTGCCGAACGGCCGGCGCTCGACGGTGATGTTGTACGCAACGACGAACGGCGAGAAACGCACCTCCGCATGAAAGAGCTGGACCAGCTGACACAGCACCGCGAAAAGCGCGCCGGCGATCAGCGCGCCCGCCGCCCAGCGCAACGCGTCCTCGGACATGCTCGCGCGAGCGAACCCATAGCCCGCGTGCACAGTCATGAAGGCGGCGAGCAGGAAACCGGCGCCAAGCCAGTTCATCGACGGCTGGGCGACCGGCAGCAAGAATGTCTGCGCTACGAGCACCAGGCCGAACGCAAGCGGCACGAGCGCGACGACGGGCGAAGCGTACGGAATGCGCGGCCGCGCGCTCGTCACGAGAAACAAGACGCCGGCGCCGACCAGCAAATACAGCGCGAGCGCCGTGAATTCCGCGTAGAAAGTCGGGATCGGATAGGTATGGTTGGTGACCGCGTAGGGAAGAATCAACGCGAAAGCCAACAAAACCAGCGACAAATAACGTGCAAATGGGGAGGGCATGAGGAACCGGTGGCGTCAGCAACCGGCGCACTATACAAAAAAATTCTTTCACTGTGCGCCGGACGACGGGAATATCGGCGAATTCGCGAGCCGCGTGTTGCGGCGACGCCATCCGGCAAGCGACCGCCCTACCCCTGTGCGATCACGCGCGGCACTCGGGCGGCGCCAGATTCGCGGGCAGCGTCGGGGCGTCGGACGGCAGCGGTCCCGCTCCCGGAGCCGGCAGCGACGACGCGCTCTTGCCGCCCGCGAAGCACTCCCACGTCACCGAACCGGCGAGCGCCGCGCCCTTCGAAAGCGCGATGCGCGCCGTCGGCGTATCCGCATTGTCGGGCAGCGATGGCACCAGCACGAGCGTATTGGAGCCCTCGGGCGCAACGCGCGTTGAATAGCTCACGGTGATTTGACCAGTGTCGTCGTCGATACGCACCGACTCGACGTTGCGCGTGGCCGGCGGCGCCGAGTAGCCTCCAGCGAGCCCATTGCCGCTGGCCGCGTTCTCAGCGACGGCAAGCCGCGCCGACGACGCCAGCGACAAGCCCTCGCCCACCCGGCTGCGCGCCAGATAGTCCTGATAAGCGGGGATCGCATACGCGGCAATGACCCCGACGATCGCGAGCACGATCATCAACTCGATCAGCGTGAAGCCGGCCTTGCGGCACGTACGCGCGATGCGGGCGCCCCATAGCCCGGCAAGAGAAAAGGGCGAGCCGCCGCTGCGGCTCGAGATACGGAGAAGAGAAAAAACGGACATCGGCTGGCTCCCTGAATGAAAACGCCTGCCCGGAAACTGGGCAGGCGTCCTCATCGTAGCCAGCGGGGGGAATGCCCGGCACTCGGCCGGTCGGCTAACGTGCGGGCAATCAGTGCGAGCCGGAGGAGGCGCTCGCGTCAGCGCGCCGCACGGCCCGTCGCTTGAGGCAATACCCGACGATGACCACGAACACCGCTCCCGCAATGTGCGCGCCGTATTCGGCGGCGGGCGTATCGAGCAACGGCCAGCGGTCGCCTGCCGGATCGTTGATGATGAGGCCGCCCGCGATCCAGCCGAGCAGCGCCGCGCCGAGCGTGACGATGATCGGGAAGCGATCGAGCAGCTTCAGCACCAGCGTGCTGCCCCACACGATCAGCGGAATGCTGAGGATGAGGCCGAAGATCACGAGCGCGATCCGGTGCTGCGGATCAGCGGTTTCGGCCGCGCCGGCGATGGCGATGACGTTGTCGAGGCTCATCACCGCGTCGGCGATGACGATCGTCTTGATCGCGGACAGCAGCTTGTCGGCAGGCTTGATGTTTTCATGGACATCGTGTGCCGGCGCCATCAGACGCACGCCGATCCACAAGAGCAGCAAACCGCCCGCGAACTTCAGGAGCGGCACGTCCAGCAGCACCACGGCAAACGAAATCAGCGCGACCCGCAAGACGATGGCGCCCGCCGTGCCCCACAGAACGCCGCGCACGCGCTGCTCTTGCGGCAGATTGCGGCACGCAAGTGCGATCACGACTGCGTTGTCGCCGCCGAGGAGGATGTCGATGATGACGATCTGGAGGACCGCGCCCCAGTGGAGCGACGTGAAGAATTCGAGCATGGAAAAAGAGGGAAAAGGCGACGAACCGGCAGCTTTGCATGGGACCGGAGTCATGCTCTGCATGGGACCAAAGTAAGCGCTAAAGCGCTAACTCTGGTCGACACGCTGAAGCGCTAACTCCGGCCGACATAAAAAAGCGAGGAAGCAATCTTTGCTCCCTCGCTTCAGATCCGCCATCTTACGAAAGGGTTTCGCAAGAATAACAAAAAACGCCGGCGAACCGGCGTTTTCTGTTTGAGGCTTGAGTCGCGTCGTCGATTACAGAATCGACTTCAGCAGGCGGCCCATTTCCGACGGGTTGCGCGTCACCTTGATGCCGCAGCCGTCCATGATTTCGAGCTTCGCGTCGGCCGTATCGGCACCGCCCGAGATCAGCGCGCCGGCGTGGCCCATGCGCTTGCCCGGAGGCGCCGTCACGCCTGCGATGAAGCCGACCACCGGCTTCTTCATGTTGTCCTTGATCCAGTACGCCGCGTTCGCTTCGTCCGGGCCGCCGATCTCGCCGATCATGATGACGGCGTCCGTATCCGGATCGTCGTTGAACATCTTCATCACGTCGATGTGCTTGAGACCGTTGATCGGATCGCCGCCGATACCGACCGCCGACGATTGGCCGAGGCCGAGCGCCGTCAGCTGAGCCACGGCTTCATACGTCAGCGTGCCCGAACGCGACACGACGCCGATGCGGCCCTTGCGGTGGATGTGACCCGGCATGATGCCGATCTTCAGCTCGTCCGGCGTGATCGTGCCCGGGCAGTTCGGTCCGAGCAGCAGCGTCTTGCGGTTTTCGCGGCGCATGCGGTCGCGCACTTCGATCATGTCGCGAACCGGAATGCCTTCGGTGATGCAGATCGCGAGATCGAGATCGGCTTCCACCGCTTCCCAGATCGCCGCAGCCGCGCCTGCCGGCGGCACGTAGATGACCGACACGGTTGCGCCCGTCTCAGCCTTCGCTTCCTTGACGCTCGCGTAGATCGGAATGCCTTCGAAATCTTCGCCGGCCTTCTTCGGGTTCACGCCCGCGACGTACGCTTCGCGGCCGTTCGCGTATTCACGGCAAGCGCGCGTGTGGAACTGGCCGGTCTTGCCGGTGATGCCCTGCGTGATGACCTTGGTGTCTTTGTTGATCAGAATCGACATGTATTTGACCTCTGTTCGTTGAGCGCGCTTACTTGCCGGCAGCAGCCGCGACGACCTTCTGCGCAGCTTCTTCCATGCTGTCCGCCGAGATGATCGGCAGGCCGGATTCGGCGAGCATCTTCTTGCCCAGGTCTTCGTTGGTGCCCTTCATGCGCACGACGAGCGGCACGCCCAGGTTCACCGCCTTCGAACCGGCGATCACGCCTTCCGCGATCACGTCGCAGCGCATGATGCCGCCGAAGATGTTCACGAGGATCGCCTTCAGGTCCGGGTTCTTCAGCATCAGCTTGAACGCTTCGGTGACCTTCTCGGTCGTGGCGCCGCCGCCGACGTCGAGGAAGTTGGCCGGTTCGCCGCCGAACAGCTTGATGGTGTCCATCGTCGCCATCGCGAGGCCCGCGCCGTTCACGAGACAGCCGATGTTGCCGTCGAGCGAGATGTACGCGAGGTCGAACTTCGACGCTTCGACTTCAGCCGGATCTTCTTCGTCCAGATCGCGGTACGCGACGATTTCCGGATGACGGAACAGCGCGTTCGAATCGAAGTTGAACTTGGCGTCGAGCGCGATCACCTTGCCGTCGCCCGTCAGGATCAGCGGGTTGATTTCGGCGAGCGATGCGTCGGTTTCCCAGGTCGCCTTGTAGAGACCTTGCAGGATGGCGCGCGCTTGCGGAATCGAAGCATCGGGCACGCCGATCTTCTTCGCGAGATCGTCGGCATCGGCGTCTTGCAGACCCTTCGACGGATCGACTGCCACCTTGTGGATCGCTTCCGGCGTCTTCGCGGCGACTTCTTCGATGTCCATCCCGCCTTCGCTCGAAGCCATCACGACGACCTTCTGCGACACGCGATCGATCACGAGGCCAACGTACAGTTCCTTCTTGATGTCGGCGCCTTCTTCGATCAGCAGACGATTCACCTTCTGGCCTTCCGGGCCGGTCTGGTGCGTGACGAGCTGCATGCCGAGGATCTGGTTCGCGTATTCACGCACCTGTTCCAGCGACTTGGCGACCTTCACGCCGCCGCCCTTGCCACGGCCACCCGCGTGGATCTGAGCCTTGACGACCCACACCGGGCCGCCCAGCTCTTCAGCGGCCTTGACCGCATCTTCCACCGAGAACACCGGCGTGCCGCGCGGTACCGCGACCCCGAATTTCCGCAGGATTTCCTTACCCTGGTACTCGTGAATCTTCATGCGTGATTCCTTCAGTCTGAGAGTTGGATTGAACTTCGATGACGCTAATTTATTTCGAGGCAAGCGCCTCAGCTTTGGTATGTGTGCCGCCTTCCTCGCTGCCGGCAGCTAGCGCCGCATCCTGGCGTTCCGCTGCGCGCGGCGCGTGGCCGTACCAGCGGGGATAAAACTGACGGACCGCTTCGCCGTCGAACCGCAATGCCTGACAGCGATCGAGCTGAAACGGCGGCTTGGTGTTTGCAGCCTCGCCGTTGCCGCCTTGACTTGCCTCACCCGGTGAATCGTCGCGCGTGTTCCAGACGTCGCCCGCGAAAGCCTGAATTGCGGCGGTCGGCAGGATGGCGCACAACTCGGTGAGATGCGTGCATCCCGCGACGCCACCCAACAGGCGGTTCGCTTCGCGGCGGAAATTCTGGAACAGGTTGAGCCCGATAAGGGCGCGGTAGGCGGGATTGGCGGCTTCGCAGTGACCGGGATAGGGCACCCAGTCGGACGACGCTTCCGCGTCGACGACGTTGAGCTTGCGATCGATCGTGATGCGAAGCCAGAGTTCATGAATCGGCAGGCCGTTGGGCCGGACACCGGGCGCAAGCGCCACGTCACGCGGCTTATGATCGGTCAGGCACGCCTCGATGTCCCACAAGCCGTCTTCACGCTCGAACGCTTCCGCTCGAATTGCGCGGCGATGGCGCAACTTGCGGGAGACGGGCGGGGAAAGCGGCATGCGAGAGGAGACGGCTGAATGGGAAAACCCGGGGATTTTAGCATACTGGGTATTTGAGATAGACCGAGGTCCCCACAAGCCGAGGCTGTGGCGGACGTGGACGGTTGCACCGGTCGCAACCTTCTCTTTATAGGCTGTCGTTACACCCTGTCGTCACTCGTCCTCCTTACACGCCGTCCCAATCCTCGTCGCCGCCCTTCAGGATTTTGACGATCGTCGCGCGGGAGAAACCACGCATGGCCAGAAAGCGCGCTTGCTTGGCGCGCTCGGCAGGGGTTTCGGGAAGGTGGCCGTACTTCTTGCGCCAAACGGCTTGCGCGCGAGCCAGTTCGGTCTCGCGAAGCTGCGCGCCGACTTCTTCGATCAGGGCGTCGCCCACCGCATGGCGGCGCAGTTCGCCGACAATCCGGCTCGTCCCCATGCGCGCCGCGCGGCGATGAACGAGACTTTCGGCAAAGCGTGAATCGGACAGCCAGCCTTCGCTCTCGAGCGAATCGAGCAGCGGTTCGAGCGCGTCGGCCTCTTCGACAAAGGAAGCGAGCTTGCGCGAGAGTTCGGAGCGGCTGTATTCGCGTCGCGACAGATAGTCGAGCGCACGAGCCTTCAATGAGCGGGCTGGCTTTTTCGAGCGCCCGGAAGACTCGTCAGATGAGGCCGAGGGCTCTCGACGCGAGCGGGTATAGGTGGGTTCGTTCGATTGACCGGTTAATGACCCGGCATTCGCCGAGTCAGAACCGGTCACATCTGCTGTCGACGCGCGACGACCCTCTGCGAGATCGTGCGCGTCGAATGACTCAAATGGATCGAAAGGATCAAGCGGATCGGACCGAGCCGCTTCACGCTCTTCTTTACCGCGCCCCGAATTCGACGCCGCCCGACCCTTGCGCATCACGCGATGCTTACTCTTCGTCCGCGACTTCGACGCCTTCCGCAGCGCCAGCCGGCATCGCGTTCACGCCAAGCGATTCGCGGATGCGGTTTTCGATCTCGAGTGCGATGTCGGGATTCTCACGCAGGAATTCGCGTGCGTTGTCCTTGCCCTGGCCGATGCGCTCGCCGCTATAGCTGTACCACGCACCCGCCTTGTCGACGATCTTCGCTTGCACGCCGAGGTCGATGACTTCCCCTTGGCGCGAAATGCCTTCGCCGTAGAGAATGTCGAAAATCGCTTCGCGGAACGGCGGCGACACCTTGTTCTTGACGACCTTCACGCGCGTTTCGTTGCCGATCACTTCGTCGTTCTTCTTGATCGAGCCAATGCGGCGAATGTCGAGGCGCACCGACGCGTAGAACTTCAGCGCGTTGCCGCCCGTGGTGGTTTCCGGGTTGCCGAACATCACGCCGATCTTCATGCGGATCTGGTTGATGAAGATGACGAGGCAGTTGGTGCGCTTGATCGTGCCGGTGAGCTTGCGCAGCGCCTGCGACATCAGACGCGCTTGCAGACCCGGCAGCGAATCGCCCATTTCGCCTTCGATTTCGGCCTTCGGCACGAGCGCCGCGACCGAGTCGATCACGATCATGTCGATCGAGCCCGAGCGCACCAGCGCGTCGGCAATTTCAAGCGCCTGCTCGCCGGTATCAGGCTGCGAGACCAGCAGATCCGACACGTTCACGCCAAGCTTGCTGGCATAGTTGATATCGAGCGCGTGTTCCGCGTCGATGAACGCGGCCGTGCCGCCGAGCTTCTGCATTTCGGCGATGACTTGCAGCGTCAGCGTGGTCTTGCCCGACGATTCCGGCCCGTAGATTTCGACCACACGGCCACGCGGCAGACCGCCGACGCCGAGCGCGATATCGAGGCCGAGCGAGCCCGTCGACACCACTTGAATGTCTTCGGCCACCTCGCCGTCGCCGAGCCGCATGACCGACCCTTTGCCGAACTGCTTTTCGATCTGCGCGAGCGCTGCAGCGAGTGCCTTGCTCTTTTCAGCAGTCAGTCCAGCCGAGCCTTTCTTGCTTTCTTCCATGAATCGTCCTTTGCTATGATGAACGGCGTCTGAGGTGGGTGCGCGGGCCCTTAGCGGTTAGTTGCTGAACCAGCGCACGAAACGCAGACACTGTATAAAAAAACAGTGGTTTTTGCAAGCCCGAGGCAACGCGTATTGGCGTCGCATGTGCGAATTGACAACGGGTAACAACCGGGCACGCCCCCGGGCAGCCAACACCACACGATATTCGGAGACCGCCGCGCGCCGGGCGACGCTGTGGCACAGCGCGGTGCCGCGGTAACTGCAACGCGGCAGCGGCACATCATGCGAATTCTCATTGCTGAAGATGACAGCATACTCGCGGACGGTCTCGTCCGATCACTCCGCCAATCGGGCTATGCCGTCGATCACGTGAAGGGTGGCGCCGAAGCCGATGCCGCCCTCTCGGTGCAAGCCTTCGACCTCCTGATCCTCGATCTCGGGCTGCCGCGCCTGTCCGGCCTCGAAGTGCTGCGGCGCCTGCGCGCCCGCAATTCGAACCTGCCCGTGCTGATCCTCACCGCCGCCGACAGCGTCGAAGAGCGCGTGAAGGGCCTCGACCTCGGCGCCGACGACTATATGGCCAAGCCGTTCGACTTGAACGAGCTCGAAGCGCGCGTGCGCGCGCTCACGCGCCGCGGCGCGGGCGGCGGCCCGACCGTCGTGCGGCACGGCTCGCTCGCGTTCGACCAGGTGGGCCGCATCGCCACCGTGAACGATCAGGTGATCGACCTCTCGGCACGCGAACTCGGCCTGCTCGAAGTGCTGCTGCAACGGATCGGCCGGCTCGTGTCGAAGGAGCAGCTCGTCGACCATCTGTGCGAATGGGGCGAGGAAGTCAGCAACAACGCGATCGAGGTCTACGTGCACCGGCTGCGCAAGAAGATCGAGCCGAGCGGCGTGCGGATCATCACCGTGCGCGGCCTCGGTTACTGCCTCGAGAAAGCCGCCCCGGCCGCCGGCGCCGCGCCATCGTCCAGTGCTTCGGACGCGACTTCGAACGGCGCAGCCAAGTCGCCGGCGAATCACTCGTCCAAGTAGAGACGTCACATGGCCTCGCCAGCTTCCGCGGAAGGCGCCGCGGCACCCGCAGAGCGTCCGGGGCACACGCCGCCGGAGCCCGCGGCCACGCGCGCGGCAGACCCCGACGAGGTCCGCGACGCCACCTACGCCAACCCCTTCGCGCCGCCCGACGAGACCGAGGCCACGCCCGAAGCGCGCCCGCGCTCGCTGTTCGGCGAGATTCTCGACTGGATGCTCGCGCCGCTCCTGCTGCTCTGGCCGATGAGCATCGCGGTCACCTATCTCGTCGCGAAGACGATCGCCAACGGTCCGTTCGACCGCGCGCTCGAAACCGACGTCTACGTGCTCGCTCGTCAAATCCAGCCGGTGAACGGCGTCGCTGAACTGACGCTGCCCGCGTCGACGCGCGACTTCCTCTCCGCCGACAACGTCGACAAAGTCTTCTACCAAGTGCTCGGCACACGCGGCGAGCTGGTCGGCGGCGATGCCGACCTGCCGCTGCCGCACGAAGACGACCGCCCGCAGCCCGGCATCGTCGAGTTCCGCGACGACATGCTGCACGGCAACGACATCCGCATCGCGTACACGACGGTCGAGTTTCCGCACGAGGCCGCCTGCGAGGACGCCGCAGTCCGCGCCGCCGGGTCGGCGGTCTGCGGGGCGCCGGTGCTCGTGCAAGTCGCCGAGACGCTCGACAAGCGCAGCCAGCTCGCCAACGACATCATCAAAGGCGTGATCCTCCCGCAGTTCGTGATCCTGCCGCTCGCGATCGTGCTCGTCTGGTTCGGGCTGTCGCGCGGCCTTGCGCCGCTCACGGCGCTGCAATCGAACCTGCGCGCGCGGCGGCTCGACGACCTCTCGCCGCTAGAAGCGCGGCGCGCGCCGCCCGAGATCGAGCCGCTCGTCACCTCGTTCAACGACTTGCTCACGCGTCTCGCGCAGAACATGGAGCTGCAAAAGCGCTTCATCGCCGACGCCGCGCATCAGATGAAGACTCCGCTCGCCGGCCTGCGCACGCAAGCGGAGCTGGCGCTGCGGCAGGACGTATCGGCCGAGGTGCGCCGCTCGCTCGAACAGATCGCGACGAGCTCGGAGCATGCCGCGCGCCTTGTCACGCAGCTGCTCGCCCTCGCACGAGCGGAAAGCAGTATGTCGGGGCAAGCGTTCGCGCGAGTCGAGGTGTCCGAGCTGGCGCGGCTCACGGTCCGCGACTGGGTGGAGCCGGCGCTCGCCAGGCAGATGGATCTCGGCTACGAAGGCCCCGATGCACCTATAACGGTCGACGGCAACCCGGTCATGCTGCGCGAGATGCTGTCGAATCTGATCGACAACGCGATTCGCTATACGCCTCAAGGCGGCCGCATTACGGTTCGCGTGCGGCCCGACGAGCCGAATCAGCAAGTGCACCTCGAAGTCGAGGACACCGGGCCCGGCATTCCGCTCGCCGAGCGCGCCCGAGTGCTCGAGCGGTTCTATCGGATTCTCGGCCGCGAGGGCGACGGCAGCGGGCTCGGGCTCGCGATCGTCCGCGAGATCGCGACGATGCACGGCGGCACGCTCGCGATCGACGACAACGTCTATCAATCCGAGCCGCGCCTGGCCGGTACGCTCGTGCGCGTCAGCCTGAGGACCTCTGAAGCGGTTCAGGACTTACCCTGAGTGCGTCGGTTTTCGCCCGCCACCAAGCGCGACACAGAAAGCATATGGGCGACGTTGAATGCGCAATGCGAGAAATTAGATGAAGAACGCCGCAAATCGCACCTGTGTGCACTAGACCCCATTTTGAGATTTCGCGTCAGTACGCCGTAAGTTTCCGCTCCAATAATCGTCGACGGGAGCGCCTTACCCAGCGCTCCCTGCGCGTATATCAAAATTGGAGACAGCACATGGCAACCGTAGGCGGTCAAATTTCACACGCGCCGATGACAAGCGACGAGAAGCGGGTGATCTTCGCGTCGTCGCTCGGCACCGTTTTCGAGTGGTACGACTTCTATCTGGCCGGCTCGCTGGCCATCTACATCAGCAAGAGCTTCTTTTCCGGCGTCAACCCGACCGCGGCGTTCATCTTCACCCTGCTCGGCTTTGCCGCCGGCTTCGCGGTGCGGCCGTTCGGCGCGATCGTGTTCGGACGGCTCGGCGACCTCGTCGGCCGCAAGTACACGTTCCTGATCACGATCGTCATCATGGGCCTGTCGACGTTCATCGTCGGCTTCCTGCCCGGCTATGCGGCGATCGGCATTGCGTCGCCGGTGATCTTCATCGCCATGCGGCTGCTGCAAGGCCTGGCGCTCGGCGGCGAGTACGGGGGCGCCGCGACCTATGTCGCCGAACACGCGCCCGCCAATCGGCGCGGCTACTACACGTCGTGGATCCAAACGACGGCGACGCTCGGCCTGTTCCTTTCGCTGCTCGTGATTCTCGGCGTGCGCACCTCGATCGGCGAGGAATCGTTCGGCGCCTGGGGCTGGCGCATTCCGTTCGTCGCGTCGTTGATCCTGCTCGGGGTATCCGTCTGGATCCGGCTGCAGCTCAACGAATCGCCGGCGTTCCTGCGCATCAAGTCGCAAGGCAAGACTTCGAAGGCGCCGCTGACCGAAGCGTTTGGCGAGTGGAAGAACCTGAAGGTCGTGATCCTGGCGC
Organism: Trinickia camelliae; assembly: GCF_053525655.1. NCBI lineage: Bacteria > Pseudomonadati > Pseudomonadota > Betaproteobacteria > Burkholderiales > Burkholderiaceae > Trinickia > Trinickia camelliae. The sequence goes on from NZ_JBCHAA010000012.1 coordinate 50,373, forward strand.
TGGTCGGCTTGACGGCCGGGCAAGCGGTGGTCTGGTACACGGGTCAGTTCTATGCGCTCTTCTTCCTCACGCAAACGCTCAAGGTGGACGGCACCAGCGCCAACATCCTGATCGCGCTGGCGCTTCTGATCGGCACGCCGTTCTTCGTGTTCTTCGGCTCGCTGTCGGACCGGATCGGCCGCAAGCCGATCATCATGGCCGGCTGCCTGATCGCGGCGCTCGCGTACTTCCCGCTCTTCAAGGCGCTCACGCACTTCGCAAACCCGGCGCTCGAAGCCGCGACGCAGAAGTCGCCGATCGTCGTCGTCGCCAATCCCGACGAGTGCTCGTTCCAGTTCAACCCGGTGGGTACGGCGAAGTTCACGAGTTCGTGCGACATCGCGAAGAGCGCGTTGTCGAAGGCTGGCTTGAACTACGCGAACGTGGCGGCGCCGGCGGGTTCGCTCGCACAGATCAAGGTCGGCGACACCGTGATCGACACCTACGACGGCAAGGCCGCCGACGCGAAGGACAAGGGCAAGGCGTTCGACAAGACGCTCGCCACGACGCTCAAGAGCGCCGGCTACCCAGCGAAGGCCGACCCGTCGCAGCTGAACTGGCCGATGACGGTCGTGATCCTGGCGATCCTCGTGATCTTTGTGACGATGGTGTACGGGCCGATCGCAGCAATGCTCGTGGAGATGTTCCCGACACGGATTCGCTACACGTCGATGTCGCTGCCGTATCACATCGGCAACGGCTGGTTCGGCGGCTTCCTGCCGGCGACGGCGTTCGCGATCGTCGCGGCGCGCGGAGATATCTACTCGGGGCTCTGGTATCCGATCGTGGTGGCGCTGATCACGTTCGTGATCGGCATGCTGTTCGTCAAGGAGACCAAGGACTCGAATATTTATTCGAGGGATTGAGCTCCTCGAGTTGACGGACGGAGGCGGCTCTTGGCCGCCGGATGAGGTAGATGACGAGGCAGTCGAAAAACTGAGATGGTGGGGTTGACAGGCTGCCTTGTCGTCGTCATAATTTGCCTTCTTTGGCGAATTAGCTCAGTCGGTTAGAGCGACGGAATCATAATCCGCAGGTCCGGGGTTCGAATCCCTGATTCGCCACCAAATGCAAAAAGCCGCTGATCCGCAAGGTTCAGCGGCTTTTTCGTTTGGCGCGCGATGGGCCGCCTGGTAAGCCATCCGCGAATGCACAAGCTGCCGCACCGCTATCAAAACCGCTTTGGGGTCTACTATCTCCGGCTGATCCGCGCCGGGCGGGAACGAAGAAATCCCTGCGCATGAAGGACTTCCGCCAAGCTAAACCCGCTATCAGCAGACCAAGCCGCTGATGGAGTTCAATGCGACACTCGATCGTTTCGACATTGAATTGCCGATGCCTTTTAAGTGAGAGAATGAAACGAGCAAATCACTCAAAGAACGAAAATGCTCCTTCCACTTAACGACGCCGTCGTCGCGGCAGTCTGCCAACTGGTCGACGACTCTAAGGCGAAACAATCCGGCGGCGACTACCGCGAGCCAAGCCATTCCGACATTGAATTTTTGGTTAACAGGGCCGGCCTGGGCGCTCTTGACCCGAAGCAGCAGGGGCAGCAGATCGGCAAAGCGAAGCGGGTTCGTGCAATCCTGCACGACGCGATGCTCAACGACGAAGAAGCCGGGGCGCAACTCGTTCACGCCCTGCTCGCCAAGGTTCGCGCGTGCGGAGGCTTCCGCAAGGGGTCCGAGAACTACGTCGGTGACGAGGCCATTGCCAACGCCAAGGCAACATTTGATACCGAGGGCTTCTGGCTAGCAGACGACGGCACCTTCGGGGCCAAGGTTCTCGACGGGTTAAAGGGCACGGAAATGACCACCGCCCTCCAAGCCTATGCCGTTCGGGCGCAGCGCGGCTCGCAAGACGCCGCGCTACTAATGGGGACCGGCAAGGACTTGATGGAAGCAACAGCCGCTCATGTGTTGATGTCGATAGGCGGCGCATACCCCACGGGAGCGAACTTCGGGTCATTGCTCGGCATGGCGTTCATGGCGCTCGGCTTGAAGGTTCCGGAGCAGCAGCCCGAACCTGGTGAACTACCCATCGGCGCTTTGGAACGCAGCCTCTTTTCGGCGGCCTGCGCGGCCAACAAGTTGAGGAACAAGGAAGGAACCGGCCATGGGCGCCCGTGGCTACCACGCGTAGGTAACGCGGAGGCCAAGGCGGCAGTCGAAGTCGCGGGATCCGTTTCAGCCTACATGCTCGCGAAACTGCAATCGAGAACTCGTTGAAAATCGCAGTCCGAAGCGAGCCCACGAACCAGGCGCACGACACCGAGATCGCCATGAAAATAAGCGAAGTCACTCGCCGTGACATCATCGACTCGCTCGTTTCGGAGGGCGTGGAGTGGAGCGGGCGACTGGAAGACCAGGAATTCCTTGCCCGGCTGTTCGACTTGAATAGCCTGCCGTCAACCGATCACAGGTTTTCCAATGCCGCTGGCGACATCTGGAAGCATCGCATCGCCAATTTCGATTGGCCTTCCGATTGGGTTTTCTATGACGAGCGCTTCAACCTTTTGCATGGCGACGACGAAGTGTTTCTCCGCTTTCTCTGTGAGATGCTTCACCCCGTTGTGCGGCCTGACCCAACGGAATGTGAGCGCCTTCTCCAAATGTTCAATCAGCGGCTAGTCGCCGACGGGTTTGAGCTCGCCGAGCGGACCCGCATTTCCGGCCGGCCGGTTTACGCCGGGCGGCAGGCTGGGCTCGCGAACTCGAAGCCAGGGGTGTCGGCCGCGAAGCAAGCCCTCGCGGGCACCGATCCCGGATATGTGTCGCAGCAAATCACCCGTATGGAGGCAGCTCTCGATAGCGATCCTAGCTTGGCAATCGGCACCGCGAAGGAGCTGGTCGAGTCATGCTGCAAAACCATTTTGTCGGAACGCAGCGTGGATTTCGCCAGCGGCGCAGCGCTACCCGAGCTAGTGAAGTTGGTCGCCAAAGAACTGCGTCTCACGCCCGACGGAATTCCCGACGAGGCCAAGGCCGCCGAAACGATCAAGCGGCTGCTCAGCAACCTCGCGAGCATCACCCAAGGGGTTTCTGAACTTCGCAACCACTACGGCACCGGCCACGGCAAAGCCGCGGGCGCCCGAGGGTTGCAGCCACGCCACGCGCGGCTGGCCGTCGGAGCGGCGTCGACTCTGGCGGTTTTTCTCGCCGAAACGCATGTCGCGAGGGCGAAGTAGGCCGTCCGCGAGAAGCGCGGCGTCCGCTGACTCAAATATCCTAGCGTCGAGCTCGCCGAAACCGACCCTGGTAACAAGTCCCGTCACCAGCGTTGCCCAAACTTTTCCGAATTGACTATCTGAACGAAAACGTCGGAAACTCTCCAAAAACATTATTGCAAATCAACCAGTTATTCGAATCGCATACGGCAAAAGCATTAGCCGAACGGGGATAGGAATGGCGGTAAAAGAGGCAAAGACCAGAAAGGAGCGGCTGACTATATATAGGATTGTCGGCGACGCGATTCGCGACGAGCTGATCGTCAAAACCGACATGGCGAAGGCGCCGATTCCGCTTAAAATCGCCTACGGCGAAGCGACCCTGTATGTGAAAACATCTCCACCGCTCGCTCCGCCGGGCTGGACGACGTTTTTGCTGGACGGCCAAGATGTCGAGCCTGGGCTGTTCATCGGCAACAAATCCGAAGGTGCTGTACTCGTTGTCCGCGACTTGGGCGAAACATTCGCGCTGTCGTTCGGCATGGGGTATCACTTGGTCAACCAAGACCACGTCGAGCGAGATTTCGGCTTGCGCGTGACCCTCAACTCGGTGAACCCAGACAGGTTGCGGAGCCTCGACAAAGCCAGCTATGAAGATAACTGGCTGAACACCCGGAACCAAAGCCCCCGAGACGCGGATATCTTCGACCTTCGGGCCGATTGGGAAATGGACATGGTGCACGCCGTCACGGGCGCCTCGGCTGTTGAACTCTTTGGCGACCAGGTGACCGGCCGCGACGCGCTGTCTATCGCGCCTGCCGCGAAGCTCGACGACTTGCGCAAGATCCTAAAAGAATCCCTCGATCGACGAAACAGACCGCTACCGGAGCGATTCGCCTGGATCGACAACGTGAATCGCGTCAAAAAACGCGAATTGATCCAGGCGCTGGACGAACTGCTCGACGAAATGTTGAAAACCGATCCGCAAAACCCGTGCATCTGGATGGGCGAGCCGGAAATAGTCGATTGGGAGCGCCAAGCGGGATATTCGTTCGACCGGCGGTCGTCCTCGCCAATCCATTCAACTCTGCAATTGGGCGCGCTGCTTCAACACATTCGTGACCGCAACGAGACAGTCTGTTTGGCTGCAATGAGGACAAATCATGTCTATGCGAATGACGCCAACGGCCTGTGCATCGACTCATGGTCCGCCCACCGGTGCCTCTATGCAGAATTTGACTTGCACGGCGAGACCTATATTTTGCGCAACGGCGACTGGCACGTGGTCAACCGCGACTTCATGGAAAAGGTCGATCTCGCGCTGAGAAAATTAGAAGTCGACTCGACCCCGATGCCTGTCTACAACCACGCAAACGAGGGCGAATACAACGCGGCGGTTGAGGCTGGTGACCCGCGCATCGAGCTAATGGATAAGAAAAACATCGCTGTTGGCGGCCCGTTCGACAAGATCGAATTTTGCGATCTCGTCAGAAACGGCCGGGACCTCATTCACGTCAAGTATTACCGAAGCTCGGCGACACTAAGCCATTTGTTCGCCCAAGGCATGGTTTCTGGCGAAGCCTTTGTAAAGCACGAGGAATTTCGACGAAAACTCAATGACAAGCTGCCCGAGAGCATTCGACTTTCAGACATTTCGGCGATTCCGAATTCTCGTAACTACCGAATCGTTTACGCGATCGCCACCAGCAAAGATTTGCCGAAAGATTTGCCGTTTTTCTCGAAAATTTCCCTAAAAAACGCCGCTCTTTCTCTGCAAACTCTCGGCTACAAGGTGGCGATCGCCAAGATTTCAGTCGATCCCGTTCTGGTGAACACTAAAAAATTCCGCCGCGTTGAACCCCGCAAGAAACGCTCGTCGCAAAAAGCAGCCGCAACGGCATGATTGCCCCACGGTGGAAACGACGGGACAATTATTGGGGCCAAGAACTGAGGCGTGGTATGCGACAGACAACTCGCCCCAGACTCTCACCCGGCTCATTTGGCACCTCGGCAAGCCCAAAGGTAGATGGGCCCCATTCGCCTGTCGATGAACCTACGGAATTCGTCAAATGAAAAAAGCCCGCTAAGGGGCTTTTTTCATTTCGCTGGATGCAACTACGCTAAGCAGGCATCAGCCTCTTCCTGTTCTAAATTAAATGGTTGCAGTTTCGATTTTTCCAGCGGCTTGGTTCGCTTCCTTGGAAAAGCATAGCGATCAGCAGCAAGCAGTCCTGTGGAATCGAAAAGTACCTCAATACCTCGAGCCGAATATAAACGCCGCCGAAAAATCGTCTGCTTTTGCGCAGACATCGGCGCTAGCATTTTAATGATTTCTTCAAGCGACATATCAGCAGTCGCCGGGGCGAGACGGGACCACTCTGCATGCACGTCAACCATCCAAGCTTCTGCCATATCAACGGCATTCGCCTTGTCTTCTATCGCAACTGGCTTAGAGAAGGTAACGGTATGGACATCCTCTGATTGCTCGTGATCGGCACCCCTGCTCGCATGGGTAGCCACTCCGCCAAACGCCCGTCGCCCGGCGGGCTGTGGAGAAGCCGCCGCCTTTCGCTCAGCCTGGCGGTCACTTTCTCGCCCACGAGCAATGTACAAAGCGACACATAGCACGCAAGCCGCTCCCGACAGACCGATAAAAGTCGGAGCGACCCAGTTTGCCGGAGGGAGGTGTTGCGCTACCAGCACCATAAGCGCGACGCCGAACAAACAGACGTTCGTCACCCGAACATATGTCTTGTCAGACATTAGCACTCTCACGATTCTTTCTCCTTACTTGAGTGTTGGGCCAGCAGCGTCGTCCATCCAAGTCCAGCCCCGAAAGCTTGCGGCCATGTTGCAGGCTGCGCGAAAAGCAGCGCAATGAATGTTCCGCAGACAACAAATGCGAGTAACTCAAGCGACATCCGCACTCGGCCCGGCTTGACGTCGAAGCGGTCAAACGCCATCGAAAAGCCGTGTGTTCTCATATCCTTGGCGCCAAGACGGCACCATAAGATAGTAACTCCAAAAGCTATTACCACGAGAACCGACCACGTCGGCTGCGGTCCCGTAATGTTGTCCAAATGCAGGCCCAATGGTCCATCGCTGGACACCGCTGCGCTAGCAGCCGTCATACCAGCAATCACCGTTAACCCTCCCCGAGACCCAGTTTATTCTGAGTAGCCTCCAATTTTTGCAGCGCAGCATCAAAATCTGCGCGCAAACGTGTCAGCTGCTCTTTCGTCATTTGGCACCAAAGTACCTGTCCTTCTGCATCAGTGTCTATGTTTGCTACGACAACAGGTACCATTGAACGAACTTCGTTGCCCTCGAACGAGACGCGAACATCGATTCCCAAAGTGAAACTTGTAAGGTTGGGGAGGACCGCCCGAGCGTCATCAGTTCGCTCAACCTCGCTGCGAAGGGCCTGCCTCTCAGCGCATGCTATCTCAAAGAAATTCTTAAGAGCGTCAGATAACGTCTCGTCTATGACGCCCGCCTTAATAAAAATCTGACGAAATCGCTCCGGGGCGAGGTCCACGGAGGTGCGAGCAAAAATCGTTGTCGTTAGCGCTGCCGCGGCGATTGCTGGAGCGGCGACGTTCGCGTCCTTTCCCAGCCGAGCGGCAACTTCATCAGAGTCGGGCAGGGACGTCGCGATAGCTTGGCGAGCGCCTTCAACCACGATTCGTTGCTGCTGCTCGCTCATCTCACTCAGCAACGAAAATCCAAAACGAAACAATGACTTAGCTTGAGCAGGTAGGTGTGTAACGTAGTCCAGCGCCTGCGCTTCGTTCACGAATTCGATCATTTTTACCTTCTAGCCTTCGCGTTTTTATCGCCAGTTTACCCCAGCGACAGTCTGGGCGAAATTGATACACCAGTCGTGTTAACGGCAGAACTGTCTTTCAGCGCAGGCCTTGATAACGGCAGCACCACTGATACCTGTATAAAAACACAGTAGTCCATCGCTTTTTCCGGCAACGCGGGACTAGCCGATTAGCACGAAGGATGATACGCCCTGCGTCACGGAAATACCGCGACACCTGTCAGCCCTTCGGCCAGACAGGCCCTTGTAACCAGGGGTTCAGAGCGATTTGGCAGGTACGTCCCTGATTCGCCACCAAATGCAAAAAGCCGCTGATCCGCAAGGTTCAGCGGCTTTTTCTTTGTGCTCGACCGGAAATTGCGTCACTGGTCGCTGAGCGGCAGCCACTATCAGCGCGCTCCCCCCGCTGCATCCACCTTCCATTCGACGTCGCCGGCACATCCTCGACCAGTCAATCGACTAAAAGACCCCATGCGCAGTCATCGCCCTATGACTGCCCTAAGCCTGTCTTGCCACACTGCGTCCATCCCAATCATCTCGACCGAGAGACCACGATGAACGCGCTATCGACACCTCCATCGACAAGCTGGCTCAGCAAAGTCCCCGAAATCGCCTTGTCCTTTTGGATCATCAAGATCATGTCCACCACGGTCGGCGAAACGGGCGCCGACTTCCTGGCGGTCAATGCCGGCTGGGGCCAAGGCATGACGCGCGCGGTCATGGGCGCACTGCTCGCAGCCGCCCTCTTTGCGCAGTTGCGCACGCGGCGCTACACACCTTGGATTTACTGGCTGACGGTCGTCCTGGTTAGCGTCGTCGGCACCCAGATCACAGACTTGCTCACCGATGGTCTCGGCGTCAGCTTGTACGTCAGCACATCGGCGTTTGCCCTGGCGCTCAGCGTCATCTTCGCGGTCTGGTATCGCGTGGAGCGCACCCTCTCCATTCACGACATCGTCACGCGCAGCCGCGAGCTGTTTTATTGGGCCGCCATCCTCTGCACGTTTGCGCTCGGCACGGCGGCAGGCGATCTGGCGACCGAGGCCCTGAGCCTTGGCTTCGCCTGGGGCGCCGTGTCGTTCGGCGCGCTGATTGCCCTCACGTACGCGGCCTGGCGCATGGGCGGCAATGCCGTTCTGACCTTCTGGATCGGCTACATCCTGACGCGCCCCTTCGGCGCCGCGCTTGGCGATTTGCTGACGCAGGCCAAGACCTACGGCGGCGTCGGCATGGGCGCGATGTGGACCAGCGCCCTCTTCCTGACCGTGATCGTGATGCTGGTGGCCGTCGAGCAATTCAGCGCGGGCGGCCGCCGGAACACGCGAGCCATTCAGTAACCCGCCATCCATAACTCAAGGAAAAAATCATGCGCGACCTTCTTTCGCTCGTCCGTCCCATTGCCGCAACGTCGGCCATCGCGGTCCTGGCCCTGGCGGCCGGATGCTCCAAGTCCGCGGACACGGCTGCAGCAAGCACGGCCTCGGCGGTCCCTCAAACCAGCTCGGCCGTCGAGGCAAAAACCGCCTCCCGACTGGGCGACTTGAGCGCGTTTCGCAGCATTGCCGCCGACGTCGCCGCCACCGTCGACAAGGGCGACCTTCCTGCGGCCAAGGCACGGATCAAGGACCTGGAGGTCGCATGGGACTCCGCCGAAGCCGGCTTGAAACCGCGCTCGCCGCAGGACTGGCACACCGTCGACAAGGCCATCGATCGCGCACTGGCCGCGCTCCGCGCCGACGCCCCCACCCAGAGCGACTGCAAAAAGGCCATGTCGGATCTGCTGAAGACCTTCGACACCGTCTGATAGTCAGGTCGAGCGCAGCACGGGCTTCTCCCCGAGCGAGTTCATGCAGCGCTTCGCCGAGGACGAATCTTTCCGGATGTTTCGGCTGTGGGCGTGATGCTACTTCCGGCGGGCGGCGCATTTCCCCGATGAAAGTTCGCGTAATTTCAATTAACAATTGCCAGCGGAAAATAGTATAGGCACGTCAATTGGGAAAAATCAGATTGCCATTGTTCGAAATCCAACAATTAACCGGCAGTAATATTTCAAAAGAAAGTTGGCGAAATGTTATTGGATATTACACCAATAACATACCCCGATATTCATGCTATTCTGGACGCGCTTGATTGACCAGAAGAGTCTTTTAATCAGGCAGTTGGGGCGTGTCCTGGACAGCGGGCACGCCCCGTTTTTTTGCATTACATTCGCACTTTTTCAGCTCAATATTACAAAGAAAGAATCTGAAAACAGCAAAAAAGCAACACCAAATCAATTTAATAAAAATATTGCGATATTCTCCGCAACTCGATAACAACCGCTTGACGGTTAACGGAGAAAAGATGAAGAAGATCGCATTATCCAGCCTCTCGCTGGCCATACTCGGCACGGCCGGCGCGGCGCATGCGCAGAGCAGCGTCACGCTGTACGGCTTGATCGACGCCGGCATCACTTACACCAGCAATCAGGGAGGCTCGCACAACTTCCAGGAAACCAGCGGTTCGGTGAACGGCAGCCGCTGGGGCCTGCGCGGCTCGGAAGACCTGGGCGGCGGCCTGAAGGCGATCTTCACGTTGGAAAACGGCTTCAGCATCACCAACGGCAAGCTCGGCCAGAACAGTCTCGAGTTTGGCCGGCAGGCATTCGTCGGTCTGTCGAGCGACCAGTACGGCGCGGTCACGCTCGGCCGCCAATACGATTCCGTCGTCGATTACCTGGGCCCCCTCGCGCTGACCGGCACCGGCTACGGCGGCACCATGACTGCGCACCCGTTCGACAACGATAACCTCGACAATTCTTTCCGCATCAACAACTCGGTCAAGTACCAGAGCGCGAACTTCGGCGGCCTCAAGCTCGGCGCGCTGTATGGCTTCTCGAACGAATCGGGCGGCTTCGCCACGAACCGCGCGTACAGCTTCGGCGCGTCGTACAACTACGGTCCGTTGAATTTCGCGGCCGGCTATCTGCAGTTGAACAACTCGGGCACCTCGCTGAATTCGAGCGGCGCAGTCACCGCCGACACCACCTTCACGGCCGGCACGCAACGCACCTATGGCGCAGGCTTGAACTACACGTTCGGCCCCGCGGTCGTCGGTCTCGTGTTCACGCAGACCCACCTCGACAACGCCACCGGCATCGGCGCATCGGCGTCGGGCACGTCGAGCGGCTTGACGCTGACGGACGGCAGCGCGCGCTTCACGAACTATGAAGCGAACGCGCGCTACAGCATCACGCCGGCGTGGTCGGTTTCGGGCGCTTACACGTTCACCGACGCGCGCCTCGACGGCGTGAGCCCGAAATACAACCAGGTCAGCCTGCAGACGGCGTACGCGCTGTCCAAGCGCACCGACATCTACCTGATGGCCGTGTACCAGCACGTCAGCGACACGGGCAATTCCGGCATCACGGCGGATATCAATGGCCTGAGCAGGTCGTCGACGGACAGCCAGGTGGCCACGACGATCGGCTTGCGACATCGCTTCTGACGCTGGTCTCGCTGCACCTGAAGCACGGGAACCCGGCCACGCGCCGGGTTTTTTGTTTTCCCGCACCTGGGCGCAACTACGCCCAACCTGCCGCCACAACCGCCCCACAAGACTCGCGCCCCATTTCCCGACATCAAATTCAGGCAATCCTGATACAAACCCGCCCTTTAGCCACCCCGTCCGACTGCCGTATACGCCGTTGTGTATGACCCGAATCTGCGCCTGCCACCGTCGGACACCCAGCGTGACCAGCCCTAGGCAAGCCCCGTAGTCGAAACTTCCGGCCAGCGAGAAAAAGGTGACAAAAGACTTTGCGAGAAGCGCAGCTTCGCGCGCACCCGATTTCAGCCGCGCCGCACCAGATTAGGTTCAAGCCGGGTCACTGAAATGCGTCTTACCAAACTGATGCCGAAAAGCCGCGGGGAGCACAGCGTACTCATGCGCTCCCAGTTCGAAGCATTTTCGAGGCAGTTGCCGCTGCTTTATCTGATTCTCGTCATCAACAGCCTCGCGGTCGCCTACACCCACATCGGGAAAGCGCCCGCGCTGCTCAGCGAGTACATCCCGTTCACGCTCTGCGTCGCATGCGTGGTGCGCCTGTGGATCTGGTCGCGGCGCAGGAAGTTGATTGCCTCCCTGAGCGACCGCCAGATCGCCCGGCGTCTGACGAACACCATCTGGCTGATCGTCCTGCTCGGTTGCTTGTTCACGGCCTGGGGACTGAGCCTGTACCCATACGGGGACGAGTACGAGAAGGCCCACGTCGCGTTCTACATGTCGATCACCGTGATCGGCTGCATCTTCTGCCTGATGCACATGCGCACGGCCGCGCTGCTCTTGACGGCAATCGTGCTGATCCCGTTTGCGCTGTACTTCTCGACGACCGGCAACCCCGTGCTTGTCGCGATCGCCGCCAACATGGTTCTGGTGTCGATGGCGATGATCAAGGTTCTCCTGACCTACTATCGAGACTTCTCCGATCTGGCGCGCTCGCAGATCGCGCTCGAACAAAAGCAACACGAACTCGAAGCGCTCAACGCGGAAAACCACCGCCTGGCCAATGCGGACAGTCTGACCGGACTCCCCAATCGGCGTCACTTCCTTAGCCTGTTGGCGGACCGGTTCGAGCGCGGCCCGTTGCCGGAAAGCCGCTTCGCAGTGGGCATCATCGATCTCGACGGTTTCAAGCAGGTCAACGACCTGCACGGCCATGGCGCGGGCGACACCCTGCTCGAAGAAGTCGGTCGAAGATTGCTGGCATTTTCGGATGGACAACTGCAAATCGCGCGCCTCGGCGGCGACGAGTTCGGCTTGTTCATTCGCAGCCTCGAGACGGAGCAACAGCTTCTCGACGTCGGCTCGGCTATATGCGACGCGTTGCGCAAGCCCTACGAGTTGCCGCGCGCGACAGCGCGAATCTCCGCGTCGATCGGCATCGCCATGTTTCCCGAGGCGGGCAGAACCTCGGAGCAGCTATTCGAGCGCGCGGATTACGCCCTTTACTACGGCAAGGAAAATCGCCGCGGACACACCACGATCTTTTCCGAGCAGCATGAAAGCCGCATCCGCGAGTTCAGCAGCGTCGAGCAGGCGCTGCGTCAAGCCGATCTCGAGAAGGAAATGGCGCTGCACTATCAGCCGATCGTCGATGGCAGGACGCGCGAAATCAGGGCATACGAAGCGCTCGCGCGATGGCACAGTCCGGCGCTGGGCGACGTTCCACCGAATCTGTTCATCCGGGTCGCCGAGAAGAGCGATCTGATTCATCAAGTGACGGCCGTGCTGATCGGCAAGGCCCTCGCATGCATGACGCAGTGCGACCGGCACATCCATGTTTCATTCAATCTTTCGGCTCGCGATATCGCGTCTCCCGAGGCGGTGGAGAAGATTCGGGAGACGGTGCGGAAAAGCCGCGTCGATGCCGGCAGGCTCACGTTTGAGATCACCGAAACGGCAGTCGTACAGGACTTCGAGCAAGGGCGCGCGGCCCTATCCGAGCTGAAAGCGCTGGGCGCGAAAATCTCGCTCGACGACTTCGGCACCGGCTACTCGAGCTTGCACTACATCCATCAGTTGCCGCTGAACGATGTGAAGGTCGACCGGAGCTTCGTGCAGAACATTGCACACGACACCGCCGCGCAGGGCATCGTGCGCAGCATCGTGGAGCTATGCCGCAACCTCGGGCTCACGTGCGTGATCGAAGGCGTGGAGACGGACGAACAGGTGGCCGTGCTTCAACGTCTCGGATGCACGTTCATGCAGGGTTATCACTTCGGCAGGCCCGCCCCGTTCGATACCGTTCAATCCCAGCAATTCCGAAACGCCACGGCCGCAATCACCGGCACGCAGATCACGAGCGGAATCGCGAAGATCGGCAGCTCGGCGTAAATCACCCACGCCACTCCGACGGCGAACGTCGCCAGTCCGATCAGGACAGAAAGCACGTTCACCATGCGCTTGGACGGGCCCTTCTTCGCCGTTTGAGGTTCTACTGATTGGGGGTCCATCGCCGGCTCCCTGTCTCGCGTTAGCGCTCGTGGTTCGACGGTTTTATTGATTCGCGGTCTGTTCGCGATAGCACGCATCCTTCCACGAACTGCGGACGTCGCGCAGTTGCCAAGCGTACGGTGCTAATGCTGTAAGTAAAACGAACTAGGGTCTGCCGCACGTAAACCGTGTGGCCAATCGCCGAGTCAATTCGGCTCAACGATCCGCTTTCTTCACGACGAGGCGATGGATCACCTTGCCCGACGACGCGCTGACTTCCTCGCGATCGAGCAGCACGGTATCGCCCGCGCCGATTTCACGCATCACGAGGTGCTTATCGAATGCCGAGTAGAGGCGGCCGCGCTTGTCGCGCTCGGACTCGCCTTCGGTCACCCGCCAGCTTAGATACAAGGTGCCGCCGGGTTTCAGGATGTCGAACAAACGCCGTACTGCCGGCCCGATCAGTTCGGGCTCGAGATGCATGACGACCGTCTCGCACAGCACGTTTTCGAACGTGTGCGACGCGATGTTCGCCAACTCCGGCAAGCGGGCGACGTCGAAGCGCAGTTCGGGATAGCGCGTCCTGGCCTCGCTCAGCAATCCCTCGGACGCGTCGTAGCCGCATGCATCGAAGCCGTTCGCCGCCAGCCACGCGACATCGCGCCCCGCTCCGCAGCCGATGTCGACGGTCGGACCCGGCTTGAAGTACTGGCTCAGCAGCCGGTACATGTCGTCCGGGGCAGGCTGGCCGATCCAGTCGTCGGCGAACGACGCCGCGGCCTCGTCGTAGGCCGCCAAAGTTTTCTCGTCCATCGTCGGGCTCTCTTCAGGGATCTTGAGGGGAATCTCGGCGGATTATCGACGAAGTCGATGTGCCGTGCTCGACGCGGCCTCATGGTTCGGCGCGGGCTTCAACCCTCGATCCGTCCGCGTGTCGTGCCGAGCAATTCGGCCATCGCGCGGCGCGCGCCCTGCGCGTCGCGCGCCTTGATCGCGTCGAACACCGCCGTGTGCTCGGCAAGCGACGCGTTGAACACATCCGCCCGCTTCGCATTCAGCCGCAACTGCCCTTCGAGCGTGCGCTCGATCAGCGCGCCGAGCGGCAGCAGCAACTCGTTGCTGCACGCGTTCAGCACGCTCAAGTGAAAGCGCAGATCGGCGCGCACCCATTCGTCGACGTTCTGCGCCGCCGCCATGGCCGCATGCGCGTCTTCGATGACGCTCAGCGTCGCTTCGGAATGCGCGCGCGCCGCCAGTTCGGCCGCGAACGGCTCGATCATCTCGCGCATCTCCTGAAGCTTGAGCGCGAACGTCATCGGCTCGGCGACGCGCGCGTACCAATCGAGCAAGTCCGCATCGAGCAGATTCCACGCGATGCGCGGCCGCACGCGCGTGCCGACCTTCGGACGCGATTCGACGAGCCCCTTCGACGTCAGCGTGCGCAGCGCCTCGCGCAGCACGGTACGGCTCACGCCGAACGACTCCATCAGTTCGGCTTCGCGCGGCAGCGTCGATTCGGGCGGGTAGTCGCCGCGCAGGATCGCCGTGGCGAGCAGATGGGCGACGCGCCCGTGCAGATCGTGCTGAATAGTGTCCTCCGGTGGTGGGCCGGCGCGTTCGGTCACTTCTTTCACTTCGGTCGCGCGCCGGGACCGCGATTATCACGTATCGGGACGCGGCCCTGACCGCTTGACCTCAACGCCTCCAGTCCGAATAATACTATTAATACTACAACATGCCGAAATTTGCGATAGCATAGGCGATCGGCATTCCACCGTCACTCTCAGGAACAGGAGACACCCGCCCATGAAAATCATCAAGCTCGAAACCTTCATCGTTCCGCCGCGCTGGCTCTTTCTCAAGATCGAGACGGATGAAGGCGTGGTCGGCTGGGGCGAGCCGATCGTCGAGGGACGCGCGCACACGGTCGAAGCCGCTGTCCACGAGCTTGCCGACTATCTGATCGGCAAGGACCCGCTTCTGATCGAAGACCACTGGCAAGTCATGTATCGCGCGGGGTTCTACCGCGGTGGCCCAATCTCGATGAGCGCGATCGCCGGCGTCGATCAGGCGCTCTGGGACATCAAAGGCAAGCACCACGGCGTGCCCGTGCACGCGCTGCTCGGCGGCCAGGTGCGCGATCGCATCAAGGTGTATTCGTGGATCGGCGGCGACCGTCCGAGCGACGTCGCGAACAACGCGCGCGCGGTGGTCGAACGCGGTTTCAAGGCGGTCAAGATGAACGGCTCGGAAGAGCTGCAGATCATCGACACGTTCGACAAAGTCGAAAAGGTGATCGAGAACGTCGCCGCCGTGCGCGAAGCGGTCGGGCCGCACGTCGGGATCGGCGTGGACTTCCACGGCCGCGTGCACAAGCCGATGGCGAAGGTGCTCGCCAAGGAGCTCGACCCGTACAAGCTGATGTTCATCGAGGAGCCGGTGCTGTCGGAAAACGTCGAGGCGCTGCGCGACATCGTCAACCAGACGAGCACGCCGATCGCGCTCGGCGAGCGGCTCTACTCGCGCTGGGACTTCAAGCACATTCTGGCGGGCGGCTACGTCGACATCATCCAGCCGGACGCCTCGCACGCGGGGGGCATTACCGAGTGCCGCAAGATCGCGTCGATGGCCGAGGCGTACGACGTCGCCGTCGCGCTGCACTGCCCGCTCGGCCCGATCGCGCTCGCCACGTGTCTTCAGATCGACGCGGTCAGCTACAACGCGTTCATCCAGGAGCAAAGCCTCGGCATCCACTACAACAAGGGCAACGACCTGCTCGACTACATCAAGAATCCCGCGGTCTTCCAGTACGAAGACGGGTTCGTGTCGATTCCGCAGGGCCCGGGGCTCGGCATCGAGGTCAATGAAGAGAAGGTGCGCGAGATGGCGAAGACCGGCCATCGCTGGCGCAACCCGGTGTGGCGTCACGCGGACGGCAGCGTCGCGGAATGGTGAGCGTGGCGTGATGCGCGCCCGCGTTACGCGGGCGGCGTCTCAGTTACGTGACGTTTCGGGCGGATGGATCGCGCGCGTCGCTTAAGCGGCTCGCGCGCGACTTCCATCAATATCGCGCGAGCCTTGCCGCCTGGGGCTTGCGCGTTCACTAGGCGCGTTCGCGTCACGATTGGCCCGCTCCTTGCTGACTTCCCTGCAAACGACAAACAGGGGGCAGCAAATGGGCGAGTTCCTGCCGGACTATCTAATTCGCGAGCAAGTGGCCGTGGGCACGCTGGTCGTCTTCGGCGTGCTGCGCGTGATCGCCGCGGTCATCGGCTACGGACGCGGCTGGCGCATCTCGGCGGTCGGTCAGTGCTGCATCGGCGCGGCGCTCATCTACTGCGCACCGCAGCTCTTCGATGTGCTCGTCAATGCGTATCAAGCGCGCATCGCGGCGGCCGAGCTCGAAGGCAAAATCGCGGGCTGCGCGATTGCGCTGTTCTGCGCGCCGATCGTCAGCCACAAGCTCGGCTACGAGTAAGTCTCAGCATTGAGACAGCCGCGGCCGACGAGACTCAACCCGCCGCGAGATACCCCGGCGCGCTGTGCGCCAACGCCGCTGCCGCGATGAACACGCCCATCATCACCAACGCCTCGAGATGCAGCACGTTGTTGAACGTGTGCGCATCCACCGTCGACGCCGTGCGGCGCAGACGCGGCAGCGCCGACATGCGGTTCATGCCGGCCAGCACCAGCGCAAACGCGACCAGCGCGAGCTTGAGCAAGAGCACATGGCCCCACGTGCTCGACTGAAGCGGCGCCAGCGAACCGCCGAGTCCGCGCTCCGCATTGAGCGCGCCCGTGACCACGACGAACCCCAGCGCGACCAGCGACACTTGCGACACCTGTCCCGCCACGCGAATCAACGCGCCGCGCGCCACCGACGTATCGAGCGCGGGCAGCACGCCGAATCCGCCGGCCATCACGACGCCGCCCCATGCGCCCGTCGCCAGGATATGAAGCGTGTGAATGGCGGCGGCGGCCGACCACACGCCCGCATCGGCGGCATGTCCGAGCAACGCCTTGCCTGCCGCAATCACGATGACCGCCAGCCAGAACAACGCATGACCGAGCGTGCCGTTGCGCCCGAAGAGCGCCGCGAGCAGCATCACCACCGCGCCGCCGAACGCCACGCACCATGCCTGGCCGACGTGCGTTTGCGCAAGCACAGTGGGCACGACGCCGAGCGCCGAGATCACGCCCGAGCCACTCATCGATGCGGCCTGATACACGAGCCAGCCGATATCGGCCAGCACAAGCACGATGGCGGCGGCCACGAGAGATCGTTGCGCGCGCAACCATGCATGGTGCGAAGGCGCGGCGATCGTGCGACCGCCTTCTTTCGCGAGCCATGCGTCGAGCAGCGCGGAGCCGATGGCAAACGCGAACGCGACGTTCATCAGCGCGGCCATCGCGACCTGGCCGACCCACAATCCATCGACCCTCATCGGACGACCCGCTCCGCTGCCTTCGGCGAATAACGTGGCGCCGAACGGGACGGGACAGCGTCGAAGCTGGAAGCGACTGCGCGCATCGACGACGCGCGCGGCAAGGGATCGGACAGATCGAAATAATTCATCGGCAGGCTATCGAAAGGAAGAAGTCAGGAGGAGCGCAACGGATGCATGACGCGCACCATCACGGCACGGTCCGTCCGCATGCGCAGGCGAGAGTGTACGCTTCGATGCCCCTCGCTCGCGACGGTTCAACCGGCGTTGGCGAATGGCCGTTCATGCTGCACAATGAATCGCTTTATCGCCCCACGCGAGGCGGCCACCGCTTGGCCACTCCGGTCACTTCGCCACCGACAGGAAACGATCATGAACAAGTCCGTATCGCGCCACGCTCTGTTCGCCGCCGCAGTCGCGGCCGCGGCGAGCGCCGCGCCGCTCGCCGCGCACGCCAGCGACGTCGACCAGACGAAAGTCAAAGTCGAGTGCTTCGGCGTCTCGAAGGCCGGCCAGAATGACTGCGGCACGGACTCGCACAGCTGCGCCGGACAGGCCAAGAAAGACAACGACCCCGCCGACTTCAAAACCATGCTGAAGGGCACCTGCCAGAAGCTGGGCGGCAAGTTCACTGAATAGCAGACGATGCGGCCGGCTTCTCCGGCCGCGTCAATCCACCCAATTCACCTGAGCAAAACCGCCGCGCGGCATATTGTCGCATCGACGCACTCACGGGAACCGGAACGGTGTAGGCCAAATAGCCGCCATCACCCATCGATGATAGAATGCTGCGTCGCAGCGCCCGGCTGCCTCATTGTGTGTGTACCGAGCCGATCGAAGCCCGGTCAGGTCCCCGAATAACATGGAGTTACGCGTGTCTTCAAGACGCATTTTCCGCCCGCTGCTCGCCCTTTTGCTGATCGGCATAGCAGGCGTCTATAGCGCTGCGAAAGCGCAGACTCAACCCAATCCCCCGGTCGATACGATGGAATCGCGAGTGCAAGGCTGCACCGCATGCCACGGCTCGCACGGGCAGGGCACCGACAATGACTACTTCCCGCGCTTGGCGGGCAAGCCGGCCGACTACCTGTACAACCAGCTGGTCAACTTCCGCGAAGCCCGCCGGAAGTACCCGCCGATGAACTACCTCGTCACGTATCTCTCGGACGACTATCTCCACCAGATCGCGACGTACTTCTCCCAGCAGCGTCCGCCGTATCCGCCGCCGGCCACGCCGACGGTGTCGCCGGCCACGCTCGCGCGCGGCAAGGACATCGTTCTGCACGGCATCCCGGGCAAGAACGTGCCGGCCTGCGCGGCCTGCCACGGCTCACAGCTGACCGGCATGCAGCCGGCCATTCCGGGCCTCGTCGGCCTGCATAGCGATTACATCAGCGCCCAGCTCGGCGCATGGCGCTCGGGCTCGCGTCACGCGATCGAACCTGATTGCATGCACGCCGTCGCGATCCGCCTGACCGACGACGACGTCAACGCCGTCGCTTCGTGGCTCGCCACCCAGCCTGCCCCGCAAAACCCCGTGCCGGCCCCGGCCCGCTCGCTGAAGACTCCGCTTGCCTGCGGCAGCGAACCGCAATAAGGCGCGAGGAGAGACATTCAAATGAAACGCAAGTCCCTGTTCGCTCTCTCGGCTGTCGTCATCGCGGCGGCGGTCGCGCTCGTTCCCGTCCTGTGGTCGGGCGGCGACCACCTGCACAACGGCGCAGCCATGGCGGCCACGCCGGAAGACCAGGCCGCGCTGATCAAGCGCGGCGAGTACCTCGCCCGCGCCGGCGACTGTATCGCGTGCCACACGGTGCGCGGCGGCAAGACCTTTGCCGGCGGCCTGCCGATGCTGACGCCGTTCGGCACGCTGTACACGCCGAACATCACGCCCGACGACCAATTCGGTATCGGCAAGTGGTCCTCGGACGACTTCTACCGCGCGCTGCACACGGGCCGCTCGAAGGACGGCAGCCTGCTCTACCCGGCGTTCCCGTTCGCGAGCTACACGAAGATCACGCGCGCCGATTCCGACGCGATCTACGCTTACCTGCGCTCGGTCGAGCCGGTCTCGCTGCCGAGCCATGCGCAAGAACTCAAGTTCCCGTTCAACAACCGGAACCTGCTGATCGGCTGGCGCACGCTGTTCTTCCGCGAAGGCGAGTACAAGCCTGATCCGACCAAGTCGGTCGAATGGAACCGCGGCGCGTACCTGATCGAAGGTCTCGGCCACTGCAGCATGTGCCACACGTCGATCAACGCGATGGGCGGCCCGGTCAATTCGGCAGCATTCGCCGGAGGTTTGATCCCGCTCCAGAACTGGTATGCGCCTTCGTTGACGTCGAACAAGGAGGCCGGCCTCGGCGACTGGGAAACTAAGGACGTCACCGATCTCCTGAAGAACGGCGTGTCGCAGCGCGGCGCCGTGTTCGGTCCGATGGCCGAAGTCGTGCACAACAGCATGCAGTACATGTCCGACGACGACGTCAAGGCGATGGCGACGTACCTGAAGACGATTCCGCAGAAGAGTGAAGCACCGGAAACGATGCAGCTCGAAACGTCCGAACAGTTCGGCAGCGAACTGTTGGACCAGGGTCATAAGATTTATACCAGTCAGTGTGCGAAGTGCCACGCGGAAAACGGTCTCGGCTTCCCGCCGGCCTTCCCGCCGCTCGCGAACAACCAGTCGATTCAGATGCCGTCGGCGGTCAATCCGATCCGCATGGTGCTGAACGGCGGCTACCCGCCGAGCACGGAAGGCAATCCGATGCCGCACGGCATGCCGCCGTTCGCTCAATCGCTGTCGAATCAGGAAGTGGCTGCGGTTGTGACGTACATCCGGAAGACGTGGGGCAACCACGGCACCGCGGTGTCGCCGCAACAAGTGAGCGACCTGCGTTCGGCGCCGCTCGACTAAGCGCGGCCTGACGCAACAGGGCGCGGCCTGCGGGAAACCGCGGCTGCGCCTTTCGCATTTTCAGGGCTGGAGGTTTTACCGGACCGTTCCAGCCTTGCCATCGCGCCAAGAGCGCAGACAAGCATTTAGGGGGTTTTGCCGTGCATATCGGTGAGCGTTTCAACAGCATCAGTCACCTGGTCGGCGCTGTGCTGGCGGTGGCGGGACTGGCGACGCTCGTCACGATGGGCGCGCTCGACGGCGATGCGTACAAGGTGGTGAGCTTCAGCGTCTACGGCTCGATGCTGTTCGTGCTGTACACGATTTCGACGCTCTATCACAGCATCCGTCATCCGCGCGTCAAGGCAATCCTGCAAAAATGCGATCACTCGGCGATCTATTTGCTGATCGCGGGCAGCTATACGCCGTTCACGCTCGTCACGCTGCGCGGGCCGTGGGGCTGGTCGCTGTTCGGCGTAAGCTGGGGACTGGCGGCGGTCGGTATCGTGCAGGAACTCACGCTCGGGCGCCGCACCCGCAGCGTTTCGATGGTGCTCTATGTGCTGATGGGATGGCTCGCGCTCGTGGCCGTCCGTCCGCTCATCGCGGCGCTTCCGCCGGCTGGCCTGGCATGGCTCGTTGCCGGCGGAATCATCTATAGCGCCGGCATCTATTTCTTCATCAACGACGAGCGCATTCGACACGGTCACGGCATCTGGCATCTGTTCGTGCTGGCCGGCAGCCTGTGTCAATTCGTCAGCGTCGCGGCGTATGTCGCGTAACGCCTCCGGTCAACCCATCGCGGCGTAATCGCCTGGCGATGCAACTAAACGCGCAGCACCGTGTCTTGAATGCACGTGCCTGCTATGCGGCGCATCACAGCGCCGCCGATTCACCCGGCCGTCAGCCGTTCGCGCCCCAGGGCTGCGTGAAGCGACGGTCGTCATTACCCGAATTGCTAGAAAATCCACTATGTCTTTTGATTCTCTCGGCTTGTCCGAACCGTTGGTGCGAGCCGTTCACGAACTAGGCTACACGTCCCCCACTCCGATCCAGAAACAAGCGATCCCGGCCGTTCTCAACGGCGGCGACCTGCTCGCCGGTGCGCAGACCGGCACCGGCAAGACCGCCGGCTTCACGCTGCCGATCCTGCAACGCCTGGAATCGATGCACGCCGGCACGCACAACGCGAAGCGCCCGGTGCGCGCTCTGATCCTCACGCCGACGCGCGAGCTCGCTGCTCAAGTCGAAGAAAGCGTGCGCGCGTACGGCAAGTATCTGAAACTGAAGTCGACCGTGATGTTCGGCGGCGTCGGCATCAATCCGCAAATCGATGCGTTGAAGCGCGGTGTCGATATCGTCGTCGCGACGCCGGGGCGTCTGCTCGATCACATGCAGCAAAAGACGATCGACGTATCGCAGCTCGAGATTCTCGTGCTCGATGAAGCCGACCGCATGCTCGACATGGGCTTCATCCACGACATCAAGCGCGTGCTCGCGAAGCTCCCGCCGAAGCGCCAGAACCTGCTCTTCTCGGCAACGTTCTCCGACGAGATCAAGGCGCTCGCCGACAATCTGCTCGATTCGCCCGCGCTGATCGAAGTCGCACGCCGCAACACGACGGCTGAGACGGTTGCGCAGAAGATCTATCCGGTCGATCGCGACCGCAAACGCGATCTGCTCACGCATTTGATCCGTCAGCACAACTGGTTTCAGGTGCTCGTCTTCACGCGCACGAAGCATGGCGCGAACCGTCTCGCCGAACAATTGACGAAGGACGGCATCAGCGCCCTTGCCATCCATGGCAACAAGAGCCAGTCGGCACGCACGCGCGCGCTCGCGGAGTTCAAGAACAACACGCTGCAAGTGCTCGTCGCGACCGACATCGCCGCGCGCGGCATCGATATCGATCAGCTCCCGCACGTCGTCAACTACGACTTGCCGAACGTGCCCGAGGACTACGTGCACCGGATCGGTCGCACGGGGCGTGCGGGCGCGAGCGGTGAGGCGGTGTCGCTCGTGTGCGTCGACGAACTGCAGTTGCTCAAGGACATCGAGAAGCTCATCAAGCGCAGCGTGCCGCAAGAAGTGATCGCGGGCTTCGAGCCCGATCCGAATGCGAAGCCCGAACCGATCCTACGCCGCGGACAAGGCGGTGGCGGTGGCGGCGGCCGTCAGCCGCGTCAAGGCCAAGGGCAAGCTCAGGGGCAGAAGCAAGGCGGCGCAGCGCGACGCGAAGGCGCGGCGCCGTCGGCTCCGAAGCAAGGGCAGCGTGCTCAGCAAGCGCCTCGTCGCGAAGGCGGCAGCGAGGCTGGAGCACGCCAAGGTCGTCCGGCGCCGGCAGGCTCGGCCGCCCCGGCACAGCCGCGTCAAGATGCACGCCGCGCACCCGCTCGCAATGCATCGGCGCCGAAGCCGCAATCGCAAAACACGCAGCGCCATGAGTCGGCCCGAGGTGAAGCGCGTGCACCGAAGCACGACAACGCTTCCGAGAACAACGGCCCTGCAGGCAACCGCAAGCCGCAAAGCAACCCCGGCGCGCTGCTCGGCGGCGCACCGCGCAGCGATACGTCACGCCGTCCCCAACCCGCACGCAACGGCCAGCGCGGCCGTTGATCGCGTCGCGATACGCGATAACCCGTTAGCCGTTAGCGGCCCGCTGCGCCGCTCGCGGCTTGTCTCAGGTGCTCGATCTGCCGTTCCCATCGATCGAGCACCGCGTCCCTTCCCTCTTCCAAATCGAACGTGATGCCGCTCGTCAAGCGCGCATAGCGGACGCGCTGCGATTCGCCCGTATCGATCGAGCCCGCGAAGCACGCCAACGATCCCGGCACGTCACGCTTATCGTCCTCACCCGCGTCCTCGTCGTTCGTGAGCGGCTGCACATCGAACTGCACTTGATAAAACGCCTCGTCGTGCACGAAGGTCAACGCGGCCTGAGCGCGCTCATGCAGCGCGCGCGCCGAGCGCGAGCTCGGCCATAGCGCGAAGCAAAGCGTGCGTGAATCGGGCGCATACAATTCGCCTGCGCTCAACAGGGACGTGCGCGCATGACCGTTCGCATCGATCGTCACCAGCGATGCCGTAAAGCCCACCTTGGCGGCAAGCGCCGTACCATCGAACAGGGCGCGCAATTCGGGCGGCCATTCATCGAAAGCGCTTTGCTCCAGCGCGGTTTCGCGAGAAGTGGGATCGGACATGGCTTGCCTCGCTCATCAGCGTATTTCGTGCGGAACTCGTGCCGCTTTGCATGGGACCCAAGTAAGGCTCTGCATGGGGCCGGAGTAAGTGCTGAAGCACTAACTCCGGCCGACACGCTGAAGCGCCAACTTGGGTCGACAAATGAAAATGGCCCGCATCGAGCGGGCCATTTCGTTGTAGCACAAACGAGCGGCGTGCATCACGCCATCTGCCTAGCGAAAGAAGACGTGCTGCGTGATCTTCGCGAGCGGATAGTGCACGCCCGGCTGAATCTTCGCGGGCAGATCGAGCGGTTTCAGCAGCATCTTCACGCACATATCGGCCGACAGATTGCGCCTCACCAGCGCATTGACGCGCGCCACACGATCCTTGTTGTAGTTCGAATCGTTGACGCGCTCGGGATAGCGAATCGCGAACACGTGCCGCAGCGCGATTTCCGAATCCTCGTTCTTGATTTCCATGACTCGTCGCATCAACGCGCCGAGCACCGCGAGCCGGCCGTTGCCCTCGGTCTTGTTGTACTTCTTGAAGTATTTGAAAAAATGCTTGTAGTGGCGGACTTCGTCGGTACGGATGTTGTCGGTGAGCTCCTTGAGCACGGGCTCGTCCGAACACTCGTTGATCGCGCGGTACAACGTAGCCGTGCCCGTCTCGACGACGCAGCGCGCGACCATCTCGAGCGCGCGGCTCTTCTCGAACTGTTCGACCGAGCACGTCTTCGAATACTCCTCGAAGAAGTTATGGAAGGCCGTGTCCCAGTCGAATTCCGGCCAGACGTAATGGATATAAGCCTTCAATGCGCGGCCGTGCTGAAGCTCCTCAGGCTCCCATTCGTGGTTGAGCCACGCGGACACTTCCGGATCGCCGTTGAAGAACGTGGTGAGATTGCTGGTGTAGAGGTCGGAACCGCTTTCGATAAACGATGCGGCGACGAGCAACAGCAAGAGATCCTCGTTTGCCGCGGCACGCTGACGATCGATCCGCGTGAGATCGATGTCCTCGATACGCCAGGGCATCACATGGTTGGAGTCAGGTTGCATTCGTTGCGCTCCCAAAGCCGCATTCAATTCTGTGTCCTGCACATACCGCACCTTCATGAGAAGTGCGTTGCCGAGTCCGCGTTGAATACAGCGCAATTGAGTTTGTTAAGCCTTATGTATTCGGAATGTTAGCCGGACTTTTGCAAAGCTGCCGGTAAGTAGCACAGACCATGCCGCGCGCCTGCGGTTCCTTGGTCCCCTGCCTCAAAATTAGACCGCATTCTCAAAGGCGCGCCAGCGCTCGCCGATTCGATCCGCAGTCGTCGAGTGCCATTCGTTACACGATATAACGCCGTTCAAAATCCTGCCGCGAGCCCATCGCGGCGGCTGTCGCTGGCAGCGACATATCCGCGCTCGGGATCGTTGCGGTCGAGCTTCCAGATGAATTGGCCCGAACCGAAATCCATATAGGGATCGTCGATGGACTGAATCGTATGGCCGCGCACTTCGAGTGCGCGCGCGGTATTCGCGTCGAGCGTCGCTTCGATATCGATCGTGAAATCGTGATTGACCTTCCAGCGCGGCGCATCGCAAGCGGCCTGCGGCTGCTGGCCGTAGTCGAGCATGCGCACGATCGTCTGCAGATGGCCTTGCGGCTGCATGTCGCCGCCCATCACGCCGAAGCTCATCACCGCTTCCTGCTTGCCGTCGACACGCTGCGTCAGGAATGCCGGAATGATCGTGTGGAACGGCCGCTTGCCGCCTTCCACCACGTTCGGCGACGCCGGGTCCATCGAGAAGCCATAGCCGCGGTTCTGCAGCGCGATGCCGGTATCGGGCACGACGATGCCGGAGCCGAAGCCCATGTAGTTCGACTGAATGAAGCTCACCATCATGCCGCGCTCGTCGGCCGCCGACAGATAGATCGTGCCGCCCGCACGCGGCATGCCGAAATCGAATTGCGTCGCGCGGCGCGGGTCGATGAGCTTGGCGCGCGAGGCGAGGTAGGCGTCGTCGAGCATTTGCTCGGGCGTCACTTCCATCGAGCGAGGATCGGCGACGTAACGATAGACGTCGGCGAATGCGAGCTTCATCGCTTCGATTTGCAGATGCTGCGACTCGATGCCGTCGACCGGCAACGAACCGATATCGAACTTCTCGAGGATGCCGAGCGCGATCAGCGCGGCGATGCCCTGCCCGTTCGGCGGAATTTCGTGGACCGTGTAGCCGCGATAGTCCTTGCTGATCGGCTCGAC
Organism: Trinickia camelliae; assembly: GCF_053525655.1. NCBI lineage: Bacteria > Pseudomonadati > Pseudomonadota > Betaproteobacteria > Burkholderiales > Burkholderiaceae > Trinickia > Trinickia camelliae. The sequence continues at coordinate 76,155 of NZ_JBCHAA010000012.1, forward strand.
CCATTCGGCGCGGTAATTGCGCAGATCGTCGACGGTGAGCGCGCCGCCGCCCTCGCGCGCGAACGCCGCGATGCGCTCGGCGATCTCGCCTTCGTAGTACGCGCGCGGACCTTGCTCGGCGAGCTGGCGCAGCGTCCTGGCATGACCCGGAAAGCGCACCAGCTCGCTCACTTCCGGCGCGCGGCCGCGCGGCATGAAAGTCGCGGCAAAGCCCGGCTGGTCTTTCAGCTCAGGCACGGCCGCCGCCCACTTGTACGCGACGATGGAGGCGAGCGCATGCCCGCGCTCGGCGATCTCGATTGCCGGAGCCATCAGGTCGGCGAACGGCAGCGAGCCGAACTTGCCATGCAGCGCCTCCCAGCCGGCGATCACGCCGGGCACGGTCACCGAGTCCCAACCGCGCTTCGGATGCTTCGCCATCCCGTGCTCCTCGCCGTATTTGCGCTTGAAATAATCGACGTTCCAAGCAGCCGGCGCGACGCCCGACGAATTCAGCCCGTGCAGCTTCGCACCGTCCCAGACGAGCGCGAACGCATCGCTACCGAGACCGCACGACACCGGTTCGACGACGGTGATCGCGGCAGCCGCGGCGATCGCCGCATCGATCGCATTGCCGCCTTTCCACAGCATGCGCAGGCCCGCCTGAGCGGCGAGCGGATGCGAAGTCGAGACGATATTGCGAGCGAAGACGGGCAGGCGCTGTGTGGGATACGGGTTTTGCCAGTTGAAGCGGGTCATGTCGTGAACTCTCGGCGGAAGTCGGGTGAGATGGAAAAGTCTGACTGACTGCAGAGTTGCATTATGAATACAAGACTGGAATCGCGCTTTTCACGCCACGCGCTTTTCAAGCCACGGATTGCAACGAAACCGGGCACGTCAAGCCCCCTCGCCTGCCCGACAGATCCATGCGCTCGCAGCCGAATACTATGGCCCCGATTGCGAGAAACCATCGCAGAAGCCGCCTGAGCCAGCCGCCGCAGGTTTTACAATACGCTCACTCCAACCGCCGCGTGCCGAGCGCCGCCGATCACAAAACCATGACCCGAGACCCACGCCTGACCCTCAACGCGCGTCAACAGGAATTGCTCGAATGGGTGCAGCGTGACGGCTTCGTGACCGTCGACGATCTCGCCGCCCACTTCGACGTGACGCCGCAGACGATCCGGCGCGACGTCAACTGGCTCGCGGACATGAACCTGCTGCGCCGCTACCACGGCGGCGCGAGCCTGCCGACGAGCTCGGAGAACGTCTCCTATGCCGCGCGCCAGCGGATGTTCCATGACGAAAAGCGCCGCATCGCCGCGCTGGTCGCCACGCACATTCCGGACCAAGCATCGCTCTTCATCAACCTCGGCACGACGACCGAAGAAGTCGCGCGCGCGCTGAACCGCCATCAAGGTCTGCGTGTGATCACGAACAACCTGAACGTCGCGAACATGATGAGCGGCTACCCCGACTGCGAGGTGCTCGTGACGGGTGGCATCGTGCGTCCGTGGGACAAGGGCATCGTCGGCGAGCTGGCGATCGAGTTCATCAAGCAGTTCAAGGTCGATTTCGCGATCATCGGCACGTCGAGCATCGAGACCGACGGCACGCTGCGCGATTTCGACACGCGCGAGGTGCGTGTCGCCGAGGCGATCATGGAGCATGCGCGCACGGTCTATCTGGCCGCCGACCATTCGAAATTCGGACGCCCAGCCCTCGTGCGCCAGGGGCACCTGAATCAGATCGACGCTCTCTTCACGGACGCGCCCACGCCGCCCGAAATGGAAGAGACGCTCGCGAAAGCCGGCACGCAGGTATTCGTCGCCGAATGAGGGGTGCCGGTTCAACCGCTGAATCGCTGCTGAATAGCGTGTACTCACACACGCGCACCATGAAAAATCGCGCCAGGTGCTAAGCGCGTTTTAGCCATTCTCCTAGCCAAAGCCGCCGAAACACGCGCGCCGGGTGCTGCACCGCACGCAAAACTTCGAGTGAAATCAAGGATTTGTCGTCGAGACCCAACCGCCTCTCGGGCGCTCAATTGTCAAATGGAATATTTTCTCGGGACGGTTTGGAGAGGAACGCGCGCTTGACTACACTCCAGTTCCCCGACGTTCTTCAACGAGCGCCGAAGGTGGCAGTTTTTCCGCAACGACCCAAAAGGTTAGCGCGCGCCGGCCGCAGACGCTGCCGGTTCCTTGACAGTTATGGTTGCCATGGAGAGAACAATGCTGAGCCCGCACGAATTCGCCACATTGATGCTCGTAAAAGATGCTCCCAACCAGGTCGACATGGACCGCGAAGAACTCGACGCTTTACTCGAACACCAGCTCGTACAGCTCGAGAATCTGGCCTCCGGCCTCCAGCAATGGCGCATCACCGAGCACGGCGACTCCGCGCTCAAAGCGATTAAGCGTTTTTCTTAAGTCGGCGGCCGACGATTGAGAGGCCGCGTATCCGAAATGTGCGTTCGCACCGCCGGTGCGAAGATCAGGCACAACCATCTGATTCGTTTCGAACGCGAACGGGTCCGCATTTGCGCGGACCCGTTTCTATTCTTGCGCTGACGCGGGCCCAGCTCCGGCCGATGGCCGCGCGCTAGCGCTCGCCCAGGCTGCTCAGCCGGCCCTCAAGGTCGGATCGACCGCGGCTCGCCAGCTCAGCGCCTTCGCGCGTTGTTCATTGAAGAAAGCCGCCCACTGACCGCGCATTTGGCCGCTTCCCGCCCCGAGCGCCGAGTATTGCTGCGCAATCGACGCCTGGAACGCACAGAAATCCGGCTTCGAGATCTTGCCGTGGCGGCTCGCGACGTACGCATCGAAGAGCGCCGAATACACTGGCTGCGCATCGTCCCCGTAGTTCACCGGCTGCGCACCGCACATTTCCTGCAACGCGACCAGCGACGGCGCGCCAAATCCGCCGTTCAGACTCGGCGTCCCAACGCAGCCGGCCAGCAGCATCACCGCACCCACCGCCGCACTAGCCGCACTGACCGCCGTACCCATCGTCAACAGTCCACGCATGTTCACCTCGCCGTTTTTTCCATGATAGCGCGCGGCAGAATTCGAATCTTCGAACTCTAGTTTCGAACTTTACTTTTTCGATTTTGTTCGCTAAATTTCGCAAACGAACATTTTTGGTTCGTCTCATTTTCAATCGGCGAACTCAGAATTCAGGGGACAGAGTCAGTGACGCAAGGCACGAGATACGATTTGCTCGTCGTGGGCGGCGGGATCAATGGCGCCGGCATCGCGCGCGATGCGGCCGGGCGCGGCCTGTCGGTGCTGCTCGTCGAGCAGGACGATCTGGCGGCGCACACGTCGTCGTCGAGCACGAAGCTGATTCACGGCGGCCTGCGCTACCTCGAGTACAAGGAATTCGGTCTCGTCAGAAAGGCGCTGCAGGAACGCGAGACGCTCCTCTACGCCGCGCCGCACATCATGTGGCCGCTGCGCTTCGTGATGCCGCACATGCCGAATCTGCGTCCCGCGTGGCTGATCCGCGCCGGGCTCTTCCTCTATGACCATCTGGCGAAGCGCGAACTGCTGCCCGGTTCGCGCGGCATCGACATGCGCCGCCATCCGGCCGGCGCGCCGCTCGTCGATTCGATCAAGCGCGGCTTCGTCTATTCCGACGGCTGGGTCGACGACGCACGCCTCGTCGTACTGAATGCGCTCGACGCAGCCGAACGCGGCGCGACCGTCATGACCCGCACGAAGCTCGCGAGCGCCGTGCGCGCGGGCGGCGAATGGCATGCGCAGCTCGAATCCAAGGACGACGGCCGTCTCATCGACATCCGCGCCGGCGCGATCGCCAATGCCGCCGGGCCGTGGGTCGGCCAGCTGCTTTCGGGCGCGCTTGGGCGCGAAGCGCAGCACAGCGTGCGGCTCGTCAAGGGCAGCCACATCGTCACGCGGCGCCTGTTCGAGCACGATCATGCGTACATCTTCCAGAACCCCGACAAGCGGATCATCTTCGCGATCCCCTACGAGCACGACTACACGCTGATCGGCACGACCGACATCGAATATCGCGGCGACCCCGCGCAAGTCGCGATCACCGAAGACGAAACGCGCTACCTCTGCGAGTCGATCAACCGCTACTTCAAGCGCCATATTTCGCCGCAAGACGTCTGCTGGACGTATTCGGGCGTGCGTCCGCTGCTCGAAGAGGAAGGCGCCGACAACCCCTCCGCCGTCACGCGCGACTACAAGCTCGAACTCGACGCGAAGCCGGGCCAGGCGCCGCTGCTGTCGGTGTTCGGCGGCAAGATCACGACGTTCCGCAAGCTCGCCGAAGAAGCCACCGACATCCTCGCCGGCGCACTCGCCATCGACGCGCACGCATGGACCGCGCGCGTGCCGCTGCCCGGCGGCGACATCGCACAGGCCAAGTTCGAACCGTTCGCCGCGCGCTTCGCGGCGGAACACCCGTGGCTACCCGCCGAACTCGCGCGCCGCTATGCGCGCGCGTATGGCACGCGCGCAGCGCGCGTGATCGGCGACGCGAAATCGCTGTCCGGCCTTGGCCGCGCATTCGCGCCGGGTCTCTACGAAAGCGAGTTGCGCTACCTGCGCGACAACGAATGGGCGAAGAGCGCGCAAGACGTGTTGTGGCGGCGTTCGAAGCTCGGCCTGCATCTCGAGGCGGGCACGATCGACACCGTGCGCGCCGATATCGACCAGTGGTTCGCTCAAGCGCCGATTGCCGCCGCGGCGCCTGCGCCTGGCGCACCGCGAGCCGCGTCGCCCATGGCGGGCTGAATATCTTTTCGACATTGCGTTATGCAGCCTTAGACGCATTTGCATCACATCATCACCGCAGCCCCGAAGTCCCTTTAAAAAAACGCTGTAACCCCATCGCCCCGCTGTCCGCAGAGGCGAATCGACTACACATGGAGAAGAGACAATGCAGGATCAGTACATCCTAGCGCTCGACCAAGGCACCACCAGCTCGCGTGCGATGCTGTTCGACCGGCAGGGCAACGTCGTATCCGTCGCTCAAAAAGAATTTGGGCAGATCTATCCGCAGCCGGGCTGGGTCGAGCACGATCCGTGGGAAATCTGGTCGACGCAAGCCGGCGTCGCTGCCGAGTGCGTGACGCACGCGGGCATGAACGGCTCGTCGATCGCTTCGATCGGCATCACGAATCAGCGCGAGACGACCATCGTCTGGGACCGCGAAACCGGTCAGCCAATCTACAACGCGATCGTCTGGCAGGACCGGCGCACCGCCGAGTTCTGCGATCAACTGAAGGCACAGGATCTCGAAGCGAAAGTGCGCGCGAAGACCGGGCTGCCGATCGACGCCTACTTTTCCGCAACCAAGATCCGCTGGATTCTCGACAACGTCGAAGGCGCGCGCGAAAAAGCGAAGCAAGGCCGCCTCGCATTCGGCACGGTCGATAGCTGGCTCGTCTGGAACCTCACGAAGCACTCGCTGCACGTGACCGACGTGACCAATGCGTCGCGCACGATGCTCTTCAACATCCACACGCTCAAGTGGGACGACGAGCTGCTCGAGTTGCTCGACATCCCGCGCAGCATGCTGCCGGAAGTGCGCAGCTCGTCCGAGATCTACGGTCCGACCGTGACCACCGTGTTCGCCACCAAGATTCCGATCGGCGGCATCGCGGGCGACCAGCACGCCGCCCTCTTCGGCCAGATGTGCACGAAGTCCGGCATGGTGAAGAACACCTACGGCACCGGCTGCTTCCTGATGATGAACACCGGCGACAAGCCGATCGAATCGAAGAACAACCTCGTCACGACGCTCGCGTGGAAGATCGGCGACCAGGTCAACTACGCGCTCGAAGGCAGCATCTTCATCGCGGGCGCGGTCGTGCAATGGCTGCGCGACGGGCTCGGCATCATCAAGAGCGCGCCGGACGTCGAAGCGCTCGCCGCCGGCGTCACGCATAGCGACGGCGTCTACCTCGTGCCCGCGTTCGCCGGCCTCGGCGCGCCGCACTGGAACCCGCGCGCGCGCGGCACGCTGTTCGGCGTCACGCGCGGCACGACCGACGCGCACATCGCGCGCGCGGCGCTCGATTCGATCGCGTATCAATCGTTGGATGTGTTGAAGGCGATGGAAGCCGATTCGGGCATTCGCGTCGGCGAATTGCGCGTGGACGGCGGCGCTTGCGCGAACAACCTGCTGATGCAATTCCAGGCCGACATCCTCGGCGTCGATGCGGTGCGTCCGCAGGTCAGCGAAACGACGGCGCTCGGCGCGGCGTATCTGGCCGGTCTCGCGGTGGGCTACTGGAAGGACGTCGGCGAACTGCAAACCCAATGGCAACTCGACAAGCGCTTCTCGCCGAAGCTCGAGCAGCGCGAAGTCGAGCAGTGCCTCGCCGGCTGGCAGCGGGCGATCACCGCGGCGAAAGCCTGGGCCGACTCCAACTGACGCAACTGACACGAATGGCGGACCAGGCCGCCATTCGAGCCACTCCCTATACGAAATGAAAGCGGGCCCGGCGTCGCCGAGCCTGCAAGAATAATCTTTTGGAGAACAAAGCAATGTCCCCTTATATCGCGGAATTCATCGGCACGGCCGTGCTGGTTCTGCTAGGCAACGGCGCCGTCGCCAACGTCCTGCTCGCGCGCACGAAAGGCAAAGGCGCGGATTTGATCGTCATCGTCTGGGGCTGGGCGATGGCCGTGTTCATCGCGGTCTACATGACCGCCTCGTTCAGCGGCGCGCATTTGAACCCGGTCGTCACGATCGCCCTCGCGCTCGCCGGCAAGTTCGCATGGAGCAAGGTCGGCGGCTACATCGCCGCGCAGATGCTCGGCGGAATGTTCGGAGCCTTCGTCGTCTGGCTCGCGTATCGGCAGCACTTCTCGAAGACCGAAGACGCCGATCTCAAGCTCGCGTGCTTCTGCACCGCGCCGGCCATTCGCAGCGTTCCGCACAACGTGCTGACGGAAATGATCTGTACTTTCGTGTTGATTCTCGGCGTGCTGTATCTGGCGTCGCCGCAAGTGGGCCTCGGCTCGCTCGACGCGCTGCCGGTCGGCCTCCTCGTGCTCGGCATCGGCATCTCGCTCGGCGGCCCGACCGGCTACGCGATGAGCCCCGCGCGCGACCTCGCACCGCGTCTCATGCACGCCCTCCTGCCGATTCCCGGCAAGCGCGACAGCGACTGGCGCTATTCGTGGATTCCGGTCGCCGGGCCGCTCGCGGGCGGCGCGATGGCTGCGCTGTTCTACGCCCACGTGCACTGAGGCGCGCCCAACACTCGTTGAGCGTAAATCGCGCAGACGGAGTTTTGGCGCAGCGGCAATGCACGTATCATGATGCTTTCGGATAGAAAGCCCGCGAAGTTGCGGATAAACGCGGAAAACGCGGGCTTTCGTCAATTCAAAACGCTGCGCCGCACTCTCGCTTAGCTCCCATGCTCGACCATCTCATCTGTGACTGCGACGGCGTGCTCGTCGACAGCGAAATCATCGCCGATCGCGTGCTCGTCGAAACGCTGTCGGCCACCTTCCCCGGCATCGACTTCGAAGAAGTCGCGAAAACCGCGTTCGGTCAGCAGACCTCGCGCTTTCTCGCGAGCCTCGAAACGCAATTCGGCATCACGATGCCCGCCGATTTCCTCGATACGATCGACCGCAATATCGAAGCCGCGCTCGCGAAGTCGCTCGGACCGATCGCCGGCGTGCGCGATGCATTGCACCGCGTGACGCTGCCCGCCGCGGTCGTGTCGAACAGCCGCCTCGCGCGGGTCGGCGCATCGCTCAAGCGCGCCGGACTCACCGACGTCTTCGGCCCGCGCGTGTTCAGCGCCGAACAAGTCGCGCGGCCCAAGCCGTTTCCCGATGTGTATCTCTATGCCGCGCAGCAATTGGGCGTCGAGCCGGCGCGCTGCGTGGTCGTGGAAGATAGCGTGGCGGGCCTGCACGCGGCGCGCGCGGCGGGCATGAAGACGATCGCGTTCGTCGGCGCGAGCCATATTCCCGACGGCTACGCCGAGGTGCTGCGCGGCCTCGGCGTGACCCGCATCATGGAGCGGATGGAGCAATTGCCGGAATTTGTCGCTGCCGGGGCGCGCGGGGAGTTCGGGGATGTGCAGTCGTAAGTCGTAGCGGGCGCCGAAGGTTGCTGACGGCCGCTCGTTTGTTTCGTCGTTTTTGTACCGAATGCCGACGAGCGTTTTCAAAGCCCGTCGGCAGACTCATCGCTTAGCGTCAAACCGCATCCGCGACACACTCGCTCGCCGTGGCCGCCGCCAGCGCCGCGCGGAATTCCACCAGCTCCGCAATCGTCAGCATCGGCAGATCGTGCTTCGCCGCGAAACGCTCGACATCGGCGCCGCGCGTCATCGTCCCGTCCGGATTCATCAGTTCGCACAACACGCCGGCCGGCTTCAAGCCCGCGAGAATCGCGAGATCGACCGTGCCTTCGGTGTGTCCGCGACGCGTCAGCACGCCGCCGTGTGCGGCGCGCAGCGGGAACACGTGGCCAGGACGGACGATATCGGCGGGCTTCGCGTCGTCGGCGATCGCGGCGCGGATCGTCGTGACGCGATCCGCCGCCGAGACTCCCGTGCTCACGCCGTGGCGCGCCTCGATCGAGACCGTGAACGCCGTACCGTGACGGCTTTCGTTTTGCGCGACCATCGGCGGCAATTCGAGCGCTCGGATCTTGTCGTCGGGCAAGCACAGACACACGATGCCGCTGCATTCGCGGATCAAGAGCGCCATCGTTTCGACCGTGAGCCGCTCGGCGGCGACGATCAGGTCGGCTTCGTTCTCGCGATCGTGATCGTCTTGCAGCACGACGGCGCGGCCTTCGCGCAGCGCTTTGAGCGCGGCGTCGATGCGCGGCGGAACGGCTTCGGTGGACAGCAGCGGAAGTTCGGCGAACGCCGTGGAAACAACGGATTGAGACATGTGAAACGCTCCTCGCAAAGAGAGTAGGCGAAAAACGTTCCAGGGCATTGCAAACAGACAGAACGACGCATGCGCCGCGCAGCATGAGCCGCACGCCGCAAGCGAGACGGACGTGACTATCTGCACATCTTCTTCCATCCGGACTATGACCGTCGGCCCTGGCATCGCACCAGATCTGCTGACCCCGCTCTTTCGGCAACGCGACGATGTCGCGCCATGAAAGTGCAGGCGCTCGCGGGCTCGCCGGCTTTACGCCGGCATACCGCCGGTGGGGAATTTCGCCCCGCCCTGAAGACGCACTGATTGCCGGTTTGACCGGCGGGTGAAGCATACAACAGCTAAGCGCTGCTTGCAGGGCAGCGCTCAGCGAGCTGACAAGATTGAAATGAAGGCTGTTCTCTAGGGTCGGGTTGCGCCGCCCCCCCCGCTCCGGCTAATCGCGCGAACCGTCGTGCGGAAGCGGAATGTCCCAGCGCGGCGGCGTTTCCGCGTTGACGGTCACTTGGTACGCGCGCGCTTCGGTGTCGCCCGGGTTGCGCAGCGTGTGCGGCTGGTCGGCGTCGAAGACGATCGCATCGCCCGTCGCGAGCAATTGCCGCCTGTCGTGCACGCTGACTTCGAGCGTGCCGTCGCTGACGACGAGGTTGATCGTCGTCCCAGGCACGCGCGGCGCACCCTCTTCGGTATGCAACGGCGCGATGCGCAGCTCGTGGAATTCGGTGCTGGCGGGCTCGGCGTCGGGATAGAGCGCGCGCACGGAAAAGCGCCCGTTCGAGCTGATGACGCGCCGCGCGCGCTCGGCCGGCAGATGCTCGATGCCGTTCACCGCATGCCGGCGCAAGAACGCCGCCACCGACACCTTCAACGCCAGCGCGATCTTGCACAGCACCTTGATCGACGGAGTGCTGCGCGCCGACTCGATCTGCGCGAGCATCGCGCGCGACACGCCCGACGCCCGCGCGAGCGCATCGAGCGAGAGCTGCCGCTCGGCGCGCAAGCGCGCGAGGTTCACGCCGACGACGTGTTCGAGCGCATCGAACGGCTCGTTCAAACGGCTGCGAAGCTGCGCATCTTCGGCAGGTTCGCGGACCAGCGCTAAGGGGGAATGCATGTCGGTTGCCTCCATGGTCGCCGCGGCGCGGCGCTCAAACTCGAATGGAGGCAAGGCTAGCATCGGGGGTGCGGCGCTCAAACGAAGAAATCGTCACACTGTTATCACGTGCGGCGACGCGGGCATTGACCCACGCCGCCGACGCACCTGGAACGCCTTATGACGAAACCCGCTCGACGACACGCTTGGCCACCGGCGCATCGAGCCGCGCCGCGACCCACGTGAGCACGAGCGCCGCAACCGCTACCGCGGCCGCAACCAGCGGCAGCTTATCGAGCCCATGTCCGTGCGTCAGCACGAGCCCGCCGAGCCACGCGCCTGCCGCGTTGCCGAAGTTGAAAGCGCCGATGTTCAGCGTCGAAGCGAGATTCGGCGCGTGCTTCGCCTTCTCGACGACCCGCATCTGCAGCGGCGGCACCGTCGCGAACGCAGCGATCCCCCACACGAACACCGTCACCGCCGAGAGCACCGGCGAGTGGCTCGTCCTCGCGAAGATCACCATCACCACGGCGAGCGCCGCGAGGATGCCCATCAGCGACGGCATCAGCGCACGATCCGCGAGCTTGCCGCCGAGCGTATTGCCGATCGTCAGCCCCGCGCCGAACAGCACGAGAATCAGCGTCACCGAGCGCGGCGAGAAGCCGCCCAACTGCTCGAGAATCGGCGTGATGTAGGTGAACACGATGAACACGCCGCCGAAGCCGAGCACCGTCATCGCGAGCGCGAGCCACACCTGCGGCTCCTTGAGCACGCGCACTTCGTGGCCGAGCCCGACAGGGCCCGAGTCATGGTGGTTCGGCACCAGCGCCGCGACACTCGCGAGCGAAACGACGCCGATCGCGGCGACCACCCAGAACGTCATGCGCCAGCCGAACTCCTGACCGATGAAGGTCCCGAACGGCACGCCGAGCACGTTCGCGAGCGTGAGCCCGGTGAACATCATCGCGATCGCGCTGGCGCGCTTCTCCTGCGGCACGAGCGAGGCGGCGACGACCGCTCCGATCCCGAAGAACGACCCGTGCGCAAACGAGGTCACGACGCGCGCCACCATCAGCACCGTGTAATTCGGCGAGATCGCGCAGAGCACGTTGCCGATCACGAAGATCGCCATCAGCATTTGCAGCGTGAATTTGCGTGGCAACTTGCTCGTCACGACGGCCAACAGCGGCGCGCCGACGGTGACACCCAGCGCGTAGCCGGAGACGAGCAGCCCGGCGGACGGAATCGTCACGCCGAGATCACGCGCGACATCGGGCAGGATGCCCATGATGACGAACTCGGTCGTGCCGATCGCAAATGCGCTCATCGCGAGCGCTAACAGTGGAATTGGCATTTGAGGCCCCTTGAAACGGGATTTGGACAGGACGCATTCTCCCGGGGCCATTCGCTTTTGATAATTGGCGTAGCATTTAAATCATTCTCAAACGAAATCTAACAATCGAATCTCGAATGGATCGGCTCGGCGATATCAGGCTTTTCGTGGAAGCCGCGCAGCATGGGGGTATCTCGGCGGCCGGCCGCAAGCTCGGCCTCACGCCCGCGGCGGCCAGCGCGCGGCTTTCCAAGCTGGAAGCGGCATTGAGCACACGCCTCTTCGAACGCACTACGCGCCAGCTGCGCCTCACCGAAGAAGGACGGATCTATCTGAATCATTGCCAGCAAGCGCTGCAGGCGCTCGACGACGGGCAAGCCGCCCTGCACGCGGGGCGCAACGTCGTGAGCGGAAAGATCCGGGTCTCGACCACCTCGGACTTCGGCCGCAACCTGCTGATGGGCTGGCTCGACGAATTCAACGCGCTCTACCCCGAGGTCACGTTCGCGTTGACGCTGTCGGATTCGGTGTCGAATCTGCTACAGGACGACATCGACCTCGCGATCCGCTTCGGCGGCCCGCGCGAGGACAGCTCGCTCGTCGCCCGGCCTGTCGCCGTCAACCGGCGCGTGCTGGTCGCGTCGCCGGAGTACGTCGCACGGCACGGCATGCCCGAAACGCCCGCCGATCTGGCGCGCTTTGCCTGCATCGTCCTGGTGATCGCCTCCGGGCCGCTCAACGAATGGACCTTCGCGCGCGGCGACGAGATCCAGCACTACACGGCGCCGCTCGACACCTCGCGCGAGACGAACGACGGCGCCGTCGCGCGCATCTGGACGCTCAACGGCTACGGCATCTCGTTGAAATCTATGTGGGACATCGACGCGGATCTGTGCGCCGACCGCCTGAAAATCGTGCTGCCCGAATGGCGCTACACGGCCGACACGCCGCTGCACGCGTTCTATCACCGCAACCGCTACCAGCCGCCGCGCGTGACCGCGCTGCTGGACTTCCTGCGCGCGCGCTTCGAACGCGAGGAGCGCGAGCTGGAAACGCTGTTGAGCCTGCGCGGGCACCACCCGGAGGCCAAGGCTCGAAAAGTCTGAAAGGCTATAATAGAGGGCTCATCAGCGCACATTTGCGCCCTTTTTCTTTTCAACCCCACTTACGACGGACGCCCCCAGGTCAACCACTGCGAACGGCGAACCTCAATGACCAAGAAAGTTTATGTAAAGACCTTTGGCTGCCAGATGAACGAGTACGACTCCGACAAGATGGTCGACGTGCTCGGCGCTGCCGAAGGGCTCATCAAGACCGACTCCCCGGAAGACGCGGACGTCATCCTCTTCAATACCTGCTCCGTGCGGGAAAAAGCGCAGGAAAAAGTGTTCTCCGACTTGGGCCGCGTGCGCGAGCTCAAAGAGGCGAATCCGAATCTGCTGATCGGCGTGGGCGGCTGTGTCGCGAGCCAGGAAGGCGCGTCGATCGTCGCGCGGGCGCCGTACGTCGACCTCGTGTTCGGTCCGCAGACGCTGCACCGCCTGCCGCAGATGATCGATGCGCGCCGTGCGAGCGGCCGCGCGCAAGTCGATATTTCGTTTCCGGAAATCGAGAAGTTCGATCACCTGCCGCCCGCGCGAGTGGATGGCCCGAGCGCATTCGTGTCGATCATGGAAGGCTGCAGCAAGTACTGCAGCTATTGCGTCGTGCCGTACACGCGCGGCGAAGAAGTCTCGCGCCCGCTCGACGACGTGCTCACCGAAATCGCCGGTTTGGCGGATCAAGGCGTGCGCGAAGTCACGCTGCTCGGCCAGAACGTGAACGCGTATCGTGGTGCGCTGACTTTGGGCGCCACCGAGATCGCCGATTTCGCGACGCTGATCGAATACGTCGCCGAGATTCCCGGCATCGAGCGCATTCGCTACACCACTTCGCACCCGAAGGAATTCACGCAGCGCCTGATCGACACCTACGCGAAGGTGCCGAAGCTCGTCTCGCACCTGCATCTGCCCGTGCAGCACGGCTCCGACCGCATCCTGATGGCGATGAAGCGCGGCTACACCGTGCTCGAATACAAGTCGGTGATCCGCAAGTTGCGCGCGATTCGCCCGGACCTGTCGCTGTCGACGGACATCATCATCGGCTTCCCCGGCGAAACCGACGAAGACTTCGACAAGACGATGGCCCTCGTGCACGAGATGAGCTACGACACGAGTTTCTCGTTCATCTACAGCCCGCGTCCCGGCACGCCGGCCGCGAACCTGCACGACGACACGCCGCGCGAGGTCAAGCTCAAACGCCTGCAACATCTGCAAGCGACCATCGACGCGAACGTCAACAAGATCAGCGAATCGATGGTCGGCTCGGTGCAGCGCATCCTGGTCGAACGCCCCGCGCGCAAAGACCCGAACGAGCTCGCCGGACGCACCGCGAACAACCGCGTCGTCAATTTCCCGGCGCCCGTTGCCTCGCATGCGCGCCTCATCGGCCAGATGATCGACGTGAAGATCGTGCACTGGTATCCGCATTCGCTGCGCGGCGAGCTCGTGCTCACGCCGGAAACCGCGGCATCGACGCACTAAGCAAGTCAACGCAGCTACGTCATTAAGGATCGAATCCTCGCCTTGAAAGTCGCCCAGTCACTGGAATTCACCGCACCGCGCGAAGACAACGCGCGTCTCGCCAACCTCTGCGGCCCGCTCGACGAAAACCTGCGGCAGATCGAGCAGGCCCTCGATGTCACACTACAGCGCCGCGGCCATCGGATCGCAATCCGCGGGCGCGGCGCGAAAATCGCGCTAGGCGCCCTCGAAAACTTCTACAACCGCGCGGGCGAGCCGCTGTCGGTCGACGACATCCAGCTTGCGCTCGTCGAAGCGCGCCACCCCGGCAACAACAAGGGCGCGAACGGCGGCAGCGCCGAAATCGACGTGCGGTTCCGCGGCGATCCCGATCATCCGTTCGACGAACCCGCAAGCGTGGGCGACGAGGAGAACCTCGAAGAACTCGGGCCAAAGCTCTACACGCGCCGCGCCGACCTGCGCGGCCGCACGCCCGCGCAACGCGAGTACCTCAAGCAGATCGTGTCGCACGACGTCACGTTCGGCGTCGGGCCCGCGGGCACCGGCAAGACCTACCTCGCCGTGGCATGCGCGGTCGACGCGCTCGAGCGCGACCAGGTCAAGCGCATCGTGCTCACGCGTCCGGCCGTCGAAGCCGGCGAGCGGCTCGGCTTCTTGCCGGGTGACCTCGCGCAAAAGGTCGATCCGTATTTGCGTCCGCTCTACGACGCCTTGTATGACCTGATGGGCTTCGACAAGACCGCGAAGATGTTCGAGCGTCAGATGATCGAGATCGCGCCGCTCGCGTACATGCGCGGCCGCACGCTCAATCACGCGTTCATCATCCTCGACGAGGCGCAGAACACGACGCCCGAGCAGATGAAGATGTTCCTCACGCGTATCGGCTTCGGCTCGAAGGCGGTCGTGACCGGCGACACGACGCAGATCGACTTGCCGCGCGGCCACAAGAGCGGGCTCATCGAAGCGCAGCAGGTGCTCGCGAACGTGCGCGGCATCGCGCTCACGCGCTTCACGAGCGCGGACGTGGTGCGGCATCCGCTCGTCGCGCGCATCGTCGAAGCGTACGACGCGCACTCGCACAAGGAAGAGCATCACCAGCCCGACGGCCGCTGATCCTCATGCGAACGAGAACGACGAAAGCGACGAAAGCGCAACCGCCAAACCAGACCAAGCCGACCGCATGACCCGCGCGCCCAAACTGACGCTCAACCTGCAATTTCCGGCGGCGAAAGCCTATCCGGAGCACAAGGCGCTGCTGCCGCGCGCGACCGTCGCAAGCTGGATCAAGGCGGCGCTTTTCGCCGACGGCGAGCTGGCCGTGCGCTTCGTCGACGCCGACGAAGGCCGCACGCTCAACCGCACCTATCGCGGCAAGGACTACGCGACCAACGTGCTGACCTTCGCCTACGCCGAAACGGAAGACGACCCGGTCACGGGCGACTTGATCCTGTGCTGCCCGGTGGTCGAGAAGGAAGCCGCCGAGCAAGGCAAGCCGCTCGAAGCGCACTACGCGCACCTGATCGTGCACGGTACGCTGCACGCCCAGGGCTACGACCACGAAGTCGAAGAAGAAGCGGAAGAAATGGAAGCGCTCGAAATCGAGATCCTCGCGACGCTCGGTTTTCCGGATCCTTATCAAAACGATGGGAGCGAGCGGAACGATGGCCGATAATCATCCGAACGCCCGCCAATAGCCGCCCCGTTAGCCGACCGCCCGCCTCCCGTGAACGACTCGCACCCCGCCCCCGACCTACCCGATCTTCTCGCCGCCTGCCCCGGCTATCCGCCGAGGCTCGGCGTCGCGCGGTATCTGTCGGAAGAGGAAATGGCCGCGTCGCTCGCCGATACGCTGCAAGGCTGGGACAGATCGAGCGATCTCTGGCTCTTCGGCTATGGCTCGCTGATCTGGAATCCGGGGCTGCCGACCGTCGAAGCGGTGCGCGCCCGCGTTCACGGCTATCACCGCGGCCTGTACCTGTGGTCGCGCGTCAATCGCGGCACGCCCGAGCAGCCCGGCCTCGTGCTCGCGCTCGATCGCGGCGGCTCGTGCAGCGGCATCGCGTTTCGCCTCGCCGCGCCAGGCGCCATGCCCCATCTCGAAGCACTCTGGCGGCGCGAAATGCCGATGGGCTCGTATCGCCCGTCGTGGCTGCCGTGCTCGCTGGCGGACGGACAGCGCGTCTTGGCGCTGTCGTTCGTGATGCGGCGCGATGTGGTGACCTATACCGGCAAGCTGTCCGATACGGTCGTCAAGACCGTGCTCGGCTGCGCGCGCGGCCGCTACGGCACGACGCTCGACTACGTGAGCCGTACCGTCGAAGCGCTGCGCGAAAGCGGCATGCCGGACCGCGCGCTCGAGGCGCTGCTCGAGCGCTGCCGATAACGCACGGCCGCTGCTGCCGCAACCCAAGCGCCGGACACGCTCAGGCGGCTATCTCTACCTGACTGGCGTCGAGTTGTCGCCTGCCTCCACCGAAGCCGACGGCAACGCTGCCGTCCCAGCCAACGTCGTAGCCGGCGCGGTCTGCTCCAACGCCACCGCCTGCGCCTCGTGCGGCTGTGGCTGCACCGCGTTCTGAGCGGCCCCGCCGCCAAATGGAATCGCGAGACAAACGGCCAGCATCACCACGAAAGTCGCCATGGTTTCCTCCGCAACGCTTCCCCCGCGGACGGCCGCAGTGATGGTCGCTTTTCCTGCGTGTTTTATTTCTATTTATACGCAGGCAGCGGGATGGAAAACGCCAACGGCCCGCATGAAGGCGACCAAACGCTCGAAATTGGCGCGCGGGGGCGAACGCGAATCATCAGAGGCCGAGAAACGCAGCAAGGCCCACGAGCGCGCCAAACCCGGCCACGCCATAAGCGGCGATCTGCAGCCACCGCCGCCGCGTGAGCAAGGTGATCGCCGCCAGCGAGATGGCGATCTGCGTAAGCGTGGTCGCCTGCGCCCAGCGGTGATGGTGATGCAGCTGCTCCTCACTCATCTTGTCCGCCTCTTCGACCGATTTTTCCAGCGCCTGCGCCTTGGCGAAAATCTCCTGCTTCTGCTGGACGTACTTGTCGACGTCGGCCGCGAATTTCGCATGAGCTTTCGGATCGCTTGCACTAAGCGACGCACCGAGTTCCGCGAGATTCTCTTTCTCGCCCTTCGCCTGGTAGTAGCTCCACTGATTCGCCGCCTCGGTCTTGCGAATCGCCGCTTCGTTCTTGTAGTAAAGCGCGAGTCCCTCGGTCGAGCTGCCCTGATAGGAAAAAATGGCGCCGATGGTCGCGAGAATCGCGGTCATCACCGCGATGCGGCTGGCAAACGGGTCCGGGTCGCCGTGCCCTTCGTGCCCACCGTGGCCGGGGTGCTCGAGGGCTTCATCGTGCGGACCGCGCACTTCAAATTCGTCCGACATACTTTCTTCGCGCGAGAATAAGTTAGGATGGGTGCTCAGGCGCCATTGTGCGGCCGCTCTGCCGCGGGACTTTATCAGGATCCGTTTCCGAATGGCAGCTGTTGCGGCCCCTAAGTACCTTGGTTTTCAACCGAGCCGTCACCTCAGCGGTCCCCCTGTCGTGC
Source organism: Trinickia camelliae (assembly GCF_053525655.1). Classification (NCBI taxonomy): domain Bacteria; kingdom Pseudomonadati; phylum Pseudomonadota; class Betaproteobacteria; order Burkholderiales; family Burkholderiaceae; genus Trinickia; species Trinickia camelliae. The sequence continues at coordinate 93,610 of NZ_JBCHAA010000012.1, forward strand.
GCCCTCCGCGGCCCAGCCGACACGGACGCGCAATACGCCTGGTGTATCCTTAACTCTCTGCAACAACGCGCCCGGCGCCGCCGCGCGCATCACCATGAACGACTCATATCCCAGTCGACGACACACCGACAAACCGCAAGAAAAGCGCTCGCTGCTCGAGCGCCTGACCGACTTCATCTCGCCCGAGCCCGATTCGCGGGCCGAGCTGCTCGAAATCCTTCAAGACGCGCACGAACGCAATCTGATCGACGCCGATTCGCTGTCGATGATCGAAGGCGTGTTCCAGGTCTCCGAGCTCTGCGCACGGGACATCATGGTTCCGCGCGCCCAAATGGACGCGATCAACATCGAGCAAAGCCCTGACGAATTCATTCCGTTCGTGCTCGAAAAAGCGCACTCGCGCTACCCCGTGTACGAAGGCAATCGCGACAACGTGATCGGCGTGCTGCTCGCGAAAGACCTGCTGCGCTACTACGCCGAAGAAGAGTTCGACGTGCGCGGCATGCTGCGCCCCGCGGTGTTCATCCCCGAGTCGAAGCGCCTCAATGTGCTGCTGCACGACTTCCGCGTGAACCGCAACCACATCGCGATCGTCGTCGACGAATACGGCGGCGTCGCGGGCCTGATCACGATCGAGGACGTGCTCGAGCAGATCGTCGGCGATATCGAGGACGAATACGATTTCGACGAGGAAAGCGGCAACATCATCGCCTCGCCGGACGGCCGCTATCGCGTGCGCGCGCTCACCGAGATCGAACAATTCAATGAAACATTCGGCACGCACTATTCGGACGAAGAGGTCGACACGATCGGCGGGCTCGTCACGCATCATTTCGGGCGCGTGCCGCACCGGGGCGAGAAAGTCCGCCTCGACGACTTGATCTTCGAAATCCAGCGCGGCGACGCGCGCCAGATCCACATGCTGCTCGTGCGGCGCGACCCGCTCGCCGGCCAGCGCGAGCGCGAAGCGCAGCACGTGGAAACGTAAGCCCTCTAGCCGCATCGGCGTTAGCGCGCCCGGCCACGGCGGGCGCGCCGCTTTGTTGAACCCAGCTTGACGCCCATCGGGCAAACCCGCGAACCCATGGCTGAACCGATTTCCTCCCGTCTGCGCCAAGGCGTGACGCCCGCCGCAGCAGACTCGAGCGGCCGTGCGCTGCCGCTGTGGCACTACCTCGCCGCGCTCGCGGCGGGCGCCCTCAATACGCTTTCGTTTGCCCCGACGCCGCACGGCGGCTGGCTCGAAATCGCGATCTTCGTGTTCCTGTACGCGTGGCTCACGCGCACGACCGGCTGGAAAAGCGCCGCGCTGACCGGCGGCGCGTTCGGCTTCGGCAACTTCGTGACGGGCGTCTGGTGGCTCTACGTGAGCATGCACGACTACGGCGGCATGGCCGCGCCGCTCGCGGGCGCGGCACTCGTGCTGTTTTCGCTGTATCTCGCGGTCTATCCGGCGTTCACCGCCGGACTGTGGTCGTTCTGTGCGGGGCACGCCCGCAATGGCAACACCTCCGACCTGCCGTTCTCGCCGACCTGGCACGGGGCGTTCGCCTTCGCGAGCGCCTGGGCGGTCGGCGAATGGCTGCGCGGCACCGTGTTTACCGGCTTTCCGTGGCTCGCGAGCGGCTACGCGCAAGTCGATGGGCCGCTCGCGGGCTTTGCGCCGGTGGCTGGCGTTTATGGCGTCGGCTGGGTGCTTGCGCTGGTGGGCGGGCTCGTCGTGCAAGCGCTCGCACAATTGCGCGGCGGACCGCTTGCGGCGGCGTCTGCGCAGTCGGCCTCCAATTCGGCGCCTCAGCGCGTTCGTCCGGCCCGCGCCATCTTGCCTGCTGTCGTCGCGGTTGCTGTCATGGCAACCGGCATGCTGCTTTCGCAAGTCACCTGGACCTTGCCCTCCAAGGCGCCGCTCTCAGTGCGGCTGCTGCAAGGCAATGTGAGGCAGGAGATGAAATTCGATCCGGTCGGCATCTCGGCCGCGATCGCGATGTACCAGCAGATGATCACCGAGAAGCCCGCCGACCTGATCGTGACGCCCGAGACGGCCATCCCCGTGCTCGTCCAGCAGGTGCCCGAAGACTTCGCGCGCGCGGTGCGCCAGTTCTCCGACACGACCGGCACGTCGATCCTGTTCGGCGCGATCGGCGGCACGATCACGCCCGAAGGCCAAGTCGTCGACTACACGAACAGCCTCTACGGCATCACGCCGAACTCGCGCGACCTGTTCCGCTACGACAAGCACCACCTCGTGCCCTTCGGCGAGTTCGTGCCCTGGGGCTTCCGCTGGTTCGTCAACCTGATGAGCATCCCGCTTGGCGACTTCGCGCGCGGCGCGCCGGTGCAAAAGCCGTTCATGGTCCACAACCAGCCGGTCGACGTCGACATCTGCTACGAGGACATCTTCGGCGAGGAGATCGCCCGCTCGCTGCGCGACAACGCAGTGCCGGCAGGGGTGCTCGTCAACACGACGAACCTCGCATGGTTCGGCAACACCATCGCGCTCGACCAGCACCTGCAAATCGCGCGGATGCGCTCGCTCGAAACCGGCCGCCCGATGCTGCGCGCGACCAACACGGGCGCGACCGCGGCCATCGACGCTCACGGCAACGTGATTGGCCGCTTGCCGGTGTTCACGGTCGGCTCGCTCGACGTGACCGTCCAAGGCACCACGGGCAACACGCCGTACGTCACGAGCGGCAACAACACGGTGCTCGCGGTGTCGCTGATCCTGCTCGCGTTCGGCTTCGCGTTTTCGCCTGGGCGCGACCGGAAAAACGGCAACGCCGACAAGAACGGCAGCGCGCGCAGCTAACTCCGGGGCCGGCTCACACCCAATACAGGCCCCGGGGCACACCCGCAAAAATCGCAATCGCGCACCAATCCGGTAAAATTCAACGTTTTAGCAACGAGCCGCGCAAAAAATGCGCGCAGGCCGCCCGCCTTGCGTTCAAGCGCGTGGCTCAGCGGCCGCTCCTCATGCCGTTTCCCGCCTGAAGGCACTACATGCTTACGTTTCAGCAAATCATCCTGACGCTGCAATCCTATTGGGACAAACAGGGTTGCGCGCTGCTCCAGCCGATCGACATGGAAGTCGGCGCCGGCACGTCGCACGTGCACACGTTTCTGCGCGCCATCGGCCCGGAACCGTGGCGCGCCGCCTACGTCCAGCCGTCGCGCCGCCCGAAGGACGGCCGCTACGGAGACAACCCGAACCGCCTGCAGCACTACTACCAATATCAAGTGGTGCTCAAGCCCGCGCCCGAAAACATCCTCGACCTGTACCTCGGCTCGCTCGAAGCGCTTGGCTTTGACCTGAAGCAAAACGACGTGCGCTTCGTCGAAGACGACTGGGAAAACCCAACGCTCGGCGCGTGGGGTCTCGGCTGGGAAGTCTGGCTGAACGGCATGGAAGTGACGCAGTTCACCTACTTCCAGCAAGTCGGCGGCCTCGATTGCAAGCCGGTGCTCGGCGAAATCACGTACGGCCTCGAGCGCCTCGCGATGTATCTGCAGAAGGTCGAGAACGTCTACGACCTCGTGTGGACCGAGTGGGAAGAAGCGGGCCCGAACGGCAACGAGCTGCGCCGCCTCACCTACGGCGACGTCTATCACCAGAACGAAGTCGAGCAGTCGACGTACAACTTCGAACACGCGAACGTCGAACTGCTGTTCTCGCAGTTCGCGAGCTACGAAGCGGAAGCGAAGCGGATGATCGAAACGTCGCTCGCACTGCCCGCCTATGAACTCGTGCTGAAGGCAGCGCACACGTTCAATCTGCTCGACGCGCGCGGCGCGATCTCGGTAACGGAACGCGCGGCGTATATCGGCCGCATTCGCGCGCTGTCGCGCCTCGTCGCGCAGGCTTACTACGATTCGCGCGAGAAGCTCGGCTTCCCGATGCTCGGCAACCCCGTGCACGGCGTGCCCGGCCTCACCACCGACGCACAGGACGCCGCGATGCCCGCGTGGGCGCCGCCGCTCAAAGTCGAACGCAAGATCGACCAGGACTGACGAGATTACATAGAAATGACTCAAGCCCATCAAGCCACCCTGCTCGTCGAACTGCTGACCGAAGAGCTGCCGCCGAAGGCCCTCGCGCGCCTTGGCGATGCGTTTGCCTCGAGCCTCGTCGAGCGGCTCGCCGCGCGCGACCTGATCGACGGCGAGCCGTCGTTCGAGAGCTTCGCCACGCCGCGCCGCCTCGGCGTCGTCGTCAAGAACGTGCGCGAGGTCGCGCCGGAAAAGCAAGTGCGCGAAAAAGTGCTGCCGGTGTCGGTCGCGCTCGATGCGAACGGCCAGCCCACTGCCCCGCTCGCGAAAAAGCTCGCGGCGCTCGGGTTTCCCGATGTCGCGGTAAGCGATCTCGAACGCGCATCGGACGGCAAGGCCGAAGCGTTCTTCCTGCGCTACGCGGCGCCGGGCGCGACGCTCGCCGACGGCCTGCAGGCCGCGCTCGACGAAGCCACCTCGATCAACAAGCTGCCGATCCCGAAGGTCATGACGTATCAGCGCCCGGACGGCGCGAACGTGCAGTTCGTGCGTCCGGTGCAGCGCTTGACCGTGCTGCACGGCGAGAAGGTCGTGCCCGTCAGCGCATTCGGCATCGATGCCGGCGATACGACGCTCGGCCACCGCTTCCTGTCGGAAGGGCTCGTCGCGATCCTGCACGCTGATCACTACGCTCTGACGCTGCGCACGAAGGGCCACGTGATCGCCAACTTCGGCGAGCGCAAGCAGACGATTCGCGAGCAATTGCTCGCTCAGGCCGACGGTGATGAAGTCGTGATGCCCGATTCGCTGCTCGACGAAGTGGCCTCGCTCGTCGAATGGCCGGTCGTGTACGCATGCCGTTTCGAGGACGAGTTCCTGCAAGTGCCGCAGGAATGCCTGATCCTCACGATGCAGACCAACCAGAAGTATTTCGCGCTCACCGATAAAGCCGGCAAGCTGCGCTCGCGCTTCCTGATCGTCTCGAACATCGCGACCGCGACGCCGGGCGACATCGTCGAAGGCAACGAGCGCGTCGTGCGTCCGCGCCTGGCCGATGCGAAGTTCTTCTTCGAGCAGGACAAGAAGAAGCCGCTCGCCGCGCGCGTGCCGCTGCTCGCGAACGTCGTCTATCACAACAAGCTTGGCTCGCAGTTGAAGCGTGTCGAACGCGTCGAAACGCTGGCGCGCGAAATCGCCCCGCTCGCGGGCGCCGATGCCACGCTCGCGGCGCGCGCCGCGCATCTGGCGAAGGCGGATTTGCTGACCGACATGGTCGGCGAATTCCCCGAGCTGCAAGGCACGATGGGCACGTACTACGCGCGCCACGACGGCGAGCACGAAGAAGTCGCACTCGCCTGCGCCGAGCACTACCAGCCGCGTTTCTCCGGCGACGCGCTGCCGTCGACGCCGACCGGCACCATCGTCGCACTCGCCGACAAGCTCGAGACACTCGTCGGCATCTGGGGCATCGGCTTGCAGCCCACGGGCGAAAAAGATCCGTTCGCGCTGCGCCGCCACGCGCTCGGCGTGCTGCGCATCCTTGTCGAAAAGCAGCTGCCTATCGATATCGTCTCGCTGCTGCGCGTCGCGTACGCGCGCTTTGCGGGCGAGTCGCAAGTCGCCGATCCGGTCGACGCGCTCTACGCGTTCTTCATGGACCGCCTGCGCGGCCTCCTGCGCGAGCGCGGCTACGCGGCGGGCGAAATCGACGCCGTGCTGAGCCTGAACCCGACGCGCCTCGACGACGTCGTCGCGCGTCTCGACGCCGTGCGCGAATTCGCGGCCTTGCCCGAAGCCAGCGCGCTCGCCGCGGCAAACAAGCGGATTTCGAATATCCTGAAGAAGTCGGAAGTGGAAACGGTGTCCGCTGCAACCGCCGGCGACAAGGCGAACCGCGCGGTGCAGATCTCGCTGCTCGTCGAAGAAGCGGAAAAGGTGTTGAACGCCCAGCTCGACCAAGTCACGCCGCACGTCCAGTCGCAACTCGCGCAGCGCGACTACACGCGCGCGCTGTCGGCACTGGCCGCGCTGCGCGATCCGGTCGACACTTTCTTCAACGACGTGATGGTCAACGCCGAAGACCCGGCGTTGCGCGCGAACCGTCTGGCCTTGCTCGGCGCACTGCACTCCCAGATGAACTGCGTCGCCGACATCTCCAAACTCGCGGCCTGAGACTGAAGACATGCCTACGAGCGCAAACAAGAAGCTGGTGATTCTCGATCGCGACGGCGTGATCAACGTCGATTCGGACGCGTTCATCAAATCGCCGGACGAATGGGTCGCAATTCCCGGCAGCCTCGAAGCGATCGCCCGGCTGAATCAGCACGGCTACCGCGTGGCCGTCGCGACGAACCAGTCGGGCATCGGGCGCGGCCTGTTCGACATGGCCGCGCTCAACGCGATGCACGTGAAGATGCAGAAGGCCGTCGCGGCGGCGGGCGGACGCATCGACGCGGTGTTCTTCTGCCCTCACACGGCCGACGACAACTGCGAATGCAGGAAGCCGCAGCCCGGCATGCTGAAGGCGATCGCCGAGCGCTTCGAGATCGCACCGGAAGTCACGCCGGTCGTCGGCGATTCGCTGCGCGATTTGCAAGCCGGAGCAGCGCTCGGTTTTCCGACGCATCTGGTGCTGACCGGCAAGGGCAAAGCGACGCTCGCCGCCGGCGGCCTGCCCGAAGGCACGAAGATCCACAACGACCTGAAATCGTTCGCGCTCGACTTCCTCTCCGAAGAACACGAGTGACGCGGACCAGCGCTTCTTTCACCTAGTCACACCGATTTCGTCATACCGATGCGCTTTCTCCGCTCCCTATTGCTCTTCATCTACTTCATCGTTTTCACCGTGCCGTACGCGACCGCGTGCTTCATCGCGTTCCCGTTCATGCACGCGGACCGGCGCTACTGGATGGCGGTGGGCTGGTGCCGCACGACGCTCGCGGTGGTGCGGCATCTGAACGGCATCCGCTACCGGATTGAGGGATTCGAAAACCTGCCTGACGGTCCCGCCGTCCTCCTCTCCAAGCATCAATCGGCGTGGGAGACGCTGGCGTTTCCGGCGCTGATGCCGCGGCCGCTGTGCTACGTCTTCAAGCGCGAACTGCTTTACGTGCCGTTCTTCGGCTGGGCGCTCGGCATGCTCAAGATGGTTCACATCAACCGCAAGGAAGGCAAGAACGCGTTCGTATCCGTGATCAAGCAAGGGCGCCTGCGCATGGACGAAGGCGCGTGGGTCATCATGTTCCCCGAGGGCACGCGCATTCCAGTCGGCAAGCAAGGCAAGTACAAGACGGGCGGCCCGCGTTTTGCTATCGAAGCGGGCGTGCCGGTCGTGCCGATCGCACACAATGCGGGACACGTATGGCCGCGCAACTCGTTCATTAAATATCCGGGTATAGTCACGGTGTCGATCGGCAAGCCGATTGAGACAACGGGGCTCACGCCCGACGAAGTCAACACGCGCGTCGAATCGTGGATCGAAACGGAAATGCGCCGCATCGATCCCGCCGCCTACCGTGATACGGCCAGCACGGCCGCCACCGCCCGGATCTGACGCGCCCGCGCCGCTCGCGGCGCGCTTTAGCGCGAAGCAAAATCGATGCACAAGCCCTCCACGCCGCGGCCCGCCGCGGCGCTCGACAGCCGGCAACTCGACCTGCCGCTCTTCGGAGAGCCGGCCGCCGACTCGCCCTCTTCGCCGACCAAGCCTCCCTCGTCCTTAGCACCGCCCGCGCCTGACGGCTCGCGCATGCGGCGCCTCACGATCAACGGCCGCACGCTCGACTACCGGCTCAAGCGCTCGTCGCGCCGCACGATCGGCTTCTCGATCGACGGCAGCGGTCTCGCGATCACCGCGCCGCGTTGGGTCACGCTCGCCGATATCGAAGTGGCGATCGTCGAAAAGGAACGCTGGATTTTCGCCAAGCTCGCCGAATGGCAAACGCGCGTCGAGCAGCGCGCGCTGCCGCGCATCGACTGGAAGGAAGGCGCGCAGATTCCGTACTTGGGCAAGCCGGTGAGCCTTACGCTCGCGTCGCCGCATGGCGCGCTGGCGTTCGATGCGGAGCACGCAACGCTTGCGCTCCCGCTGCCCGCGCATGCGGAAGAGCAGCAGATCAAGGACCGCGTGCAAGGCTGGCTGCAAGGCGAGGCGAAGCGTCTCTTCGGCGAGCGCCTCGCGATCTACGCGGACAAGCTCGGGGTGAACTTCAGGGCGTATGCGCTATCGTCGGCGGCGACGCGCTGGGGCAGTTGTTCGAGTGACGGGAAGATCCGGCTCAACTGGCGGCTGATTCACTTTCCGCTGTCGATCATCGATTACGTTGTCGCGCACGAACTCGCACACTTGCGCGAGATGAACCACAGCCCGCGATTCTGGCAAACGGTCGAGTCGATCTTCCCCGAGTTCCGCGAAGCGCGGCATACGCTCAAGCATCATCCGCCTGAGCTGCTGCCCGCGCTTTGAGCGCTGAGTTCGTCGATCAGCGCTTCTTCTGGATGAACTCGATCTTGTAGCCGTCGGGATCGGTGATGAAGGCGATCACCGTCGTGCCGTGCTTCATCGGGCCCGCTTCGCGCACGACCGTTCCGCCTTGGGCCTTGATCTTTTCGCAGGCGGCGTACGCATCCTCGACCTCGATCGCCAGATGGCCAAAGGCCGTGCCGATATCGTAGGCGCTCGTGTCCCAGTTGTGAGTCAGCTCCAGCACCGCGCCTTCGCTCTCCTCCGTGTAGCCGACGAATGCCAGCGTGAACTTGCCTTCGGGATAGTCATCGCGGCGCAGCAGTTTCATGCCGAGCAGTTCGGTGTAGAAAGCGATCGAGCGATCCATGTCGCCGACTCTCAGCATCGTGTGAAGCAAACGCATCTTGCACTCCGATTCGGTTCGTCAAAAAAGCGAATGTATCAAGAAAGCCGCGGCGCTGCTTGAGACCCGCACCGTTGCTCATCTCGCGCGACGCAACCCTGATACCGGTGGGCCTTTGACTCAGGCGCGCATCGATTTGCTATCGTACTAGGCCGTTCACCCGGGCTCGCGGCAGGACCCAGCATGACTGAGCCGCGCCTGCTCCACTACGACAATCCAACAATGAACACTGCTGCAATCTCCACGCGCCGTCCGCTGGACGGCTTTGCCGTCATGCTGATGGTCGTGCTGTGCGCGATCTGGGGATTCCAGCAAGTCGCCATCAAGAGTACGAACACAGCGCTCGGTCCCATGTTCCAAGCCGGTTTGCGATCGGCAATCGCGACGGTGCTCGTCTGGGCCTGGGCGCGCTCGCAGCGCACGCCGCTCTTTCGCGACGACGGCACACTCGGCGCCGGGCTCTTAGCAGGCCTGCTGTTCGCGGGCGAGTTCATCTGCATCTTCATCGGCCTGACGTTGACGAGCGCCTCTCGCATGGCCGTGTTCCTCTACACCGCGCCATGCTTCACTGCACTCGGGCTGCACGCGTTCGTCGCAGGCGAACGCATGCGCCGCGCGCAGTGGCTCGGCATCGGCATGGCATTCGCGGGAATGGCGCTCGCGTTCGCGGACGGTTTCGCACGCGCGCCCGCGCCCAGTTCGTCGATGCTGACGGGATTGATCGGCGATGCGCTCGGCGTGCTCGCGGGCGTCTTTTGGGCTGCGACTACGGTTGTCGTGCGCGCCACGTCGCTGTCGCATTCGAGCGCGAGCAAGACGCTGTTCTATCAGCTGGCCGTGTCGGCGGTCGTGCTGCTCGCGCTGGCGTACGTGCTAGGCGAGGGGCATGTCGACCACGTCACGCCGATCGCGCTCGCGAGCCTCGCGTATCAAGCGGTGATCGTCGCTTTCGTCAGCTATCTGACGTGGTTCTGGTTGCTCAAGCGCTATATGGCGTCGAGACTTTCGGTGTTCTCGTTTCTGACGCCGCTGTTCGGCGTGAGCTTCGGGGTCGTGCTGCTCGACGAGTCGTTCAGCGGCCGATTCCTGGTTGCGGCCGCGCTCGTGCTGATCGGGATTTTGATCGTGAATTCGCCAGCGCCGCGCAAGCGCTAAACGCCCGGCAGCGCTTATTACGCTGCGGGCGTTGCACCCGCAGCCACCACCTGCGCGACGCGCACGTACTCATCCACTGGCACGTCTTCGGCACGCCGGGCGAGATCGAAACCGAGCGCCTCGAAATCGACCGCATCGCGGTAAGCCGAAAGCGTATTGCGCAGCATCTTGCGCCGTTGCGAGAACGCCGCCGTCACGACTTCGCCGAGCACGGCCGGATCGACCGGCGCGAGTTCGTGCGGCGCATACGGAATCATCCGCACGATCGCCGAATCCACCTTGGGCGGCGGCTGAAACGCTTCAGGCGGGACGTCGATGAGCTTGTCGATCACGTAGCGATACTGGAGCATCACGGACAGCCGCCCGAACTCCTTGCTGCCCGGCTCGGCCACCATCCGTTCGACCACCTCGTTCTGCAGCATGAAGTGCTGATCGATTACGACCGGCGCGAACGTCGTCAGATGGAACAGCAGCGGGCTCGAGATGTTGTACGGCAAATTGCCGACGATGCGCAGCGTCGGCTTATCGACGGCCACGCCGGGTGCCGCCAGCGAGCCGAAGTCGAAAGCGAGCGCATCGCCCGCGTGCAGCTCGAGCAGGTCGCCGAATTTCTTCTTGAGACGCACGATCAGATCGCGATCCAGTTCGACCGCATGCAGCGGCGCTTCCGGGGTCGCGAGCCGCTCGATCAGCGGCTCGGTGAGCGCGCCCAGGCCCGGCCCGATCTCGACCATCCGTTCGCCGCGCTGCGGACGAATCACGTCGACGATCGAATCGATCACGCCCAGGTCGACCAGGAAGTTCTGCCCGAACCGCTTGCGCGCGAAATGGCCTTGGTGCTGTCTGCTAGTGGACATCGAAATCGAAGAGAAACGGAATAGGAAAACTCAGGCGCCGCGCCGGTTGCGCGCCATCGAGACGGCCGCGTCGATCGCCGCGATCAGGCTGCCTGCATCGGCGCGCCCCGTGCCCGCGAGATCGAGCGCGGTGCCATGATCGACCGACGTGCGGATGATCGGCAGACCGAGCGTGATGTTGACGCCCTCGCCGAAGGTCGCGTACTTGAGCACCGGCAGACCTTGATCGTGGAACATCGCGAGCACGCAGTCGGCCCCTTCGAGGTAGCGCGGCTGGAACAGCGTATCGGCGGGATACGGGCCGCGCGCGTCGATGCCGCGTTCGGCGGCGAGCTTGAGCGCGGGGGAAATCACGTCGATTTCCTCGTGGCCCAGATAGCCGTTTTCGCCTGCGTGCGGGTTCAGACCGGTCACGAGAATGCGCGGCACCGGCAGGCCGAAATCGCGCCGCAAGTCGTGGTCGATGATCGCGAGTGTTTCGAGCAAGCCGTCGATCGTCAGCGCCGCCGATACGTCCTTGAGCGGCAGATGCGTCGTCGCCAGCGCGACGCGCAGCGGCCGCGCGCCGGTGCCCGCCAGCATCATCACGACGCGTGGCGTGCGCGTGCGCTCGGCGAGATATTCGGTGTGGCCGGTGAACGGCACGCCGGCGTCGTTGATCGTGCTCTTTTGCAGCGGCGCGGTCACGATTGCGTCGAAGGTGCCGGCCACGGCGCCGTCGATGGCGTCGTCGAGCAGGCCGAGCACGTAACGGCCGTTTGCCGCGTCGAGCTTGCCGGCCTGCGCGGCCACCGCCAGCGGCCGGTGCGCGACACGCACGCGCGTGCCGCCGGTGAGATGAGCCCAATCGACGCCGACCGCCTTCGCCCGCGCTTCGAGCAGCCCCGCATCGCCGAGGACGGTGAATTGCGCGTCGGGCCAATGCGCCGCCGCAGCCGCCAGCGCCTGGGCCGTCAGCTCAGGCCCGACCCCGGCGGGCTCGCCCGTCGTGATCGCGATTTGCAAGGGCTTGCGGGAGGCGGCGGTCATCGAATGGATTACTGCTGCTGTTGTTGCAGGGCCGCGAGATCACCCTTGTATTGCACGTACGCGGAATCGCGCAGTTCGCGCAGCCAGTCAGCATAGGCTTGTTCGGCCTTGCGCTGGCCGATCGCTTGACGCGCGAGGTCCATTTGCTGCGCGACCGACCCTTCTGCTTCGCGACGGCCGAGCACCTGGATCAAGTGATAGCCGTATTCGCTGCGCACCGGTTCGCTGATCTCGCCGTCCTTCAGGTTGTTCATCGCGCGTTCGAAGTCAGGTACGGTCTCGCCCGGGCTGATCCATCCGAGGTCGCCACCTTGCGATGCCGAGCCGTCCTGCGAGTACGAGCTCGCGAATTTCGCGAAATCGCCGCCGGCCTCGATCTGCTGGCGGATATCGAGCATCTTCCGGCGAGCTTCAGGCTCGGACAAACCATCGCCGACACGCAGCAGAATGTGCCGCACGTGCGTCTGCACGAGCTTCGGCGCATCGGAGGCGTTGCCGCCCTGGCCTGCGCGGCGATCGACCAGCTTCACGATTTCAAAGCCGTCGGCGGTGCGGATCAGATCGGGGCTCACTTGGCCGGGACGCAACTGCGACGCCGCACTGACGAAATCGGCCGGCAGTTTCGACTGCGGCACGAAGCCCATGTCGCCGCCCTTCTTCGCGTCGTCGGCCTGGGAGTTGTCCTTCGCGAGCGATTCGAACTTCGCGCCGGGCGCCGTGGCTTGCTGCAGGATCGCTTGAGCCTTTTTCTGCGCCGCGTCTAGATCGGCTTGCGCCGCATTGGCCGGCACCTTGACCAGAATGTGATCGAGGTGCAGATCGAGCTGCACTTTCTCGGCCGGCCCACGCTGGCTCGCAATGTAGTTCGCGACTTCGGCGTCCGAGACCGTGATCTTGCTGTCGACTTCCTTCTCGCGCAGACGCGAGAGTGTCAGCTCGGTGCGCGCGTCGCGCGTGAACACCGACCAGGGCACCCCTTCGGCCTCGAGACGAGCGCGGTACATCTCCACCTGCATGTTGTTCGCCGCCGCGAGCTTCTGCAGCGTGGTCTGCACTTCGGCATCGCTGATCTTGATGCCGTCTTCATTGGCCTTCTCGATCTGGATGCGCTCGAGCACCATCTGATTCAGCACCTGGGCGCGCAATTGGTCGAGCGGCGGCACCGGCGCGTTCTGCTGCTGCAGACGCCGAGTGATCAGACCGACCCGTTGATCGAGCTCGCGCTGCGTGATGACGTCGTTATTGACGACGGCAGCGACGGAATCCGCCGTCTGGCCGCTCGTCGAGCCCAACGCTTGAGCGAATGCGCTCGACACCGGCAAAAAGGCGGCCGCGGCGGCAAAGCCAAGACTGGCCGCAAGCGTTGCCAAACGAAGATTCTTCATGATTCCCACAGCTACTCCAATGATATCGGGCTCGTCCCGCCCGTTCGATCGCATGTCGCCCGTGTCGGACCATGCTCATTCATAGTCAGTGAACCGCGCCTCGGGCGGCGGCGGCGGCGGCAGCGGCGTGTATCCCCGCACGCCTGCGCGGAAGGACTGGACCAAGCCGTTGTCGACGTTGGACAAGCCCTTGAGCGTGAGCTGCATCAGGTACTTCGTTCCCTGAGTCGGATTCCCGTTCGAACTCACGCCGTCCGCGTAGCGCTGAACGCCGAGACCCAGCGTCCAGCAGTCCGCATCGTACTGCAACCCGACCAGGCTATCGACTAAGGAATGCCCGGCCAGATCGTAGTTGATGCGCGCGACGCCATAAAAATGATGCGTGAGCGGCCACTGCGCGGAAATCGTGATCTGCCGGACCGGCGTGTAGTCGAGCGTGGTGTCCGCGCGCGTATAGCGATACGCGAAGTTGAGGATCTTGCCCGCTTCCGGGCTATACGCAAAACTCGCGACGGCCTGCCGGAGCTGGCTGTTGTCCGCATTATATTGGACGGCCGTTTCCGACGCGAAAGCGCTCCCCAGCTTGATCGACGCCCCAGCGATCAGATCCGAGCGCGTCGCCTGCGTGGGCGTCTCGCCCGGCAGCAGCGTGACTTGCTGATCCCGGAAATAGTATTCCTGCGCGAGAACGAAGCGCGAGCGCTCGTCGCCAGTCGCCGGATTGATGAAGCGCGTCGTGATCGCCGCCGTGATGCGATTGGCGTCGGCCACGCGGTCGCCGCCGACGAACGTGTTCGGCGTGAAGATTTCGGCGAGCCCGAAGTCCGCTTCCGCCGTGTCGAAGAGCGGCGCGAAATCCTGGTTGTGATACGGCGTGTAGACGTAGTACAGACGCGGCTCGAGCGTCTGGATGTAATCATCGCCGAAGAGCCGCACCGAGCGTTCGAAGATCAGCCCCGAATCGAACGAGAACGTCGGGACTTGCTCGGTGAAGTTCTTCGGCTGCCCGGCAAGCGGGGCCTGGCCGGTCTGGCTCAAGCCGATCGTGCTGAGCTGGTAAGACGCGAAGTGCCACTGCACCTTCGGCGTCACGAAGTAGCCGGGGCCGACGAGCGAATACGACAGATACGGATCGAAGGTGAAACGATCGCCCTGGGTCGTGTCCTGCGTCGTGATCGTGAAGCGCGTGTAGTCGGCCGTAGCGCCGAAGTCGAAGCCGCCGACGTTGTACTTCTGGTACTTGACGTTCAGCTCCGGCTCGCGGCCATAGGGCGCCACCGACGGGTAAAGCGTCTGCCAGTCCTGCACGCGCGTCAGCACGGACCACGGACCGTTGTTGTAGGTCAGCCCGGCTTCCTGCTGATACAGCAGCTGCGTGCCGTTGATGATCTGCGCCGTCGACGAGCCCAGATCCTCGGGAAACGTGTTATCCGAAACCCGGTTGTAGTAGATGTACCCACCGAACCCGTTGCCGAAGTTCTGGTTGTGGTTGATCGAGATCGAGTAACGGTTCGTCTTCGTGATCGAGTCATCGGGCAGGAAGATGCCCGTGATCGAGCCGGAATACGTCGGCGACAGATAGCGGAACTGCGCCTCCGTCTCCAGGCCGCGCTTCGAGATGATCGTCGGGGTCAGCAACAGATCCCGATTCGGCGCGATGTTGAAGTAATAAGGCACCGAAAGCTCGAAGCCATTGCTCCCGCCCGTCGACCACGTCGGCGGCAAGAGGCCGCTTCGGCGCGCGTCGGAAAGCGGAAACGACAGCCACGGGCTCGCGAAAATCGGCACGCCCTGGAAGAACACCACGGCGTTATGGCCAACGCCTTCATCCGCGCCCGTATCGAACTCGAATTCGCTGCCCCGGATGTACCACGCCGGATTCGCACACTGGCACGCCGTATAGGTGGCGTCCTGAAAAATCGACCGCTCGCCGTCGAGCAACTGCACTTGCTTGGCGCTGCCCGTCCCGCCTGAGAGGTTGAAGTGGTACTTCGGCGTCGGCATGTAGCCCTGGTTCGAGTCCACCTTCAAATGCGCTTCCGGACCGGCGAACGACACGCCATTGTTGATCACGCGCACCGTGCCGTAGGCATCGGCCATGTCGGTGTCTTCGTCGTAGTGCAGCGCGTCCGCCTTGATCACCGTGACATTGCGGCGAATCTCGGCGGAGCCTTTCGCGGCCATGTCCTGATCGGTGGTGCCGCTCGCCTGGTCGCCGAGCACGAAGGTGGCGGGCTTGTCGCCCGGCGTCACCGGATGCTCTTCGAGCTGCGGGGCGAGCCGCAGGCCCCACGGCGCGTCGATCGGTTGCGGCTGGGCGGCGGCGCCCGAAAGCTGTGCGCTCGATACCGACGGCAGCAGGCCCGGCACGGCGATCAACGCCGCGACGAGCCGCCTTTTGCGCGGCGGCGCATCGCTGGAGGGGTTCGTCGTTGGGAAAAGCTGTCTTGGCGGCATGTATTATTTGGCGAATCGGCCCGGCAGCCAAGCATTGTGGTCACACGAAGAGCCGCCCGCCCGGCGAGGACGCGGCGGTCTGAGTGCGCACGAAAGAGGAGTGATCGATCGGGCGATACAGCGGGCAGTTAAACTGACATCGTGAGAACCGTGCGAAGGCCGAACACGGGGCGCGTCAAAAAAGTCGTGGGGTATTATATGGCAAGATGTTTTGCTCCCCCATTTTATGACGCCGACTCCAGCCGATTCCCGCCGCGAACACCTTACGAACTGGTTGTCCTCGCTAGATCAACGCTACCTTCTCGACGTCAATTCGCTAGTCCCCGCCTCGTCAGACGCCAGTTTTCGCCGGTATTTCAGGCTCGACAGCGCCGGCGCGCACGGTGCAACGCTGATCGCCGTCGATGCGCCGCCGCCCGAAAAATGCCGCGAATTCGTTGACGTTGCGCACATGCTCGCCGCGGCCGACGTGCACGTGCCGACGGTGCTGGAATGTGATCTCGAACAAGGTTTCATGCTCGTGACCGATCTTGGCACGCAGTCGTACATCGCGAAGCTCGATCCGAACGACACCGCGGCCGCGCGGCCGCTCATGCGCGAGGCGCTCGATACGCTGATCCGCTGGCAGCTCGCGTCGCGCGAAGGCGTGCTGCCGCCGTTCGACGAAGCGTTCCTGCGCCGCGAAATGGAGCTGATGCCCGAGTGGTACGTGGGGCGGCACCTCGATCGCACGCTCGAGGCGCACCAGCGCGAGGTGCTCGACCGCACGTTTGCGCTGTTGATCGCTAGCGCACGCGCGCAACCGCAGGTCTACATGCTGCGCGATTTCATGCCGCGCAACCTGATGATCGCAGAGCCGAACCCCGGCGTGCTCGACTTTCAGGATGCGGTGTACGGCCCGATCACCTACGACGTGGCGTCGCTCCTGCGCGATGCGTTCATCAGCTGGGACGAAGAGTTCGAGCTCGACTGCTTCGCCTACTACTGGGAACGCGCGAGAAAGGCAGGGCTTCCGGTCGACGCCGACTTCGGCGAGTTCTACCGTCAGCTCGAATGGATGGGCCTGCAGCGGCACATCAAGGTGCTGGGACTCTTCGCCCGCATCAACTATCGCGACGGCAAGCCGCACTACCTTGCCGACCTGCCTCGCTTCCTCGATTACGCGCGCAAGGTCAGCGAGCGCTATCGCCCGCTCAGCGCCTTCGCGAAGCTGCTCGACGACCTCGCGGGCCGCGCAACCGAAGTCGGCTACACGTTCTAAAAAACGATGGCGCAAACCCTCAACAAAGCGATGATCTTCGCGGCCGGGCGCGGCGACCGGATGCGCCCGCTCACCGACACCTGCCCGAAGCCGCTGCTCGAAGCGGGCGGCAAACCGCTGATCGTCTGGCAGATCGAACGCCTGGCCGGCGCCGGGTTCGACACGATCGTGATCAATCACGCGTGGCTCGGCGAGCAGATCGAAAGCGCGCTCGGCGACGGCTCGCGCTGGGGCCTGCGGCTCGTTTATTCAGCGGAAGGCGAAGCGCTCGAAACGGCCGGCGGCATTGCGCAGGCGCTGCCGCTCCTCGAAGACGCCGGCGCGCCGCAGGTTTTCGTCGGCGTGGCCGGCGACGTGTATTGCGATTTCGACTACGCGCGCTTGCGCGAGCACGCATCGCGAATGGCCTCGGCCGGCGAGCCGGGCATGCATCTCGTGATGGTCCCGAACCCCGCGTTTCATCCGGCGGGCGACTTCGTGCTTGCTGACGGCACGGTGTCGCTCGACGGTGCGCCGCGCTGCACATTCGGCAGCATCGCGCTCTACGACACGCGGATGTTCCGCGATTTGCCTCGCGGCACGCGGCGGGCGCTGACGCCCTACTATCGCGAGGCCATCGGCGCGGGACGCGTGAGCGGCGAGCTTTACGAAGGTCCGTGGGAGAACGTCGGCACGCCCGCGCAGCTCAAGGCGCTGGACGAGACGCTGCGCTCTCGAGCGGGTCTTCCGCGGGGTTTTCCCCGCTAACGGGCGGCTCCGAACCGGGCGTCGTCTCGCCTTGCGACGCCGCGCGCTGCTGCTGCAGCGCCCACATCTGCGCGAACAGCCCGCCCGCGCGCAACAGGTCCGCATGGGTGCCCCGCTCGACGATCCTGCCGCGATCCATCACGATGATCTGCTGCGCGTGCACAACCGTCGATAGACGGTGCGCGATGACGAGTGTCGTGCGTTCGCGCGCGATATGGTCGAGCTCCTGCTGGATCGCGCGCTCAGAGCGCGAATCGAGCGCCGACGTCGCCTCGTCGAACAGCAGAATCGGCGGGTTCTTGAGGATCGTGCGCGCGATCGCGACACGCTGCTTCTCGCCGCCCGACAGCTTCAAGCCGCGCTCGCCGACCGGCGTGTCGTATCCCTTCGGCAGCCCCTCGATGAACTCGTGGATGTGCGCCGCGCGCGCCGCCGCGATCACTTCGTCGCGCGTGGCCGTCGGCCGTCCGTACGCGATGTTGTAGTAGATCGAATCGTTGAAGAGCACCGTGTCCTGCGGCACGATGCCGATCGATGCGCGCAGCGAATCCTGCGTCACGCCGCGAATGTCCTGGCCGTCGATCTTGATCGCGCCGCCTGCCGTGCGGTCCAGATCGTAGAAGCGGAACATGAGCCTCGCGAGCGTCGATTTGCCCGAGCCGCTATGGCCGACCACGGCCGTCGTCGTGCCGGCGGGAATCGTGAAGCTCACGTCGAAGAGAATCTGCCGCGCGGCCTCATAGGCAAAGCTCACGTTCTCGAAGCGCACTTCGCCGCCCTTCACCGACAACGCCGGCGCGCCCGGCGCATCGGGCACTTCGCGCGCGGCGCCGAGCAGCGTGAACATGCGGTCCATGTCGGTCAGGCTTTGCTTGAGCTCGCGGTAGACCACGCCCAGAAAATTCAGCGGGATATAGAGCTGCAGCATGAACGTGTTGATCAGCACGAGATCGCCGAGCGTAAGGCGTCCTGCCATCACGCCTTGCGTCGCGCGCCACAGGATGAACACGAGCCCCGTGCCGATGATCGCCTGCTGCCCGAAGTTCAGAAACGACAGCGAGTTCTGCGACTTGATCGCCGCCGCGCGATAGCGCTTTAAGTTCTCGTCGTAACGCTGCGCTTCCCACTCCTCGTTGCCGAAATACTTGACCGTTTCGTAATTGAGCAGCGAATCGATCGCCCGCGAGTTCGCTCGCGAATCGAGCTCGTTCATCGTGCGCCGAAAGTGCGTGCGCCATTCGGTGACCTTGATCGTAAACACGATGTACGTGACGAGCGCAATGCCCGTGATGATCGCGTAGTACGCGTCGTATTTGACGGCGAGGAAACCGAGCACGAGGCCGACTTCGACGAGCGTCGGCAGGATGCTGTAGAGCGAATACGAAATGAGCTGCTGGATGCCCCGCGTGCCGCGCTCGATATCGCGCGACATGCCGCCGGTCTGCCGGTCGAGGTGAAACCGCAGCGACAACGCATGCAGATGGCGGAACACCTTCAGCGCGAGCTGGCGCACCGCGCTCTCGGTCACTTTCGAAAAGAGGATCTCGCGCAACTCGGTGAACATCGATGTCGACAGCCGCACGACCGCATAGGCGACGACGAGAAGCCCGAGCCCTCCCGCGAGCACGATCGCCGGATCGTGCTGCGCGCGGCCGAGCGCGGTCAAATGGCGGATCGAAGCGAGGCTGTCGACGATCCGCTTCATCACGATCGGCACGCCCAGGTTCGCCACCTTCGCGCCGATCAAGCACGATAGCGCCAGAGCGACGCGCCACCTGTACGTCGCGAGATACGGCATCAGCGAGAGGATCGTCTGCCAGTCGTTGCGTGGTCCGGCCGAGACGGGCGCGGGTTCGGAGGGGGCGGAATAGCGGCGCATGATCGGAAGAAAGCGAGCGGCAAAGAAGGCGGCGAAGAGGACGGAACGTCTTAAGCGCTAGCCGGGTTCGAATGACGTGCGGATGATGCCCGTCAAAAACGAGCATGCGAACAGAGTGTGCTCGGCGTGCCGCCTTAGTTGGAACGCATAGTTTCCCGTACAATTCCAACGCTCTACTATTGTCGCAGAAGCCGACTGGCGCCGCTTTCCGTAGCCTCGGGCCGAGCGAACCGCCCTGTCCGGCGCGCCTGTCGCGATGCGCGGCGATGCCCGCTCACCGCGCCCAGCGCTTCTTGCCGACGTCTCTTTTCAACTGGAACCCTCGATGACCACCACCCCTCCGCTTCCGCAAAAACCGTGCGCGCTGCGCGTCGTGCCGCAGCCTTCGGACGCGAACGTCCATGGCGACGTGTTCGGCGGCTGGATCATGGCGCAAGTCGACATCGCCGGCTCGATTCCCGCGAGCCGCCGCGCCAACGGCCGCGTCGCGACCGTCGCGGTCAACTCGTTCATCTTCAAGCAGCCGGTGTTCGTCGGCGATCTGCTGAGCTTCTACGCCGAGATCGTGAAGACGGGCAATACGTCGGTGACGGTATCGGTCGAGGTGTACGCGCAGCGCATGAGCCTCGCCGACGAGACCGTGAAGGTCACCGAAGCCGAGCTGACCTACGTCGCGACCGACCTCGACCGCCGTCCGCGCAAGCTGCCCGACCTCGCTTAATCAAACGCAAGCCCACCTCACGACGGCGCGCACGCGGATTCACCGCGCGCCGCCGCCTGCCTTCCCCCGCTTTGCCGCGTTACTTGCCGCCTTACGCTTCTTGCTCCGCCGTTGCCATGCCTTGCTGCAGCAGCCCCGGAATCGCGTCGTGCGGCATCGGCTTGGAGAAGAAAAAGCCCTGCATTTCGTGGCATGAGCGCTCGCGCAGGAAGTCGAGCTGCGACGACGTCTCGACGCCCTCTGCGATCACCTGCAGCTCCAGCGAGTGCGCGAGCGCGATGATGGCCGACGTGATGGTCTCGTCGTCGTCCGAGGCGCCGATGTCCGACACGAACGAGCGGTCGATCTTCAAGCGATCGACCGGGAAGCGCTTGAGATAGCCGAGGCTCGAATAGCCGGTGCCGAAGTCGTCGATCGCGATGCTGATGCCGAGCGCGTGCAGCTCGTTGAGCATCACGACGGCCTCCTCCGCGTTGCGCATGATCATGCTTTCGGTCAGCTCGAGCTCGAGATACTGCGGCTCGAGCCCGGTCTCTTCGAGGATCGACATCACGAGCTTGGCGATGTCGCGCTGCTGAAACTGCCGCGCCGACAAGTTCACCGACACGCGCGCGGGCGGCAGCCCCGCGTCCTGCCAGGCCTTGTTCTGCTGGCACGCTTCGCGCAGCACCCATTCCGACAACGGCCCGATCAGCCCGCTCTCTTCCGCGACCGGAATGAACGCGGACGGCGGGACGAGCCCGACCTCGGGGTCGAGCCAGCGCACGAGCGCCTCCATGCCGACGATCTTGCCCGTCGCGATGTCGACCTGCGGCTGGTAGTGCAGCAGGAATTCGTTGTCGCGCAGCGCGCGGCGCAAGCGCCGCTCGAGGTTCAGGCGCGCGCCGACGCTCGTGTTCATCTCCGGCTGATAGAACTGGAACGTGTTGCGGCCCATGTCCTTCGCGCGGTACATCGCGAGGTCGGCCTTCTTCATCAGCGTCTCGGCGTCTTCGCCGTCCTGCGGGAAGAGGCTAGCGCCCATGCTGCAGCCGACGTATAGCTCGGTGCCGTCGAGCATCACCGGTTCCGAAATCGCCGCACGCACGCGCTCCATCCACGCGATCAGCGATTGCTCGTCGGTGACGTCGGTCAGCACGGTCACGAACTCGTCGCCGCCGTGGCGCGCGACGGTATCGCTCGCCCGCGCGCTCCTCGCGAGACGCTCGGCCACCACCGCAAGCAGGCGATCGCCGACGCTGTGGCCAAGACTGTCGTTGACGTTCTTGAAGCCGTCGAGGTCGATGAACACCACGGCCACGCGCTTGTTGCGCCGCTGAGACGTCGAGAGCGCCTGCTGCAGCCGCTCGCGCAGCAGATTGCGATTGGGCAGGCGCGTCAGGCCGTCGTAGTTCGCCTGGTATTCGAGCTGCTCCTGATAGCGGATCAGGTCGGTCACTTCGTTGATGACGCCGATGTGGTGCGTGGTCTCGCCGTCGGCGTTCGGCACCGGCGCGATGAAGAGCTGATTCCAAAACAGCGCGCCGTCCTTGCGGTAATTGCGCAGCACGGCGCTCACTTCGCGGTTCGCCGCGAGCCCCTCGCGAATCACGATGAGCCCCTCTTGGTCGCGGTCGTCGCGCTGCAGAAAACGGCAGTCCTGACCGATCACGTCGGCGGGATCGTAGCCCGTGATCCGCTTGAACGCCGGGTTCACGTATTCGATCAGGTGGCCGCCCTCGGCTGGGCCGGTGATCAGGATCGCGTTGACGCTCGCGTCGAGCGCGCGGCTTTGCAAGCGCAGCGCGAGATCCGAGCGCTTGCGGTCGGTGACGTCCGTGTACGAGCTCAGCACGCCGATCACTTCGCCATCGGCATTGGTGAGCGGAATCTTGCTCGCCACCGCCGCGCGGTGCGCGCCGTCGATCAGCAAGTCGAACTCGACGTTCATCTTCGGCACACTGGTCGCGATCACGTCCTGGTCGGCGCGGTGCAACTCGACCGCCGCCACCTTCCACGGCAGTTCGAAGTCGGTCTTGCCGACCACCTGCTCGGGGTACGCAAGCCCCGCGTCGCGCGCGAACGTCATGTTGCAGCCGAGATAACGCAGCTCGCGGTCCTTCCACGAGATGCGCTGCGGAATGTTGTCGATCACCGTTTCGAGCATCTGCGTCGAGCGCTGCGCTTCGGCTTCGGCGTTGATCTGGTCGGTCACGTCGTCGGCGAGCACGAACGTCGCCGGGCGGCCCATGAACGTGAGCGCGTGGATCGAGATATCGGCTGAGAGCAGCGAGCCGTCGCGGCGCCGATGCCGCCACACGCCCGCGCTCACGCGCCCGCGGCGCGGCGACGCGTCGCTGCGCGCCAGATAGGATTCGAGGCGCGGGATTTCATCGGCCGGACAGATCCCGCGGAACGTCATCGCGAGAAAGTCTTCCTCGGCGTACCCGTATTGCTGGATCGTCGCAGCGTTGACCGCGAGAAAGCGCAGCGTCTCGCGATCGTAGATCCACATCGGGACCGGGTGCGCGTCGAACAGTTCGCGGAAACGCTCGTCGCTGCGGCGCATCGCCCGCGCGACGCGAATCTTCGCGCGCGCGGCGCTTTCGCGCATGCCGAAGGTGTAGATCAGCAAGCCGCTGCCGACGATCATCGTAAAGATCAGCACCCAGGTCGCGCGCCGGGTGGAGCGCGCGGAGTCGGCGAGCGAGGCCTCGAGCGCCTCGTCCTCGCGCTGGCGCAGCAAAGCGAGCGCGGTATCGACGCCGCCCAGCTCCGAGCCGAGCCGCGCGTACGCCGACGCCGCCCAAACGCGCGCGGGGGCATTCGGCAGCGTCGCCGCGTGGGCCAGCGCCGCCTGGGTGTCGCGCTCGAAGCTCTGGCCGCTCGCGAGCAGCCAGTCGAGCGGCGCGGTCGTGTCGGGCTCGCCCGTCAGTTGGGAACGCAAGGAAGCCGCGAGGTTCGTCAGATCCTGCGTCTTCACGTTCTCGCGCCAGCCGTCCGGCACCAGCACGCCCGACGATTCGAAGTTGCCGAGTGCGGCGAGCCCTTCGCCTAGCGTCGAGCGATAGGCTTCGAGATCGTGCTTGACGCTCATCGAGCGCACCGTGCGCTCATCGGCTGCGCGCTGGCTGCGGATCTGCGTGTACGCGACAAACGCATTCGCGCCGACCGCCGCGGCGACGACTGCCATATTGATGAGCAGCCGCTTCGAAAAGGAAAAGGTCATGGATAACCGAACGCCGTTCGTTCTGAGAAGGCAGGCGCGGCTATCGTTCTCGGCTTACCCACATTCGCATTTCATCGGACGAATACGGGCTCTTTGCGCGCCAACTCATGGATAACGGCGCGGTTCGGAAAAGATTAAGGGGTCGCTGATATAAAAAATCACGGCGCGAGGCCGAACTCCTTCATCGCGGGGATGAAATCGTGATTGCCCTCAGGTTTCCTCGACAGTTTTGTCAGCACATAGCGCTTGAACGGATCGAGTTGCGCCCATTTTTCCGGCGTCGGCGCGATGAGGCTCGCGATGCTGCTTTGGTTGAGCACGCCTTCCGGCACGATTTCAGTATTGCGCCAGGCAGGGGACCCGTCCGGCGAAAACCAGTCGGGCTCGACGTTGGCGTGCGTGCGCATCATCTCGAAGAGGGCGTGGTCGAAGTTCGGTTCGATCGCCGTGTCGTTGTCATCTTCGACCGGGAAGCGCGCGAGCAACGCGCGGTCCTCGAGCGGCAGCATCTGCCATTGCGCGAGCGAAATGCGCAGGCCGAAGCGGTCGAGATTGAAGCGCACCGACATCGGCATAAAGGTGAGGTTCTCGGACGAAATCACTTCGAAATCGAAGAGAAGCGGCTTGTCATGCAATCCCATGGCGGTGTCCTCGTAAACGGCGCACGCGGCACGCGTTGCCTGCTTGGGGTATTTTAGAACCTTATCCGGCGCATAACGGACGAAGCGAGCCTTTGGCACGGCTGCCGCGACCCGCCGCCGCGCCGCGCGAGGAGTGAACTTGGACCCATTGGAAGCCGCCGAGCAGACCGGCGTCATCGAGCAAAACGTGCGCCGGCATCAGTCCGGCGCAATCGAATCCGTCACCGATCAGATCGGCCAGGAATGGCCGATCGCGCTCGTCTTCAACGGCATCTCCCACGCGGTGATGATGGCGACGCCGCGCGATCTGGAAGCGTTCGCGGTCGGGTTTGCGATCTCGGAGGGGATCGTCGAGCGCGGCAGCGACATTCAGGACATCGAGGTGACGCAGCGCACGGGCGAGATCCCGCATGCGGAAGTGCAATTGACGGTCGTGCAGCAGGCGTTCGCCGCACTCAAGGATAGACGCCGCGCGCTTGCCGGGCGCACCGGCTGCGGCGTGTGCGGCATCGAAAGCATCGACTTGCTCGATCTCGCGCCGGAGCGCGTGCCCGATACCGGCTTTCTCGCGCGCCTTGCGCCCGATGCGATTGCGCGGGCAGCCCGCGAGCTGCCCGCGCACCAAGCGCTCACGCGGCTCACGGGCGGCCTGCATGCCGCCGCCTGGTGCGATGCGGAGGGCGCGATCCGTCACGCGTTCGAGGACGTCGGGCGCCACAACGCGCTCGACAAGCTCATCGGCCAACTCGTGCTCGAACGCGCCGATACGACCGACGGCTTCGTGTTCCTGTCGAGCCGCGCGAGCTACGAGCTGGTGCGCAAGGCCGCGCGCGTCGGCATTCCGATGGTCGCGACGATTTCAGCGCCTTCGTCGCTCGCAATTGCCATCGCGCGGCAGGCGGGCGTGCGTCTCGTGAGCTTTTGCCGCGAGACGAGCTACGTCGACTACGACACCACCCAATAACGCCCAACGCCCGCCACCGCGCGCGAGCCACTCTCAATCGAACTGCTTGAAATCCGGCTTGCGCTTCTCGAAGAACGCCTTGAACGCCTCGCGCGCTTCGGGCGCAAGCAGCATCTTGGCGAAATGCACGGCTTCGTCGGTCATTTGCACGGCGATCTCGCGCCCGCTTGCGTGCTTCACCAGCGACTTCGTCACGCGCAGCGACGACGCGGGCAGCGCCGCCAGCTTCGCGGCCTGCGCGAGCGCGAACGCATCGACTTCCGCCGCCGGCAGCACGCGGTTGACGATCCCCATGCGGTGCGCTTCCCTCGCATCGAACGCTTCGCCGAGCATCAGTTTTTCCGCGGCGAGCTGGTAGCCCGCGATGCGCGGCAGCAAGAGGCTCGAAGCCGCTTCCGGGCACAGCCCGAGCTGCGCGAACGGGAGCGAGAACATAGCCGAATCGGCCGCGTAGACGACGTCGCAATGCAACAGCAGCGTCGTGCCGATGCCGATCGCAGCGCCCGCCACCGACGCCACCACCGGCTTGCTCATCGTGCTGATGCGCCGCAGGAACTGGAACACCGGCGCGTCGTCGCCCTTGGGCGGCTGCTTCATGAAGTCTTCGAGATCGTTGCCCGCGCTGAAGATGCCCACGCTGCCGCGGATCACGATCGCGCGCACTTTCGGATCGTCCTCCGCGCCGGCGAGCGCGTCGGCCATCGTCTGATACATCGCGGCCGTGATCGCGTTCTTCTTGTCCGGCCGGTTGAACGCCATCGTCATCACGCCTTCGGCGTGTTCGATCAGGATGTCCATCGTTGTCTCCTTGCCTGCAGTTCCTGCTGCTAAATAAAAAACGGTCCGCGCACTCCGGGTTTCGTCCCGACGCACGCGAACCGTAGTCAGTGCAATGCCGTGCTTACAGACGCTCGATGATGCCCGCCGCGCCCATGCCGGTGCCGACGCACATCGTCACCATGCCGTACTTCAGGTTGCGGCGGCGCAGGCCGTGAACGACCGTCGACGCGCGGATCGCGCCCGTCGCGCCGAGCGGGTGGCCAAGCGCGATCGCGCCGCCGAGCGGGTTGACCTTCGAAGGATCGAGACCGAGGTCCTGAATCACGGCAAGCGATTGCGCCGCGAATGCTTCGTTCAGCTCGATCCAGTCGATGTCGTCCTGCTTCAAGCCCGCGGCCTTGAGCGCGGCCGGAATCGCTTCCTTCGGGCCGATGCCCATGATTTCGGGCGGCACGCCGCGCACCGCGAAGCTCACGAAGCGCGCAAGCGGCGTCAGGTTGAATTGCTTGAGGATCTTTTCCGACACGACGATCAGCGCGCCCGCGCCGTCCGAGGTCTGCGAGCTGTTGCCCGCCGTGACCGAACCCTTCGCCGCGAACACCGCGCGCAGCTTCGCCAGACCTTCGAGCGACGTATCGGGACGCGGACCTTCGTCGAGCGCGATTTCACGCGCCTTCACCTTGATCTCGCCAGTCGCGAGATCGGGGAAGCGCTCCGCGAGCGTGTACGCCGCGATCTCGTCGTTGAATTCGCCGGCCTGCTGCGCGGCGATCGCCTTGCGGTGCGATTCGACCGAGAACTGGTCCTGCGCCTCGCGGCTGACTTTCCAGCGCTCCGCCACTTTCTCGGCGGTCAGGCCCATGCCGTAGGCGATGCCGAAGTCTTCGCTGCGATCGAAGATATGCGGCGACATCGACGGCTTGTTGCCCATCATCGGCACCATGCTCATCGATTCGCAGCCGCCGGCGATCATCGCTTCCGCTTCGCCGACGCGAATGCGGTCCGCCGCCATCGCGAGCGCGGTGATGCCCGACGCGCAGAAACGGTTGACCGTCACGCCACCGACCGACTGCGGCAGGCCCGAGAGCAGCGCGCCCATGCGCGCGACGTTCAGGCCCTGCTCCGCTTCGGGAATCGCGCAGCCGATGATCGCGTCTTC
Source organism: Trinickia camelliae (assembly GCF_053525655.1). Lineage (NCBI taxonomy): Bacteria > Pseudomonadati > Pseudomonadota > Betaproteobacteria > Burkholderiales > Burkholderiaceae > Trinickia > Trinickia camelliae. The sequence goes on from NZ_JBCHAA010000012.1 coordinate 120,708, forward strand.
GATCACCGACGTATCGAGCCCCGGCACCTGCGCCACCGCCGACTTGATCGCGTGCACCAGCAGCTCATCCGGGCGCGTGTTCTTGAACACGCCGCGCGGCGCCTTGCCGATCGGCGTGCGGCTCGCTGCGACGATATATGCGTCTTGCAATTGTTTGCTCATTTGTAGCTCCAAGTTTCTCGCCAAACGCACTCGATCAGTTGCGCACCGGCTTGCCGGTTTGCAGCATGCCCATGATCCGTTCCTGCGTCTTCTGCGTGCCGAGCAGATCGACGAACGCACGGCGCTCGAGCGTCAACAGCCATTCTTCGTCGACGAGGCTGCCCGCTTCGACATCGCCGCCGCAGATCGCTTCGGCGATGCGGCTCGCGATCAGGTAGTCGTGCGCGCTGATGAAGCCGCCGTCGCGCATGTTCACGAGCTGCGCCTTGATCGTCGAGATCGCCGAGCGGCCCGCAACCGGGATTTGCGTGGCGCTCAGCGGCGGACGGTAGCCCGCTGCGGACAGCGCGCGCGCTTCCTTCTTCGCGGTGTCGAGCAGCTCGAACACGTTGAAGACGATCGTGTCGGACGGCTTGAGATAGCCCATCGAACGCGCTTCGAGCGCCGAGCCGGAGACCTTCGCCATCGCCGCGTTTTCAAACGACTTGGTCGCGAACTTCAGCAACTCGGTCGTCAGGCCGACCGCATTCGCCGCGTCGGCCGCGCGCAACGCCGCTTCCTTGAGACCGCCGCCGGCCGGCACTAGACCGACGCCGACTTCGACGAGCCCCAGATAGCTCTCGACGTGCGCGACGCGCTTCGCGCTATGCAGCGCGAGCTCGCACCCGCCGCCGAGCGCGATGCCCGACACGGCCGCGACGACCGGCACGTTCGCGTACTTCACGCGCAGCATGCCCTGCTGGAATTTCTTCACGAACGGCTCGATGCCCTTCGCGCCGCCCATCATGAACGCGGGCATCGCCTCTTCGAGATTCGCGCCCGCGGAGAACGGGCCGCCCGGCGTGCCGAGCTTGAGCGAGGTCGGCTGCCACACGACGACGCCCTTGTAGTCCTTCTCGGCCAGATCGATCGCCTGCACGAGGCCATCGATAACGCTCGGTCCGATCGTGTTCATCTTGCTCTTGAACGACACGATGACGACGTCGTCCTCGCCTGCGCGGTCATCGACCCATGCGCGCACCGAGTCGGTTTCGAACAGCGTCTTGCCGTAGGTCTTCGGATCGACCGTCTCGCCGATGATCGGCGCACGGAACACTTGCTTGTCGTAGATGGCGAGCTTCGAGCGCGGCACGAACGACTTCGATACGGGCGACCACGAGCCTTCGTTCGTGTGCACGCCGCCCTTCTCGGCAACCGGACCTTCGAGCACCCACGAAGGCAGCGGCGCCGTCGACAAAGCCTTGCCTGCCGCGATGTCTTCCTGCACCCACTCGGCGACCTGCTTCCAGCCTGCCGCCTGCCAGCCTTCGAACGGGCCTTCGTTCCAGCCGAAGCCCCAGCGGATCGCGAGGTCGACGTCGCGCGCGTTGTCGGCGATCGATTCGAGATGCACGCCGATGTAGTGGAACACGTCGCGGAAGATGGCCCACAGGAACTGGGCTTGCGGATGCTCCGATTCGCGCAGGAGCTTCAGGCGCTCCGCCGGCGGACGCTTGAGGATGCGGCCGATCAGTTCGTCAGCCTTCGCACCGCCTTCGACGTAGGTGCCCGTCTTCGGATCGAGCACCTTGATCGCCTTGCCTTCTTTCTTGTAGAAGCCCGCGCCGGTCTTCTGACCGAGCGCGCCAGCTTTCACGAGACCAGCCAGCACAGCCGGCGTCTCGTAGACCGGGAAGAACGGATCGTCGGCGAGGTTGTCCTGCATCGTCTTGATGACGTGCGCCATCGTGTCGAGACCGACCACGTCCGCCGTGCGGAACGTCGCCGATTTCGCGCGGCCGAGGCGCGCGCCCGTCAGGTCGTCGACTTCGTCGAAACGCAGGCCGAACTTCGCCGCTTCGGCGACCACGGCCAGGATCGAGAAAATGCCGACGCGATTCGCGATGAAGTTCGGCGTGTCCTTGGCGCGCACGACGCCCTTGCCGACGACGCTCGTCAGGAACGATTCGAGCTGGTCGAGGATTTCCGGACGCGTATGCGACGTCGGGATCAGCTCGACGAGGTGCATGTAACGCGGCGGGTTGAAGAAGTGCACGCCGCAGAAGCGCGCCTTCAGCTCATCGGCGAAGCCGTCGGACAGCGTCGTGATCGACAGCCCCGACGTGTTGCTCGCGAAGATCGCGTTCGCGCCCAGATGCGGCGACACCTTCTTGTACAGATCGTGCTTCCAGTCCATCCGCTCGGCGATCGCTTCGATCACGAGATCGCAATCGGCGAGCTTCGCGAGGTCGTCCTCGTAGTTGGCCGGCTCGATGTAAGCGGCGTCGTCCTTCACGCCAAACGGCGCGGGCGAGAGCTTCTTCAGGTTCTCGATCGCCTTGAGTGCGATCGCGTTCTTCGGGCCTTCCTTGGCGGGCAGGTCGAACAGCAGCACCGGCACCTTGGCGTTGATCAGGTGCGCGGCGATCTGCGCGCCCATCACGCCGGCGCCGAGCACGGCCACCTTGCGAATGATCAGATTGCTCACGTCTTTCCTCCGGAGTTTGCGAGTTTGCGGCGCCGTTTTCTAAGCGCCCGCGAGTCGCACATGAATTGCAGGTGTCTGGATAAGGAAAACGCGCCACGTTCTTTTGATGACGTGGCGCGTGAATCAAAAGGAGCTTAGAACAGCGCTTCGTCGACTTCCATCAGCGTCTTCGACCCGGCGCGCGCGGCGCGGATCGTCGAGGCCGTTTCGGGCAAGAGCTTCGCGAAGTAGAAGCGCGCGGTGGCGAGCTTCGACTTGTAGAACGGATCGCCCGACGCTTCCTTGTCGAGCGCGATGCGCGCCATGCGCGCCCAGAAGTACGAGAACACGAGATGGCCGACGGTGCGCAGATACGGCACGGCGGCGGCGCCGACTTCGTCCGGGTTCGCCATCGCCTTCATGCCGATTTCCATCGTGAGCTTCTGGACCTTGTCGCCGATGTCCGCGAGCGGGTTGATGAACTCCTGCATCTCCGGCTTCACGCCTTCGGCTTCGACGAAGTCCGTCACGAGCTTGCCGAACTTCTTCATCTTCGCGCCCATGTCGCCGAGCACCTTGCGGCCCAGCAAGTCGAGCGACTGAACCGCGTTCGTGCCTTCGTAGATCATGTTGATCCGCGCGTCGCGCACGTACTGCTCCATGCCCCACTCGGCGATGAAGCCGTGGCCGCCGTAGATCTGCATCGCATGGTTCGTGCACTCGAACGCGTTGTCCGACAAAAACGCTTTCAGGATCGGCGTGAGCAGCGCGACGAGATCGGCGCTCTCTTTACGCACCGCTTCGTCGTCGTGCGACAGCTCGTTGTCGATATGGAGCGCGGACCAGTACGAGAACGCGCGCGCGCCTTCCGCATACGCCTTCTGCGTGAGCAGCATGCGGCGGACGTCGGGATGGACGATGATCGGATCGGCCGCTTTTTCCGGCGCTTTCGGGCCGGTCAGCGAGCGCATCTGCAGACGCTCCTTCGCGTACACGAGCGAGTTCTGATACGCGACTTCGGTCAGACCCAGGCTCTGCATGCCGACGCCCAGACGCGCCGCGTTCATCATTACGAACATCGCCTGCAGGCCGCGGTTGGCTTCGCCGACGAGCCAGCCCTTCGCGTTGTCGAGATTCATCACGCAGGTGGCGTTCGCGTGGATGCCCATCTTGTGCTCGATCGAGCCGCACTTGATGCCGTTGCGCTCGCCCGGCTCGCCCGAGGCGTCCGGCACGAACTTCGGCACGATGAAGAGCGATATGCCCTTGGTTCCCGGCGGCGCGTCCGGCAGGCGCGCGAGCACGAGGTGGACGATGTTCTCCGCGAGGTCATGCTCGCCGCTCGAGATGAAGATCTTGGTACCGGTGATCGAATAGGAGCCGTCGCCGTTCGGCTCGGCCTTCGTGCGCAGGATGCCGAGGTCGGTGCCGCAGTGCGGCTCGGTCAGGCACATCGTGCCGGTCCAGACCCCGGAGACGAGTTTCGGCAAATAGACCTGCTGCTGTTCGGGGGTGCCGTGCGCATGCAGGCACTCATAGGCGCCGTGCGACAGGCCCGGGTACATCGTCCAGGCCTGGTTCGCCGAGTTGAGCATCTCGTAGAGCGCGTTGTTCACGAACGCCGGCAGCCCCTGGCCGCCATACTCGGGATCGCAGCCGAGCGAGGGCCAGCCCGCCTCGATGTATTGCTGGTACGCTTCCTTGAAGCCCTTGGGCGTCGTCACGACGCCGTCGCCGGCGTACGTGCAGCCTTCCTTGTCGCCGCTCTGGTTCAGCGGGAACAGCACTTCGGAGCAGAACTTGCCGGCTTCTTCGAGTACTTGGTTGATCGTGTCGGCGTCAAGATCCGCGTGCTTCGGCATCCCCTTGACTGCGGCTTCCACGTTGAGCAGCTCGTGCAACACGAATTGCATGTCGCGCAGCGGCGCGGCGTACTGTCCCATGACTCTCTCCAAAGGTTGGGGCAACGAGGTCGGCCGCGCGCTTTGTGTCGAGCGCTAGCGGCTTTCGCTCTGATACGAAACAATCAGTTTTTCCAGCGCGGCCCACGTGAGACGCACCGCATCCGGCAGATGCAGGAAGCGCGCGTCGTGATGCAGACCGAGCGTGAAGCTGTAAACCTCGAAGAGCATCAGGTTCGGATCGGTGTCCTTGCGCAGATGCCCCTCTTCCATCGCCTGCGAAATGGCCCTCAGAAGCGCCGAGCGCCACGTCGTGACGCTCAGCACGAGCTGCTCGCGCACCGGGTTGTCCCCGCGATCGTCGTATTCGACCGCGCCGCTGATGTAGATGCATCCAGTCGTCACTTCCTGGATGCGCTTTTCTATCCAGCGGGAGAGCATCGCGCGCAAGCGCGGCAAACCGCGCGGCTCGCGCAAGCTCGGGAAAAACACCTCGTCCTCGAAACGACGGTGATATTCGCGCACGACCTCGACTTGCAAGTCCTCGCGCGACCCGAAATGCGCGAACACTCCGCTCTTGCTCATCTGCATGCGCTCGGCGAGCAAGCCAATCGTCAGGCCTTCGAGCCCGTCGCGGCTTGCCAAGTCCAATGCAGCGTCGAGAATTGCGGCGCGTGTCTGTTCGCCTTTTCGCATAGCTTTGTACCGTTCTTATGTGACCGAAATCGAAAATCGAACGGCCGTACTATTATTGAGTGCAGCCGCTGACGAAACAAGGAATTTATTAGACACCGGTATCTAACCGGCATTTCCTATTCTTGCGGCGTTGCCGCAGCCCAGGAAGCGGGCTTTTTGCCGATTGCCTTGGGCGCGTCCGGCGTGGCACGCGCGTGGCGCGGCGTAGCGGATCAGTCGTAGCCGCCGACGGTCAGCAGCTTCATGACGGTACGGTAGGACAGGTACGCGAACCAGTTCAAGAGCCGCTCGCCGAGCGGACGCGCGGCGTAATGGCCAGCGTCGATCGGCCGTGCCTCGCCGAATGCGGCGAGGATCGCGTCGCGCAGCAATCCGATCTCGCTGTGCCGGACGAGCACCACGTTGGCCTCGTTGTTCAAAACGAGACTCAACGCGTCGAGATTCGAGGAACCGACTGTACCCCAATTCGAATCGATCACGGCGACTTTGCCGTGCAGCATCGTTTTTTCGTACTCGGCGATGCGCGCGCCGGCGTTGAGCAGCGTGCGGTAGAGGTACGGCACGGCGTAATCGAGCGCGGCGAACTCCTTGCGGCCGATCAGGATGCGCACATCGACGCCCCGCCGAGCCGCCCGCACGAGCGCGCGCCGCAGCTTGCGGCCCGGCATGAAGTACGGATTGGCGAGCAGCACCTCGTGGCGCGCGCGTCCGATGGCGGCGAGATACGCCTTTTCGATCGCGCGCCGGTTGACGACGTTGTCGCGCGCGATGAACGCGACGCTCGGTTCGCGAGTCGCCCGCGCCGCCGCCAGCGCCCGGCGGCGCGCACGCGCGGAGCGGCCCATCAACGCCGACGCAACGGCGCTTTCCGGCAGCGACCGCCGCGCCTCGGAACCGAGCGTCTGCAGCGGCCGCGGCCGGTGGCCGAGCTCGATACGCTGCCATTGCAGATCGAACGCCGCGCCGACTTGCGCGACCACCGGCCCGGTCAATTCGACCGCGAAGTCCCAACGCGCATAAGGCAGGCGGACGCGATCCTGGACGAAATCGTCGACGATGTTGATGCCGCCGCAAAACGCGAACCGTCCATCGACGACCGCGAGCTTGCGGTGCGTGCGCGAAAAGCCGAAGCGGCCAAACAAATGCGGGTTGAAGATGCGGTGCTCGACGCCTGCCGCGGGCCAGTCGTTGAACATCGGCAGGCGGTCGGTGCCGATGCCGTCGGTAATCACGCGCACGTCCACGCCTCGGCGGGCGGCGCGCATCAAGGCCTCGGAAACCGGGCGGCCGGCTGCGTCGTCGCAGAAGATGTAGGTCTCGAGCGCGATCGTTTCGCTGGCGGCGTCGATCCGCTCGATCAGCGCCGCAAAGAAATCCGCGCCGCCGAGCAGCAGGCGCACCGTATTGCCTGGCGTGAGCAGGAGCCGAGAAGACCGTCCCGATGTGATCGTCTGCCGAAGGCGCGCGAAAGGCCGCGTGGCGGCGTCGGCATCGGCTGCCGTCATGCCGCGCGTCCACGCACGCGGCGCGGCAACTGGAGAATCGCTTCGCGATTCGACCACGAGAAGCAGCGCGACGCTGCCTCTTCGTACGGCAACCACAAGAACGCGGTGTGCTCGCGTGGCGCGAGCGTCACCTCGACGCGGTGCGGCACTTCGAGGCTGAACCAGTGTTCGGTATTGCGCGTGACGCCCTCGGCGTAACGATGCCGCCACACCGGATAGATCTCGTAGTCGATTTGATGGCGCCAATCCACCAAGCCGCGCTCCGGCACTTGCTCGCTGCCGATGACGATCCCCGTTTCCTCCGCCACCTCGCGTATCGCGGTCTCGACGAGCGGCTCGCCAAGCGTGTCCTTCGAGCCGGTCACCGACTGCCAGAATCCCGGGCGGTCAGCCCGTTCTATGATCAGCACCTCGAGCGCCGGCGTATGAATGACGACGAGAACGGATTCCGGAATTTTCGGCGGTTTCGGCATGGTTCGGTACGGCGCGCTGCGCGCGCGGATCGGTCGATAGCGTCGAAGAAAGGGGTGGAACGACCGACTGTAGCGCAAAAAACAAGAAAGGCGCATGACGCGCCTTTCTCGTACTACATCGTGCCGTTGCGGGCGATTGCCGCACTGCCGCCGAACGCGCGCATCAAACGCGCGCGTTTCGACGCTTACGCCTTCGGCTGCTCCGGCTGGCGCAGGCGAATGTGCAACTCGCGCAATTGGCGCTCGTCGACCGGGCTCGGTGCTTGCGTGAGCAGGCACTGCGCGCGTTGCGTCTTCGGGAACGCGATCACGTCGCGAATCGAATCGGCGCCCGCCATCATCGTGACGATGCGGTCGAGACCGAACGCGATACCACCGTGCGGCGGCGCGCCGTACTGCAGCGCGTCGAGCAGGAAGCCGAACTTCGCGCGAGCCTCCTCCGGCCCGATCTTGAGCGCGCGGAACACCTTGCTCTGCACCTCTTCACGATAGATCCGCACCGAGCCGCCGCCGATTTCCCAGCCGTTGAGCACCATGTCGTACGCCTTCGCGAGACAACGGCCCGGGTCCGTTTCGAGGTACTCGAGGTGCTCGTCCTTCGGGCTCGTGAACGGGTGGTGAGCAGCAACGTGGCGCGCTTCTTCCTCGTCGTACTCGAACATCGGGAAGTCGATGACCCACAGCGGCTTCCAACCCGGCTCGACGAGGCCGTTCGCCTTGCCGAATTCCGAATGGCCGATCTTCAGGCGCAGCGCGCCGAGGCTGTCGTTGACGACCTTCGCGCGATCCGCCGCGAAGAAGATGATGTCGCCGTCCTGGGCGCCCGTGCGCTCGAGAATCGCCGCAATCGATGCGTCGTGCAGGTTCTTCACGATCGGGCTTTGCAGACCGTCACGGCCCTTCGCCACTTCGTTGACCTTGATCCACGCGAGGCCCTTCGCGCCGTAAATGCGCACGAATTCCGTGTAGCCGTCGATGTCGCCGCGCGACAGCTCGCCACCCTTCGGCACGCGCAGCGCCGCGACACGGCCGTCCTTCGTGTTGGCCGGCGCGCTGAACACCTTGAAGTCGACGTCCTTCATCGCGTCGGTCAGCTCGGTGAATTCGAGCTTCACGCGCAGGTCAGGCTTGTCCGAACCGAAGCGGGCCATCGCTTCCGAGTACTTCATGACCGGGAATGTCTCGTCGAGCTGCACGCCGATCGTCGCGTTGAACACGTGACGGATCATCTTCTCGAAGAGGTCGCGGATTTCCTGCTCGCTGAGGAACGACGTTTCGCAGTCGATCTGCGTGAATTCGGGCTGGCGATCGGCGCGCAAGTCTTCGTCGCGGAAGCATTTGACGATCTGGTAGTAGCGATCGAAGTTCGCCACCATCAACAGCTGCTTGAAGAGCTGCGGCGACTGCGGCAGCGCGAAGAACTGGCCCGCGTTCACGCGCGACGGCACGAGGTAGTCGCGTGCGCCTTCCGGCGTGCTCTTCGTGAGCATCGGCGTTTCGATGTCGATGAAGCCTTGCGCGTCGAGATACTTGCGCACTTCCATCGCCACGCGATAGCGCAGGCGCAGGTTCTGCTGCATCTGCGGACGGCGCAGATCGAGCACGCGATGCGTGAGGCGCGTGGTTTCCGAGAGGTTGTCGTCGTCGAGCTGGAACGGCGGCGTGACCGAAGCGTTCAGCACAACCAGCTCGTGGCACAGCACTTCGATCTTGCCGCTGTTCAGACCGGCGTTGGTCGTACCTTCCGGACGGTTGCGCACGACGCCCGTCACCTGGATGCAGAACTCGTTGCGCACGCCCTCGGCGGCCTTGAACATCTCGGCGCGATCCGGGTCGCAGACGACCTGGACCAAGCCCTCGCGGTCGCGAAGATCGATGAAGATGACGCCGCCATGGTCGCGTCGACGATGCACCCAGCCGCACAGCGACACGGTTTGCCCCAGCAGGTGTTCGGTCACCAGACCGCAGTATTCAGATCTCATCGACATGGTATTTGTCTATCGTTTAGTTTGATCAAGGGGACGCGCTCGTTTTGCGAGCGGTCCCGGCTTAGAGCGGCGGCTCGACGGGGCGGCGTGCCGGTGAGCTCACGTGCGGCACCGACGGCGCCACGACACCCATCGAAACGATGTACTTGAGCGCGGCGTCGACCGACATGTCGAGCTCGATGACTTCGCTTCTCGGCACCATCAGGAAAAAGCCCGACGTCGGGTTCGGCGTCGTCGGCACGTAGACGCTCACGTGCTCGCCCTTCAGGTGATTGACCACGTCGCCGCCGGGAATACCCGTCAGAAACGCAATCGTGTAAGAACCCCGGCGCGGATATTCGATCAGCAGCGCCTTGCGAAACGCATTGCCGCTGCTGGAAAGCAGCGTGTCCGACACTTGCTTGACGCTCGTGTAGAGCGGCCCGACCACCGGGATGTGACGCAGCACCGTGTCCCACCACGTGAGGAGCTTCTGGCCGACGAAGTTCTGCGTGAACAGGCCGACGATGAAGATGAACGCAAGCGTCAACACTGCGCCGATGCCAGGCAGATGGAACCCGAGCACCCGCTCGGGCTGCCACGATTCGGGCAGCAAGAGCAACGTCTGATCCATCGTGCCGATGACGAGCCCGAGCACCCACAACGTGATCGCCAACGGTACCAGGACCAGGAGGCCAGTCAGAAACACGGATTTGAGCGTCGTCTTTTTCATGTGTACCGCCAGAAAACCGCGCCGGAAATCAGCTGGCGCGGGGGGGCCCTATACAGTACCGATTGGGCGCGAGTTGGGGCGCCCGGTTGCGGCATGCCGTCAGGCGCTGGTGCTGCTGGCCGCTGCTGCCGGCGCCGCGGTGCTTGTGGTCGACGCCTCGGACGTGGCCGAAGCCGGTGCCGCGCTTGCGCCGTCGTTCGACGACGCCCCCGCCGTGCCGCCATCGGCCTTCGCGGATTCCTCGCTGGTCGCCGCACTAGCCGCCGCACCGGCTTTGGCCCCGGCGCCGTTAGAGCCGCCGCGGAAATCGGTGACATACCAGCCCGAGCCTTTCAGCTGAAAGCCCGCGGCCGTGACCTGCTTGCGGAACGTGTCCTTCGAGCACTCCGGGCACTGCGTCAACGGCGCATCGCTCATCTTCTGGAGCACATCTTTTTCGAAGCCGCACGACTCGCAGCGATAGGCATAGATCGGCATGATTCCCTTCCCGGCTTTTCCCGACAAAAAACTTTTAAGCGCTTGCAAAGCGCTGAATTATAGCTGCAAACCAATGGTCTACCTGGATTTCCCGGATGACGGCGGCGTACAGACCCGTGCTCTCAGGTAAGGGCGGCGGGGCCTGGATCAAGGTTAAATCACGGCCGGCGGCGCCACGTCAGCCATCGTTCGCGGCCTGCAAAAACCGCGATCGAATCGGTCACCGGCTCGTCTTCGATCAGCTCGAAATGCGGTGTCAGCAACGCGTCGAGTTCATCGCGCTCGATGCCGAACGGCGGACCCTTCGGCGTCGCGCCCAGGAAAAAGAATCCGGCGAGCAGTCCTTGCGATGGCAACAGCGCCGCCATGCGTTCGGCGTAATCGGTCCAACGCGCTCTCGGCAGCGCGCACATGAACGCGCGCTCGTAGATCCAGCCGGGAGCGAAAGGCGGCTCATACGCGAAGAAGTCAGCCTGCTCGACGAGATCGGCACGGTCGCCAAGCTGCGCCCGGGCTGCATCGACCGCTTGCGCGGCGAAATCGATCGCGCGCACGGGCCAGCCAGCCTGCGCGAGCCACAACGCTTCGTAGGCGCTGCCGCAACCGGGGATCAGAACCGGGCGTTTGTCGTGGCGGGCAACGAAGGCGCGGAATGCATCGGGCACGCCCGCGTGATCCCACGGCGTATATCCCCCCTCGAAGCGTTCGTCCCAGAATGCCGCGGTATTCGGGTCCCGCGCGCTGAAATTGGGGGCCTGCGGATTGGACTGCTCCGGACCGGACGGCTTCTTCGAATCGCTCATCGGGACATCCTCCTTCGGTTGCTTACCTGTCTTCCGCTAGGCGCCAAATGCAATGGCGAGCCACACGCGGGCAACCACGGCCCCGACGCCGACGGCGATCCCGAACACCAGCAGACCTTGCAGCAGCCGGTTGGTACGCTTCTGCTCGAGCAGAATCATCCGCATCACCTCTTCGTTCGCCACGCGCGACGAGTCGTGGCGATCGGACAGCACGTGATGGATCAGCCGCGGCAGTTGGGGCAGCGTTTTGCTCCACTGCGGCGCTTCGACCTTGAGTCGCTCGACCCAGCCGCGCAAGCCGATCTGCTCGTTCATCCAGCGCTCGAGATACGGCTTGGCCGTCTTCCAGAGATCGAGCTCCGGGTCGAGCGACCGGCCGAGCCCTTCGACGTTCAGCATCGTCTTTTGCAGCAGCACGAGTTGCGGCTGGATCTCGACGTTGAAGCGCCGGGAGGTCGAGAACAGCCGCATAAGCACTTGGCCCAGCGAGATGTCCTTCAGTGCGCGGTCGAAGTACGGTTCGCACACCGCGCGAATCGCGCTCTCCAGCTCCTCGACCCGCGTAGTCGGCGGCACCCAGCCGGACTCGAGGTGAAGCGTCGCGACACGGTGGTAGTCGCGCTTGAAGAACGCGAGGAAGTTCTGCGCGAGGTAGTTCTTGTCGAAGTCGGACAGCGCGCCAATGATCCCGAAATCGAGCGCGATATAGCGCCCGAAATGTTCGGGGTTCAAGCTCACCTGAATGTTGCCGGGGTGCATGTCCGCGTGGAAGAAGCCGTCGCGGAACACCTGCGTGAAGAAGATCTCGACGCCTTCGCGCGCGAGCTTCGGAATGTCGACGCCGGCGGCGCGCAGCGCGTCGACCTGGCTGATCGGCACACCGACCATGCGCTCCATCACGAGCACGTTCGCGGTGCAGAACTCCCAATACATCTCAGGCACGAGCAACAGATCGAGCCCGACGAAGTTGCGCCGCAGTTGGCTGCCGTTCGCGGCTTCCCGCATGAGGTCGAGCTCGTCATGCAGGTACTTGTCGAATTCGGCGACGACTTCGCGCGGCTTCAAACGCTTGCCGTCTGCCCACAGGCGCTCGGCCCAGACAGCGATATCGCGCAAGAGCGCGAGGTCGGAGTCGATCACGGGCAGCATGTTCGGCCGCAGCACCTTCACGGCAACCGACTTGCCCGCGTGCTGCCCGGCCTTGACCTTCGCGAAGTGCACTTGCGCGATCGACGCGCTCGCCACCGGCACTCGCTCGAACTCGTCGAACAGCTCGTCGACGGGCGCGCCAAGCGCTTTCTCGATGATGCCGATCGCGACGGCCGATTCGAACGGCGGCACCTGGTCCTGAAGTTTCGCAAGCTCGGCGGCGATATCGACCGACAGCAGATCGCGGCGAGTGGACAGCACTTGCCCGAACTTGACGAAGATCGGACCGAGACTTTCAAGCGCGAGCCGCAGCCGCACTGCGGGCGGCTGCTTGAAGCGCCGGCCGATGGTCGTGATGCGCAGCAACAGCCGCACGCGGCGGTCGTTGATGCGGCTATGCATCATCTCGTCGAGACCGAAACGGATGACAGTGAAAACGATCTTGATGAAGCGCAGAAAACGCATGAATGGACCCGGTGACTAGCGCGTGCCGCGCGATGTGGCGGCACCGCCCGGCGCACTGGCGCTCTCGCGGGCTTCTACTTTTTGTTCGATGCGCTCGATCCGCTTCTCAACGCGTGCGAGCGCGTCGCGTGCGCGCGCAAGCTCGGCGTTGAAATCGGTCAGCGCCGCTCGGCGCACGAGCTGCGGGTTCTCGTCGAGCAGATATTCGGCAACCGAGTCGCGCAGGTTGCGCCCGGTCCGCATCGCCCGTTCGCCGACGGTCTTCGCCAGCGTCGCAACGCGATATGCCGGAGCGTCCCCGATCAACTTCGCCAGGTCTTCTTCCGGCTCCCAGCGCAAATGCTCGGCGAGCTTCGCGATTTGCGTCGCGAATTCGGCATCGCCCTCGATCTTGACGTGCTTCATCACGGCAGCCTGTCCGCCTTGCACGAATGCCGGCAACGCATCGGCCGGCACCGAAATGGCGACATCACATTGCTGCGCCTCGTTCTCTTCGACGGCCGTCAGATAACCGTCGGGCTGCACAAGCAGCACCATGACGACAGGAGGACAGGCCAGCCGGGCAGTCTTGCCGGCATAAGGAGCGAGGCGCTCGCGGGCCCACGATTCGCGGGCGAGCAGGTGATTGACAGCAGCGGAAAAAGGCTTGGCAGCGAGGGTCATCGGGCGTGGGATGAAAAAACCCGCGCAGGCGACGGCCTGCGCGGGTTTCTATTGTAACGTCCGTTCGCCTACGGCTTATCTAGACCGAACGGACTACGAGACGTGGTCTCAGTGCGAGGAAACCTGCTGGATACCCGCCAGCAGCCAGCCTTCACCCGCGCGCGAGGACTTCGACAGGTTCCACACTTCGACGAACGGCTCGGCAGCCGCACCCGCCGTTTCGCGGATCAAGCCGCTGAAGCGCACGCTCGCCAAGTACTCGCTGCCGCGATCTTCGACTGCGAGCAACTGTGCGTCCAACTGCACGACGTCGGTCTGGTTGCGCTCGGCGCCGCGCGAATCGATGTCGATCTTCACCTCGGCGAACATTTCCGGCGTTGTGAACTCGCGGATATCGGCGACGTTGCCTTCGTCCCAGGCAGCCTGAAGCCGCACGAAATTCACCTTTGCGTTACGCAGGAAGGCTTCGGTATCGAAGCCGGCCGGAACGGACGGTGCTGCGTTCGCTTGCGGCGCCGAGTCGAAAGCCGCCGACGACGAGCCAAACGCGCCAGCCGCTGCCGGCGGCGTATAACGCGGCTCTTGCGAGTAGCTCGAGCCGTAACCGCCCGCGTTCATCGAAGCCGAACCTGCCGCGCCGTAGGCCGGCTCGTTCTGGCGGCGGCGCGCCATGAACTTGCGAATCAGCCAGATCGCAACCATCGCGATCAGCGCGATCACGATGAAGTTCGCCATCGCGCCGGCGAATGCCTCGCCGAGCCCGAAATGCGACAGCAGCGCGGCGATGCCCAAGCCCGCGGCGAGACCGGCGATCGGCCCCAGCCAACGCGAGCGGTTAGGCGTGGCGGCCGGCGTCGGCTGTGCCGGCGTCGCGCGCTGAGCTTGCGACGGCTGCATGGATTGCTGCTGCATCGGCTGCTGGGCCGGCGAAGTGGACTGCTGCTGTTGCACGGTCTGCGACTGGCGGCCGACGCTGCGGCCGCCGCCCATGCGCTTCGCCTCGGCGTCGAGCGTTGCAAACGTACTCGCAACGATCAAACCGACCACGGCGGCCCGTCCAATTCGCCTTGCCAGCGAAGCTGTAAGGTTTTTGGAAGACAACGAAAACGAAGCGGTCATGGAAAAATTCCTTTAAAAGACAATGATCTGGGAACACTAATACTTTGTCGCGACGTGCAAGGCTACCACGCCAGCTGACAAATTGTAATATTTGACGGCATCGAGGCCGCTTTGTTCCATCATCGTCTTCAAAGTTTCCTGGTCCGGATGCATCCGGATCGATTCCGCCAGATAGCGGTAGCTTTCGGCGTCTTTCGCGAACTTGTCGCCGAGCCACGGCAACACCTTGAACGAGTAGACGTCGTACGCTTTTTTCAGCGGGTCCCACACCTTCGAGAACTCCAGCACCAGCAGGCGCCCAGCCGGCTTCAGCACGCGCCGCATCTCGGCAAGCGCGGCATCCTTATGCGTCATGTTGCGCAGGCCGAATGCCACCGTCACCACGTCGAAGTAGTTGTCCGGAAAGGGAATTTTCTCGGCGTCGCAGAGCAGCGCCGGCGTGATCACGCCTTTGTCCAGCAGGCGGTCGCGGCCTACGCGCAGCATCGATTCGTTGATGTCGGTGTGCCAGACCTCGCCCGTCGGCCCCGCCTGCTTCGCGAACGCCATCGACAGGTCGCCCGTGCCGCCCGCGATATCGAGCACCTTGAAGCCCGGCCGCACGTTCGCCTGCGCGATCGTGAACGACTTCCAAATCCGGTGCAGCCCACCCGACATCAGGTCGTTCATCAGGTCGTAGTTGCTTGCCACCGAGTGGAACACGCCGGCAACCTTTTTCGCCTTGTCGTGTTCGTCGACTGTCTGAAAGCCGAAATGGGTCTTGCTCATCGCGCTCGTCCTCTCTTTACTTTGAATTTTGTTGCGCCGCACGATTTTGCGGCAGTCAGGCGGATCGTATCAGTTCGCGCCGGGCCGTCCCAAGCGGACTGATGCGCCCCCGCGGGGGCCCTCATATGTCAGTGACGATGGCCGTGCGGTGTGTCGGATGCGGCCATCGGCGCGTCCCGGTCGACGCCCGCCGCTGCCAGTTTGTCGAGATACTCGCGCCAGAGTTCATCCTGCCGAATCGCGAGGTCATAGAGCAGGTCCCACGAGTAGATGCCGGTGGAATGGCCGTCGGAGAAGGTCGGCTGCAGCGCGTAGTTGCCAACGCCTTCGAGCGACACAATCGACACGTCGCGCTTGCCGGTCTGCAGTGTTTCCTGCCCCGGCCCGTGGCCGCGCACTTCCGCCGACGGCGAATAGACGCGCAGCAGTTCGAACGGCAGCCGGTAGGTCTTGCCGTCAGCATATTGAAGTTCGAGCACGCGCGATTTGGCGTGCACGACGACGCCGGTCGGCACCGGCGTGGCTGGGGTCAGTCCGGGCATCGCAACCTCGTCTGGCAAAAGATATGGGCGATCGCAGCGCCGAATGCGCGCGGCTGTCAGTCGTAGCCGGCCATCATCGAGCCCAGGCGATCAAGCAAAAGCGCGTTCGATTTCGTGGCGTACCGCTTCGGCGAGCAGCGTGGCCTGCGCGCGCCGCTGAGACAAGAGCGCCTCGGAGACGGTCCGCTGGCGCGGCGCCCACACGGGCAACGGGAAATGCGCGTCGTTCGTGAAGCGCGGGATGACGTGCCAGTGCACGTGCGGCACCTGGTTGCCGAGGCTCGCGAGGTTCACCTTGACCGGGTGCATCACGCGCCGAATCGCACGCTCGACGGCGTTGACCACGCGCATCACGCGATCCCGCGCCGAATCCTCGAGATCGGAAAACTCGGCGACGTGCTCGTTCCAGATCACGCGGCAAAAGCCCGGGTAATCGTGTTCGTCGGCGAGGACGACGCGCATCGCGTCGTCCTGCCAGAGCACGGCGCCGCCCTCTTCACGGCAGAAAACGCATTCCATCGTCGGCCCCTAGCGGAATATAAGTGCCGGTATTAGACCAGCACTCGCTCGATCCCGCCATTGTTCGCGCGCTGAACGTAGTCGGCCATCCAGTCTTCCCCGAGCACGTGGCGCGCGATTTCGACGACGATGTAGTCGGCTTCGATGTTCGCGTCCTCGTTGTAGCGCGAGAGACCTTGCAGGCACGACGGGCAGCTCGTCAGGATCTTGACGTCGGGCGCGCCGTTGGCAGCCGAGGCTGCCGCGCCGTTCGCGGCCCCATTCGACGCCGTTTCGGAAGCGCCGCCGGCCACCACCGGAATCGCGCGCAGCTTCGCCGCGCCCTTCCTGATTTCTTCTTCCTTCCGGAAACGCACCTGCGTCGACACGTCCGGACGCGTCACCGCGAGCGTGCCCGACTCGCCGCAACAGCGATCGTTCTTCTCGATCTTGTAGCCGTCCTTCTCAGCGCCCATCAGTTCGTTGACGAGCTTCACCGGGTCCATCGTCTTGATCGGCGTGTGGCACGGGTCGTGGTACATGTAGCGCGTGCCCGTCACGCCGTCGAGCTTGATGCCCTTTTCCAGCAGGAATTCGTGGATGTCGATGATCCGGCAGCCCGGGAAGATCTTCTCGAATTCGTATCCGGCGAGCTGGTCGTAGCAGGTGCCGCACGACACGACCACCGTCTTGATGTCGAGATAGTTCAGCGTATTCGCGACGCGGTGGAACAGCACGCGATTGTCCGTCACGATCTTCTCGGCCTTGTCGAACTGGCCCGCGCCGCGCTGCGGGTAGCCGCAGCACAGGTAGCCCGGCGGCAAGACCGTCTGCACGCCCGCCTCCCACAGCATCGCCTGCGTCGCGAGTCCGACTTGCGAGAACAGCCGCTCGGAACCGCAGCCCGGGAAATAGAACACCGCTTCCGAATCGACGGTCGTCGTCTTCGGGTTGCGGATGATCGGCACGATCTTGTTGTCCTCGATGTCGAGCAGCGCGCGCGCCGTCTTCTTCGGCAGGTTGCCCGGCATCTTCTTGTTGACGAAGTGGATCACCTGCTCGACGACGGGCGGCTTGCCGACAGTCGCGGGCGGGTGCGCGGTCTGCTTCTTCGCGACTTTGTTGAGCAAGTCGTTGGCAAGACGCTGCGCCTTGTAACCGACGCCCATCATCGCCGTGCGGGCGAGGTTGATCGTCTGCGGATTGGTCGCGTTCAGGAAGAACATGCCCGCAGCCGAGCCCGGATTGAACTTCTTCTTGCCCATCTTGCGCAACAGGTTGCGCATGTTCATCGTCACGTCGCCGAAGTCGATCTTGACCGGGCACGGCGTCGCGCACTTGTGGCAGACCGTGCAGTGGTCGGCGACGTCGTTGAACTCGTCCCAGTGCTTGATCGACACGCCGCGGCGCGTCTGCTCTTCGTACAGGAACGCCTCGATCAACAGCGACGTGGCCAGGATCTTGTTGCGCGGGCTGTAGAGCAGATTCGCGCGCGGCACGTGCGTCGCGCACACCGGCTTGCACTTGCCGCAGCGCAGGCAGTCCTTCACCGAATCGGCGATCGCGCCGATGTCGGACTGCTGCATGATCAGCGACTCGTAGCCCATGAGGCCGAAGCTCGGCGTATAGGCGTTGCGCAGATCCGCGCCTTCGAGCAGCTTGCCCTTGTTGAAGCGCCCTTCCGGGTCGACGCGCTTCTTGTACTCGCGGAATTCGCCGATCTCGGCGTCGGTCAGGAACTCGAGCTTGGTGATGCCGATGCCGTGCTCGCCGGAAATCACGCCGTCGAGCGAGCGCGCAAGCTTCATGATGCGCGCGACGGCCTTGTGGGCGTCCTGCAGCATCTCGTAGTTGTCGGAGTTGACCGGGATGTTCGTGTGGACGTTGCCGTCGCCCGCGTGCATGTGGAGAGCGACGAACACGCGGCCGCGGAGCACCTGCTTGTGGACCGCCTGCGCTTCCTCGAGGATCGGCTTGAACTCGCCGCCGTTGAAGATCTGCCGCAGCTCCGCGCGGATTTCCTGCTTCCACGACACGCGCACGGTACGGTCCTGCGTCACTTCGAAGACGGTCACGCCAGGCTGGGCGTCGACGCGGTCCGCGAACTTCTCGGCGAGCGCTTCGTAGCCGAGCTGCACGAGGTGATGCTGGGCTTCGGCGAGCGGCATGTCGAGATGGTCGCGCAGGAACTCCCAGCGCACCTTCACGCGCTGCAGCAGATCGAGCGCTTGCTGCACGCGATCTTCGAGCAACTCGGCGCTCGGGATTTCGTTCGCGTCGTCGCTCTTGCCGAGCGGCAGCTTGCCGCCCTTGAAGAACGCTTGCAGCGCGTCGACGAGCTGCAGCTTGTTCTTGATCGACAGCTCGATGTTGATGCGCTCGATGCCGTCGGTGTACTCGCCCATGCGGTTGAGCGGGATCACGACGTCTTCGTTGATCTTGAACGCGTTCGTGTGTTTCGCGATCGCGGCGGTGCGGCTACGGTCGAGCCAGAAGCGCTTGCGCGCCTCGGCGCTCACCGCGACGAAGCCCTCGCCGCTTTTGCCGTTGGCCATGCGCACGACTTCCGAGGTGGCCGTGGCAACCGCATCCGCATCGTCGCCAACGATGTCGCCGATCAGCACCATCTTCGGAAACGCGTTGCGCTTGCTCTTGGTCGCATAGCCGACCGCGCGCAGATAGCGCTCGTCGAGGTGCTCGAGGCCCGCGAGAATCGCGCCGCCCTGCTTCGACGTTTCGAACAGATAGTCCTTGATCTCGACGATGCTCGGAATCGCTTCGCGCGCCTGACCGAAGAATTCGAGGCAGACGGTGCGCGTGTGCGCGGGCATCTTGTGCAGCACCCAGCGCGCGGACGTGATGAGCCCGTCGCAGCCTTCCTTCTGCACGCCGGGCAGGCCCGCGAGGAATTTATCGGTGACGTCCTTGCCGAGCCCTTCCTTGCGGAAGCGCTTGCCTTCGATGTCGAGCGTTTCGGAGCGCAACAGCTTTTCGCCGGGCGCGTGCTCGCCGTCGAACCACTTCAGTTCGAAGCGCGCGACCGCAATGTCGTGGATCTTGCCGAGGTTGTGATCGAGCCGCGTGACTTCGAGCCAGTTGCCTTGCGGGTCGACCATGCGCCACCACGCGAGGTTGTCGAGCGCCGTGCCCCACAGCACCGCCTTCTTGCCGCCCGCGTTCATCGCGACGTTGCCGCCGATGCACGAGGCGTCGAGCGAAGTCGGATCGACCGCGAACACGTAGCCCGCGGCTTCGGCCGCTTCGGTCACGCGGCGCGTGACGACGCCCGCGCCGGAGAAGATCGTCGGCACCTTGCGCGCGACGCCCGGCAGTTCCGTCAATTCGACGGCGCCGAGCTGCTCGAGCTTTTCGGTGTTGATGACGGCGGAGAACGGCGTGAGCGGCACCGCGCCGCCCGTGTAGCCCGTGCCGCCCCCGCGCGGAATCACCGTGAGACCGAGCTCGAAGCACGCCTTGATGAGACCGGCGATCTCGGCTTCGGTATCGGGCGTCAGCACGACGAACGGGTATTCGACGCGCCAGTCGGTCGCGTCGGTCACGTGGGAAACGCGCGAGAGGCCGTCGAAACGGATGTTGTCCTTCTGCGTGCAGCGGCCGAGCACTTTGGTCGCGCGGCGGCGCAGTTCGGCGGACTTGTCGAATTCGGCGGCGAACGCTTCGACCGCGCGGCGCGCCGCGACCACGAGCGTCTCGACGCGCGCAGCACGCTCGACGCCGCCCGCATCCTCCCGATGCTCCGACAAATCGGCACGGCGGCGCTTCTCGATCTCGTTCAGGCGGTGGTTCAGCGCTTCGATCAACAGCGCGCGGCGCTTCGGATTGTCGAGGAGGTCGTCCTGCAGATACGGATTGCGGCGCACGACCCAGATATCGCCGAGCACTTCGTACAGCATCCGCGCCGAGCGGCCCGTACGGCGTTCGGCGCGCAATTCGTCGAGCACGGCCCAGGCGTCGTCGCCCAACAGGCGGATGACGATTTCGCGGTCGGAAAACGACGTGTAGTTGTACGGGATTTCGCGCAAGCGCGGTTCAGGTTCGGCGGCCAGAGCGGTGGCGGCGCCGTGCGGATCGAAAACTTGAGGTGCGTTCATGGTCGGACGACTCTATGTGCCGCCGCGTCGCTCATTTGCGAGCACCGGGCCGGCATGCGCTTGGGGCGCAATTCTAGGGATTCTTCTATGAGGGCGAAGCGCAGACCGCGGCTCAAGCGACATAGCGCGAGCGTGCGGACCTTCGCAAGTCAGATGCAGCTACACGATCGTACGTGGCGGAGGTACGGCTGGCCGGCGTGACGCTGCGCCGCGGGACATGCGTCGCGCGAAGTCGGCATCAAATGGGCGGTCCGGGGCTGCCAGTGCATCTTTCGATCCTTGTTTCAAAACGGAATTCTACCCCATGATCCCAATACGCGTTGACGCTGGAAATCTGCCGAAACGGACGTTTTGGTGATCGAAAGCGGCGTTCGGAGGCAAATTCTCCGCACAAAAATTTACCGAACGGACGGTTGGCAAAATACGCGTACCGGCGCGAACCCAAGTGCCTGTATCGGCCGGAATCGAAGCCGTTGGCGCTATCATTGATCTTTTCCTCTTTGATTCTTGCGTACTGCCGAGCGCATCGCGCATCACCCCATGGCCCCACACGACTACCTGAAGAAGATCCTCACGGCGCGCGTCTACGACGTCGCCCGCGAGACCGAGCTCGAACCCGCCAGCAATCTGTCCGCCCGGCTGAAGAACCGTGTCTATCTGAAGCGCGAAGACAACCAGCCCGTCTTCTCGTTCAAGCTGCGCGGCGCGTACAACAAGATGGCGCACATTCCGGCCGAGGCGCTCGCGCACGGGGTCATTACGGCGTCGGCGGGCAATCATGCGCAAGGCGTCGCGTATTCGGCGGCGAAGATGGGCGTCAAGGCGGTCATCGTTGTGCCGGTGACGACGCCGCAGGTCAAGGTCGATGCGGTGCGCGCCCACGGCGGGCCGACCGTCGAGGTCGTGCAGGCCGGCGAATCGTATAGCGATGCCTACGCGCATGCGGTCAAGCTGCAGGAAGAGCGCGGCATGACGTTCGTGCATCCGTTCGACGATCCCTACGTGATCGCCGGCCAAGGCACGACCGCGATGGAAATCCTGAGCCAGCACCAGGCGCCGATCCACGCGATCTTCGTGCCGATCGGCGGCGGCGGGCTCGCGGCGGGCGTCGCGGCCTACGTGAAATCGGTGCGCCCCGAGATCAAGGTCATCGGCGTGCAGTCCGACGATTCGTGCGCGATGGCCCAGTCGATCAAGGCCGGCGAGCGCGTGACGCTTGCCGAAGTCGGCCTCTTCGCCGACGGCACCGCGGTGAAGCTCGTCGGCGAGGAAACGTTCCGCCTGTGCCGCGAATATCTCGACGAAGTCATGACCGTGAACACCGACGCCCTGTGCGCGGCGATCAAGGACGTCTTCCTCGATACGCGCAGCGTGCTGGAACCGTCCGGTGCGCTGTCCGTCGCGGGCGCAAAGCAATACGCGGAACGCGAAGGCATCGAGAACGAGACGCTGATCGCGATCACGTCGGGCGCGAACATGAACTTCGACCGCATGCGCTTCGTCGCCGAACGCGCCGAAGTCGGCGAGGCGCGCGAAGCGGTGTTCGCGGTGACGATCCCCGAGGAGCGCGGCAGCTTCAAGCGCTTCTGCGAACTGGTCGGCGAGCGCAGCGTCACCGAGTTCAACTACCGGATCGCCGATGCGCGCTCGGCCCATATCTTCGTCGGCGTGCAAATCAAGCGTCGCGGCGAATCCGATGCGCTCGCGGAGAACTTCCAGAAGCACGGCTTCCCCGCCGTCGACCTCACCAACGACGAGCTCTCGAAGCAGCACATCCGCTACATGGTCGGCGGTCACTCGCCGCTCGCGCACGACGAGCGCCTGTTCCGCTTCGAATTCCCCGAACGGCCGGGCGCGCTGATGAAGTTCCTGTCGTCGATGGCGCCGGACTGGAACATCAGCCTCTTCCACTACCGGAATCAGGGCGCGGACTACAGCTCGATCCTCATCGGCATCCAGGTGCCCGAAGCGGAGAACGCCGAATTCGAAGAGTTTCTGTCGACGCTCGGCTATCCGTATTGGGACGAAAGCCAGAACCCGGTCTATCGCCTGTTCCTGGCTTGAAGCGGCAGGAGCACGCGCATGCCTTTTTCGCTCGATGACAAGCTGGTCGTGGCGATCTCGTCGCGGGCGCTGTTCGACTTCGAGGAGGAAAACCGCGTCTTCGAAGAGGGCGACTTGAAGGCTTACGAGGCGCTGCAGCGCTCGCGCCTGAACGTCGCCGCGAAGCCTGGCGTCGCGTTCGCGCTGATCCGCAAGCTGCTCGCGCTCAATGCGGGCGAGCATCATCGCGTCGAAGTCGTGCTGCTGTCGCGCAGCGATCCGATCAGCGGCCTGCGCGCGTTTCGCTCGTGCGCCGAGCATGGGCTCGCGATCGAGCGCGGCGTCTTCACGCGCGGACGCGCACCGTTTGGGTATCTGAGTGCGCTGAACGCGTCGCTGTTTTTGTCGGCGAATCAGGGCGACGTGCGCGACGCGCTCGCCGCCGGCTTTCCCGCCGCGCGCGTGCTGCCGGAATCGGCACGCATGGCGAGCACCTATCCGGACGAGATCCGCATCGCGTTCGACGGCGACGCCGTGCTGTTCTCCGACGAAGCCGAGCGCGTCTTTCAGGCGAACGGCGTGGAGGCGTTCGTGAGCCACGAGCTCGACAACAAGGACCTGCCGCTCGCCGACGGTCCTTTGAAGCCGCTGCTCGAAGCACTGCACAAGCTGCAAAAGCTCGCGGACGGCGGCGTGCGGCCGCGCATTCGCACGGCGCTCGTCACCGCGCGCTCGGCGCCCGCGCATGAGCGCGCAATCCGTACTTTGATGGCCTGGAACATCGAAATCGACGAAGCGATGTTCCTCGGCGGACTCGACAAAGGTTCATTCCTGCGCGAGTTCGAACCCGATTTCTTCTTCGACGATCAAATCCGTCACTGCGAATCGGCCCGTGTCGTCACGGCGACCGGCCACGTGGTGAGCGGCATCGTGAACGCATCATGACACCCGAACAATCCCCTCTCGGCAAACCCGCCGCGTACACCGAGCAGTACGACCCGTCACTGCTCTTTCCGATTCCGCGCAACAAGGCGCGCGAGGCGATCGGCATCGGCGCGCAACTGCCGTTCTTCGGCACCGACATCTGGAACGCGTACGAG
This sequence comes from Trinickia camelliae, assembly GCF_053525655.1. Taxonomy (NCBI): domain Bacteria; kingdom Pseudomonadati; phylum Pseudomonadota; class Betaproteobacteria; order Burkholderiales; family Burkholderiaceae; genus Trinickia; species Trinickia camelliae. The sequence continues at coordinate 144,330 of NZ_JBCHAA010000012.1, forward strand.
CTCTCGTGGCTGACTCCGCGCGGCAAGCCGCAGATCGCGATCGCGACGTTCTACGTGCCGGCCGAGTCGCCGAACATCGTCGAGTCGAAGTCGTTCAAGCTGTATCTCGGCTCGTTTGCCCAGACGCCAGTCGAGTCGCTCGATGCGCTGCGCGAAATGCTCAAGCGTGATGTGTCGGCGGCGTGCGGCGCGAGCGTGTCGGTGCGTCTGGCGACGCCGTCGTCGGAGTTCGCGAAGCTCAAGATCGAGGAATTCGAGGGCTTGTCGCTCGATCGGCTCGATCTCGATGCCGATGTCTATCACCCCGATCCTTCGCTGCTGAAAGCGGCGCTCAACGAAGCGCCGGTCGAAGAGACACTGTTCTCGAATCTGCTGAAATCGAACTGTCCGGTAACCGGGCAGCCCGATTGGGGCAGCGTCCAGATTCACTACGTGGGCCCGCAGATCGATCACGCCGGGCTCTTGCGCTACATCATTTCGTACCGCAACCACACGGGCTTTCACGAGCAATGCGTCGAGCGTATCTTCATCGACATCATGCGTGAATGCCAGCCGGTGAAACTCGCGGTGTACGCGCGCTATACGCGGCGCGGCGGGCTCGACATCAATCCGTTCCGCACGAGCTATAACCTGCCGATGCCGGATAACGCGAGGTTGGCGCGGCAGTAGGGTTTAGCCGGACACCTCGGCCCACGGGCTGGACCTGTCGTCATTGCCTACAGCAGCAACGGCTGTAGCGGCGCGCGATGCTCGTGGACCTTAGTGATCCGGTACTCTGTCTTCAGCGTACCGTCGACGATCATCTGAATCTGCCGGAGATCGACGATGAGCACGTCCCCTTTGCCAAATCGTTCGCCAGCATCAACTTTGGCAAGAAACCCTTCGTCGTCAAGGGCGGCGAAGAACGGGTACTGGCCATCGTGAACTCGCCACTTGTTGCCATCCTTGAACACCACCGACTCGAGCAACAGGACCTTTCGGGACGTTGAATCAGAGACCACCTCACCATCATTGTCAAAGACGGCAAACGACGCCAGCTCATCGGCCTCAACAACCAGTTCCACTTTGTCGTCACGCAAGATGCCGAAATTCGTGATGCCGTCGCGTTCCAGAGGTGAAAGCGTTTTATGAAGACTGGTTCGGATCGTTTTATTGCGCCATAGCCGAACGACTCGCTCGTCGACCTCGATCGTTTCGGCTTCGGTAATCCAAACCTTGGAAACCTCTCCCGTCTGCTCGATACGATGCGGACGCCGGCCTTGCATCTTTCGCGCAAGGTGAATTAGTCCCCCGCCGCCAATCAGCCCCAACATCCCGAGGATCGTGTAGGCATTCGAAATTGCAGATGCGTTCGCACCGGCAAACATGTCGCGCAGTTGCGTGAGAAGGTTCTGAACAAAGATCAGATCGAGATGAAACGAACCGGCCTTGAAGCTCCCCTTCACCTCCACGCGGACGTCCGCGGAGTCGCCATTCAACTCCTTGTTTGCCGCTGTGAACAGGTCCGAAATTGCGACAAGCGCAGGCGCCAAGTCGCGAACATCCATCCGGTGTTCGGCTAGAGCAGGACCGTCATAAACGACGTTGAAGTGTTCGTGATTGTTCATACCAGCATTATGCGGCTTCCCCGGCCAGTCCGCCGCATATCACGCATCGACTTTTTTACTTAACTGACCGCCGAAAGCATAGTCGGCAGTCAGTTAGTCATCTTAAACTCCAAGCAGCCTTAAGCCTTCCCCGCCGGCGCCTTATACGCGATGCAATCCACCTCGACCTTGCAGTCGATCACCATGCTCGACTGCACGCATGCACGGGCCGGCGGATTCGCGCCGAAGTAGGACAGAAACACCTTGTTGAAGGACGCGAAATCGCGCGCGTCGTCGAGCCACACGCCGCAGCGCACGACGTGTTCCGGGCTGTAGCCCGCTTCCTTGAGGATCGCCATCACGTTTTCGATCGCCTGCTTCGACTGCGTGACGATGCCGCCCTCGACCACTTCGCCGTTGACCATCGGCGTCTGGCCCGACACGTACAGCCAACCGTCCGCCTCGACCGCGCGCGCGAACGGCATCACCTGACCGCCGGTACCCTTGGCATCGCCAACTCCATATCGCTTCATCGTCTTGCACTCCTTTTGGTGGGTTTAGGCGCGCACCGTGCCGTGACATGCCGAGCGGCGGCGCCTTCACAGTTGATCAATTTCGCCAGCGCGGCGTGTCCCTCAGAACGCGCCTTGCGCATCGCCTTTCGATTGCGCGCCGCGCGCGACGAAGCGGCCGGCGCGCTCGCCGGTCGCCTGCCCGCTGCGGTATGACAGCACGCCGTTCACCCACACGGCTTCGATGCCGTCGGCCGGCTGCTGCGGGTTGTCGAACGTCGCGGCATCGCGCACACGGGCCGGATCGAATAGCACTAGGTCGGCGTGATAGCCGATGTGGATCTCGCCGCGCTGCGCGAGCCCAAAGCGCCGCGCCGAGAGCCCCGTCATCTTGCGCACCGCCTCTTCGAGCGGAATCAGCTGCGCGTCGCGCGCATAGTGGCCGAGCACGCGCGGAAAAGCGCCCCACAGACGCGGATGCGGCAGCGGATCGTTCGGCAAGCCGTCGGAGCCGACCATCGTCGCGGGATGCGACAGGATGCGCCGCACGTCCTCTTCCGACATGTTGTGATAAACCGCGCCCGCCGGCTGCAGACGCGCCGCCGCTTCCTGCTGCGACACGCCCCATTGCGCCGCGATCTCCTTCACGAGCTTGCCCGCCATCTCGGGATGCGGCGTCGACCAGGTGATCGTGATGTCGATATCGCCCGTCACCTGCTTCAAATCGAGCGTCGACGAACTGCGGTTGTACGGATAGCAATCGCATCCGACCGGCTGCATGCGCCGCGCGCCTTCAAGCGACGCCAGCACCTCGGTGCTGCGCCCCCAGTTCGACGGCCCCGCGCATTTCAGATGCGAGATCACCACCGGCACGCGCGCATGCCGCCCGACGCGGTACGCTTCGTCCATCGCATCGAGGATCGCGTCGAACTCCGTGCGCATGTGCGTCGTGTAGAGCGCCCCGGCCGCGGCGAGCGGCTCGGCGAGCGCCATCACTTCTTCGACCGGCGCGGCGAACGCCGAGCCGTACGCGAGCCCCGAACTCAAGCCCAGCGCGCCGTGCTGCAACGCCTCTTCGAGCTGCGCGCACATCGCCTGGATTTCGCTCGCGCTCGCAGCGCGGTCCAGCCGGTCCATCTGGTTGTTGCGCAGCGCAGTGTGGCCGATGAGCGCCGCCACGTTGACCGCGGGCTGCGCCGCATTCACCGCTTCGACATAAGCGGCGAAAGTCGGATAGCGAAATGCGTCGCGCTCGCCGAGCAGGTTCATCGGATCGGGCGGATCGCCCTTCAACGTGACCGGCGACGCGCTGATCCCGCAGTTGCCGACGATCACCGTCGTCACCCCTTGCGAGAGCTTCGGCAGCATCTGCGGCGCGCGGATCACGTGGGTGTCGTCGTGCGTGTGCACGTCGATGAAGCCCGGCGCGAGCGCCTGCCCGTTCGCCTCGATCACTTCTTCCGCAAGCCAGTTCGACAGATTGCCGATCGCCGCGATCTTGCCGTTGCGCAACGCGATATCGCGCTCGACGGGCGGCGCACCGGTGCCGTCGTAGAGTTGCACGTCGACGATCAGCGTATCGGCAGCTTCGGGATGCGAGTGCATGAGTCAGTCTCCTAGCGGTTGGCGTTCGCCGCCGCCGCGATGCGCGTCGAGCGCGTGCTTCATGCGGCGCAGCAGTTCGCGGCTCTCGTCGCCTTGCGCGAGCGCAAGCTCGGTGACGAGCACGTCGAGCGCCATCATCATCGCGTAGCGCGACGACGACGGCTTGTAGATGAAATCGGTTTCGAACGCGACGATCGGGATCAGCCAATCGGCGAGCTTGGCGAGCGGCGACGCGGGCGCGGTGATCGCAACGAGCGTCGCGCCGTAGCGCTGCGCGATCCGGCAGTTTTCAACCATCTCGGGCACGCGTCCAGTCGTCGACAACGCAATCACGACACAATCGCGTGACAAAGTACTCGCCACCATGCGCTGCAGCAGGCCGTCCTGATAGGTCGCGACCGGGCGACCGAGCCGCACGAGGCGAAAACGCATCTCGTCGGCGAGCGCGGTCGAGCCGCCGCCCATGCCGAATACGTAGATCATCTTCGCGGCGCGCAGCGTGGCGGCGGCCTCGGCGATCGGCGCCTGACGCAGCAGTTGATGGTTGTGAGCGAGCGCGGTCTGCACGTCGTCGAACACGCGCGTGGCGAGCGGCTCGGGCGTGTCGTCGTCGCCCGAGTCCGCTTTTAGAAAACGCTGGCCGACTGCGGCGGCCTGCGCGAGACGCAGCTTCAACTCGCGCACGTCGCGGCAGCCCACGGTCTTCGCGAAGCGCGTGACCGTTGCAACGCTGACTTCGGCGTCTTTCGCGAGCGAGCCGATGCTGGCACGCGACGCACCGGTCAGATCGTCGAGGATCAGCGCCGCGACCTTGCGCTCCGCCGAGCGCAGCTCGGGCGCGCATTCGGCGATGCGTGCGACGATATCGAAGGTGAGCGGTTCGCTGGTCGTGTTCATCCGTTCGCGCGCTTTGCACCAGGCGCTCTGCGGCAGCGTCTTGGTACTAAATAACAATTTCGCATCGATCGTACTTTCTGTACCATGACAAAGTCAACTTTCGATTCTATTTAACCGAACGATGAGGCAGAAATGCTGAAAGTTACAAACTATCAGACCGCAACGATCGATCCCTATAGCAAGGGGCTCGGCATGCTGCCGAGCGCGAGCGTCCAGCTCGACGAAGCGGCGCGCCTCGAGTGGAATCTGCTGAACGAGGATGTCAGTCTGCCCGCAGCGGTGCTGTACGCGGACCGGATCGAGCACAACCTGAAATGGATGCAGGCATTTGTCGCCGAATACGGCGTAAAGCTCGCGCCGCACGGCAAGACGACGATGGCGCCGCAACTCTTTCGCCGGCAGATCGAGACCGGCGCCTGGGGCATCACGCTCGCCACCGCCCACCAGGTGCGCGCGGCGTATCTCGGCGGCGTGCAGCGCGTGCTGATGGCGAACCAGCTGGTCGGCAAGCACAACATGGCGATGATCGCCGAGCTGCTCACCGATCCGGAGTTCGAGTTCTTCTGTCTCGTCGATTCGGCTGAAGGCGTCGAGCAACTCGGCGAATTTTTCGGCTCGGTCGGCAAGACGCTGCAAGTGCTGATCGAGCTCGGCGTGCCCGGCGGGCGCACGGGCGTGCGCGACGCGGCGCAACGCGACGCCGTGCTCGCCGCGATCGCGCGCTATCCGCGCGCGCTCAAGCTCGCGGGCATCGAGCTTTACGAAGGCGTGTTGAAGGAAGAGCCGGAGGTGCGCGAGTTCCTGCGCGGCGCGGTCGCGACGACACGCGAGCTGGCCGATGCGGGCCGCTTCGCCCGCACGCCGGCGATTCTCTCGGGCGCGGGGTCTGCGTGGTATGACGTGGTGGCGGAGGAGTTCGCGCAGGCGCAAGCCGCCGGCCAGATCGAAGTCGTGCTGCGGCCGGGCTGCTATCTGACGCACGACGTTGGCATCTACAAGAAAGCGCAAACCGACATCTTCGCGCGCAACCCGATCGCCAAAAAAATGGGCGAAGGGCTGTTGCCGGCGCTGCAGCTATGGGCTTACGTGCAGTCGATTCCCGAGCCGGACCGCGCGATCATCGGCATGGGCAAGCGCGACTCGGCGTTCGATGCGGGCCTGCCGGAGCCGGCGCGCCACTATCGTCCCGGCACGAGCAAGCCGCGCGATATCGGCGCCGGCGAGGGCTGGGAAGTGTTCGGCATGATGGATCAGCACGCCTATCTGCGGATTCCGCCGGGCGCCGATCTCAAAGTGGGCGACATGATCGCGTTCGATATCTCGCATCCGTGCCTCACGTTCGACAAGTGGCGGCAGGTGCTCGTCGTCGATCCGCAGTATCGCGTGACGGAAGTGATCGAGACGTACTTTTAAGCGCAGTCGAGATTTGCGCGCCCGAAGCGGCGCGCTCAGCGCTCAACAATCTCCTCAGGCATCGGCGCACCCACCTCGCCGATGCGCACTTCGAGCATCCTCAGCGCGCTGCCGAGCGCGGACAGCACGTCGTCCGGCAGCGCCGACATCGTGTCGTGCAGGAACGCGTTGCGCCGCGGCAGACTCGCCTCGATTGCTTCGCGTCCTACTTCGGTGAGCCTCACGTTGGTGATGCGGTTGTCGCGCACATCGGTGCTGCGCGCGATCCAGCCGAGCGCTTCGAGCGACTTCAATTGCCGCGTGAGCGCACCCGGGTCGACACGCAAGCGCTCCACCAGCCGCTTTTGCGACGACTCTCCCTTCTGATCGTGCAGCTCGCGCAGAATGCGCCAGCGCGGCAACGGATGCCCGACATGCGCCTCGAACGCCGACATGAAGACCCGGTAAGTCCGGCCGAATTGCTGAACGATGGCGACGCGATCCTGCTCTTCCATGCTGTAACCCGAAACCTTGATGTGTAACGTTAGTCGGCGTGCACGACCGGCTCGACGCGCCGGATCTTGACGTGCGGCACGCGCCGCGACTGCCACACGGACACGACGGCCACGACCGCCGCCACCGCCAGACCCACGTGAATAGCGCCGACCAGCGACTCGCGCGCCGCTTCGAGCAACGCCGCGCCATTGTGCCCTGCCTGCGTGAGCTGACCGATCAGCGTGCTTTGCGCGTCGCGATTGATGAGAATCTGCGGATCGCCCATCTGACTGAACCAATGCTCGGCGCCGTCCGCGGAGAGCGCACCGCGCACGCCGCTTGCGTACATGTGCGTGACGAGCGTGCCGGTCAACGCGGTGCCGATCATCCCGCCGATCATGCGCAGCGATTGTAATAGCGCCGTCGCGATGCCGAGATGCTCGCGGCCGGCGGTCTGTTGCGCGAACACCGTGAGGTTCGGCATCACGAAGCCGAGCCCGACGCCGCCCAACACCATGAACGCCATCAGGAGCGGCCGCGGCATGCTGTGTGTCGCGATCACCGCGCCGAGGCAGGACAACGCCAAGAGCGCAAAGCCGACGTACAGCATCGCGTTCGGATTGCGGATGCGCGTGACGATGCGCCCGTTCACGATGCTGCCGATCGTGATGAACACGACGAGCGGCGTGATGACGAGGCCAGCGTCCTTCGGCGAGAGACCGAAGCCGCCTTGGAACAGGAGCGGCGCGTAGAACAGCAGCGAAAACATCGAAAATCCGCCGAGCACCGCGAGCGTGAAGAGCGCGGCCAGGGCTTTGTTGCGGAACATGTCGACAGGCAGAATCGCGTGCTCGAAACGCTTCTCCCATTTCCACAGCGCCCAGCCCGACACAGCCGTGACAACCAGGAGCGCCGCCACGCTTGGCGTGACGCCATGCTTCGGCAGCAGCTCAACGAAAAGCTGCATGCAGCCGAGCGCCACGGCGATCAGGACCGCCCCCGGCCAATCGAGCCGCATCTTGCCGCGATGTTCGATATGGCGCAGATGGGGCAGGTAGCGCCAGACGAAGAACAGCGACAGCAGCCCGACCGGCAAATTGACGTAGAACACCGACCGCCAGCCGTAGTACTGCGTGAGGAAACCGCCGAGCGACGGCCCGACCGCGTTGGCGATGCCAAACGCCGAACTCATCATCACCTGCCAGCGCAGGCGCACCACGGAATCGGGAAAGAGATCGGGAATGCACGCGAACGCCGTGCCGACCAGCATCCCGCCGCCGATCCCCTGCAGGCCGCGCGCGAGCACGAGAAAGAGCATGTCGTTGGCGGCGCCGCACAGCACCGACGCACCGGTAAAGAGCACGATCGACGCGATCACGAACGGCTTGCGCCCGTAATAGTCACCAAGCCGGCCGAAGATCGGCACGGTGATCACGGAGGTCAGCAGGTACGACGTGGCGACCCACGCGTACAGCTCGAAACCCTTGAGTTCGGAGACGATGGTCGGCAGCGCGGTGCCGACAACGGTTTGATCGAGCGCGACGAGCATCGTCACGAAGGAAATGCCGAGCATCGCAAGGAGCGATTCCCGGAACGGAAGCACCTGCCCGCTCGAATGGTGGGCTGCGGTATGGACGGCCATTTTTTGATACTGCAACGGTTGACGAGTCAAAGAATGCGGAATCATAGCACGCCGGGTAATCTCTTGTCTTACAACCGAGCCGCGCACACACTGCTCGCCTCGTATCGTCTGACCAAAGGACGCTCATGGAGCCGATTCAACTTACCGCCACTTTGTCAACCGACGACCTGAAGGCGCTGCGCCTCGCGAAGGCGCAATTGGAAAGCTCGTCGCTGACGATGAAGCTTGCCGGGATGGTTGGCTCGCCGGTCGAAAAGCTCATTTCGAGCCTGCCGGCCGTCGCCAACGAAAAGATCGCGGACGCCACCCAGATCGCGCTGCGCAAATGTCTGCAAATCGCGCTGCGCACGCTCGGCAAGGCCGAGCAATCGTCGTCCGGCGCGTTCGAAAAGCCCAGCAACCTGCTGCACAAACTGGCCGTCGCGACCACCGGCGCCGCGGGCGGCGCGTTCGGGTTCCTCGCACTGCCGGTCGAGCTGCCGGTCACGACCACGCTGATGTTCCGCTCGATCTGCGACATCGCGCGCAGCGAAGGCGAGGATTTGACCGCGATCGATTCGCAACTGCAGTGCCTGGCCGTGCTCGGCATGGGCAGCCTGCCGAAGGCAGGCAGCGCCGGCGAAGACGCCGAATTCGGCTACTTCCTGGTGCGCGGCGCACTGGCCCAGCAGGTTTCGAAAGCGAGCTCGGAGATTGCGGCGAAGGGCTTCACTGCGCACAGCTCGACAGCGCTCGTGCGGCTCGTGAACGCGATCGCCTCACGCTTCTCGGTGCAAGTGAGCGAACAGGTCGCCGCGAAGTCGATTCCCGCGATCGGCGCGGTGCTCGGCGCGATGGTCAACACCGTCTTCATCGACCACTTTCAGCAAATGGCGCATGGTCATTTCACCGTGCGCCGGCTCGAGCGCCGCTACGGCCTGGAGGCCGTCAAGGCGGCGTATCAAACCATCGACGTATCGCTCGACGCGTGAGCGGGCTCATCGCGCGCCGCGCGGCGCACGAAAGCGGCGGCGCGATCTAGCGCCTTCCTGGCTTCCGGCACGAACGGCGCGTAGAGCTGCCAGACGTGCGGCATGTTCGGCCAAATCTCGAAGTCGACCGATACCCCGGCGGCGCGCGCCTTTTCGGCCACGCGGCGCGAATCGTCGAGCAGCACTTCGGTGCTGCCCGCCTGGATGAATAGCGGCGGCAGGCCGGCGAAATCGGCATAGAGGGGCGACGCATGCGGATGGGTCGCGGGTGTATCGGCAAGATAGAACTTCGCTGCCCGCTCGATCGCCACGCCGTAGAACATCGGGTCGAGGCCGTCGTTGGTCACGATCGTGGCGCCCGTCGCGGCGAGATCGGTCCACGGCGAAAACAGCAGCGCGGCGGCCGGCAGCGGATCGCCCGCGTCGCGCAGGGCAACAAGCGTGGCTAGCGCGAGGCCGCCGCCGGCGGAGTCGCCCGCCAGCACGATCGCCCCGGCCGGCGTGCCTTCGGCCAGCAAATGGCGGTACGCCGCCAGCGCATCGTCGAGCGCGGCGGGAAACGGTTGCTCGGGTGCGAGCCGGTAGTCGAGCGAGAACGTCCGGACACCGCAGCGCGCGGCCAATGCGAATACAAGCGAACGGTGAGTCTGGGGTGAGCAGAAGTAGTAACCGCCGCCATGGATGTAGAAGACGGTGCGAGCTGATGCCGCGGCGGGCATGGCGGCTGGCGGTTCCAGCCATTCGCCGCGCAAGGGCGCGTCGCCGGGCCCATATCGTTCGACAAGACGCCAGCCGCGAGGCACCTTCGGCGACCACAGCCGCTTGTCCGAATGCTCGCGCGTGCGCTCGACGCTGATCTCCGGCTTCAGCGTCTCCGGCCGGAACTGCCGGCGCAGGAACCAGCACGCTAGTGCGCTTTGCCAACTCATCGCGGCGCGCTCCCTTTTATTGATTTGGTGCTTCATGGTAAGGGCAAATCGCGGCGCGGCTGTGGGGGCGTGCACCTAAACAACGGCGAGAGCGGCGCACCGCACGCCATGCGGCGCGGCACACGCGCTTAAAACGCCCTCGCCTCAGGGCGAGGGTCCATCAGTCCATCACGCAGCGCTCAATCCAGCTCGGTCCGCATCAATTCGCCGGCAGAACCTGCCCGCGAATCTCACCGCTCGGATTCGCCGCAGTATGGATGTTGAAGTACCACTTCCCGGCCATCAGGTCGGCGACCTGCGAATCGGTCAGCGTAGCCGAACCGTCGATTGGGCTCGCGAGCTTGCCTTTCGGGATCGGCACCTGGACGTCCGCGTTCTGGCCGACCGGCGCCGGGCCGTGGAAATGCGCGGCGACCGCGGGACCGGAGAGCCCTGCGTACGTGATGTTCCATTTCAGCGCCTTGGACGACGTATCGAACGTCGCGTTCAGCGCGCCATGACCTTGACTCACCCTTGGCGGCACTTCGCTCGACGGCTCGAGATCCGCCTTGAGCGCAACCGTATCGGCATAGGCCGCACCCAGTGTCACTGCCCACAACAGCACGGCCACATGCAGCTTACGAATTGAAAACATTTTTTCTCCAGAACGTTGAAGCCGCCGATCGAACCTTGGAACGAGTCGCGCAGTAAGCGGCGGACTTTCATCCTAGTGCAAATGGCCGAATTTCTTCACCTCGTTGAAAACAGTCCATTGCAAATTTCGGACTCAATTCATTCATGCACTTTGACTACACTTGTTTCTGCGAGAAGTGACTCCTTCATCGAAGGCAGTCTCCAATGTTTGACGCGGCTTCGGCCGCGTTTTTTTTGCGCTTCGCACTCCGCCCTCCGCGCAAGCCTCACTCGACGCGCGTGCTCAGCAGACCTTCTGAAACATCGAGTCGACGACAGTACCCGGCGCGATCGACGCCCAATCGGCAGGCGCAGGCGAATACGTGCCGACAGACGAACCGTCCGCCGCCTGATAGTGCGTATCCAGCGCACGCCATTGCTTGTTGCCGCAATCGATCTGATAACGCGTGACCGACACCGCCACCGGCGCCGTCGAGCCCGGCAGCGGCGAAGGCGACGCCCAAGTGGTCTTCGCCAGATATTCGATGTAGCCCTGGGGGTTCTTCGCGATGCTGTCGGTATCGATCGCGTAGACAAGATCGCTCGCGCTCGACAGGTTGGTCCACTTGGTGGCCTGCGCGTAGCCGATCGCCGCGAGCGCCGGCACGATCATCAACAATCGACGGAGCAATTTCATTTCTAGTTCCTGTAGTCGAAAACGCCCAGGTAAGTCGATTTGCTCTTTTTATGCTCTGCGAATTCCAGTGTAGCAGAGGGGCACTGACGCCAGAATCCGTGGCTTTCCATGCACGACAGGCTCGGCGGCCCGCTACGAAAGACGCGACGCCTGCTCGTCGATACGATCGAGCATCGCCGTGCAGCTTTCGATGAGCAAAAGGCCCGCCGCGCACAGCTCGTCGTGCGGCTTCGTCGCCATATCGTTGCGAAAGGCTTCGAGCACGTCGAGCAGCGGCTGATAGCGCAGCACGCTCGCGGCACCCGACACGCGATGGTGCCAATGCCTCAGCTTCGTCACGTCCCCGCTCTCGTAAAGCGGCGGCAGCTTGCACAAATCGTCGCGCAGCGAAGTGACGAACGACTCGAGCAGCGCCTTGACCGTCGATTCGCTGCCCCACAGCTGCCGCATATAGGCGAGATCGTCGGGACCGAACTCGCTGGAGGCGCCCGCAAGCGGAGCAAGCGGCAGGCGAGGTTCTGCCAAGGCGGCGGCGGCGGCGACGTCGACTTCGCCTTCCGCACCGAACCAGCGATCGAGGTGATCGCGCAGCGTAGCGAGCCGCGTCGGCTTGACGAGGCAGTCGTCCATGCCGGCCTCGCGGCACAAGCGCAGTTCTTCCGGCGCCGTGCTCGCCGTCACGCCCAGAATCGGCAAACGGGCGGCGTTGCCGACGCGGCCCTCTTGCTCGCGCACCTGCCGCGCCAGCTCGTAGCCGGACAGGTTCGGCATGTGGCAATCGGTGATCAGGAAGCCGTAGGGGTGACGCTGGAGCGCCGAGAGCGCCTCGGCGCCGTCGTCCACCACGTCGCACGCAAAGCCGAGCAGCTCCAGCTGATGGCGGATCAGCTCCTGATTCACCGGATGATCTTCCGCCACCAGCACCAGACGGCCGCTCGCGATCGCACTGTCGCGATCAGGCGGCGCGTGGCGCTCGTCGAAAGGGCCGCCCTTCGCCGCCGGCTGAGCGGCGTCGGAAAGCGCTGCTACGCAGGCGGCGCCCAGGCCGTGCCAGGAAATCGGATTCACGCTCACACGGATGTCGTTTTCGAGCACGCGGTAGCCCGTCGCCTTTTTCTTCTCCGTCACGTGGATGATGCGGGACTTGCCGCGCCCGAGCCGTTGCACGTCGAAATCGTCGCGCACGAAGATCAGGTCGACTTCGGCCATCTTGGCCGAGTCGTCGAGTTCCGCGCTGCCCGGCGAAATGCGCCGCAGATCCATGCCGAGCGCCTGACCGAAATGCACGAGCGCGCGCGCAATGCGGAAGTCGTCGATGGCGACGATCCCGCGCTTGCCACGCAAACGCCCGGCGGCATAGTTCTGCTGCGCGACCGGCATCACGAGCCGCACCATCATCTTGGTGCCCGCACCAGGCGTGCTGTGCAGGCTGAGCGTGCCGCCCATCAGGTCGATGAGCTTGCGGCAAATCGCGAGGCCCAGACCCGTGCCGCCGAAGCGCCGCGTCGTCGACGATTCCGCCTGCACGAACGGCTCGAACAGGCGCGCCTGAACGTCCGGGGCGATCCCGATGCCGGTATCCTCGACCGACATGTCGATGCACTGCCCCTCCTCGGTCTGCGTGACAACGGCCACGTGCACCGACACCTCGCCGGTCAGCGTGAACTTGATCGCGTTGCTGAGCAGGTTGAAGAGGATCTGCCGCAGCCGCACGCTGTCGCCGCGCAGCGTCGCCGCGACTTCGGGCTCGACGTCGACGCGCATGCGCAGGCCCTTTTCGTGCGCGCGCCCCGCCAGGAGACCAACGGCGCCATCGACCAGCTCGCGCATGTCGATCGGCTCGGCCTCGATCGTGAGCGCGCCGGCCTCGATCTTCGAGTAGTCGAGCAAATCGTCGAGAATCTGCAGCAGCGCGCCCGCCGAATCGTGAATCATGCCGAGCATCTGCTGCTGATCGACGTTGAGCGGCGTGGTCTCCAGCACCTCGACGAGACCCAGCACGCCGTTCATCGGCGTGCGGATTTCGTGGCTCATCATCGCGAGGAAGTCGTCCTTGGCCTTCGACGCCGCTTCGGCCATGTCGCGCGCGTGCGCGAGCTCGTCGGTGCGCGCGCGCTCGACGCTCGCGTCGGCCCAATAGCCGCTCCACACGACGCCGCCGTTCGGCTCCTTGCGCGGCACGAGTTCGGCCCTGACCCAGCGCGCCGCCGCGTCGCCGCGGCGACGGAATTCAGCCAGGATCGGCTCGCCGGTCACCGCCGACAGTTCGAGCTCCGCCTGGATGCGCGCGCGGTCTTCGTCGCAGACGAGCGTGAACGAGCCGTCTTCGAACAGCGCGCTGTCTTCGCCGCCCAGCAAGTGAACCGTATCCCCGCCGATATAGGGCAGCGTGTACTCGCCGTTCGTGTCGCGCCGCAACTGGAACACGACGGCGGGCAGCGAGCGCGTGACGTCGAACAGGCGCCGCTCGGTTTCACGGGCACGGCGCTCGGCGCGGCGGATTTCCGTGATGTCGACCATCGTGCAGATCACGCCCGGCCCAGCCCCGTCGAGCCCCGCACAGGCGCCGACCCAGAACAGGCCGTGCCGCAAGTCGCCCGCGCGATTCATGAAATCGAGTTCGATGCTGCGCAGCGCGCCCATGCGCAGGGTTTCGGCCGTGAGACGGTCGAGCGTTTCGCTATGCTGACGCCCCCACGCGCATGCCTCGGCGCCAGTGCGCCCGATCACGTCGTTGCGATCGACGCCGAGCGTCAGCTCGAACGCCCGGTTGACCGCGATGTAGCGATTGCTGGAATCCTTCGCGATCAGCGGATACGGCACCATCTCCATCATGGTCTGCTGGAAGTTCAATTGCGACTCGAGCTGGCGCTCGGTCTGCTCGCGCCGCCGCACCTCGCGCTGCAGCAGTGCGTACGCGCGCAGCGTCACGAACAGTGCGACGCCGATCCCGATCAAGAGCGGCAACAGCCGCAGCGACGTCACCTTCACCGTGTGATCGTGCGCCCCATCGCCCTGCCATTTCTGGCGAATGCGCAGCTTCTCCGACTGCGGCATGGCGCGCAGCGCACGATCGATGAGTCCCGCCAGCGGCTTGAGGTCCGGGCTGAGCGCGAAGGCGATCGGGTCCGTCGCGTCGACCGTGCCGACGATCTTCAGGGTTCCTGCGTATTGATCCTGAATCGCGGCGTCGATCGTCGCGACGTTGTCGACGTAGGCGTCGGCTTCGCCGTCGGCCACCTTGCGCAGCGCGGCCTCGACAGTGGGCACCACGATCACGGACGCCTGCGGCGCCGCCCGCAAGAGCCGCCTTGGATCGACCAGATGCTCGGTCACGACGATGCGGCGATGCGCGAAATCGGCGAGGCTTTGGGCAGGAGGCGCGTTGTGCCGGGCGGCGACTACGAGCGGATAGCTTTCGTAGGCGTCGGTGAATTGCGCGCCGGGCAGGCGCGGATCACCTGCGGTCGCGGTCGCGAGCAGCGCGACGTTGTCGCGCTCGAACGAGTCGAGCGCGGCAGCCCAGTCGGCGTCCGGCGAGCGGCGAAACGACACGCCGAGCGCGCGGCTCAGGTAGTCGAGGTAGTCGGAGGCGATGCCGCTCGTGCGGCCCTCTTGATCGACATAGCTGAACGGCGCCCAGGACGCGTCGAAGCCGATCGTAATGACCGGCAGCGCGCGCAAGTAGGCTTGCTCCCGGGCGTCGAGTTCCAGACCCACCCCCGGCTCCCCGCTCCGAGCGTCGATCGTGGAGCCGATCCAGCGCGCGCGGATCGCGCCCTCGTCGACCGGACGCAGGCGAGCGAGCGCGGCGTCAATCTGGTTGCGCAGCGCCTCCCTGGTGCGCGGCATGGCGAAACGCAGCTCGTCCATCCGGTTCGCTTCTTCGAACGCGATGTGCAAGTTGCCGAAATCGCCTGCCGCCAGCGCGTGCCGCACGGCCGGCGCGAAACCGAAATAGGCGTCGGCGTGACCGTCCGCGACAGCGCGCAGCGCGGCCGACGTATCCGGCCGCACCACGATCTGCGCGCGCGGGTAGCGGTCGATCAACTGCCGCTCCAGCGAAAATCCCTGTTCCACCGCGATTCGGGCGTAGCCCACGCTGGCCGAGTCAAAGATGGCGCTGTCGCTCGTACGGGTTACGACGACCGTCGCGCCGCGGAAGTACGGCGCCGAGAACGTAAGGCAGCGCTCGCGCTCGGGCGTGCGCGCAAAGCTCGGCACGATGTCGACCTGGCCGTCGCACGCCGCCTTCAGCAGCGCCGCCATATTGGGGAACGTCTTGACGTCGAGCGCGACGCTATCGGGCAGCGTTAGATGAAGATAATCGATGCTGAGGCCAGCGGGCTTGCCGCCCACCCACTCCTCGAACGGCGCCCAACCGCTGACGAGCATGCCGACCGTCACCTTTGCCGGAGAGGGCGGCAACGCCGCGGCCGAACTGGCCGGCGTGGACGCCGCCGGTCGAGCCGGACCGATCGTGGCAAATGCGGCAGGTGCCGCAAGGAGAAGAACCAGCGCGAACGCGCACTGCAGATAGGACGTCCAGCCCGCAATGAATCGCTTTATAACCAACGTGGCGATACTCATCTGGCCACGCTTACCGACCCGCCGTGCGCTGCCGCGGAGCTGGCGTATCGACCATGCGCGACCCGCTCTGAACAAGCGGGAACAACAAGCCGGCGAGGATTGCCGCGGCCATCGGGGCCGCCCAGAAAAGCCAGAGTTGATCGAGCGCCCAGCCGCCCACGAGCAACGCTGGCCCGGTCGAGCGCGCGGGATTGGCGGCGCCGTTCGTGACGGGCAGCGAAACCAGGTAGATCAGCGCGATGCAAGTTCCGATCGTCGGCGGTCCGATGACGCGGGACAGGCGCCGGCCCGATACCAGCAGGTTGACCGTGACGAGCGCAAACGACATCGCAAACTCGAGCGCGGCAGCCGCATGCAAGCGATAGTCGAACGGAGAGTGGTCGCCGTACCCGTTGACCCCGAACTCCGCGGCGGCTAGATCGAATCCCGGCCGACCACCGGCGATGTAGGCGAGCAGCCACGCTCCAAACGTTGCGCCGACGACCTGTGCGGCGAGATACGGCACGAGTTCGCGAATCGAAAACCGCTGCGCGACCGCAAAACCAACCGTCACTGCAGGGTTCATGTGCGCGCCGGACATCGGCCAGATGGCGTAAGCCATCGTCGTGAAACTGAGCCCGAAGGCAAGCGATACACCAAGGAGACCTAAACCTTGAGCGCAGAAATTGGCGGATAGCACCATGCTGCCGCAACCAATGAACACTACCCACGCCGTTCCCGCGGCTTCGGCCATTAGCCGTCTTCTTAGATTCGACATCTCACCTCCATCGCCCGTCGCGCCGTGGGGGCCGCCCAACGTCGATCTCGGCGTATCCGATTGCTGCGCCGTCCGGATCGCGGAGTGCCGCCTCCCAGCGGCGTGTACCGATTCGTGCGCCATCGGCTAGTTTCGAGCGAAGGCTGCGAAAACTTAATCAGACGATTCCTAAATTAGGTAGACCGAACTAAGTGAGCCCGATTTGACGAGCATATTCGATCAGCTGCGCTTCCGTATCGAGACCGAGCTTGCGCATCGTGCTGCGCTTTTGTGTGCTGATCGTCTTGCCGCTGCGTCCAAGGCTCTTGGCGATTTGATGGATTGCCATGCCCTTTGCATAAAGCTGAAAGACCTCCCATTCCCGGCGGCTCAAGACACCGGCTCGGGATGCCGGAAATCCATCCGTCGTGCGGATCGTCTCGATGACGTGAGGGGACAGATAAGGTTGTCCCGTGCCGATCGATTCGATCGCCAAGATCAGCGAATCGACGGCATCACGTTTGTCGATAATTGCCGACACCCCCATTTGCAGCAAACCAATCAGCATTTGAGTGTGATTGATCATCGTGAGCACGATGACGTACGGTCGCGGGCCTTGGCGCAGCACTTTGCGCAGTAGCGAGATTGCGTTGCTTTCGCCGTTCAGGCCCGGCATGCCGATATCGGAGACGATGACGTCGCACGGATGGACGTCCAGACACTCGGCAAGCGACTGAGCATCCGACGCTTGCCCGACAACGGTGAATCTGGGTACGGACGACAAGAGACTGATAATTCCAAGACAAACGCTCGGATGGTCATCTGCAACGATGATTCGGATAGGGTTCGTCATCTTGTCTTTGCTTTTGTTGGTTGCCCCCGCCCTTTCTCGTCCCCAGCGGGCCTTCCGGCACTTTGTCTATCTCGGCTGCTCTCGATCAGCCCGTTTTTAACCTTGAAACACTGGCCCAAGTACCTCCGAGCCTCCTCTGCGGCGCTACCTAGACCGCTCCCCTGCGACGAGACCATGCTCGATCGCAAAACGATAGAGGTCGACATCGCTTTGCAACGCGAGCTTTTTCATTGCCGTGCACTTCTGCGCGCTAATCGTCTTCACGCTGCGGCCGGTTTGCCTCGCGATTTCCGTGATACCGAGTCCCGATGCGTAGTGGGTAAAAACTTCGAGCTCTCGCTTCGACAACAGCTGACGCACGCTTTCGAGCCTTTGCGCAAGTTTCGCATCAGCAAGCAACGTTCGGATGGTGGGACCGAGATAGAACTCGCGCGCGAGCGCCGTGACTACCGCGACATGTATGAGATCGATGCGGTCGCGCTTGCTGAGGACGGCATTGGCGCCGAGCGAGATGGCTTCGCGTAGCACATCGACGTCCGTCGACATCGTGAGTATGACCAGCGCCAGATCCGGATAGCGCGCCTTGAAAAGCCGAATGATTTCGAGGCCATCGCCCTGCGTGCCGCCGGGCATGAACAAGTCGGTCACCACGACATCGCATTCGAGCTGGTCGAGGTCGTTGAAGAGCTCCGTCGAATCGATCGCGCGACCGACAATCTGCATATCGGGCAGTGACGCGACGAGATTTTCAATCGCCAGCAGCACCAACGGGTGATCATCCGCAATGATCGTTCTAATCGGCACTACGGTGTCGATATCTGTCATCTATTTTGCCTCCGCCTTTGCCCCATCCCGGCGAAAGTTCTCGGAAATCGGGGTAATCAAGAGAGCATCGAATATTCTTTAGCACCCCGACATAGGAATGCTCTGAAAAGACAGATTATTGAGTAGGGGATTCCTTACCGTCGACAAATAGCTTGACCCTGCTCAAATCAAACCGTGTGCGTGAGCGAATGCAAAGAGCCCTGGATCATTGTGAACACCGAGCTTGACCATTGCATCGCGCTTCTGGCGGCTCACAGTGCGAACGTCCCGGTCGAGCTTGCATGCAATTTCGGTAAGCGAATGGCCACCCGCGAACAGTCGCACGACTTCCGTTTCACGCGGAGAGAGACGGGCTGACTTGAACGCTTCCGCGCCTGCGTTCGAAAGCGCACCGGCAATCGTGTCGCCGACGTGCGCCCGGCCTTGGGCCGCCAGGCGAACGGCAACGGCCACGTCCTCCATCGACTCCATTTTGTTGATGACGCTGATCGCCGGGTCCGTCACGATGGAGCGCAGGATCGAGCCGTTCGTCAGGCTGGTCAGCACGACGACGCCGAGTTGAGGCCATTCGCGGCGAATGCCGCGTATGAGTTGCAGGCCGTCCTCGTGAGTGCCGTCGGGGTCGGGCATCGCGAGATCCGTGACGAGCACGTCGCACGGCGTGGAATGCAGCATGTCAAGCAATTCGCTCGGCGTGCTTACGGTTCGGACCACCTTGATTCCCGCGTGTCTTTCGAGAGCCGCACTAATGCCGAGCAATACAAATGGATGATCGTCGGCCAGGATGACTCGAATGTTCACGGTAGGGCTCTCAGGGGTGATCCGCGCATTCGCGCGACGAGTTGCACATACGGCATGCGCGCTATTGCGCATGCGCCACAACTCGTCGATAAAACCACGACGAAATCCGACCGAAAATAGGACGTGTCTGAATCAGCGCCGAGCGTCGCTCGAGCGCGTTGTCAGGGTCAACGAGATATGCCGTTTGGATGAAAGCGTGCGGGTTAGCGTGATCCGGCAGGATCGCTTGCGGTTGTGTCGAACTGGAAGTCCTTTGCGCGCAGGCTCACTTTCGCCGCGTAGGCTTTCGATCCGCCGTAGCTTTTCAGCGCCGCGCCGACATCGCCCTGTGCCGACTGGAGGTACCCGTGAAGAATCGCGGAGCCTGCTTCGATGTTGTCTTCAGGCGCTGTCAGATCGAGATGCTTCACGAGTTGCTTGTGGGCCGCCGGCACCACTTGCATGAGCCCGGTCGCCCCATGCTGGCCCTTGGCCTTTTCTTTGAAGCGTGACTCGATCGAGATGATCGCGAGCACAAGCGCCGGTGGCAGCGAATACTTCGACGCCGACGACATCACCGCAGCCGAAATCTGCTCGGCCTTGGCGCGCGCGAGGCCGAACTTCTGCGTGAGCATGTCCGATATCGCGTGGATCTGGGGAGCCGTCGATGCGCTTGCGCCATCCGGCGCACTCGCCACGACCGATACATCGCTCGCCAACGCGTCTGTCTGGGCCCGATCCTGCGCGACGGCGCATTGCATCAGGCCTAGCGAAACGACTAGCAAGCAAAGAAGTCGGCTCATGGCGGGAAACGGAAATGGGTGCCGCATTATAACGACTTTTGTCAGGTGAATCCCCTGGTGGCAGGACGGCGTACCAGGCGGCAAACGGCAAGTGGCGGGCGGACGCCTCATCGCCGTTCGGAAGCGACCAGGCGCGCGATTTGCGGCTCGACTCCCGCGGGAAGGCAAACCGCCTCGATCGGGAGCGGCAGCCTGACTTTAGCGGCGTCCTACCCGTATTCAAGAAATCGCCGCACAGGAGGAAAAATCGTGAACAGATTGATCGCTTTGGTGCTGCTGAGCTGCACCGCATGGCTGACCGCGTGCAACACCGTAGCCGGCGCCGGCCAGGACATTTCGAATGGCGGGCACGCCATCACCAACAGCGCGGAGAAAGCGCAATCGCAATAGCGCGCGAGGCGTGGATGCCGCAGCGCTGGCGTGATGGGACGAGAGGTCCGTGAGCGCCAGGACAGACAAGCCAAATGAAAAAAGCCCGCGCTGCGGGCTTTTTGCTCAAGCGACGGATATCGTCCGTCAGAGGGTGATCGGCATCAAAACGGAATATCGTCATCCATCTCGTCAAACCCGCCGCCTGCCGGCGCGCTCGGACGGCTCGAACCGCTGCTAGAACCGGCACCACCACCGCTGCGCGCCGCACCGCCGCCAGCCACGCGGCCACCGCCGCGCTCGGCCGGTTCGCCACGGCTGTAGCCGCCGTCGTCCCCGCCGCCGCTCGAACCGCCACGGCCGCCCAGCATCTGCATCTGGTCAGCGACGATTTCCGTCGAGTAGCGCTCCGTGCCGTCCTGGCCCTGGTACTTGCGCGTACGCAAGCGGCCTTCGATATAAACCGACGAGCCCTTCTTCAAGTATTCGTTCACGATCTCGGCCAGACGGCCGAAGAACGCCACGCGGTGCCACTCGGTCATTTCCTTGAATTCGCCGGACTGCTTGTCCTTGTAGCGATCGGTCGTCGCGAGACGGATGTTCGCGACGGCGTCCCCGCTCGGCAGATAACGCACTTCAGGATCGGCGCCGAGATTGCCGACGAGAATGACCTTGTTGACGGATGCCATGTGTTTCTCCAGTTGATTCCGTGTCGACCGGAATTCACGCTCTAGCGTTTAGTCCGGTCCCATGCATACTTATCGCGCGGCGATGCGCGCTTCGCTTCGTTGTTTATTGCAGCCCGTCTCGCAGCTTCGTCGTCCGGCGCGAGTACACCGGACGCAACCGCACTGAGCACGCGCCCGGCACAGCCAAGCGAATGTGCGATCACGCCCTGCGGGGCGGCGCCTTCATAGTTGCGGCGATTATAAGCCACGCAAATACGAGGCCAGAACACGTGAAGAACACGGCGCTCTGACCATCCACCTTCAGCAGCCAGCCGCCGACCACGCCGCCAAGCGCGAGACCGATCGACTGCGTCGTGTTGTAGACACCGGCCGCCGCGCCCTTGCGCTGACCCGGTGCGAGCTTCGACACGAGCGAAGGCTGCGACGCCTCGAGAATATTGAAACCGAGGAAGTAGACGAAGAGGACCGCCGCGACAGTCAAGATGGTATGCGGCGCGGCCCCCAGCAACAATTGGCCGATCAGGATAAGGGCGATGGCGCCGAGCAGTACCGGCTTCATTTTTCCGCGCTTCTCGGCGGCGATGATGGCCGGCACCATCATGACGAATGAGAGCCCCATCACGGGCAGATAAACCTTCCAGTGCGAGGCGACCGGCAAACCGCCCGCTTCGAGAATGCGCGGCACCACGAGAAAGAGCGCGGTCTGCGTGGCGTGCAGCACCAGCACGCCGAAATTCAGACGCAGCAGCTCGACGTTATGCAGCACTTCGGCAAATGGCGCGCGCACGTGCACGGGCTTCGGCGCGTCGGGCACGACCCACAGCACGACGCCGATCGCGAGCAGCGAGAACACGCCGACGAGCGCGAAGAGACCGCTCATGCCGACCCACTGGAACACGATCGGCGCGCCGACGATCGCCACCGCGAACGACACGCCAATGCTCCCGCCGACCATCGCCATCGCCTTCGTGCGGTGCTCCTCGGCAGTTAGATCGGCGATGAACGCGATCACGGCCGACGACACCGCCCCCATCCCCTGAATCACGCGCCCAACAATAATCCACGTCATGTCGTGCGCGAAAGCGGCGACGAAACTGCCGATCGCGAAGATCAACAGCCCGGTTGCAATGACGGGCTTGCGGCCGATCTGATCGGAAACCCAGCCATAAAAGATGTAGAGCATCGATTGCGTGACGCCGTAGGCGCCGAGCGCAATGCCAACCAAAAGGACGTTATCCCCGCCGGGGATCGTTTTCGCGTAGATCGAAAACACCGGCATGATCATGAAGAGGCCGAGCATGCGCAGCGCGAAGATGGCAGCCAGCGACACGGTCGCGCGCATCTCGGGCGCGCTCATGCGCGAAGAAGTGGCGGAAGGATTGGACATCGGCGGCGAAGGAGGACCTGGAAATCGGCGCCTGTTCGCGCTCGCCGCGCGGTGTAAGGTCGCCGTAACGGCGGTCTGGAAAAGTCGTTATAGTAGCAGGTTTGGCCCCCTTCCCCGCCCAGGTTTCATGGAACAGATTCGCATCCGTGGCGCTCGCACCCACAACCTGAAAAACGTCAATCTCGACCTGCCGCGTCACAAGCTGATTGTGATCACCGGCCTGTCGGGATCGGGTAAATCGTCGCTCGCGTTCGACACGCTCTACGCGGAGGGGCAACGCCGTTACGTGGAGAGTTTGTCGGCCTACGCCCGGCAATTTTTGCAGCTGATGGAGAAGCCCGACGTCGATCTGATCGAGGGCCTCTCGCCCGCGATTTCGATCGAGCAGAAGGCGACGTCGCACAACCCGCGCTCGACCGTCGGCACCGTCACCGAGATCCACGACTATTTGCGGCTCTTGTACGCGCGCGTCGGGACGCCCTTTTGCCCCGACCACGAGATCCCGCTCGAAGCGCAAAGCGTCTCGCAGATGGTCGACGCCGCGCTCGCGCTGCCTGAAGAAACCAAGCTGATGATCCTCGCGCCGGTGGTGGCGAATCGCAAGGGCGAGCACACCGAGCTGTTCGAGGACATGCAGGCGCAAGGCTTCGTGCGTTTTCGCGTCCGCTCGGGCGGCGGCACGGCCAACGAGGGCGTCGCGAAAATTTACGAGGTCGAGTCGCTCCCGAAGCTCAAGAAGAACGACAAGCACACGATCGACGTCGTCGTCGATCGCCTGAAAGTGCGCGCCGACATGAAGCAGCGCCTCGCCGAGTCGTTCGAAACGGCGCTGCGTCTCGCCGACGGCCGCGCGATCGCCTTCGAGATGGATACGGAGAAGGAGCACCTGTTCAGCTCGAAGTTCGCGTGCCCGATCTGCTCGTACTCGCTGCAGGAACTCGAGCCGCGTCTCTTCTCGTTCAACAATCCGATGGGCGCATGCCCCGATTGCGACGGGCTCGGCCAGATCACGTTCTTCGATCCGAAGCGGGTGGTCGCGCATCCGTCGCTGTCGCTCGCGGCGGGCGCCGTGAAGGGCTGGGACCGGCGCAACCAGTTCTACTTCCAGATGCTGCAAAGTCTCGCGGCGTTCTACGAGTTCGATATCGACACCGCGTTCGAAGATCTGCCGGAGAAGGTCAAGAAGCTGCTGCTGTACGGCTCGGGCAAGGAAACGATCCCGTTCTCCTACATCAACGAGCGCGGCCGCACGTCGATCCGCGAGCACGTGTTCGAAGGGATCATCCCGAACCTCGAGCGCCGCTACCGCGAGACTGATTCGGTCGCGGTTCGCGAAGAGCTCGCGAAGTATCAGAACAACCAGGCGTGCCCGTCGTGCGAAGGCACGCGGCTGCGCCGCGAAGCACGCTTCGTGCGCCTGGGCGCCAACGGCGACGCGCGCGCGATCTTCGAAGTGAGCGGCTGGCCGCTGCGCGACACGCTCGGCTACTTCCAGACGCTGCGCCTCGAGGGCGCGAAGCGCGACATCGCCGACAAAGTCGTCAAGGAAATCGTCGCGCGGCTGATGTTCCTCAACAACGTCGGGCTCGACTACCTATCGCTCGAGCGCAGCGCGGAGACGCTGTCGGGCGGCGAGGCGCAGCGCATCCGCCTCGCGTCCCAGATCGGCTCGGGCCTGACGGGCGTGATGTACGTGCTCGACGAGCCGTCGATCGGCCTGCACCAGCGCGACAACGACCGCCTCATCTCGACGCTCAAGCACCTGCGCGACCTCGGCAATTCGGTGATCGTCGTCGAGCATGACGAAGACATGATCCGCATGGCCGACTACGTCGTCGATATGGGACCGGGCGCGGGCGAGCACGGTGGCATGGTGATCGCTGAAGGCACGCCGACGGAAGTCGAGAAGGACGCGGCTTCGATGACCGGCCAATATCTCTCCGGCGCGCGGACCATCGAGTATCCGGACGAACGCAAGGAGCCGGACGAGCGGCGCCTGCGCATCGTCGAGGCTTACGGCAACAACTTGAAGCACGTGACGCTCGATCTGCCGGTCGGGCTCTTGACCTGCGTGACGGGCGTGTCCGGCTCGGGCAAGTCGACACTGATCAACGACACGCTGTATCAGGCCGTCGCGCACCACCTGTACGGCTCGGCGACCGAGCCCGCACCCTACGAGGCGATCGAGGGCCTCGAGCACTTCGACAAGGTCATCAACGTCGATCAATCGCCGATCGGCCGCACGCCGCGCTCGAATCCGGCCACTTACACGGGCGTCTTCACGCCGATCCGCGAGCTGTTCGCTGGCGTGCCGGCCGCCAAGGAACGCGGCTACGAAGCCGGCCGCTTCTCCTTCAATGTGAAAGGCGGTCGCTGCGAGTCGTGCCAGGGCGACGGCGTGCTGAAGGTCGAGATGCACTTCCTGCCGGACGTCTACGTGCCGTGCGACGTCTGCCACGGCAAGCGCTACAACCGCGAAACGCTCGACGTCCAGTACAAAGGCAAGAACATCAGCGAAGTGCTCGACATGACCGTCGAACACGCGTACGAGTTCTTCAAGGCCGTGCCCGTGGTCGCCCGCAAGCTCAAGACGCTGCTCGACGTCGGCCTCGGCTATATCCGGCTGGGCCAGTCGGCGACGACGCTTTCGGGCGGCGAGGCCCAGCGCGTGAAGCTCTCGCTCGAGCTGAGCAAGCGCGACACAGGTCGTACCCTATATATTCTCGACGAGCCGACGACCGGCCTACACTTCCATGACATCGCACTTTTGCTCGAAGTGATTCACCGGCTACGCGATCAGGGCAATACCGTCGTAATCATCGAGCATAATCTCGACGTGATCAAAACCGCCGACTGGGTGATCGACCTAGGCCCGGAAGGCGGCGCGGGCGGCGGCCAGATCATCGCCCAAGGCACGCCGGAGCAGGTGTCCAAGTCGAAGTCGAGCTTTACCGGCAGGTATCTGGGCGCGCTGCTCAAGCGCCAATGATCGAACGGACGTATACCAATAGTTGGGAATCAGGTCGGAGACGGGAATGAGTCATGGCTAAGCGCAACGAGGCATCGTCGGAAGACGCGCAGGTTCGGGACCTGCAACCTCGTCACGTACGGCTGACGAGCGATATGAGCCTGCCGAAGCTGTCGGCGGTGGAAATCGGCAGCTACGCGCTGATGCTCGTCGGCATGGTGGTCGTGCTCGAGCTGAAGCTCTTGGGCGCGTTGCTGGCGGGCATGCTCGTCTATCAGCTCGTGCATATGATCGCGCCGGCGATCGAGCGCCACACGTCGAGTCACGGCGCGCGCTGGCTCGCGGTGGTGCTGCTGTCGATCGTGGTCGTCGGAGGGCTCGCGGGAATCACGATCGGCCTCATCGAGCACTTCGAGAATACGGTGCCCAACATCCAGAATCTGCTCGATCAGGTCATGCAGATGGTCGATCAGGCGCGCGTGCGTACGCCGCAGTGGATTGCCTCCGCCCTGCCCGTGGATGTCGCCCAAATGAAGGAAAAGGCCGCGACGCTGATGCATTCGCACATGGGGACGCTGTCGCAAGGCGGCAAGACCTTCGCGCGCGGCTTCGGGCACGTGCTGTTCGGCATGATCATCGGCGCGATGATCGCGATCACCGTGCAGCGCCACACACAGCGCCTGCCGCTTTCGACGGCCTTTGCCGCGCGCGTCGCGCGTTTCGCCGACGCGTTCCGGCGCATCGTGTTCGCGCAGGTTAAGATTTCGGCGATCAATGCGGTGTTCACTGCGCTTTATCTGCTGGTGGCGCTGCCGGCGTTTCATGAGCAGCTGCCGCTGTCGAAGACACTCGTCTTGGTCACGTTCATCTCCGGCCTCTTGCCCGTGATCGGCAATCTGATCTCGAACACGCTGATCGTGGCGGTGTCGATGTCGGTGAGCTTTCCGACGGCGGTCGCGTCGCTAGTGTTTCTTGTGGTCATTCACAAGCTCGAGTACTTTTTGAACGCGCGCATCATCGGCGGGCAAATCGAGGCGCGGGCATGGGAGCTGTTGTTGGCGATGCTTGTGATGGAAGCCGCGTTCGGCCTGCAGGGGGTGATTGCGGCGCCGATTTTCTACGCGTATATCAAGCGGGAGTTGATTTATTTGCGGTTGATTTGAGCGGCCGATTCAGCTGGTCGAAAAGAAAAAAGCCCGCATCGCGGGCTTTTTCATTGGCACATCGCTAAAGCGCAATCACTCAACGAAACACCACCGTCTTCGTCCCATTCAACACAATCCGATGCTCCGCATGCCACTTCACGGCGCGCGCGAGCGTCACGCACTCCACATCGCGCCCGATCGCCGTCAGTTGATCCGGCGTCATGCTGTGATCCACGCGCTCGACTTCCTGCTCGATGATCGGGCCTTCGTCGAGATCCGTCGTCACGTAGTGCGCGGTCGCGCCGATCAGCTTCACGCCGCGGTCGAACGCCTGGTAATACGGCTTCGCCCCCTTGAAGCTCGGCAGAAACGAGTGATGGATATTGATCGCGCGCCCCGCGAGCTTTTCGCACAGCTGCGGCGACAAAATCTGCATGTAGCGCGCAAGCACGACAAGATCGGTCTCATGCTGCTCGATCACTTCCAGCACGCGCGCTTCCTGCGCCGCCTTCGCACCCGCCGTCGATTCGGTCAGCGGGAAGTGGTGAAACGGGATGTTGTAGCTCGCGGCAAGCTGATAGAAATCGGTGTGATTCGAAATGATCGCGCTGATCTCGATCGGCAATTGACCGGTGCGGTTGCGGAACAGCAAATCGTTCAGGCAGTGACCGATCTTCGACACCATGATCACGACACGCGGCTTCACCGACGCGTCATGCAGCTCCCAGCGCATCGCGAAGCGCTCGGCGAGCGCCGCGAACGATTCACGCAGCGCGTCGAGGCCCGGGTCGCCGCCCACTTGCTGGAAGTGCACGCGCATGAAGAACTCGCCGGTACGGCTGTCGCCGAATTGCGCCGAATCGAGAATGTTGCTGCCGCGTTCGAACAGGAAACCCGAGACCGCGTGGACGATGCCGGGCCGATCTGGGCACGACAGTTTCAATATAAAGCTGTGTTCGGTCGACATGACCTTATAACTCCCTTCTAAAACCTGATTCAAACCGGTGCCACGAAGAGCGCCTCGATGCCCGCACACGCTTCTTCGTCGATCCATTGATGACGCAACAGGCAATCGAGAGTCGCGAGACTTGCGTCGACGGTCATCGCGCCGTCGTCGATCCATTGCGCGACTTCGTCGATGCGCGCGAGCCGATGCTCGCCGACTTCGCCGTCCTGGTTGTGCGGGACAAAATCCTCGGGCAGCGGTAGATCGTAGATGAAGATCTGCTCGGCCTGCGTGCCTTCCGGAATGGACTGCAGCACGTGGGCGGTACGCCCTGCCAATGCCTTCGCGGCAATTTCCTCGGGAATGCCCGCCTCTTCCCAGCATTCCTTGACGATCGTCTCGGCAATGCCAAAGCCCCAGCCGATGCCGCCGGCCACGACGTTATCGAGCATGCCGGGATCGGTCGCCTTCGTGTCGCTGCGGCGCGCGATCCACATTTGCGGCGCACGGTCCGCGTATTTTACGACGCCATTCAAGTGCACCGCGTACGTCATGGTGCCGAAGAAACGCGACGCGGCGCGTTCGATGAAGGCGAGCGGCGCGTCGCCGAACGCATTGCGGATCGCGTAGGTTTCGTCGCGCCAGCCGGGAATGCGGCCGTCCGCGGCGAGCGCGCCGATCACCGCACCGAGCGCGGCCGAGCGTGAGTCGACACTGCTATCGAAGCGCGCCGCGAGCGCAACGCGCGCCGAATCGATATCGAACACGTCAGGCCAGCGCGCGAGCAGCGGCACGTCCGTTTCGCGAATCCAGCCGACACGCTGCCCATCGATCCAGAACGGACGATGCGCACGCGCATCGAAGCGCCGCGCGGCGGCAATGCAAGGCAAAGTCATGAACGAAAACTCCTCTTTGCCGCGTCAATCGCGCAACGCGATGCGCAGACCGAGCGCGATGAAGGTCGCGCCGGCAAGCCGGTCGAGCCACACACCGACGCGCGGCCGGCGCTTCAGCCAGTTGCCGATCATGCCTGCGCAAACACCGAATGCCGAGAACACGACGACCGTCTGCAACATGAACAACACGCCCAACTCGAGCATCTGCACCATCACGCTCTGCGCGCCGTGCGGCTCGACGAATTGCGGCAGGAACACCACGAAGAAAAGCGTCACCTTCGGGTTCATCATGTTGCCGAGCACGCTCTGCCGGAACACGACGCCAAGCGCCTGCGGCGGACGCTCATGCGCGGTCGCGAGCCCCTGGCTTCGCAACGCCTTGACGCCGATCCAGATCAGATACGCGGCGCCCGCGAGCTTGACGACTTCGAATGCGACCTGCGACGAGCGCAAGAGCGCGGCCACGCCGAACGCAGCGAGCGTCGTATGAAACGTGATGCCGGCGGCAAAGCCGAGCGCGGCGACGAAGCCCGCGGCGCGCCCCTGCGAGATACCCCGCGCGAGCACTTGAAGATTGTCCGGACCGGGCGCCATCGTGATGGCGATCGACGTGGCGAGAAACAGCAGGAAGTTAGGCATCGCTCGAGCGCTCCGTGCAAAACACGACATGAAAAGTCAGCAAATCAATGGCCCGCGAATTCGGTGATCGTATAAAGCGGCAAACCGTTGTCGCGCAACAGCTTCGAGCCGCCGAGATCCGGCAAATCGATGATCGCCGCGCCTTCGACGACCACCGCCCCCAGCCGCTCGAGCAGCTTCTTGCCGGCCATCATCGTGCCGCCCGTCGCGATCAAGTCGTCGATGATAACGACGCGATCGCCTGCGCGGCACGCGTCTTCGTGAATCTCGACAGTTGCGCTGCCATATTCCAGTTCGTACGATTCGGACACTGTCCGGTACGGCAGCTTGCCGATCTTGCGGATCGGAATGAAGCCGAGATTCAGTTCGTAGGCGATGATCGGCGCGATGATGAAACCGCGTGCGTCGAGCCCGGCGACGTAGTCGAGCTTCGCCTCGACGTAGCGCTCGACCAGCAGGTCCGTCAGCATGCGCAGCGTCTTGGGCCGCTGCAAAAGCGGCGTGATGTCGCGAAATTGCACACCGGCCTGGGGCCAGTCCGGGACCGTGCGGATCTGGCTCTTGATGAACTCGGCCGCGTCGATGGGCGCACCGGTGCGTGCGTTGGACATGGATGTCTCCGCGAAAAAACGGCCTGCCGCTCGCGCTTGGCGCGCGACGCAACGGCCCGAAATACGATAAAAAAACCGGCGAAGCCGGTAGGAAAGCGGGTCGGCGGCGTGCGCCCGGCGCCGCGTCAAGCGGCGGAAGCCCCCGCGCGGCGATGACGCGAAAGGCGCTCCTCGGCGATCGCCAGCGCCTCGGGCAACCCGCGCAGCACGACGATGTCGGCGGCGCGCAGCTTCGTCTCGGGGCCCGGCTCGACGCCGCGAATGCCGTGACGGCGAATGGCCGTCACTTCGACGCCGATGCCGGCAAAACCAAGCTCTTCGAGCGAGCGCCCGACGGCGTCCGAATTCTCGTCGACCGGCACAGATTGTAGCCGCACCTGCTCGTGGCCGTCCTCGTCGCCGAGGTCGTCGGCGCCGTGAAAATAGCCGCGCAGCAAACTGTAGCGCTCGTCGCGCATTTCCTCGACGCGCCGCACGACGCGCCGCATCGGCACGCCCATCAGCACGAGCGTGTGCGACGCAAGCATCAGGCTGCCTTCGACGATCTCGGGAATCACCTCGGTGGCGCCGGCGGCGAGGAGCTTTTCGAGGTCGGCGTCGTCGACGGTGCGAACGATGACGGGCAGCGTCGGCTCGAGCTCGTGGATGTTGTGCAGCACGCGCAGCGCGGAGGGCGTGTTCGCGTAGGTGATCGCGATCGCGGCGGCCCGGTGGATACCGGCCGCGAGCAGCGATTCGCGCCGCCCCGCATCGCCGAACACGACCGATTCGCCGGCCGTGGCCGCGGCGCTCACGCGATCAGGGTCGAGGTCGAGCGCGACGTACGACAGGCCCTCGTGCTCGAGCATGCGCGCAAGGTTCTGCCCGGCGCGGCCATAGCCGCATATGATCACGTGGCCGCTTTGCTTCAGGCTCTGGGTGGCGATGCGCGTCATTTGCAGCGACTGCATCATCCATTCAGTCGACGACAAGCGCAGCACGATGCGATCGGCGTTCTGGATCAAGAACGGCGCCGCGAGCATCGACAGCAGCATCGACGCGAGAATCGCCTGCAAGAGCGTCGCGTCGACGAGGTGCTTGTCGAGGATCAGGTTCAAGAGCACGAAGCCGAATTCGCCGGCCTGCGCGAGCCCGATGCCGGTGCGCATCGCGACGCCCGGCGTCGCCCCGAACACGCGCGCGAGGCCGGTGATCATCAGCGCTTTCAGCAAGATCGGCCCGATCAGGAACGCGAGCACGATGAACGGATGCAAGATCAGCACGCGCGGATTGAGCAGCATGCCGGTCGTGATGAAGAAGAGACCGAGCAGCACGTCGCGAAACGGCTTGATGTCCTCCTCGACCTGATGCCGGTACGGCGTCTCCGCGATCAGCATCCCGGCAATGAACGCGCCGAGCGCGAGCGAGAGGCCGAACTTGTCGGTGATGAACGCGGCGCCGAGCGTGACGAGAAGCAGGTTCAACACGAACAGTTCCTGCGAGCGGCGCCGCGCGACGACGTTGAACCAGCGCGTCATGAACTTCTGCCCGACGATCAACAGCAGCGACAGCGCGACGACGATCTTGATCGCCGCGATGCCGAGCGTCGCCATGAGGCTCTTCGAATCGCCGCCGAGCGCGGCGATGATGATGAGGAGCGGCACGACCGCCAGATCCTGGAACAGCAGCACGCCGAAGATGTTGCGGCCGTGCTCGGTCTCGATCTCCAGCCGTTCGGCGAGCATCTTGCTGACGATCGCCGTCGACGACATGGCCAACGCTCCGCCGAGCGCGACGCTGCCCTGCCACGTAATATGCACCCAGCGCTCGAAGATGAGCCCGAGTATCACCGCGATCGCCACCGTGCCGATCACCTGCAGCAAGCCGAGCCCGAACACGAGCGTGCGCATCGAGCGCAGCTTCGAGAGCGAGAACTCGAGCCCGATCGAGAACATCAGGAACACGACGCCGAACTCGGCGAGATGCTGCGCCCGAGCCGTATCCGGAGCAATGCCGAGCGCGTTCGGACCGACCAGGATGCCCACGGTCAAATAGCCGAGCATCGGCGGCAGATTCAGGAAACGGAATAGGACAACGCCTGCCACTGAAGCGAGCAGCAGAAACAGCGTCATCTCGAGCGGCGAAATTACCACGGGCTAAGCGTCCTCGTTCGTCAGCGGAACCCGTCGCGCGCGCAGCAACCGGCGCATTCGGGACGGGATGTTGGAGCCGGGGAAGGCAGCAGACAGGCACAGGGGCCTGACGCGGCGAACAAACGCCTTTTGCTATACTCCGCGAATGATAGCGAAAATCAATGGCGACCGGGCGCTGGCGCTCGCCCGGGACGTGCTCGACATCGAAGCTGACGCCGTGCGCGGGCTTCGCAATCAACTCGACGACGGTTTTGTCAGCGCAGTCGATTTCCTCTTGAGCTGCCGCGGACGTGTCGTCGTATCAGGTATCGGCAAATCCGGCCACGTCGCCCGAAAACTCGCCGCCACGCTGGCAAGCACCGGCACGCCCGCATTTTTTGTGCATCCAGCCGAAGCGAGCCACGGCGACCTCGGGATGGTGACCGCCGACGACGTGTTCATCGCCATGTCCAATTCCGGCGAATCGGAAGAGCTGATTTCGATTCTGCCCTTGCTGAAACGCCTCGGCTCCAAGCTGATCGCGATTACCGGCCGCCCCGAATCGAGCCTCGCGAAGCTCGCCGACGTGCACCTGAACGCCGGCGTCGCGAAGGAGGCGTGCCCGATGAACCTCGCGCCGACGGCCAGCACCACGGCCGCACTCGCGCTCGGCGACGCGCTCGCGGTCGCGGTGCTCGACGCACGCGGCTTCGGCCCCGACGATTTCGCGCGCTCGCACCCCGGCGGTGCGCTCGGCCGGCGCCTGCTCACCTATGTGCGCGACGTGATGCGCACGGGCGACCAACTGCCGAAGGTGCCCGATAACGTCACCGTGCGCGACGCCCTCTTCCAACTGACCGCGAAGCGCATGGGGATGACGGCGATCGTCGACGAACACGACCGCGTCGAAGGCATCTTCACCGACGGCGACCTGCGCCGCGTGCTCGAACGCACGGGCGACTTCCGCGACCTGCCGATCGCCGAAGTGATGACGCGCGCCCCGCGCACGATCGGCGCCGATCATCTGGCGGTCGAAGCGGTGGAACTGATGGAGCGCCATCGGATCAATCAGATGCTCGTCGTCGACGAAGCGGGCAAGCTGATTGGCGCGCTCAACATGCACGACCTGTTTTCAAAGAAGGTGATTTGAGATGAGTGCTACGCCCCTGACCGTCGCCGAGCGCGCGAGCCGCGTCAAGTTGATGATTTTCGACGTGGACGGCGTGCTCACGGACGGCGGCCTGCTGTTCACGGCCGAGGGCGACACGATGAAGTCGTTCAATTCGCTCGACGGCCACGGCCTGAAGCTGCTGCGCGAAGCCGGCGTCGCCACCGCGATCATCACCGGCCGCAAGTCGGGCATCGTGCAGGTGCGCGCGCAGGAAATCCGCATCAACCATCTGTATCAAGGCGTGGAAGACAAGCGCAAAGCGTTCGCGGATCTCTTGGCGGCGACCGGCGTCGCGCCTGAAGAATGCGGCTATATGGGCGACGACTGGCCCGATCTCGCCGTCATGCTCCAGTGCGGCTTCGCAGCCGCGCCGGCCAACGCGCACCCCGAGGTGATCGCGCGCGCGCACTGGGTCTCCCAGGCACGCGGCGGCCACGGCGCCGCACGCGAGCTCTGCGAAACGATCCTCCGCGCCCAAAACCGCTACGACGCGCTGCTCGCCGCCGCCTGCGGAGCCTGAAACGGATGAACCAGTCCCGAATCACGTCACTGATTGCCCTCTTCGCGATGGCGTTGCTGGCGGGTGTCACCTACTGGCTGCTGGAAGCCACGCAAACGCAGCCGACCCAGCCCGAAAAGCCCAAAAGCCATTCGCCCGACTATTTCGCCGACAACTTCTCGGTTTCCGAACTCGATCAGACCGGCAGCACGCAGTACCGGCTGACGGCGACGAAAATGGTCCACTATGAAGACGACGAAAACAGCGATCTGACGATGCCGGCCATCCGGGCATTCCAGCCCGGCAAGCCGATCGTGACGGCCACGGGCCTGCGCGGCACGGTCAATGGCGACGCTTCGATCGTCGATCTGTATGACAATGCCCGCATCCTGCGCGCGCCGGGCTACGGCGACCCGGAAATGCAGGCCGATTCGTCACATTTCCGCGTGCTCGTCAACGACGACGTGATCGAGACCGAAAAGCCGGTTAAACTTCGGCGCGGCCTTTCCGTGGCGACGGCAAACGGCATGCACTACAACAACGTCACCCGGGTGATGCAGCTTTTCGGCAACGTCAAAGGCGCGATTGCCGCGTCGGACGTCGGCGGCGGCTCGTCCAAGTAACCCGGGCCATCTATTCCTAGCGTGACTGCATGAACGAATCGTTCTCTCGTTTTGACCTCGGCCGCGCACGCGCGTCGTTCGCGCGCCGCGCGGTACGCGCTGGACTGACGGCGGCGCTCGTCTCGCTGCCCTTCTTCGGCGTGGCTCCGCTCGCGCACGCCGAGCGCGCCGATCGCGACAAACCGCTCAATATCGAAGCGGATAACATGACTTACGACGATCTGAAGCAGATCAACATCTTTACGGGGCACGTCGTCGCCACCAAGGGCACGATCGTGATCCGCGCCGATCGCGTCGAAGTGACCCAGGACCCGCAGGGGTACCAATACGCCGTCGGCACGTCGGCGGGCAAGAACCTCTCGTACTTCCGCCAGAAGCGCGACGGCGTCGACGAATACATCGAAGGCACCGCCGTGCAAATCAACTACGACGGCAAGCAGGACCTGACCACGCTCACCACCAACGCGACGGTGCGCCGCCTGCAGGGCCTCTCGACGCTGATGGACGAAGTCCACGGCAGCGTCATCACGTATGACGGCCAAACCGACTTCTATACTGCGAAGGCCGGCAAGGACGTAGCAGGCCCCGGCAACCCGAGCGGCCGCGTGCGTGCGATGCTGTCGCCCAAGTCGGGCGGCGCCGCGCCGCTCAACGGGGCGTCGGCCACCCTCGCACCGTCGACCCAGATTCAAGGAACTCCGCCGCAGTGAACACCCTTTCCACTCCCGCCGCTACCGCGACGCACACGCTGCCCAACCGCAACGCGCCGGGCACCACGAGTTCGCTGGTGGTGCGCAACCTGAAAAAGCGGTACGGGTCGCGCACGGTCGTCAAGGACGTGTCGCTCGACGTGAAAAGCGGCGAAGTCGTCGGCCTGCTCGGGCCGAACGGCGCCGGCAAGACGACGTCGTTCTACATGATCGTCGGCCTCGTGCCGCTCGACGCCGGCGAAATCGTCCTCGACGGCAACTCGATCAGCCTGTTGCCGATTCACAAGCGTGCGTCGCTCGGGCTGTCGTATCTGCCGCAGGAAGCGTCCGTCTTCCGCAAGCTCACGGTCGAGGAAAACATTCGCGCCGTGCTCGAGCTGCAGCTCGACGAGCACGGCAAACGCCTGTCGAAAGCGCTGATCACCGAACGCACCGAGGCGCTGCTCGACGAACTGCAGATTGCGCACTTGCGCGAGAATCCGGCGCTGTCGCTTTCGGGCGGCGAGCGCCGCCGTGTCGAAATCGCGCGCGCGCTCGCGACGAACCCGAGCTTCATTCTGCTCGACGAACCGTTCGCGGGCGTCGACCCGATCGCCGTTCTGGAAATTCAGAAGATCGTTAAATTCCTGAAGCAGCGCAATATCGGCGTGCTGATCACGGACCACAACGTCCGCGAAACGCTCGGCATTTGCGACCACGCTTACATCATCAGCGACGGCAGCGTGCTGGCCGCTGGCGCACCGAGCGACATCATCGAAAACGAAAGCGTGCGCCGCGTCTACCTCGGCGAACACTTCCGGATGTAACCGGCGGCGCCCAGTGCGCCGCTAATGCGGCCGCCACGCCGGCCGCCTCCCCGCCGGGCTCGCGCCCGCGATCAGCAATTTTTACGGGGCTCACGCCCCGCCCTCCCGAACGCAAACCGTCAATACGCTATTTCCAGGCGTCGCAAGGTTTCGCTCGCGTGGCAAACTCTCTACAATGAAATTCAACTTGCCATGAAAGCCAGCCTCCAACTCCGCCTATCGCAGCATCTCGCGCTGACCCCGCAACTGCAGCAGTCGATCCGGCTGCTGCAGTTGTCTACGCTCGAACTGCAACAAGAAGTCGCGATGGCGGTCGCGCAAAATCCACTGCTCGAAAGCGAAGACGAATGGATCGCGAGTCCGTTGCGCGTCGCGGCGGACGGGTCGGTCATTGCGCAAACGCCGAACACGAACAGTCCCGAGCCGATGCCCGGGACGTCGAACTCGTCGAGCAGCACCGCCGAAAACGGCGAGGGCGGCGAACCGCAAAGCGTCGACGAATACAACGGCCTGTCCTCCGACAGCGGCTCCGATTCGAGCCAATGGAATCTCGACGACTACGGCCGCTCCGGCAACGCGTCGGATGACGACGACCTGCCGCCGCTGCAGATCCACGAATCGACGACCACGCTGCGCGATCACCTGATGGCGCAACTGCGAGTCACGCAAGCGAGCCAACGTGACCGCGCGCTAGTCACGTTCCTGATCGAATCGCTCGACGACGACGGTTACTTGACCGCCTCGCTCGATGAAGTGCTCGCCGATTTGCCGGAAGAACTCGAAGTCGATCTCGACGAACTGAACGCCGCCTTGGCACTGCTGCACAGCTTCGATCCGGCCGGGGTCGGTGCACGCACGGCGTCCGAATGCCTGAAGCTGCAACTGCTGCGTCTCGACGCATCGCCTACGCGCACGCTCGCACTCGAAATCGTCGCCCATCATCTGGAACTGCTCGCGGCGCGCGATTTCACGCGCCTGCGCAAACAACTGAAGGCCAACGACGACGACCTGCGCGACGCCCACACGCTGATCCGCTCGCTCGAACCGTTCCCCGGCGCCGCATACGGAAAAGCCGAGGCCGATTACGTCGTGCCGGACATCATGGTGAGAAGAACAGCACAAGGCTGGCAGGCCGAACTGAATCCCGAAGTGGTGCCGCGCCTGCGCATCAATCACCTTTACGCGAATATTTTGCGCAACAGCCGGGGCGATCCCGGCAGTGGTTCGCTGCGTCAACAGCTGCAAGAAGCGCGTTGGCTGATCAAAAATATTCAGCAGCGATTCGAGACTATTCTCAGAGTCGCGCAAGCCATTGTGGAGCGTCAAAAGAACTTTTTCACCCACGGCGAAATTGCGATGCGCCCCTTGGTTTTGCGGGAAATAGCTGATACGCTGGGTTTACACGAGTCAACGGTCTCGCGTGTAACGACCGGGAAGTACATGCTTACCCCGTTTGGGACGCTTGAATTTAAGTACTTCTTTGGATCTCACGTTTCGACCGATACAGGGGGCGCGGCCTCCTCAACGGCCATTCGCGCACTCATCAAGCAACTGATAGGAGCTGAAGACACCAAAACTCCTCTTTCAGACAGCCGCATAGCCGAACTGCTGGCGGAACAAGGATTCGTGGTCGCACGCCGCACGGTCGCGAAGTACCGCGAAGCCCTCAAGATCCCCGCAGTGAATTTGCGCAAGTCTTTGTAGCTCGCTGCCTTTTGCGGCGGGCATTTTCCGGCCGCGATGCTGTTGGCGGAGAAGGCCGGCCGATACGACCCGCCGCTCGTCAGTCACGGGGTGATGACTCGAGCGGGCCGCTCCCGACCGGTACTGCCGCACCAATGGGTGTCAGGCGGCCATTCGTTTGGAGAGCACTATGAATCTGAAGATCAGTGGACACCATCTCGAAGTAACGCCAGCGTTGCGGGAATACGTGATCACCAAATTGGACAAGGTGCTAAGACATTTCGATCAGGTGATCGATGGCAATGTGGTCCTCTCGGTCGACAATCACAAGGAAAAGGAAAAGCGTCAGAAGGTCGAAATCAATCTCCATCTGAAGGGCAAGGACATCTTTATCGAAAGCGCTGACGGCGACCTCTACGCCGCGATCGACCTGATGGTCGACAAGCTCGACAGGCAGGTCATCCGGCACAAGGACCGTCTCCAAGAGCACCAGCACCACGCGATCAAGCATCATCCGGAGGCGTCGCACATCGAGCTGCCGCCCGCAGTCGCGAATTCTTGAAGAAGCACTCTTCACCCCTGAAAAGCCGCCCGGAAACGGGCGGTTTTTTCGTCTGGCCGTGCGCCGAAGCAGCGCTCGAACCCGCGCTTTTTGGCGGCGAAACGACACCGCGTAGCAACGGATGGC
This sequence comes from Trinickia camelliae, assembly GCF_053525655.1. Taxonomy (NCBI): domain Bacteria; kingdom Pseudomonadati; phylum Pseudomonadota; class Betaproteobacteria; order Burkholderiales; family Burkholderiaceae; genus Trinickia; species Trinickia camelliae. Next base: position 182,196 of record NZ_JBCHAA010000012.1, read on the forward strand.
GCGCTGCACCATCGACGCTCGCGCTGTTCTATAATGTCCCGGTTATTATCGGGGTCGCCAGACGTAGGGAACAATCCAGTCTCGCGCGCAATTCCCTGTGAGCACTGCGAATATGGACAACCAGTCAGTTGCCGCGAGGAGAATCCAGGCCACGCGTCCGCCTGCCAACATGAATCGTTTAGCCAAATTCCTTCCCCTCGAAAACGTCGTCGTCGGACTATCCGTTACCAGCAAGAAGCGCGTATTCGAGCAAGCGGGCCTGATCTTCGAAAATCAAAACGGGATCGCGCGCAGCACGGTCACCGACAATCTGTTTGCGCGTGAGCGCCTCGGCTCGACGGGCCTCGGCGAAGGCGTAGCGATTCCGCACGGCCGCATCAAGGGGCTGAAGCAACCGCTCGCCGCCTTCGTGCGCCTCGAGCAGCCGATTCCGTTCGAATCGCCGGACGGCCAGCCGGTCTCGCTCCTGATCTTCCTGCTCGTGCCGGAACAGGCCACGCAGCAGCATTTGGAAATCCTCTCGGAAATCGCGCAATTGCTGTCCGACCGCGAAGCGCGCGAACGCCTGCATTCGGAGCCTAGCGCCGCGGAGTTGCATCGGCTGCTCACCCAGTGGCACCCTTGAGGGTGCAACAGGGCAACGCGCATTGCGCCGGCCAGTGCGATGCGCGAGCGGGCGCACCCGGAACCGTTACGTTAGCCGACCGAACCGGCCGCTAGGAGGTCGATCGGAAAAACGGCCTGGCAACTTGGAGTCACGGATTCATGGATACGTCCAGCATCAACGCCCAAAGCATCTTCGACGATAACGCCTCCATGCTCAAACTGAGCTGGTTGACGGGGCATGAAGGCTGGGAGCGCGGTTTTTCGACCGAAACCGTCGCCACGGCGACCGCCAGTTCCGATCTCGTCGGCCACTTGAACCTGATTCACCCGAACCGGATTCAAGTGCTCGGCGACGCCGAGATCAACTACTACCAGCGCCAAACCGACGAAGACCGCTCGCGCCACATGGCCGAGCTGATCGCGCTCGAGCCGCCGTTCCTGGTGGTCGCGGGCGGCATCGCGGCGCCGCCGGAACTCGTCCTGCGCTGCACGCGCTCGTCGACGCCGCTCTTCACGACGCCGATGTCGGCGGCCGCGGTCATCGACAATCTGCGGCTCTACATGTCGCGCATCCTCGCTCCGCGCGCGACACTGCACGGCGTGTTCCTCGACATTCTCGGCATGGGCGTGCTGCTCACCGGCGACTCGGGTCTCGGCAAGAGCGAACTCGGCCTCGAATTGATCAGCCGCGGCCACGGCCTCGTAGCGGACGATGCCGTCGACTTCGTGCGGCTCGGCCCGGATTTCGTCGAAGGCCGCTGCCCACCGCTTCTGCAGAACCTTCTTGAAGTGCGCGGACTAGGTCTTCTCGACATCAAGACGATCTTCGGGGAAACCGCGGTACGCCGCAAAATGAAGCTCAAACTGATCGTGCAACTGGTGCGCCGGCCGGACGGCGAGTTCCAGCGCCTGCCGCTCGAAAGCCAGACGGTCGACGTGCTCGGCCTGCCGATCAGCAAGGTCACGATCCAGGTGGCGGCGGGCCGCAACCTCGCGGTTCTTGTCGAGGCCGCGGTGCGCAACACGATCCTGCAGCTTCGAGGCATCGATACTTTGCGCGACTTCATGGACCGCCAGCGCCTCGCGATGCAGGACCCGGAAAGCCAGTTCCCCGGCAAGCTGATTTGACGCCGGAGCGGCGGCCAACAACGCTGTCATGGGGGCGCGGTAGGCTGGGTCCGGTGCTATGATGAAACGAACGGATTTTTCTCCATGCGCATTGTTCTGATCACCGGCATCTCCGGCTCCGGCAAGTCTGTTGCTTTGAACGCGCTCGCAGACTCTGGCTACTACTGCGTCGACAATCTGCCGCCGCGTTTTCTGCCCGCGCTCGCCGAATATTTGGCGACCGACGGTCACGAGCGCCTCGCGGTCGCCATCGATGCCCGCTCGAGCGCATCGCTCAGTGACATGCCCGCCATCATCCGCAATCTGGCGAGCGATCACGACGTCCGGGTGCTGTTCCTGAACGCGAGCACGCAGGCGTTGATCCAGCGTTTTTCCGAGACGCGCCGCCGTCACCCGCTATCGGGCTCGCCCGCGCACGATGCCGACGTGGGTCTTATGACGTCGCTCGAAGAGGCCATCGAACGGGAGCGCGAACTCGTCGCCGATCTCGCCGAGTTCGGCCATCAGATCGACACCAGCAATCTGCGCGCGAACGTATTGCGCGCGTGGGTCAAGCGTTTCATCGAACAGGAGCATGCGGGTCTGATGCTGATGTTCGAATCGTTCGGCTTCAAGCGCGGCGTGCCGCTCGATGCCGATCTCGTCTTCGATGTGCGCACGCTGCCGAACCCGTACTACGACCACGAACTGCGCCCTCTCACCGGACTCGACAAACCTGTCATCGATTTTCTCGACGCATTGCCCGTCGTGCACGAGATGATCAACGACATCGAAGTGTTTCTGAGGAAGTGGCTGCCGCACTTTCGCGACGACAATCGCAGCTATCTGACCGTCGCGATCGGCTGCACCGGAGGACAGCATCGTTCGGTATTCATCGCCGAGACGCTTGCCGCGCGTCTCGCGAGTGAGGCAAACGTGATTGTGCGGCATCGAGATGCGCCGATCGACGTTGGAGAATCGTCGCGCCTGGTGGCCTAACTTGCCGCACTGCGCGGCCTTTTTCTAGCGTTGCGCCATGTCCTCTACTCCTGCCGTGCTTGCCGATTTGCCGCTCTTCCCGCTGCATACGGTGCTCTTCCCTGACGGGCTCTTGCCCCTGAAGATTTTCGAAGCGCGTTACCTGGACATGGCGCGAGACTGTCTGCGCGACGTGACGCCCTTCGGGGTCTGCCTGCTCAAAAGCGGCGCCGAAGTCGCGCGGCCTGACGAACCGGCCGTACCGGAACCGATCGGCTGCCTCGCCAAAATCGATCAATGCGACGTCGACGCCTACGGCATGCTGCTGATTCGTGCACGCGGCACGCAGCGCTTTCGGCTGCTGTCGCATCGAGTCGAAGCGAGCGGGTTGCTCGTCGGCATGGCGGAGCCGCTGCCCGAAGACATTCCGCTCGAAGGCACCGAGGCGCTCGCGAAATTCGGCGCATGCGCGGAAGTGCTCGAACGCATCATCGAGACGATCCGCGAGCGCGAGCCGCAAAGCCTGCCGTTTGGCGAGCCGTTTCGCTTCGACGATCCGACTTGGGTGTCGAACCGCTTGTCCGAAGTGCTGCAGATTCCGCTGCGTGCGCGTCAGAAGTTGATGGAGCTTCGCGACGCGGGCGCGCGCATCGACGTAGTCCATCACTACATGCAGCAGCATCAGCTGCTATAAGCATCGACGCCGACCCACGCGACTTCGCGAAGCTACAGCAACGATCCCTGAAGCGAATCCAGTAGCTTGCGCACGGGTGCGGGCAGACCGTATGCGTCGATTTCCGCAAGAGGCACCCAGGCGGTCTCGTTGTCGCTGGCCTCCAGATGTGCGCTCGTGTGTCCGAGATCGACGTCGACCACGCGCGGCTCGATCTCGAGCTTGAAATGCGTGAACGTGTGCGTGAACGGCGCGAGATGTTCCGGCGCGCACGAGCCGCCGAATGCGCGAGCGCGCTTCGCAAGCGCGGCTTCGTCGGCGGCTTCCGGAAGACTCCACAGCCCGCCCCAGATGCCGGTAGGAGGTCGCTTCTCGAGCAGCACCGAAGCGCCGTCGAGTAGCACGAGCATCCACGTGCGGCGCGTCGGCACCGTCTTCTTGGGACGCGCCGCCGGCAACTCGCGCTGCCTGCCGCTCACGTTCGCGATGCAATTCGCCGCGAAAGGACAGCGCGCGCAATCGGGTCGTCCGCGTCCGCACAGCGTAGCGCCGAGGTCCATCAAGCCCTGCGTGTAAGCGCTGATGTCGTCGTCGCTGCCGTCCATTGGAAAGAGCGATTCGGCCAGCGTCCACATCGCGTTCTCGATGCGCTTCTCGCCGGGAAAGCCTTCGACGCCGAACACGCGCGCGAGCACGCGCTTCACATTGCCGTCGAGAATCGTCGCGCGCACGCCGAACGCAAACGACGCAATCGCCGCAGCCGTCGAGCGTCCGATTCCGGGCAGCTCGGCAAGCGCTTCGACGGTCTTCGGAAACGCCCCGCCATGTTGCTCGACGACCGCCTGCGCGCATCGATGCAGATTGCGCGCGCGCGTGTAATAGCCGAGGCCGGCCCACAACGCCATCACATCATCGAGCGGAGCGGCGGCGAGCGCCGCAACGTCGGGAAAACGCGCGAGAAAACGCGTGTAGTACGAAATCACGGTCGAGACCTGCGTCTGCTGCAGCATGATCTCCGAGAGCCAGATTCGATACGGATCTCGCGTGTTCTGCCACGGCAGGTCGTGGCGTCCATGCTCGCGCTGCCATGCGATCAGGCGCACGGCGAAATCGGATTGAAGGCGTGAATCGGACGAAGCGAAAGGATGAGACATGAAGATTGAGTTCGGCGCCGGCATCAACGCTGGCAATGGGGACAAAAATAAGTGGAACGCTGCCCTTGCACGATTTGCTTAATCGGCGCGCCGCACACGCGGCACGGCAGACCTGCGCGATCATAGACAAAATAGTCGAGCTGAAAATATCCGCTCTCGCCGTCGCTGCCGACGAAATCGCGCAACGTGCTCCCGCCTTTGTCGATCGCGGCGGCAAGCGTCGCGCGCACTGCGGCGGCAAGCAAGTCGTAGCGGGCGAGCGAGACGCGCCCGGCTGGCGTCGTCGGCCTGATGCCCGCGCGAAAGAGGCTTTCGGACGCATAGATGTTGCCCACGCCGACCACGATATCCCCCGCGAGCAGCGCCTGCTTGACGGAAACCTTTCGGCCCCGCGTGCGTCGATGCATCAGGGTTCCAGAAAACTCGGGCGCGAATGGCTCGACGCCCAACGAGGCAAGCAGCGGATGCTCGAGCACATCGCCCGCCTCGCGCGGATGCCAAAGTACTGCGCCAAAGCGGCGTGGGTCACGGAAGCGCAGAATAAATTCGTCGAAAATCCAGTCGATGTGATCGTGCTTTGCAGGCGCGGGCGGCTCGGCGATATGCCGCAACACGCGCAGGGTGCCAGTCATGCCGAGATGGACGATGAACCAGCCGTCATCGAGTTCGAACAGAAGATACTTGCCGCGCCGCTCGACTTTGCGGATCAACTGCCTGGCCAACGTACTCGCGAAATCCGCGGGCACCGGCCAGCGCAGCGCCCGAGTCCGCACGTCGACGCGTTCGACGCGGCGCCCGGCAACGTACGGCTCGATTCCGCGCCGGGTGACTTCAACTTCTGGGAGCTCGGGCATGTCTGACTGGTGTGTAACTTGCGTGGTCGGTTGTGCGTGTATTGTAGCGAGCGCGTTACAATCGACCGAAACATTGAACGGATTTCCATGATCTTGTCCCTGAAGCTGTTTTCGAAGCGCCGGGCCGCCGCATCCGCCCGGCCTGTCGAGCACGCTGCGAAGCGCGCGCTGCCAGCCCGCCGCCTCCTCGGCGCCACGGTCCTCGCAGCCTGGGCGCTCGCCTTGAATCCCGCGTATGCGCAAGACCCATCGCCCACTTCGGACGACAACTCGGTCTCCGCGCCGGATATGTTCGCGCCCGCGTCGGCCAACGAGAAAAAAGATCTGCCGGATGTTCAGCTGACGAGCCAGATCGTCTTCCAGGTGCTAGCCGCGGAAATCGCGCTGCAGCGCGACCAGCCGGCGCCCGCCTATCAGACGTATCTGGCGCTCGCGCGCGATACGCACGATCCCCGCATGGCGGAGCGTGCCGCCGAAATCGCGCTGACGGCGCAAAGCCCGTCCGACGCGCTCGCCGCAGCGCAGCTCTGGCAGCAGTACGCGCCGAGTTCGGAGCGCGCGGCGCAGCTCGACGCCTCGCTGCTCGTGCTGTCGGGCAAGCCCGACGATGCCTCGCCGCTGCTCGCCCGCGAACTCGCGAAGGTGCCGGCGGAAAGCCGCGGCACGGCGATTCTCGCGCTGCAAGTGCTGTTGTCGCGCGGACCCAACCGGGTCGGTGGCCTGCACGTCTTGCAAGACCTGCTGAAGAACGATCTCGACCGCCCGGAAGCACAGCTCGCGATCGGCCGCCAACAGCTCGTCGCTGACGATCAGCCCGGTGCGCGCGCTTCGCTCGAGCAATCGCTCAAGCTGAAGCCCGACTATCTGCCGGCCGCGCTCACGCTCTCGCAGATGGGCCCCGACGAACGCAACGAAGGCATCGCGTCGTTCGAAAAGTACGTTCAGCAGAATCCCAAATCGCATGACGCTCGGCTCGCGCTGGCGCAACTGTATCTCGCGAGCGATCGCCTCGACGACGCGCAAAAGCAGTTCGAAATCATGCGCGCCAACGACCCGAAGGACCTGACGCCGCTGATGGCCCTGGGCCTTATCGACGTCCAGCAAAAGAAATACGACGACGCGCAAAAGTATCTGTCGCAATACGCACAGCTCGCGGAAAAAACGCCCGGCGCGGATCCGGGCCAGGCGTACATCTATCTGGCGCAGCTTTCGCTCGAACAGAAGAATGAAGCGGGCGCTGGCCAATGGCTCGACAAGATCACGCCGAAGAGCCAGCAGTACATTCCGGCGCAAATCACGCGCGCTCAACTGCTCGCGAAGCAAGGCAAGACCGACGCTGCGCGCAAGGTGCTCACCGATCTGCAAACTTCCGACCCGCACGATCAAGCGGTGATCGCCCGCACCGATGCCGCGATTCTGTTCGACGCCAAGCGCTATCCGGAAGCCGAGTCCCGCTTGCAGCAGTCAGCCCAAGACTTTCCGGACGATCCGGACATCCTGTACGACTACGCGATGGCGGCCGAGAAGAACGGCCACTACGACTTGATGGAGACGCAGCTGCGTCTGTTGATCCGCGCGCAGCCAGACAACCCGCAGGCGTATAACGCGCTCGGCTACTCGCTCGCCGATCGCAATCAGCGCCTCCAGGAAGCGGACAAGCTGATCGAAAAGGCATCGGCGCTTGCGCCAAACGATGCGTTCATCATGGACAGCCTCGGCTGGGTCAAGTACCGCCTGGGCGATACCTCCGATGCCGCGAAGCTGCTGCGCAAGGCGTACACCTTGCAGCCGAACGCGGAAATCGGCGCGCACCTCGGTGAAGTGCTCTGGAAGAGCGGTGAACAAGATCAAGCGCGCGCCGCATGGCGCGACGCGCAAAAGCTCGAGCCCGATAACGACACGCTCGTCAAAACGCTCAAGCGCTTCCAGGTGAACGATCTCTGATGCATGTCTCACGCTTAACCGTCGGCACCGTGAGCTGGCGTGGCGCGGCGTTTGCGCTTGCGTCGGCCGCGGTTGTCGCGCTCGCGGGCTGCGCCTCGGTCACTCCGCGCGGGCCGTCGACCTCCAACGCGGCCACCACGCTTTCAACGCAAACCACGCGTGCGTATCACGGCCGCTTCGCGATTCAATACGTCGATCAATACGGCAAGCAGCGCAATGCCTACGGCAACTTCGACTGGCAAGAACACGGCGATACGGTGACGCTGCAGTTGCTCAACCCGCTTGGGCAAACGATGGCGATCGTCACGTCCTCGCCGGCTTCGGCGACGCTGGAGCTGCCGAACCGTCAGCCGATGACCGCCGACAATGTGGCGACCTTGATGCAGAATGCGCTTGGATTTGCGCTGCCGGTCGAGGGTCTGCGCTATTGGCTGCAGCCGTCGCCGGCGCCTACCTCAAGAGCGACGACGGTGCCCGATCCGCAGCAGCAGACGCGCTTGAAGGAGATCGACCAGGACGGCTGGACGATCAGCTATCTCGCGTACGCCGATGCGCCGGCCACTGGCGTCAAGCGGCTTAACCTGACGCGCCAGGACCCTCCGCTCGATATCAAGCTCGTGCTCGACCAATGATCGCGCAGTTGTCGTGGCATGATTCGACGCACTTTCCGCCGCTTTTTCTGCTTTAAAGCATGATCGAAACGAACCAGTCCCTGCGGGATTGCTTGGCTCCGGCGAAGCTCAATCTCTTTCTGCACATCACGGGCCGCCGGCCCGATGGCTATCACGCACTGCAAACGGTCTTCCAACTACTCGATTGGGGTGACCGCCTGCACTTCACGCTGCGCCACGACGGACGTATCCACCGCAAGACCGACGTTCCCGGCGTGCCGGAAGAGAGTGACCTCGTCGTGCGCGCGGCTGCGCTGCTCAAAGCAGAGACCGGCACCGGCGCGGGCGTCGACATCGAGATCGACAAACGCCTGCCGATGGGCGCGGGCCTTGGCGGCGGCAGCTCCGACGCCGCAACGACGCTGCTCGCGCTCAACCGCCTATGGAAGCTCGATTTGCCTCGCAACGTGCTGCAAGGTCTCGCGCTCCGGCTCGGCGCCGACGTCCCTTTCTTCGTATTTGGAAAAAATGCATTCGCAGAGGGTGTCGGAGAAGCGCTTCAGGCTGTACAATTGCCGCCGCGTTACTTTCTTGTGGTGACGCCGAGGGTGCATGTTCCGACTGCTGCGATTTTTTCCGATAAATCGTTGACAAGAGATTCAAAAGCCCTCACAATTACGGACTTTCTTGCACAGCATAACTGCAGCGAAAATTGGCCAGACGGTTTCGGTCGAAATGACATGCAGCAAGTTGTCGTAGGAAAATACGCGGAAGTTGCTCGGGTGCTCGAATGGTTTGCTAACATCGCTCCCGCGCGGATGACCGGATCCGGCTCTAGTGTTTTTGCCGCGTTCCCAAGTCTCGGCGAAGCAGAAGCGGCGCAAGCCAAACTGCCGTCCGAATGGGCAGGCGCAGTAACAGCGAGTCTGGATACGCATCCACTCTTTGCCTTCGCGGCATAAGGTTTCGCATCATCGGGATGTCCTACACACCCGGTGAAGCTCAAAGTTAGTGTAGGGGAGTCGCCAAGTTGGTCAAGGCACCGGATTTTGATTCCGGCATGCGAGGGTTCGAGTCCTTCCTCCCCTGCCATATATTCTTCGCATTTCCCGCCTCCAGCTGAAGCAGGTGCACGATGAGCAGCCAAGACGGCCTGATGGTTTTTACTGGCAACGCGAATCCCGCGCTCGCTCAGGAAGTCGTCAAAATCCTCGGTATTCCCCTCGGCAAAGCGATGGTCAGCCGTTTCTCGGACGGTGAGATCCAGGTCGAGATTCAGGAGAACGTGCGCGGCAAGGATGCTTTCGTCCTGCAATCCACGTGCGCGCCGACGAACGACAACCTGATGGAGTTGATGATCATGGTCGATGCGCTCAAGCGCGCATCCGCCGGCCGGATCACCGCCGCCATCCCTTACTTCGGCTATGCGCGCCAGGATCGCCGCCCGCGTTCGGCGCGCGTCGCGATTTCGGCCAAGGTCATCGCGAACATGCTGGAGATTGCCGGCGTCGAGCGGATCATCACGATGGATCTGCACGCCGACCAGATTCAAGGCTTCTTCGACATCCCTGTCGACAACATCTACGCAACGCCTGTTCTGCTCGGCGATCTGCGCAAGCAGAACTATGAAGATCTGCTCGTGGTGTCGCCGGACGTCGGTGGTGTGGTGCGCGCCCGGGCGCTCGCAAAGCAGTTGAACTGCGATCTCGCGATCATCGACAAGCGCCGTCCGAAGGCGAATGTCGCCGAGGTGATGAACATCATCGGTGAAGTCGAAGGCCGCACCTGCGTGATCATGGACGACATGGTCGACACCGCCGGCACGCTCTGCAAGGCAGCGCAGGTGCTGAAGGAACGCGGTGCAAAGCAAGTTTTCGCGTATGCGACGCATCCGGTGCTGTCGGGCGGCGCGGGCGAGCGTATCGCCGGTTCGGCACTCGACGAACTCGTCGTCACCGACACGATTCCGCTCTCCGACGAAGCGCGCAGCTGCTCGAAGATCCGCTCGCTGTCGTGCGCGGGGCTGCTCGCCGAAACGTTCTCGCGGATTCGCCGCGGCGATTCGGTGATGTCGCTGTTCGCCGAAGCTTGAAGCGAACGTAAAGTATTTGCCGGCGGCGTTGCTCGATGCAACGCCGTCTGCACAATCGGCATGGGCTAATTCTGGTTCATGCCGCATGGTCCAGGGCCAGCGCGATGAGCGTGCAGGCCCTTAGTTTTTACTGCCTGGTCGCGGGCAGTGTATGGAGAACAACATGAAAGTCGTCGCTTTTGAGCGCAATCTGCAAGGTACGGGTGCGAGCCGCCGCCTGCGTATTTCCGGCAAGACCCCGGGGATCGTATATGGCGCCGATTCGGAACCGCAACTGATCGAACTCGATCACAACGCCCTGTGGCACGCCCTGAAGAAGGAAGTGTTCCACTCGTCGATCCTCGACCTGGAAGTGGCTGGCAAGTCGCAACAAGTTCTGCTGCGCGATGTGCAATACCACCCGTTCCGTCAGCTCGTGCTGCACGTGGACTTCCAGCGCGTCGACCCGAAGAAGAAGCTGCACACGAAGGTCCCGGTTCACTTCATGAACCAGGAAACCAACCCGGCCGTTAAGACGGGCGGCGCGATCATCGCTCACGTCGTGAACGAAGTCGAAATCGAATGCCTGCCGGCCGACCTGCCTGAATTCGTCGAGCTCGACCTGGCGAAGATCGAAGCCGGTCAATCGCTGCACGCCAAGGACATCACGCTGCCGAAGGGCGTGTCGCTCGTGGCCCACATCGAAAGCGAAAACCCGGTGGTCGCATCCGCGGCGATCCCGGCTGGCGCTGCTGCTGCTGAAGGTGAAGCTGCTGCCGAAGGCGAAACGCCCGCTGCATAAGCGCTAAAACAATCGGTATCCTCTCGATCCGTTCTTTGGAACGGTCGACGTGACCCGCCGCGGCTTGCCCGGCGGGTTTTTTTTCGGCTTTTCGGCATCGGGCGGCTTCGCGGCCGCCGCACAAGAATCATGATCAAGCTGATCGTCGGGCTCGGCAATCCGGGCGCCGAATACACCGCGACGCGCCACAACGCCGGTTTCTGGCTCGTCGATCAACTCGCGCGCGAAGCGGGCGCAATGCTACGCGACGAGCGGCGCTTTCACGGCTTTTATGCCAAGGCGCGGCTCTTTGGCGAAGAAGTGCATCTGCTCGAGCCGCAGACGTACATGAACCGCTCGGGCCAATCGGTGGTCGCCGTCGCGCATTTCTTCAAGATCCTGCCCGACCAGATCCTCGTCGCCCACGACGAACTCGATCTGCCGCCCGGCGCCGTAAAGCTGAAGCTCGGCGGCGGCAGCGGCGGACACAACGGGCTCAAGGACATCACCGCTCACCTGTCGTCGCAGCAGTACTGGCGGCTGCGGATCGGCATCGGACATCCGCGTGATTTGATTCCCGAGTCCGCACGCGCCGGCGCGAAGCCTGATGTCGCGAATTACGTGCTGAAGCCTCCGCGCAAAGAAGAGCAGGATACGATCGATGCCTCGATCGAGCGCTCGCTCGCCGTGATGCCGCATGTCGTCAAGGGCGAACTGGAACGCGCGATGATGCAGTTGCATCGCAACGCCTGATAGTCGTCGATCGAAGCGTTCCACGTCATGCCGCCGCGACCGCAATCCTAGGAGCCACCCTTGAGCCGCTATTGGAGCGACATCGTTCAGCACCTCACCCCGTATGTGCCCGGCGAGCAGCCCCCGCTCGTGAACCCGGTGAAGCTGAACGCCAACGAGAACCCGTACCCGCCGTCGCCGCGTGTTGTCGAGGCGATTCGACGCGAACTCGGCGATAGCGGCGAGGCGCTGCGCCTCTATCCGGATTCGACCGCGCGCAAACTGCGCGAGACGGTTGCCGCGCATCACGGCATCTCGGCCGACCAGGTGTTCGTCGGCAACGGCTCGGACGAGGTGCTCGCGCATACATTTCAAGCGCTGCTCAAGCACGACAAGCCGATTCTTTTCCCCGACATCACGTACAGCTTTTACCCGACGTACGCGCGTCTCTACGACGTCGCTTACCAGACCGTGCCGGTCGACGAAGCGTTCGCGATTCGCGTCGACGACTATCTCGTGCCGAATGGCGGCGTGCTGATCGCGAACCCGAATGCGCCGACGGGACGCGCGTTGCCGCTGACCGAGATCGAGCGGCTCGTCGCGGGGAATCCGGAATCGGTCGTGGTGGTCGATGAAGCGTATGTCGATTTCGGCGCACAGTCGGCGGTGTCGCTGATCGCGAAGTATCCCAATCTGCTGATCGTGCAGACCGTGTCGAAGGCGCGCTCGCTCGCCGGCATGCGGGTGGGCTTGGCGTTCGGCGACGCCGCGTTGATCGACGCGCTGAACCGCGTGAAAGATAGCTTCAATTCGTATCCGCTCGATCGGCTCGCGCAAGCCGCGGCGCAGGCCGCCTACGAGGACGACGCATGGTTCCGCGCATGCTGCGAGAAAGTCATCGCGAGCCGCGAGCGTTTGTCGGCGGGATTGGTTGAATTGGGCTTCGTTGTCGTACCGTCGGCCACGAGCTTCGTTTTGGCATCGCATCCGGCACATGACGCCGGGCAACTGGCCGCGAGACTGCGTGAGAGGGAGATCTTCGTGCGGCACTTCAAGCTGCCGCGAATCGACGCGTATCTACGCATTACCATCGGCACCGACGCCGAATGCGGCGCGCTGCTTGGCGCGCTACGAACTCACATCGGATAAATCGCAGACAGGATGGGCGAGCCGCTCGCAACGAGCGGCATAACGAGCGCGCCGCCCGACGCTCTCGGGCCCTAAGCGCTGCTGTCAGCGCGCATTAAGCGCCCTTCGCGGCCTGCAACGCGTGGTACTTCGCCATGAGCCCCTCAGGTGTTTCGACATGCTGAGGGTCGCGCGGAATACATTCGACAGGACACACCTGCTGGCACTGCGGCTCATCAAAATGGCCGACGCACTCGGTGCATTTGTTCGGGTCGATCACGTAGATTTCCGGGCCCATCGAGATTGCGTCGTTCGGGCACTCGGGCTCGCAGACGTCGCAATTGATGCACTCGTCGGTAATCATCAAAGCCATGCTTCACTCACAAAAAACGCCGGGCTGCCCCCAAGTCTACTCGCCCAACTGATGCGAAACGATAGACGCGGGGTGCCCGTTGCGGCTGACGCCTATCGGGCCCCAGCCATCGCAGCAATCATCAGGGTTGCGCCGCCGACGGCTGCGCCATCTCGGCAACCTTCTCCACCAGCCACTTCTCGACCGATGGAAACACGAACTTGCTGACATCGCCGCCCAATTGCGCGATTTCACGCACGATCGTGCCCGAAATGAACTGGTATTGATCGGACGGCGTCATGAACATAGTCTCGACGTCGGGCAGCAGATAACGGTTCATCCCGGCCATCTGGAACTCGTACTCGAAGTCCGACACGGCACGCAGACCGCGCACGATCACGCGCGCATTGTTGGTCCGCACGAAGTCCTTCAAGAGCCCCTTGAAGCTCATCACTTGCACATTCGGATAGTGCCCCAGCACTTCGCGCGCAATGTCGAGACGCTCCTGCAGCGAAAAAAACGGCTTCTTGGCGCGGCTGTCGGCGACACCGACGACCAACGTGTCAAATATGCTCGACGCACGCCTCACGAGGTCTTCGTGACCGCGAGTCAAGGGATCGAACGTACCCGGGTACACGGCGACTACCATGGAGCATCTCCTCTCTTCACGCAGATTGGGGTGCGGGCTCGCGATGAACAGCCGCCGCCCGCAGCGACGCGCGTGACGGCATACCGCCCGGCGCCTGTTTTGGAACGCGCATTATTCATCATTTTCGCGTTGCAGCAAATGATAATGGACCGCCCCCGCCTTGCCGTGTCGCACGACCGTCCAGCCCGCGAGCGCTTCCGTTTCGCCGGGCTCGATCGGCACGCCCGATTCGACGTAGAGAAAGCCGTCTGCGCTGACGAGCGGCGTAGCCAGCTCGACCGCCCGGCCAAGGATATCGTCGCCGAACGGCGGATCGAGAAAGACCACGTCGAACGAGCCCGGCGCGAGACTCGCCGCGAGACGCAACGCGTCCGCTTCGGCGATTTCGATTGTTGCCGCGCGCAGGCGCGTCTGATTGGCGCGCAACTGCTGTGCCGCGCGCGCATTGCGCTCGACCATCACGACGCGCGCCGCGCCGCGCGACGCCGCCTCGAAGCCAAGCGCGCCGCTGCCCGCAAACAAATCGAGGCAGCGTTGGCCGTCGAGACGCTGGCCCAGCCAGTTGAAGAGCGTCTCGCGCACGCGATCGGGCGTGGGGCGCAGGCCATCGAGATCGAGCACGGGCAGCGGCGTGCGTTTCCAGTCGCCGCCAATGATACGGATCGTGTGCGGCTTGCCACGGTTCGATGTCGAAGCCGGTGCGCGCGAAGGGGAAGAACGGGACATGCGGATTCGAATTGGGGAGGTTTTTTCTAGGGCGGGTATCCGGCGGCGAACATCTTGCTGCGCAAATACCGCATACGTTCAAGGTAATCAACGTTACCACAGCGTCGCAGACACGTTGCCACGCCTGCGTCCGACCACATAACCGCACTCACCCCGCTGCCTGCGGACACGCCTGATAAAATAGCGGCCTTCGAGCCTCATTCGGCAGCCCGCGACCGCGCGCCGCCCGTCGCTGCCACGCGCACGTTCCGTCAAGCGCACTCACCACCATCGACCATGTTCAGCTTTTTTAAACGATTCAAGGGCTCGAAAGCGCCCGAAACCGCGCAGGACGAGTCTCTGGACACCCAGGAAGCCGACGCCGAGCAAGCGGAAGCGCCCAGCCGCGCCGAATTCGCGCCGCCTGCCGAGCCCAGCGACGAGCTGTACGCCGAGCCGCAAACGCAGGCCGAAGCCGCGGTCGAGACCGTTGAAATCGTTCCGCCTCCCGCCGCCGAGCCTGCTGCAAAGAAATCCTGGCTCGATCGGCTGAAGTCCGGCTTGTCGAAGACAAGCGCGGGGCTGACCGGCATCTTCGTCGGCGCGAAGATCGACGATGATCTCTATGAGGAACTCGAAACCGCGCTCTTGATGTCCGACGCCGGCGTCGAAGCCACCACCTATCTGCTCGAGGCGCTGCGCGAAAAGGTTCGCGCCGAGCGTCTCACCGACCCGCTGCAAGTGAAGGCTGCTTTGCGCTCGCTGCTCGTCGGCCTCCTGAAACCGCTTGAAAAATCGCTGATGCTCGGCCGCGCGCAGCCTCTCGTGATGATGATCGCGGGCGTCAACGGCGCAGGCAAAACCACGAGCATCGGCAAGCTCGCCAAGCATCTTCAGCGCTTCGACCAATCGGTGCTGCTGGCCGCGGGCGACACGTTCCGCGCCGCCGCGCGCGAACAGCTTGCGATCTGGGGACAGCGCAACAACGTCACGGTCGTCGCGCAGGAAAGCGGCGATCCGGCTGCCGTGATTTTCGATGCGGTAAGCGCGGCGCGCGCCCGCAAGATCGACGTGCTGATGGCCGATACGGCCGGCCGCTTGCCGACGCAGTTGCATCTGATGGAAGAGCTGCGCAAGGTGAAGCGCGTGATCGGCAAGGCGCACGACGGCGCGCCGCACGAGGTGCTGCTCGTCATCGATGCGAACACCGGCCAGAATGCGCTCGCGCAAGTGAAGGCGTTCGACGATGCGCTCAACCTGACCGGCCTCATCGTGACGAAGCTCGACGGCACCGCGAAGGGCGGCATTCTCGCGGCGATCGCGCGTCAGCGGCCGGTGCCGGTGTACTTCATCGGCGTAGGCGAAAAGGTCGAGGATCTGCAGCCGTTCAATGCCGAGGAGTTCGCGGACGCGCTGCTTGGTTGATCGCGCACGCTTGCGGTAACGAAAAAGGCCGGTTCATCGAACTGGCCTTTTTTACGCCCGCGTCCATGTCCGCGGGAGACGTGCTGTCAGCGTCGCGTCACTCTGCGTCCGGCTGCTTCTCAGGCGCCGCGTTCGCGAACGCTTCGAACTGCATCGCGTGATCGTAGATACGCTGGATCGTCGGATAACGCTGCGTATCGACGTTGAAGCGCTGCGCGTTGAACACCTGCGGCGCGAGACACAGGTCCGCAAGCGTCGGCGTATCGCCGAAACAGAACTTGCCGGTGCGCGAATCGTTCGCGATCCGTCCTTCGAATATCTCGAAGCCAGCCTCGATCCAATGCCGGTACCAGGCGTTCTTCGCCTCTTCGTCCACCTTGAGCTCGTGCTTCAGGTACTTCAGCACACGCAGGTTGTCCAGCGGATGGATCTCGCAGGCAATCTGCAGCGCGAGCGCGCGCACGTAAGCGCGGTCTAGCGCAGCACGCGGCAAGAGCGGCGGATTCGGATGCGTCTCTTCGAGGTACTCGATAATCGCGAGCGACTGCTGGATCTGGGCATCACCATCGACGAGCGTCGGCACGAGCGCATCCGGATTCAGCTTGCGGTACTCGGGCGTCAGTTGCTCGCCGCCCGATCGCAAGAGATGAATCGGCATGTAGTCGTACGGCAGATTCTTCAAATTCAGCGCGATGCGCACGCGATACGACGCCGAGCTGCGGAAATAACTGTATAGCTTCATCGAGTCTCCCTGGATCTGGTCTGCATACACGCTCAAACGACACGCACGCTGAAATCACCCAGACCGTCGACCCCGCCCTTCATCAAATCGCCCTTGACGACCGCGCCGACGCCCTCCGGCGTGCCCGTGAAAATCAGGTCGCCGGGTTTCAGCTCGAACAGCGTCGACAGATACGCAATCGTCTCCGCCGTCGACCAGATGAGCTGCGAAACGTCGGAGCGCTGCTTCTCTTCGCCGTTGACGGTCAGCCAAATCGCGCCATGATCAATATGGCCGACCTTGGACACCGGATGAATCGGACCGAGCGGCGCCGAGTGATCGAAGCCCTTCGCGGTATCCCACGGACGTCCGAGCTTTTTCGCTTCGGCTTGCAGGTCGCGCCGCGTCATATCGATGCCCAGGGCATAGCCGTAGACGTGCTCGAGCGCCCGCTCGGCCGCAATATCCTTGCCCGCCTTGCCGATCGCAGCCACGAGCTCCATCTCGAAGTGGACGTTTTTCGATTGCGGCGGATACGGAAATTCGCCCGTCGCGCCGGGCGAGACATAGAGAACCGCGTCGGCCGGCTTGCTGAAGAAGAACGGCGGCTCGCGGTCGGGGTCGTGACCCATCTCGCGCGCGTGCGCCTCGTAGTTGCGGCCAACACAATAGATGCGGTGCACCGCGAATTGCTCGCTGGACCCAGCGATCGGCACCGCGACTACCGGCGCGGGCGCAAACACGTAGCTCATTCCGTTCTCCGTCGTTCTTGAGTGAGCGCCGCACGAATGGCGGCGAAACAGGGAGTTTATAACTATCGTGCGAGTGCGTTGCGAGCATGCGATACTCGACGAACTTCCCGCATATCTCCAAATTGCAGTGGGCGGACTCGCGAACTTCGCGCGCCGCCATGCCGTTTCTTTCCCGATGACCGATACCGTCGACACCGCTCTCACCGCCCCCTTTCCGTGCGCCCGCTTCATCAAGGAGATTGGCCGCGGACCGAACGGCGCGCGGGCGCTGTCGACCGACGACACTTACGCGCTCTACAGCGCAATGCTCGATGGCCGGGTGTCGGATCTCGAACTCGGCGCGATCCTGCTTGCCTATCGCGTGAAAGGCGAAAGCGCCGACGAGCTGGCCGCGATGCTAACCGCCGCGCACGCTTCATTCGAGCCGGTGCACGTACACGACAGCAAGCATCTCGCCGTCTCGATTCCAAGCTACAACGGCGCGCGCAAACAGCCGAACCTCGTGCCGCTGCTCGCGCTCTTGCTCGCGCGTGAAGGCGTGCCGGTGCTGGTGCATGGCGTCAGCACCGACCCAGGCCGCGTCACGAGCGCCGAGATTTTTTCGCAGCTCGGCGTCGAGCCTGCGCGCACGCATGGCGAGATTGAAGATGCGCTCGCCCGCCGCCGCGTCGCGTTCGCGCCGATCGCGACGCTCGCGCCGAAGCTCGCTCGTCTGCTTTCGTTGCGCCAGATCATGGGCGTGCGCAACTCGACGCATACGCTCGTCAAGATTCTCCAGCCGTTCGCCCCGGCCGGGCTGCGGCTCGTGAACTACACGCATCCGCCCTATCGCGAGAGCCTCACCAAACTATTCAGCGACCATCCGGAAGTGGCAACCGGCGGCGCGCTGCTCGCGCGCGGCACAGAAGGCGAGGCGGTGGCCGATACTCGCCGACAAGTGCAGATCGACTGGCTGCATGACGGGGTCAGCGAAATGCTGGTCGCACCGGAGCGCTCATCGTCCGACGCCCCCGAAGTCGACCTGCCCGAAGCGCGCGATGCGGCAACGACGGCGGCGTGGATCGAATCGGTGCTGCGCGGCGAAACGCCGGTTCCGGCGGCCGTCGCCAAGCAAATCGACGTGATCGCGGGCGTCGCGAAACGCGGCGATTGAACGCACGCGGATTCACCCCTGGACAATTTTTGAGACGAATCAAAGGGTTGACACGCTGCAGCACGCTGACATAAAGTGTCCCCACTATGTGTTCCCCGCAGAACTCCCTCCGAATTACTTCCGGCCGCCTAGCGCGGTCGCTATCGCTACGTCTAGCGTAATTAGCCAGGCGTAGCACCGCGTGCGTTTTGCGCGGTCCTCCCAGCAGTTCTCAGCAGTTTCCGTTTCACCCCAAACGCAGTCCCTTTTACAACCTGTAGTCGTCAGCATTCGGCCGAATACCGTTCGGACGGATCGCGAGAGCCACCGCGGCGCAACGCTGTTGCGACGCGCCGGCAGAGTCAGCCAGCCGCTCGACCCGCCACCTCCCGCAGACGACCCGACGAACGAGGCTCACAATGCTCCGCAACCCCGCCGAAAAGTACCGTCCGTTCCCGTCTGTGCGTTTGACCGGCCGCAAATGGCCGAGCCGAACGATCGAGCGCGCGCCGATTTGGATGAGCACCGATTTGCGCGACGGCAACCAATCGCTGATCGAGCCGATGACCATCCCGCAGAAGCTCGAATTCTTCGAGATGCTCGTCGCCATTGGCTTCAAGGAAATCGAGGTCGGTTTCCCCTCCGCATCGCAGACCGACTTCGATTTCGTGCGCAAGCTGATCGAGGAAAAGCGCATTCCCGACGACGTCACGATCGAAGTGCTCGTGCAATCGCGCGAAGACCTGATCGCGCGCACGTTCGAGGCGCTCGAAGGCGTGCCGCGTGCGATCGTCCACCTCTACAACGCGATCTGCCCGTCGTTCCGCCGTATCGTGTTCAACGCGTCGAAGGATGAAGTGAAGGCGCTGGCCGTCGAGGGCACACGGCTTATCAAGGAACAGGCGGCCAAGCGCCCCGGCACCCACTGGATCTACCAATACTCGCCGGAGACGTTCAGCATGACCGAGCTGCCGTTTGCGCGCGAAGTCTGCGACGCGGTCGCGCAAGTCTGGCGCCCGACGCGCGATCACAAGATGATCGTCAATCTCCCCGCGACGGTCGAAGCCGCGACGCCGAACGTGTTCGCCGACCAGATCGAATGGATGGACCGCAACCTCGGCTATCGCGACAGCATCGTGCTGTCGGTGCATCCGCACAACGATCGCGGCACGGCCGTGGCCGCCGCCGAGCTCGCGCTGCTCGCAGGCGCGGACCGCATCGAAGGGTGCCTCTTCGGCAACGGCGAGCGCACGGGCAACGTCGACCTCGTCACGCTCGCGATGAATCTCTACACGCAAGGCATCGACCCGGGCCTCGACTTCTCCGATATCGACGCCGTGCGCCGCCTCGTCGAGCGCTGCAACCAGATTCCGGTGCATCCGCGTCATCCGTACGCGGGCGACCTCGTCTTCACCGCGTTCTCGGGCTCACATCAGGACGCGATTCGCAAAGGGCTCGCACAGCAAAAATCCGACGCGATCTGGGAAGTGCCCTATCTCCCGATCGATCCCGCCGATCTCGGCCGCAGCTACGACGCCGTGATCCGCGTCAACAGCCAGTCGGGCAAGGGCGGCACAACCTATCTGCTCGAGCGCGGCATGGGCTTCACGCCGCCGCGCCGCGTGCAAATCGAGTTCAGCCATGCCGTGCAAGACATCGCGGATCAGTCGGGTGAAGAAGTGTCGGGCGATGCGATCTGCGCGCTGTTCGCTCGCGAGTATTTCGAAACGCGCGGCCCGGCCGGTCGCGTCGGCGCATCGGCCGTGCATTGGCAGCATCGCGAGATCGCCGGCGCAGCGCAGCATGGAACGAGCGTCGACGGTGAAGCGCGCGCTCAGGCGATCGCGAGCGCGATGGCAACGGCTGCGGGCCAGGCCATCGAGGTGTCGTCGTACGAGAGCATGACGGCGGCGGATGGGCGTACGGCGGTGTTCGTCGGGTGCCGCGTCGGACAGCAAGCGGTGCGCTACGGCGTCGGCGTGCATGAAGACGTCGTGACCGCCATCGTCGATGCTGTCGTCAGCGCAGTGAATCGCGCCGACTGGCGCTCCGGCGACGAACGCGCCGCGGCGTAGTCACGGTCAATAAGCAAGACAGGCGGCAAGCGGTGCGATACATCCCGGCGGCGTAACATGCCGCCGGGATGAAATTGGATCGGGGATGCGCAAAACGCCCCAGGCAGCGATCCAAATAGTAAAGCGGCCTAAAAGACCGCTTTTCGAGCGAACTCACACTCAGGGTTACTCGACAGCGCACCGCGTGGCCTGCCACGCGACAAGGCGCCACTGCCCATCCTGCTGCGTCTGAATCGACGTATAGGCAATCGGAAACAGCAGCGCCCCGTTGTTCGCTTCCATTTCGATCAGCACGCGCCCCGTCACCACACACGTTTCGCGGCCGACCACCACGACATCCTGCGATTGGATTTCGATCTGCCGATAGCGGCGACGGCCCGCCATGATGGCGTCGATGAATTGCTGCTTCGTCTCGCGCTTGCCGTTCGTATGAACGAAGCTCACGCTCTCCGAAAGCAACTCTTCAAGCAACTGACCATTGCCGTCGACCATCGCGCGAAACCGGTCACGCTCCAGCCCGCGAATCGCCTCGATTACTTTTGCCGCCATCGCTCAGCTCCCATGGCCTCGAGGCGCCGCTGCACGGACACGCTCGTCAGAAGTTGTATTGCAGATAAATCTGGCTGAAATTTATACCAGGATTGGGTCGTTTGATATCAGCGTTGGAAACATGCTGAAAACGAAAGCCGGCCAAGTACTGCTGGCGGCTGCCGAACTGAGCGCCGATGCCGACCATGTCCGCAAACTGGAACGACGTCGAGAGCGTGTAAGTGCTTGAAATAGTGGGATGCGACAGGAATCGCACGCCGACGCCCGCCTCGAAAAACGGCCGGATCGCGCCGGAATCCTTAATGAAGCGGAACACGGGCGTCGCGCCGAATGCGTAGATATTGCTGTTGATATTCGCGCCGTCCGCGTGCCAATACTCGACGTGCGCTTCGCCGACCACCGTGAAGTGGAAGCCGCCGATGTACCACCAGTTCAAGTTCGGATCCCACACGAAACCGAGATCGGCTTTCTTGACATCGTGGTCAGCGATCCCGCCCCCGATTTGCACGCCGAACTGGTCGGCGGATGCGGCAGAACATGCGCCGCAAAGGGTCAGAAGTACGGCTCCCTTGAGCGCCAACGCGCCTCGCCAGGGCTTTCTTTTTTTCATCGAACACTCCAACTAATCAGTTGAACATGTGTGCCGAGGGATATTGCGACAACGGTTTCCAGCGGAAATCGATCTTATGTTACGGGAAATTTCTGATGCGCGTCATTTTGAGAATAAAATTCTTTCAAAACCGAAAAAAACAGTAGCCTTTACCACACCGTCAAACGATCCTTGCCCAATTTGCCCGAGGCACTCCAGGCCACAATCGGGTGTAACATCAGCTATCAAATCTTCATTTTCGATAGGAACTCGGACAACCCTACTCGCTCTAAGTATTAGCACTCGGTAACCTGGAGTGCTAACATCCACGCTGGAGTCTTTTCTGAGTAAGCATTTGTCTGATTCCAAAGGAGTTTTACCCGTGAGCAACGCAATGACCCTTCCGAGCATGTTGAGCCCGGCGCCTGCCAAGGCGGATTCGGCAGGTGCACTGACGCTCGCGCAATCCTCGATGCTGCCCGGCCAGCTCGGCAACATCGACGCCTATATCCAGGCCGTCAACCGGATTCCGATGCTCACTGCTGCGGAAGAGCGTCAATTCGCCACCGAATTCCGCGAGCAAAACAATGTCGACTCGGCGCGCCGGCTCGTCCTGTCGCACCTGCGGCTCGTGGTGTCGATCGCTCGCAACTATCTCGGCTACGGTCTGCCGCACGCCGACTTGATCCAGGAAGGCAACATCGGGCTGATGAAGGCAGTAAAGCGCTTCGATCCCGAACAGAATGTGCGCCTCGTCTCGTATGCGATGCACTGGATCAAGGCAGAGATTCACGAATACATCTTGCGCAATTGGCGCATGGTGAAAGTCGCCACGACCAAGGCGCAGCGCAAGCTGTTTTTCAACCTCCGCAGCCATAAGCAAGGCTTGAACTCGCTCACGCCGGAAGAAATCGAAGGGCTCGCCAAAGAGCTCAACGTGAAGCGCGAGGAAGTCACGGAAATGGAAACGCGGCTTTCGGGCGGCGACATCGCGCTCGAAGGGCAAGTCGAGGACGGTGAGGAATCGTTCGCGCCGATCGCCTATCTGGCCGACTCGCACAACGAACCGACCAGCGTGCTCGCCGCGCGCCAGCGCGACAAGCTGCAGACGGACGGCATCGCCCAAGCGCTCGAATCGCTCGACGCGCGCAGCCGCCGCATCATCGAGGCACGCTGGCTAAACGTCGAGGACGATGGCTCGGGCGGCTCGACGCTGCATGAGCTGGCCGATGAATTCGGCGTTTCCGCCGAACGTATTCGTCAGATCGAAGCGAGCGCGATGAAGAAAATGCGCGCCGCGCTGACTGCCTATTCATAATCCACCGGGCGCCGGATCCGGCGCTTTTCCGGTTCGCGGATAGAGAGCCCGCCGTCAAAAGACGGCGGGCTTTTTTTCGTCTGCCTTTTCCTCGATATCAACAGATGATTGCGCTGCGACAATAATCTCAAAAAAACTGCGGCATTTACGAAAGTTTCGCGACCGTTTGTCGCATCTGCCCCTTAAGGGTTATCCTCCCCATACCGTAATATTTCCTAAGGGTTTAGCCGAATCTGTCAGTAAACATATCTCGTCCGGTTTAAAAAGATTGCGAGCGGCATTAGGCAATTCCGATTGAAAAGGCAATGCAACATCGTCCCTAAACAATCATGACCACCATACTTTCCAATAAAAATACGCCGCATAGAGCGCGTCCGCCCACGCCGAAACGTGGCATCAGGGCACGCATTTCCGCCTGGGTGCACGGCCCGACGCTCGCACGCGACATCACCGTCGTGCTCGCGATCAAGCTCGTGCTCCTGATGGCGCTCAAATACGCTTTCTTCAATCACCCGCAGGCGGAGCACATGTCGATGTCTCCCGCCGCAGTCGCACAGGCGCTGCTCGCCGTGCCGGCGTCCTCTTCGTTCCAAGGAGCTCAACATGCTCAGCAGTGAAGTCGTCGACCTGTCGCGGCTGCAGTTCGCCGTCACGGCGCTGTATCACTTTCTGTTCGTGCCGCTGACGCTCGGCCTTTCCTGGCTGCTCGTCATCATGGAAGCGGTCTACGTGATGACCGGCAAGCAAATCTACAAGGACATGACCCAGTTCTGGGGCAAGCTCTTCGGGATCAACTTCGCGATGGGTGTCGTCACCGGCCTCACGCTCGAATTCCAGTTCGGCACGAACTGGTCGTATTACTCGCACTACGTGGGCGATATCTTCGGTGTGCCGCTCGCCGTCGAAGGGCTGATGGCCTTCTTCCTCGAGTCGACCTTCGTCGGCCTGTTCTTCTTCGGCTGGAACCGGCTGTCGAGAGTCCAGCACTTGATCGTCACCTTCCTAGTGGCGCTCGGCTCTAATCTCTCGGCACTGTGGATTCTCGTCGCCAACGGCTGGATGAACAATCCGGTCGGCGCCGAGTTCAACTACGAAACGATGCGGATGGAGCTCACGAGTCTGTTCCAGGTCGTGTTCAATCCTGTCGCGCAAGTGAAGTTCGTGCACACGGTATCGGCGGGCTATGTGACGGCGTCGATGTTCGTGCTCGGCATCTCGTCGTGGTACCTGCTCAAGAAACGCGACACCCAGTTCGCACTCCGCTCGTTCGCGATCGCCGCGGGCTTCGGCTTGGCCTCGACGCTGTGCGTGATCGTGCTCGGCGACGAATCGGGCTACAACACGGGTGAAGTGCAGAAGGTCAAGCTCGCCGCGATCGAATCCGAATGGGAAACCGTGCCCGCGCCGGCGGCGTTCACCGTGTTCGGGATTCCCAATCAGGAAGCGCAGCGGACCGACTACGCGATCCGTGTGCCCTATGCGCTCGGGATCATCGCGACGCGTTCGATCGATGAACAGGTGATCGGCCTCAAGGACCTGATCGTGGAAAACGAAGGCCGCATCAAGAACGGCATGATCGCGTACGGTGCGCTGCAGAAGATCAAGGAAGGCGATACGACCGACGCCACGCGCGCCACCTTCGACAAGTACAAGGACGACCTCGGCTTCGGCCTGATGCTCAAGCAGTTCACGGCAAAGGTGACGGACGCGACGCCGGATCAAATCCAAGAGGCCGCGAAGAAGACGATTCCGCCAGTCGCGCCGTTGTTCTTCTCGTTCCGCATCATGGTTGGCTTGGGGATTCTGTTCCTCGCAACGTTCATCGCGGCGTTCTGGTTCTGCGCCCGGCGCACGCTGCTGCATGACAACAAGCGCTGGTTCCTGCGCTGGGCCGTGTGGGCGATTCCGCTGCCTTGGCTCGCCGCCGAATTCGGCTGGGTGGTCGCTGAGCTCGGCCGTCAGCCGTGGACGATCGCCGGCATTCTGCCGACCCACCTGTCCGCGTCGAGCCTTGCCCCCAGCGACTTGTATCTGAGCATCGCCGGCTTCGTGGTGTTCTACACGGTGCTCTTCATCGTGGAGATCACGCTGATGTTCAAGTACGCGCGCCTCGGCCCGTCGTCGCTGCATACGGGGCGCTACCACCACGAACTCGGCGAGCACGATCGCGCTGCCCTCTCGGGCCGCACCACGGCGTAACGAGACACGCGTCTAACCAAGGGAAAGAATCATCATGGATTACGCAACCCTCAAGCTGATCTGGTGGGTGCTGATCGGCGTGCTGCTGATCGGCTTCGCGCTCACCGACGGTTTCGACATGGGCGCCGCGATACTGCTGCCCTTCATCGGCAAGACCGACGAAGAACGGCGCATCGTCGTGAATACGGTCGGGGCCACCTGGGAAGGCAATCAGGTGTGGCTGATCACGGCCGGCGGCGCGATGTTCGCCGCCTGGCCGCTCGTCTACGCTGCGTCGTTCTCGGGGTTTTACTTCGCGATGCTGCTCGTGCTGTTCTCGCTGTTCCTGCGGCCGGTCGGCTTCGACTATCGCAGCAAGCGCCCCGATCCGCGCTGGCGCAGCGCGTGGGACTGGGCGCTCTTCGTCGGCGGCTTCGTGCCCGCGCTCGTGTTCGGCGTGGCGTTCGGCAATCTGCTCGAAGGCGTGCCGTTCTCGTTCGACAGCGACTTGCGCGTCACGTATCACGGCGGCTTCTTCGCGCTGCTCAATCCGTTCGCGGTGCTGTGCGGGCTCGTGAGCGTGGCGATGCTGGCCGCGCACGGCGCGGCGTTCGTGAAGATGAAGAGCGATGGCGCGATCGCGCGGCGCGCCTCGGTCGCGCTGCGCATTGCGTCGCTCGCGGCGGTCGTGTTCTTCGTGATTGCCGGCGTGCTGGTGGCGACGCTCATCGGCGGCTACGAGATCACGAATCCCGCGCCGCTCGACGCCGTCGCGAACCCGCTCCTCAAAAACGCCGAAGCCGGCGCAGGCATGTGGCTCGCGAACTACTCGCACTATCCGTGGATGATCGTGGCGCCGGTCGCCGGCATCGTGGGCGGCCTCTTGGCGCTCGTGCTCGCCGGCTCGCGCCTCGAAAAGACGGCGTTCATTTCGACCGGCCTCATGATCGCGGGCGTGATCCTGACGGCGGGCTTCTCGATGTTTCCGTTCATCATGCCGTCGTCGCTCGATCCGAAGAGCAGCCTCACGGTGTGGGACTCAACGTCGAGCCGCTTGACGCTCGAGATCATGCTCGGCGCGGTGATCGTGTTCCTGCCGATCGTGCTGCTCTACACCGGCTGGGTGTATCGCGTGATGCGCGGCAAGGTCACGCATCAGGCGCTCGAGCAGAACAAGCATTCGATGTATTGAGGCGGCAGCGCGCAGCCACGCGCTGCGCGCGCCGGACATCAGATCAAAGAGGAGTGGATCATGTGGTACTTCAGCTGGATTCTCGGGATCGGCGTGGCGCTGGCGTTCGGCGTCATCAACGTGATGTGGCTCGAATCGGAGCAAGGCAACGAGCCTCCCAAACGCAAAGCGAAGTGACGTATCGGGTTTTCCGGTAAGAACGCGGTTAATGGCATTCAGGTACCGTTATCGTCAAATCAAAAAAAGCCCTCGTAAGTGACGAGGGCTTTTTTCTTCATGTCGTGAAAATCTGCCACCGATTAACCTGAAACAATAATTCCGATTAATTCAGCAGCCGAAATTCTCGCGATTCAAGCGCTATTTGATCGATTAAATAGCGCGAAAATCGCGTTATGGCGGCTAGCGAATCGCATTACGCCGGCTGAGGCGCCGCTCCACCCGTCGAAGGCAGGCGCGCCGTCAGCTGCTCCTCATAGCGCTTTGCCGCTTGGCCGCAGACGATGTGGAACGTATCGGCCGACACCCACGCGACGTCGAGCGATGCGAGGCGCGAGCGGTCGACTGCCGACGGATCACGCACCACGACGCGCAGGCGCGTCGACGCCACCGCGTCGAGCGACACGACGTTCGTCGCGCCGCCGAACACGGCGAGCCAGCGCGACGGTTCCGGATCGAGCGGGCCCGCCTCCGACGACGCCACCGCCGCAGCCGCAACCGCTGCCTTGGCGCTGCCCGCCGCCGCAATGCCGGCGTCACCGCTGCCGATTGCCGTACGAATTTCGTCGGCGATGATGTCCGCCTCCGGTCCGATGATCACCTGCACCGCGTTCGCGCCGCGCTTGAGCACGCCGCGCGCGCCGATCGTCTTCAATTCCGCTTCCGAGACCTTGTCCGCATCGGCCACCTGCAAACGCAGACGCGTCGTGCAAGCATCGACCAGCGTCAGGTTCGCCGCGCCGCCGAGCGCCGCGATATAGCGTTGAGCACGCGGCACGGCAGCACCGGCCGTCGGCGCAACGAAGCCGCCCGATGCGAACGATTCGACTTGTGCGTCGGCGGCGGCAGGCTCGCGGCCCGGCGTCGCCATGTTGAACTTGCGGATGAAGAAGCGGAACAAGCCGTAGTAGACGACCGCGTAGGCGATGCCGATCGGAATCGCCAGCCAGCCCTTGGTCGACAGGCCGTAGTTCAGCACATAGTCGATCGCGCCGGCCGAGAACGTGAAGCCGAGGTGAATGCCGAGCGCCGAGCAGATCGCGAGCGCCAGCCCCGTCAGCACCGCATGGATCGCGTAGAGCACCGGAGCGAGGAACATGAAGCTGAACTCGATCGGCTCGGTCACGCCGGTCAGGAACGACGTCAGCGCCATCGAGAACAGCAGGCCGCCCACCATCGCGTGGCGCTCCTTCGGCGCTTCGTGGAGCATCGCCAGACACGCGGCCGGCAGGCCGAACATCATGATCGGGAAGAAGCCCGTCATGAAGCCGCCCGCGGTCGGGTCGCCCGCGAAGAAGCGGTGCAGGTCGCCGGTCACGGCCGCGCCGCCGCCCGCCGGCGTGAACGTGCCGAACACGAACCACGCGAGCGAGTTGAGGATGTGGTGCAGGCCGGTAACGAGCAGCAGCCGGTTCAGCACGCCGAACACGAACACGCCGATCGCACCCGCCGTGGTGAGCCAGTGGCCGGCTGCGTCGATCGCCGCCTGCACGGGCTGCCAGACGTAACCGAACACGATCCCTAGCACCACGCAGACGAGCCCCGTGATGATCGGCACGAAGCGTTTCCCCCCGAAGAACGCGAGGTAGTCGGGCAGCTTGATGTCTTTGTATTTGTTGTAGAGCGTCCCCGCGACGATACCGGCGATGATCCCCGACAGCACGCCCATGTTGAGCTTGTCGTTGATGTCCTTCATCACCGCGATTTCGACGAGGTAGCCGATCGCCCCCGCCAGCGCCGCCACGCCGTTATTGTCCTTCGCGAAACCCACCGCCACGCCGATTGCGAACAGCAACGGCAGATTGTCGAAGATCGCACCGCCCGCATCCGCGATCATCTTGATGTTCAAAACGTCGGCCTGGCCGAGCCGCAGCAGAATGCCTGCGACCGGCAGCACCGCAATCGGCAGCATCAGCGCGCGCCCTAGGCGCTGCACTTTCAAAAATGGATTCGCGTCCATTGATTCCTCCAATCCTAATGTGTCTCGTCGTTGGGTCGTTGAGTCGATTGCTCTACTTGAATCTTGCGATTTCCAGCCTGACCGAAGCGTTCTTGGACAAACACCTGCCCTGCCCCAAGGCTTGTTGCGGCCTTGGGGAGCACGGCGCGATGCGCCAGGTTTAGGGAACGCTCAGTCGAGCGGCCAGATTTCGCGGCTCACTGCTCTTACCGCCTGTGCCGAATCGAGCGCCAGGGCATCCTGGGCGCGCTGGCGGCACAGTTGATAATCGAGGCGGCGCACACGCGCCTTGATGCCCGGCACGGAGACCGGGTCCACCGACAATTCCGTCACGCCGAGGCCGACCAGCAGCGGCACCGCGAGCGGATCTCCGCCGAGCGCGCCGCAAACGCCGACCCACTTGCCGTGCTTGGCCGCGCCCTTCACGGTCATGTCGATCAAGCGCAGCACCGCCGGGTGCAGACCATCCGCTTGCGCGGCGAGATCGGGCTGGCAGCGGTCCATCGCGAGCGTGTATTGCGTGAGGTCGTTGGTGCCGATCGACAGGAAATCCGCGTGCTGCGACAGCTGATCGGCAAGCAGCGCCGCCGACGGCACTTCGATCATCACGCCCACCTCGATCGGATCGGTGCGGCCCGCGGCGCGCGCGAACTCGTCGATGCGTTTTCTCAGTGCGATCAGTTCGCCCGCGTCGGTCACCATCGGCAGCAGGATGCGCACAGCGCCTTGCGGCTGCACGGCGATGAGGCCGCGCAATTGATCGTCGAGCAGATCCGGGCGCACTTGCGCGAGACGAATGCCGCGCAGGCCGAGCGCCGGGTTCGGTTCCGGCGGCAGCGTCAGGTAGTCGACTTCCTTGTCCGCGCCGACGTCGAGCGTGCGAATGATCGCGGTGCGTCCGGCGAGCGCGTCGACGATCGACTGATAGCTCTGGCGATGCTCGTCGATGGTCGGCGCCGCCTGGCGGTGGATGAAGAGCAA
The DNA here is from genome assembly GCF_053525655.1 of Trinickia camelliae. Lineage (NCBI taxonomy): Bacteria > Pseudomonadati > Pseudomonadota > Betaproteobacteria > Burkholderiales > Burkholderiaceae > Trinickia > Trinickia camelliae. Next base: position 211,629 of record NZ_JBCHAA010000012.1, read on the forward strand.
CTCGGTGCGCAGCAAGCCAACCGCATCGGCGCCGTTGTCGACGGCGGTCTTCGCGTCGTCGAGCGTCGCGATGTTGGCCGCGATTTCGATCGCGCGGCCATCGCTCGTCACGGCCGCTTCCTGCGACGTGCGACGGTTCGCTTCGCGCACGCCGGCCAGGCGCTGGCGTTCGAGCCGAGCGCGTTCGACGTCGAGTTCGGTCGGCGCATATTCAAGGCGCCCCGCGCTCGCATCGACGACCACCTGCGTGCCTTCGGGCACCGCATGAAGCATGTCGCCAACCGCTACGAGCGCCGGAATCCCGATCTGCCGCGCGATGATCGCCGCATGCGAGGTGGCGCCGCCGCCCGCCATCACGAGGGCGGTGACGCGCGTGCGGTCGAGCGAGGACAGATCGGACGGCGTGAATTCCTGCGCGGCCAGCACCGTTTCTTCGGGCAGCGTGCGCGCCGTCGCGCTCGAGTAGCCGAGCGCGCGCAGCACGCGCTTTTCGATGTCGCGCAGATCGGCGGCGCGCTCGGCGAGCAGCATGTCTTCGACTTTCATCAGCAGCGCGATCTGCGCGCGGATCGCTTCGCGCCACGCGTAGCCCGCGCTCTTGCCGAGGCTGATGAGGTCGCGCGCGGCGTCGACGAGCGTCGGGTCTTCGAGCAGTACGCGGTGCACGGCGAAAATGCCCGCCTCGCCGACGGCGCCACGCTGCGACGCGTCGCGCACCGTCGTGTTCAGTTCGGCGTCGACCGTGGCGAGCGCCTTGTCGAGCAGGCGGCTTTCCGCCGCCGGTGTGCCGTTTGCCGCCTCGGGCGGCGCAAGCTCGGCGTCGTCCCAGCGCACGAGCTTGCCGACCGCGATGCCGGGCGACGCGCACACGCCTGCGAGCGTGTTCGGATCCAACGGCGCACCGGCCGGGCGTACCGCCTGGACCGGTGCAGGCGAGGCCGCGCGCGCCGGTTTTTCTTCGACTTCGCCATGCACTTCGCGCAACAGCTCGCACGCGACCGCATCGATCGCCTTTCGCGCCTCCTGCCCAACCGCGAGAATCTCGACCGTCGCGCCTTGGCCCGCGCCGAGTCCGAGCAGGCCGACGACGCTTTCGATCGGCGCGCGCTTGCCGTCATAGCGAACCTCGACGCGCGCATCGATCCCGCGCGCCGCTTCGCGCGCACGCGCGGCCGGCCGCGCATGCAGGCCGCCTGCCTGCGACAGCGTGATGTGACGGCGCGCCTCCTCCTGCACGATCGACGAAGCGTCGACGGCGCGCGTCTGAACGCCCGCCTTCGAGCGCAGCACGAGCAGCCTGGTCGCGCCCGCTTTCGCGAGCCCGCGCCCGGCGCGCTCCACGACGTCGAACTTATCCGAATTCGCAATCGCCACCACCGACACGAGGCTGTGCGCCGACTGCGCGACGGCGTCCTGATCGAACTCGATCAGCACATCGCCCGCGCGCACCTGCGCGCCCTGCTCGACCATCGGCGCAAAGCCCTTGCCGTTCAGATCGACCGTGTCGATGCCGATGTGCAGCAGCACCTCGGCGCCCTCGGGCGTCTGGATGGTCGCCGCATGGCCGGTGCGCGCGAGATGCATGACCACACCGTCGCAAGGCGCAACGAGCTTGCCTTCGAGCGGATCGATCCCAATGCCGTCGCCGAACATGCCGCCCGCGAATACCGGGTCCGGCACGTCCGCGAGCGGCACGACCGGGCCGGTCAGCGGCGCCAGCAAGACGATCTGGTCTTGGGAATGACTCATCAAACGGGACTCCTCGACACGTTCCATCCGACTTCTCGCTTCAGTGGGTTTCGGTGACTTTGTTCAGATGGCGCGGCGCATCGGGATTGCGTCCGCGAGCGGCGGCAAGGCCGGCGGCCATCACGTAGAACGACAGGATCGCGGTGATCGGATCGAGCGCCGTGTGGTTCGCGGACACGAGCGGCAAGGTCGCCTCGGATACATCGGACGGCGCGGCGAGCAGCACGCGCGCGCCTCGCTCGCGCATGTCGTGCGCGAGGCGAATGAGGCCCGCTTGTTCCGGGCCGCGCGGCGCGAACACGAGCAGCGGGTAGTCGCGGTCGATCAGCTCCATCGGACCGTGCCGCACTTCGGCGCTCGAGAACGCCTCGGCCTGGATGCCGGAGGTTTCCTTGAGCTTGAGCGCCGCTTCCTGGGCAATCGCGAGGCCGAGCCCGCGGCCGATCACGATCATGCGTTCGATGTCGCGCAGCTCGTCGATCGCGGCCGACCAGTCGAGCGCGCCCGCGCGCTGCAGCGTGTCGGGCAATGCACGCAGCGCGCCGAGCAATTCGGGATCGCGCTGCCAGAACGCGACGATCTGCGCGGACAGCGACAGCATCGCGATGTAGCTCTTCGTGGCGGCGACGGAAACTTCAGGGCCGGCCAAGAGCGGCAGCTGCCATTCGCACGCTTGCGCGAGCGGCGAACCATCGACGTTCACGGCGGCGACGGTGAGCGCGCCCGCTTCGCGCAACGCGGTCATCGTGCCAACGAGATCCGGGCTCTTGCCCGACTGCGAAAACGCCAGCGCCAATTGGCCTTGCACGCGCAGCGGCGCTTGCTGAAGCGTGGCGACCGACATCGGCAGCGACGCGACCGGCAAACCGATGCGGCTCATCACGAGGCTCGCGAAATAGCTCGCGGCGTGGTCCGAGCTGCCGCGCGCGACCGTCAGCGCGACATGGCGCGGCTCGGCGGCAAGCGTCGTGGCGAGCGACTCGACGCGCGCCGTATCCGCAAGCTGCGCGGCGACCGCGTCGGGACAGGCCAGCGCCTCGTTAAGCATATTCGACAATCGATTCTCCTTCGACATAGGTTGCGGTCAGCGTCAGCTCGCGATCGAACACGACGAGGTCGGCCCACGCGCCGCGCGCGATGCGGCCGCGGTCTTCGATGCCGAGGTAGTCGGCGGCGTGACGCGACATGCGATTCGAGACGTCGGCGATCGGCAAGCCGAGCGACACGAGGTTGCGCAGCGCCTGATCCATCGTCAGCGTGCTGCCCGCGAGAGTGCCATCGGCGAGACGCACGCCGCCGAGGCACTTCGTCACGTGCTGGCTGCCGAGGCGGTATTCGCCGTCGGGCATGCCGGTGGCGGAGGTACTGTCGGTGACGACATAAAGACGCGGGATCGCGCGCAATGCGGCGCGGATCGCTCCGGGATGGACGTGCAGCAGATCGGGAATGATCTCGGCGAACTCGGCATGCGCGAACGCCGCGCCGACGAGGCCGGGATTGCGGTGATGCATCGGCGACATCGCGTTGAACAAGTGCGTGAAGCCGCACGCGCCGCGCTTCATCGCCGCGACCGCATCGTCGTAGGTCGCGAGCGAGTGGCCGAGCTGCACGCGCACGCCGCGCGCGGCCATCTCCGAGATGATGTCGAGGTGCCCGGCGATTTCCGGCGCGAGCGTGACGACGCGGATCGGCGCGATCGACAGGTACTTCAGCACTTCGTCGAGCACGGCCGACACGGCTGCATCGGGTTGCGCGCCGAGCTTGCCGGGATTGATGTACGGGCCTTCGAGGTGCACGCCCAACACGCGCGCGCCGCCGAGCGTGCGCTGCCGCGTCACCTTGCCCAGCTCGGCAACGACGCTCATCAGCTCGTCGCGCGGCGCGGTCATCGTGGTCGCGAGCAAGCTCGTCGTGCCATAGCGCGCATGGGTGCGGGTGATGGTTTCGATCGCATCGCCCGACTCCATCACGTCGGCGCCGCCGCCGCCGTGTACGTGCAGGTCGATGAAGCCCGGCAGGATGTACGGTGCGTCGTTCGTCGACGGGTCGGCGGGCGTGCCGTCGATGGACTTGATGCGCCCGTTTTCGGATTCGAGCGTGCCGTGGATCCAGCCTTCAGTGGTGAGTATGTTTCCGGTCAGCATGAATATCTCTGATATGACGTGGTGCGGGGTCGGGCTAGCAAGCCGTTGGCATGGCGCTCGAGCTCATCGAGAGCCGCGCGCAGGGAATACCTCGCAAATATCGCGCATGCCATCGTTCAGATTAGGTGAGCGGGGACGAAATTTTCGTGAATTCCGCGGGTTCGGCGTGCTTGCTTTGACTACCACGTCGGAGCCCATTATATAACCACAATAGCACCAGTCAATTTACTGGTTCGCGGGCCGGGCAAATCGTCGCAAAGCCTTTGCCGGTATGCGTTCTGAGGCGCATATCTGCCTGTTTTTCTGGGTTTTTTGGGATCGGGATTTACCCGGATCCGAGCGCGGAAACGGGGTTCGTTGGGCTCCACTGGTCTGCATAGCATCCAGGAATGAGCCCACTATGTGATACCTGTTTAGAACCACTTGCGCGCAGCGCCACGCTATAGCCGTTTGTATATCGTGCCCGATCTAATATAGTTGCTACTTAATTCATTAATCACTGCAAGATCTTCGGGGAGTGCTCTCGTTGACAGACTCCACCCTGCTCAAACGCGCGGAAGCCGTGCGCCATTTCAACCGCTTCTATACGAAGCACATTGGCGCGCTGCATGAAAGCCTGCAGAAAAGCGCGTTCTCGCTAACCGAAGTGCGCGTGCTGCGCGAGCTGCTGCACGGCTCGGCCACGACGGCGACGGAAGTCGCGCGCAACCTCGGCCTGGACAGCGGCTATCTGAGCCGGCTCCTGACGAGCTTCGAGCGTCAGGGGCTGATCACGCGCCGGCAGTCGGATGCCGACGCACGACAATCGCTTCTCACGTTGACCGACGAAGGCCGCGCTGCCTATGAACCGCTCGATGCGGCCGCCATCGAGGAGGTGTGCGCCGTACTCACGCGCCTGAGCAACGCGGACCAGGAGCAATTGATCGCGGCGATGCAGGCGATCGAGGCGCTTTTGAATCGATAGCGGCTGCTGCGAGAGGCAACCGCGAAAAAAAGCGTCCCGGCTGAACTGCACCGGGACGCTTTTTTATCTAGCACTCACATCGCTGCCATCGTCGCCGCGCACTCAAGTTGCGCGAGGACGGCAACTTCACCGCCGCTCCTTAGAACGACGGCACGACCGAACCCTTGAACTGCGTCTTGATGAACTGACGCACGTCGTCCGATTGGTACGCCGCGACGAGCTTCTTCACCCACGGCTGGTCCTTGTCCTTCGCGCGCACGGCGATCAGGTTCGCGTACGGGCTGTGGATATCTTCGAGCGCGATCGCGTCCTTGGTCGGCTGCAGGCCGGCGGCGAGCGCGTAGTTCGTGTTGATCGCGGCTGCGTCGACGTCGCCGAGCGCGCGCGGGAGCTGCGCCGCGTCGAGCTCAACGAGCTTGATCTTCTTCGGGTTCTCGGCGATGTCGAGCGGCGTCGCGCTGCTGCCGTTCGTGCCCGCGCCGGCCTTCAACTTGATGACGCCTTGCGCTTGCAGCAACAAGAGCGCGCGGTTTTCATTCGACGGATCGTTCGGCACAGCGACCTTCGCACCCGGCTGCAGATCCTTCACCGCCTTCAGCTTCTTCGAGTAGATACCGAGCGGCGAAATATAGGTGAGACCGGCGCTCACGATCTTGTAGCCGCGCTGCTTTACTTGGCTGTCGAGGTAGGGCTGGTGCTGGAAGCTGTTCGCATCGAGATCGCCTGCGTCGAGCGCGGCGTTCGGCTGGACGTAGTCGTTGAACTCGATGACCTTCACGTTAAGCCCCTCGCGCTGCGCCACCTTGGTCACGACCGCCCAGATTTGCGCATCCGGGCCGCTGATCGTGCCGACCTTGATGACTTTGTCGTCAGCGTGCGCAACTGCGCTCGTCAGGAGCGCCGCGGTAGCGGCAATTGCGGAAAAGGCTTTGAGAAGGGTTCTGCGCTGCATTCAGTACTCGCTTTCTTGCTGAGGCGGGGGAATTCAACCCGGGGGCGTGGGTTCGTGGCTGCGCCCCCGGCCAGGGAACGCAATGGTGTCATATCACTGAGGATATAGGAAATACCCTAACGGCATATTGATATGCACCAAGCGGGCGCGGCGACGCACTGAAGCGCGGCGCGCCGCCATCCGGCCCCGATAGGTTTCGATGCTGCGTTGCCTCGCGAGGTACCTAGCGTTTTTCTTCGCGTTCGATCAGAAAGTCGTCCAGTCGTCGTCGGAGGCCGCGATGGGCTCCGCTCGTCGGGCCACCGCCGGTGCCGGCGCTGGCGCCGGAGTCGGTGCCGCGACAGCCGCCCCGGCGGGAGCTTTTGACTCACCGCGTGCGCCGGCGGCTGACGGCTTGCGCGCCACCGCTGCATTCGACGCCTTCGCAGCCGTCGCGCCCGACGCCGCATTCGCCGCGCTGCGCGACACTTGGCGCGTTCCCGCTGACGTCACGACCTTCGCTACCGGTCGCGCCGTAACGGCTGCAGCCGCCGGCACCGCCACAGCCGCTTCTGTCACCCGGAATGCGCTAACCGTATCCCGCAGCCGGGCCGCCTGATCCTGCAGCGACGCCGCCGCAGCAGCCGCCTGTTCGACAAGCGCCGCGTTCTGCTGCGTCACTTCGTCCATTTGCGTCACCGCGCGCCCAACCTGCGTGATACCGCTCGCCTGCTCTTCGGACGCCGCCGCGATCTCGCCCATGATGTCCGTCACGCGGCGCACCGCCTGCAGGATCTCGCCCATTGTCGTTCCCGCCTGGCTGACGAGCGCGGTACCGTTATTCACGCGCTCGACCGAATCGCCGATCAGCGCTTTGATCTCCTTGGCCGCCGCCGCCGAGCGTTGCGCGAGATTGCGCACCTCGCCGGCCACGACCGCGAAGCCGCGCCCTTCCTCGCCGGCACGCGCCGCCTCGACCGCCGCGTTAAGCGCAAGGATGTTGGTCTGGAACGCGATGCCTTCGATCACGCCGATAATGTCGGCAATCTTCTGCGAACTGTCGTTGATTTCCCCCATCGTGCCAATCACGCGATGGACGACGTCGTTGCCCTTCGTCGCGATCTCCGAGGCATTGTTCGCCAAGCCGCTCGCTTGGCGCGCGTTGTCGGCGTTCTGCTTGACCGTCGCCGTGAGCTCTTCCATGCTCGCCGCCGTCTCTTGCAGCGACGCCGCCTGCTGCTCGGTGCGCTGCGACAGGTCGCTGTTGCCCGACGCGATTTGCTGCGTTGCCGACGCAATCGATTCCGACGAGTGCCGAATCTCACCGATAGTCCGCTGCAGACGCGCCTGCATCCGGTGCATGCCGGCCATCATGCTGGTCGAGTCGTCTCCGCGCAGCGCCACGGCGTGCGTGAGGTCGCCCTCGGCGATGCTCGCCGCGAGGGCCGCCGCCAACTCGGGCTCTCCGCCCAAGCTGCCACGTACGCTGCGAATGATTTGCAACATCGCGAGCGTAATCACGATGCCGATCGCGAAAATGACGGCGAGATGGACGAGCAGGGTCGAGTAGTAGACGGCGTCGACGTCCTGCAGGTACACGCCCGAGGCGAGGGTCCAATCCCAGGGCGCGAAGTGCGATGCATAGGTGAGCTTGCGCGCCTTCACTTCGCTGTGCGGCAAACGACCCTCGTATTGCGTGAAGCCATGCCCGGTCGCCTTCGCGGCATCGACAATCGATACGAACACGAGCTTGCCGTTCGGGTCCTTGTAATCGCCCATCGCCTTGCCGACGAGTTCCGGCTGCACCGGGTGCATCAGCACCACCGGCTTCGAATCCATCACGAACACGTAGCCCTTTTCGCCGTAGCGCATCGCGGCAAGCCGGACGAACGCCTCATGCTGCGCGTCGGCCTCGCTCATCTTGCCGGCTTGCGACTGCGCGTAATAACTGTTCACTACGCCCTGGGCCGAGTCGACAATGCCCGCCAGCCCCGCCCTGCGTTCGTCGAGCATCGTGTTGCGCGTTTCGATCGCGCTCCACAGGCCAACGCCCAATAGACCCAGCCAGACGAGGAGAACGGCGAGCCACAGCTTGCGGTTCAAAGTCATCTTGTTCATCGTATGCCTTCCGTAGGGTTGTCCCGTTCGATTGCGCATGCATAACGGCACGGAAGAGCGGCGGCTTGAGACCTCAACTCAACGGTAAACCCGGAGTCGACATTGGTCTGATGATTGTTTTACATATTGGTGCGGCGACACGGCTCGCGCCGGGGCTCAGCCTGCCAGCCCCGTGAAAGCGCTTAACCGTTTGAGGAAGTGCGCTGCTCTTAGCTGAGCAGCAATTTGAGATCGTGGACCCAGGGCGTGACGCCTTGCCCATCGCGCACGAAAAGACGCAGCTTGCCGGACGGATCGAAGACGTAGCTCGCTGCAGTGTGGTCCATCGTGTAGCTGTCGGGCGTCTTGCCCGGCACCTTCGCGTAGTAGACGCGGAAATCCTTCGCGACCTTGGCGAGCTGGGCGTCGTCGGCGGGACGCAGGCCGACGAACGACGGGTTGAACGCCGGCACATATTGCGAAAGCAGCGCCGGCGTGTCGCGCGCCGGATCGACCGTCACGAACAGCACTTGCACGCGCTGTGCGTCCGGGCCGAGTTGCTGCATCGCTTGGGAAAGCTCGGCCATCGTCGTCGGACACACATCGGGGCAATGCGTGTAGCCGAAGAACAGCACGACGGCCTTGCCCTTGTAGTCGGCAAGCGTGTGCATCTTGCCGCTCGTATCCGGCAGCGAGAAATCGCTGCCGAATTGCGTGTTGCCGGTGATGTCGAGATTCGTGAACGCCGGCTGATCCTTGCCGCATGCCGACAAGAAGACCGCTCCGCCGAGCGCGCAAAGAGTCACCGCAATGCGCGCCAGGCGCGCGATTCTGTTCGTCAGCATCGAAGGATTACGCGCCGATCAGGACGCGCGCATAGTGGTCGATGAGGAGCGCCGCGAAGAGCAGCGACAGATAAACGATCGAGTAACGGAAGGTTTTACGCGCGAGCGCGTCGGAATATTCCCGGTAGATCTTCCACGCGTAAGCGAGGAACACGGCGCCGAGCAGCACCGCCGACGCGAGATAAAAGACCCCGCTCATGCCCGAGATGAACGGCATCAGCGAGACCGCCAGCAGGATCACCGAGTAGAGGAAGATGTGCAGTCGCGTGAATTGCTCGCCGTGCGTGTTCGGCAGCATCGGCAAGCCGGCGTTCTCGTAGTCTTTGCGGCGGTAGAGCGCGAGCGACCAGAAATGCGGCGGCGTCCACACGAAGATGATCAGCACGAGAATCCAGGCGTCGCCGGGCACGTGGCCCGTCACGGCGGCCCAGCCGAGCGCCGGCGGCATCGCGCCCGACGCCCCGCCGATCACGATGTTCTGCGGCGTCGCGGGCTTGAGCAGCAGCGTGTAGATCACGGCGTAGCCGACGAACGTCGCGAGCGTGAGCCACATCGTCAGCGCGTTGGTGAACGTGTAAAGCGTCCACATCCCGAGGCCGCCGAGGATGGCCGAGAAAATCAGAATCTGCGTGGTGGTAATTTCGCCGCGCGCCGACGGACGCCATGCCGTGCGGCGCATCAATGCGTCGACCTTCTGCTCGACGAGGCAGTTGATCGCGAACGCTGCGCCCGCGAGCAGCCAGATGCCGACCGTGCCGCCGATCAGCACCGTCCAAGGCACCATGCCCGGCGTCGACAGAAACATGCCGATCACCGCGCAGAAGACGGCCAACTGCGTCACGCGTGGCTTCGTGAGCGCGAGGTATTGGGAGATTCGGGAACCGGGGGATTGGGAGAGTGTGCTGTCCATGTGGGTCACGCTGGCGCGGCGTCGCGCGCGGGAACAGTGGCGCGGCCGGGACGGCTATAAGCGATTCGAAAGTTTAGCATAACGGCAATCAGCAGCAGGATCGCGGCGCCACCGTTGTGAGCGACAGCGATCGGCAGCGGCCATTGCAGCACGATGTTCGACAGGCCCGTTACGAATTGGATCGCGACGACCAGCAGCACAGCGTTCGCGGGCCGTCGCAGCGACTCGAAGCGGCGCAATTTCAGCGCGAGCCAAGCCAGATAGGCGACCACGACGATCGCAAACGTGCGGTGCGTCCAATGGATCGCGACGAGGGCATCCTGCGTGATGACGTCGCCGTCGCTCGTCATGCCGAGCGCACGCCACAGGTGGAAGCCGTGCGTGAAATCCATCGGCGGAATCCATTGGCCGTTGCAGGTCGGGAAGTCGGTGCAGGCGAGCACCGCGTAGTTCGTGCTGACCCAGCCGCCGAGCGCGATCTGCACGATCAAGAGGATCAAGCCGGCGATGGCCGCTGCCCGATAGCGCGCGGCTTCGGGCTCGTACGCGGGCACCGGCGTCTGGCGCGCGGCCAGCCAGCCGAGCACGCCGAGCAGCGCGAGACCGAGCAGCAAGTGCGTCGTCACGATGATCGGCTGCAGCTTCATCGTCACGGTCCACGCGCCAAACGCGCCCTGCACGCAAATCAGGAGCAGCAGCCCGGTCGGCCACCACGGCGACACGTGGAGCGGACGGCGCTTGATGCGCGCGACCCAGGCGATCAGCGTCTGAGCGATGATCAACACGCCGATGGCCGTGGCGAAATAGCGGTGAATCATCTCGATCCACGCCTTCGACATGCTCACGGGCCCAGTCGGCAGCGCGGCGTGCGCGGCGGCGATCTGCGCGTGCGCGATGAACGGCGACGACGTGCCATAGCAGCCCGGCCAGTCCGGGCAGCCGAGCCCCGAATCCGTCAGGCGCGTGAAGCCGCCGAACATCACCAGGTCGAGCGTGAGAAAAGTGGTGATCCACACGAGCTTGCGGAATTTGTTGTCGTCCGCCTTGACCCACACGTAGGAGAGCGGCAACAACGCGATGCACAAGCCGATTAGGCCGATTTGCAATACGAACATCTCAAAATCTCTTATCGCGGAAAATCGCGCACGCGAACCATACCACCGGTCAGCCGATACTCGACCACTTCAGCAGCTTAGTTAAATCACCCTTGATCTTGCTCGGGTCCGGATTCTTCGGGAACCGCATCATCAGGTTGCCGTTCGGGTCGACCAGATAGATGTGATCGGTGTCCTGCGTGCCGGTGTCGGCGGGCAACCATGCCGCAACGGCGGCCGGATCGGCGACCAGCTTCCTCGTGTCCGGATACGCGTGTGCGATGGCATCCGGCACGGCGCCGGAATCGGTGCGCAGCCACACCGTCACGACGCGCTCGCGCTCGCCGCCTTGCGTCGCGCGCACCTGTCGCATGAAGTACAGCTTCGTCGCGCAGGCTTGGTCGCAGACGCTGCGGTCAACGGAAATCATCAGCCAGCGCCCACGCAACGAATCGAACTTGATCGGCTTGCCGTTTTCGTCGGTGACCATGAGCGACTCGGGTATCGGCCGCTGCGGCTCGACCAGCGTGCCGTAGTTCGTCTTGCCGCCAGACGGCTTGATCACGTAGTACGTCAGATACGAAACGACGATCGGCGCGGCGCAGACCAGCGCAAGCAGCAACAGCATCCAGCGGCCGCGCTGCCACGAGCCTTGCCCGGCAGGCTTTGCCGCCGAGGCATTCTGGGCGGCGGGGCGAGTGCTTGACTTAGCGCGCGGCGAACGGGGAGATTGCGTCGACAAAACGTTGGACCTCTTCAAATGATGCGCGGTGGCAAGGCGCCGCGCCGCCTTGGATGCGTCTAGTGTGACTGAGTGCGGCCGGATTGGCCTTCTTGCGACAGAGCCTCGGCGCGCCCCGCTTGCTCCTTCTTCGCTGCACGCCGTGCGGCATAGAGCCCGAAACCGAGCGCCGCCGCCGCCATGCCCCACCACTGGAGCATGTACCCGTAGTTCGTCTCGACACCGAGCGTCGGCGCCGGCCAGTCGCGCACGAGCTTGTCACCGTCGTCGCTCGTCTGCTGAATCACGAACGGTTGCAGCGGCAGGCCGATCTCGGTGGCGTACGCTTTGACATCGAGGTTCTGCCGAATCTTCTGACGCGGCGCGGAACCGCCCTGCCCCAACTCGAAGGCGCGCGAGGCATCGGCACGCGCGATGCCTTCGATCTCGACATCGCCGGGCGGCGTCACATAGGGCGCAATCGTCGTGCGATCGCTGAAATTGCGCGGCAGCCAGCCCCGGTTGACGAGCACGTATCCGCCGTCGGCCAGTTTAAAGGGCATCACGACGTAAAAACCCGGCTGATCGTTATACGGACGATTGTCGAGATACACCGCCAGATCGGGCACAAACCGCCCGGTGGCGCGCACGCGATGGTACTCGATCGCCTTCAGCGCGACCGGCGCGGCAGTGACAGTCTGCGCCGGCGCATTCTCGAAACGCGTGATGTTGGCTTCCAACGCTTCTTTCTGGTGGGCGCGATCGCGCTGCCAGAAGCCCAGCCGAATCGTCACCGCCATCACGATCAGGATCAGCAGCGCGGGCACGAGACGAATCTTCATACCGCGGATCCAGCGATCGCACGGCCGGGAACGCGCGATGCGATAATCTCAGTCATCCCTTCGTGTTCCCAAGTTTCAGTCAATTCCATGTTTCACTTTCTCGTCGCCATCGCCTTCGTCCTGATCATCACCAGCCTCGGTTCAGCGCTGTACTTCATGATGCACGATCAAGGCAAAACCAAGCGGATGGTGTGGTCGCTCGCGACCCGCGTCGGCTTGTCGATCTCACTGTTCCTTCTGCTGTGGCTCGCGCATTGGATGGGCTGGATTCAGTATTCCCAGGTCCCACTCGGCCGCTAAGCGGCGCGTTTTCGGCCCGCTCCTGCATCCAATCAAACGACATCGCCTCCGCGATGCGTCGACTCGCCAACACCACAGCACACCGCAAGTAAAAACGCCGCCCGGACGTAGTCGAGGGCGGCGTGCGGGTCTTGCATCATCGATTCCATTGCGCCCCCGCCGCTTGAGCGGGCAGCGCCGAGGCCCGCCACCACAAAGGCAGCAGGCCCAACTCCGTTACAGCCAGTAGACGACGACGTAGAGGCCAAGCCACACGACGTCGACGAAGTGCCAATACCAAGCCGCGCCTTCGAACGCGAAGTGGTGCTCCGCCGTGAAGTGGCCGCGAATCATGCGCACCAGCACCACCGTCAGCATCGTGCCGCCGAGGAACACGTGGAAGCCGTGGAAGCCGGTCAGCAGGAAGAACGTCGAGCCGTACACGCCGGAAGCCAGCGTCAGATTCAGTTCGTTGTAAGCGTGGTAGTACTCGAAGCCCTGCATGAAGAGGAAGCAGACGCCCAGCACGACCGTGGCGGCAAGCCAGGCGATCGCCTTGTTGCGATGGTTGTCGCGCAGCGCGTGGTGCGACACGGTAAGCGTCGCGCCCGACGACAGCAGAAACGCCGTGTTCAAAGTCGGCACCGGCCACGGCGTCATCGACTTGAAGTGACCGACGAGCGCAGCCGGCCCGACATTCGGCCATACGGCGGAGAAGTCCGGCCAAATCAGCTTGTAGTCGAGGCTGCCCAACTGATGCATCGCGATTTCGCGCGCGTAGAACAGCGCACCGAAGAACGCGCCGAAGAACATGACTTCGGAGAAGATGAACCAGCTCATGCTCCAGCGGTACGACACGTCGACGCGCTTGCCATACATGCCGCCTTCGGACTCGCCGATGGCGTCGCCGAACCAATGCCACAGGGTGAACAGCAGCCACAGCAGACCGAGCAGAGCCGTGAACGGCGCCCACGATGCCTCATTGATCCAAAACGCGACCGATCCGAGCATGACCAGAAGGCCCGCGGCCGCGCTAATCGGGTGCCGCGACGGATGCGGCACGAAGTAGTACGGGCTCTCGTTTTGACCGCTCATTCTTGATTCTCCACTTCAGTCCAGTTGTTCCGGTTTTCCCGGCTGTATCTTCGGCGGCGCGTCGACGCCCCAGGAAGTTCTTTTGGGGATACCGCACCGCTCTCTCTGATGCCAGGGCCGCGCTTCGCGCCGCGCCGCCCTTCTCAATGCTCTACTTACTGCCTACCACCGCATGCACGACCAAAATCAGCACAACGATGAAGATCGCCGCACACAACAGCCCCGCGAGGATGATGTGCACGGGATTCAGTTGCGTCGCGTCCGCTTCCAGATCGCGCCGCTTGCGTACCCCGAAGAACGACCACATCACCGCTTTCATCGTCTTGACGAACGAGCCCTTGCTGCCGCTCTCGGCCATACCGCCTCCCCTTACCTGCTCAAGCGGGATTGGCCGGCGCTTTCGCTGCGTCTCCCGCTGTCCCGCGCGCCGTTGGCGCAGGCGTGTTCAACTCGAAAAACGTGTACGACAGCGTGATCGTCTTCACATCCTTCGGCAATTTCGGATCGACGACGAACACCACCGGCATCCGCTTCGTCTCGTTCGCAGCGAGCGTCTGCTGCGTGAAGCAAAAACATTCGATCTTCTTGAAGTACTCGGTCGCCTGCATCGGCGCGTAGCTCGGGATCGCCTGCGCGTGCACCGTGCGCCCCTGCTCGTTCGTCACCCGGTACATCACCGTCGTCACTTCGCCCGGGTGCACGTCGATATACGACTGCTCAGGCTTGAAACCCAACGGACCGCGCGCGTTCGCATCGAATTCGATCGAGATCGTGCGCGACATGTCCACTTGCGTGTTCTTGGCGTCGCGCGCCGTCGCGTCGCGCTGCACCAGGTTATTGATGCCGGTCACCTGACAGATCGCGCGATACATCGGGATCAACGCGAAACCGAAACCAAACATCAGAAACGCAACGACCACGAGCTTCAACCGCATCGAACGGTTAAAAGAACGATCGGCCTTGGCCGGTGGTTGCGTCGACATCGAACTTCCTCAACGAGCCTTCAAACCCGATCCGTTCAAAGGGATCAGGAGAAATAACACTGCTTGATAAAGATACCCACAAAAAAAGCGCCTGCGATGACCAGCAGGATCAATCCGAGTCTCACGCTGCTCGCCCGAATTTGCTCGGGAGTACGCCTTTCTTGTGGATTTCGGGTCATTCCGAATTTTCTAGAGATGCTTTGCCGATAAGCGTCGCGGCGTGGTTTGCCGCTTCGCGGAGCCCCGGTCCGGCTTCTGCCCGGACCGGGAATCCCTGACTCGCCTGGTGTTTATTCAACCGTCGGCGGGTTTTCGAACGTGTGGAACGGAGCCGGGCTCGGCACGGTCCACTCGAGGCCCGTTGCGCCATCCCATGGCTTGTCGCTCGCCTTTTCGAGCTCGCCGCCGCCACGGTAGGCCGGCAGCACGACTGCGAACAGGAAGTAGACCTGCGTCAGACCGAAGCCGAAAGCACCGATCGTGATGACCTGGTTCCAGTCTGTGAACTGCGCCGGGTAGTCGGCGTAACGACGCGGCATGCCAGCGAGACCCACGAAGTGCATCGGCAGGAACGCGAGGTTGAAGAAGATCATCGAGCCCCAGAAGTGGATCTTGCCGCGCGTCTCGTTGTACATCCAGCCCGTCCACTTCGGCGCCCAGTAGTACCAGCCGGAGAAGAGCGCGAAGAGCGAGCCCGCCACCAGCACGTAATGGAAGTGCGCCACCACGAAGTATGTTCCGTGATATTGGATGTCGAGCGGCGCCATCGCCAGCATCAGGCCCGAGAGGCCACCGAACGTGAACACGATCAGGAAGCCGACCGCGAACAGCATCGGGGTTTCGAACGAGAGCGAGCCACGCCACATCGTCGCGACCCAGTTGAACACCTTCACGCCCGTCGGCACGGCGATCAGCATCGTCGCGTACATGAAGAACAGCTGGCCCGTCACCGGCATGCCGGTCGCGAACATGTGGTGCGCCCAGACCATGAACGACAGGATCGCGATCGATGCCGTCGCGTACACCATCGAGCTATAGCCGAACAGCGGCTTGCGCGCGAACGCCGGGATCACCTGCGACACGATCCCGAACGCCGGCAAGATCATGATGTACACCTCGGGGTGCCCGAAGAACCAGAAGATGTGCTGGTACATGACCGGGTCGCCGCCGCCTGCCGCGTTGAAGAACGACGTGCCGAAGTGGCGGTCGAACAGCACCATCGTGATCGCGCCTGCCAGAACCGGCATCACGGCGATCAGCAGGTACGCGGTGATGAGCCACGTCCACACGAACATCGGCATCTTCATCAGCGTGAGGCCGGGTGCGCGCAGGTTCAGGATCGTCACGACGATGTTGATGCCGCCCATGATCGACGAGGCGCCCATCAAGTGGATCGCGAAGATCGCGAAGTCCATGCCCGGGCCCATCTGCGTGGACAGCGGCGCGTAGAGCGTCCAGCCCGCGGCGGTCGCGCCGCCCGGTGCGAAGAACGAGCCGACGAGCAGCACGGCTGCAACCGGCAGCAGCCAGAAGCTGAAGTTGTTCATACGCGCGAACGCCATATCGGACGCGCCGATCTGCAGCGGAATCATCCAGTTCGCGAAGCCGACGAAGGCCGGCATGATCGCGCCAAACACCATGATGAGGCCGTGCATGGTGGTCAACTGGTTGAAGAACTCGGGACGCATGATCTGCAGGCCCGGCTCGAACAGCTCGGCACGGATCATCAGCGCCATCACGCCCCCGGACAGGAACATGACGAACGAGAAGATCAGGTACAGCGTACCGATGTCCTTGTGATTGGTGGCGAAAAGCCAGCGGCGCCAGCCGTGCGGCGTCTCATGCGCATGATCGCCATGCACATGTTGGTGGCCCGCGGCTACATCGTGTCCGATGCTAGACGACATGAGAATCTCCTAAAGCGAATACAGCAGCATTCTTGACTGTGATGAACACAGCGACACTTAGCGGCACATCAAGCCCCGGACGCCGGCGCCGCGGCCGAAGCCGCCTCCGCGCCGCTCGCCGCGGTTGCGCCGGTCAGGTGATCGCCGCCCTCCGGCATCTTGCCGTTGCGGGCGTCGGCGACCTGACGCGGCTGGAGAATATCGCCCGTGTGGTTGCCCCACGAGTTGCGCTCGAACGTGATGACCGACGCGATTTCGACGTCGTTCAGCGTCGGCGCCCACGACGGCATCGCGTTCTTGCCGTGCAGCACGATGCTCACGTGATTGGCGATCGGGCCGTTGGCGATCTTGCTGCCGTCGAGCGCCGGGAATGCGCCTGCGCCCTTGCCGGTCGGCTGGTGGCAGACCGCGCAGTTCGACGTATAGACCTGCTGGCCGCGAGCCATCAGCTCGGTCAACGTGTAGGTCTTGTTCGGATCGTCGGCGCCGGCGGCCATTTTCTTCTTCTGATCGTCGACCCATTTAGCGTAGTCGTCTTGCGACAGCACTTCGACGACGACCGGCATGAACGCGTGCTCCTTGCCGCACAGCTCCGTGCAGAAGCCGCGGAAGGTGCCGACCTTGTCGGCCTTGAACCAGGTATCGCGCACGAAGCCCGGAATCGCATCCTGCTTCACGCCGAACGCGGGCACGTACCAGGAGTGCACGACGTCGTTGGCGGTGGTGATGATGCGGATCTTCTGATTGACCGGCACCACGAGCGGGTTGTCGACTTCCTGCAGATAGGTGTCGGTCTTCGGCGTCGTGCCGTCGACTTCGCTGCGCGGCGTAGTGAGCGTCGAGAAGAAGTTGATGCCTTCGCCCGGACCCTTCACGTAGTCGTAGGCCCACTTCCATTGATAGCCAGTCACCTTGATGGTGACATCGGCGTTGGACGTGTCCTTCATCGCGACGACGGTCTTGGTGGCCGGCAGCGCCATCAGGACGACGATGATGAACGGCACGATCGTCCAGATGATTTCGACGGTGGTGCTTTCGTGGAAATTCGCAGCCTTGTGGCCCTTCGATTTGCGGTGCGCAAACATCGAATAGAACATCACGCCGAACACGCCCACGAAGATCACCGTACAGAGGATCAGCATGAACGTGTGGAGGTGATAAAGCTCCTCAGCGATCTTCGTCACGGGCGGCTGGAGATTGATCTCGTTGACGGCCGGACCGCCGGGACTGTCTCCGACCGCCAAGGCGGCGTGGGCGCTGAGCAGCCCGCTGCACGCCAGCACACCCATGAGGGCTCGCTTGATTGTTTTCATAGCTTCCTTACCCAAAATTTCCATTCAAACCCTCGCCTCCCGCTCGCTGGCGCCCGCGCTCCGACCGTTGCCCCGCATTTGCCGGAACGGAACGCGCCGCATCCCATCTAACCGCATCGCATCAGCGACATCCGCAGCTCGCTCGCGAACTGCTTGCGCCGGTACTGCGCGAGATGCTGCCCGATCATGACCGTCTGCCCGCGCGACACGAGCTTGATCGGGTCGCGCAACGTCTCGCCTGGTTCGACCCGCACCCAGCGCGGGTTGAATTCGAATTGCGTCAACTGCTCGGCGCTCATTTGCTCGATGACGAGCCGGTTCGGAAAGAGCCGAATACGCTCGTAATCGACAGCATGCCGCGCATGGACGACAAACGCCGCGCCCACGACCAATAATTCAATGCCGGTAAATGGCAGCACCAGCCAGGCGCCGCGAAACACCAGCAACAAAGCGATCGCCAAGGAAAACAGTGCGAGCGAAGCATAAAAGCAGACGAACTGGCGCGGCGACACCGAACAGTTGCGCTTCATCAGCCAGTCTTTGACGACCGGCTCCGCATCCATCGGCAGATCAGTTGCGTCCATCGCTGCCTCCCCGCGAGTTGCCATGCCGCGCGCCGCGTATCGGGCTTGCCGCGCCGTTTGGTGGGGACCGCCGGGCGACAAACTGACGCATTATAGGCGCGTTCAATGGCATCCACAAGCAAACGACTATCGGCCGATAACCCAAGCACGACAAGCCTCAGCGCGCTTTTGACACATATTTTTGCTACGGTTTGAAGCGGTAATTTCAGACATAACAGTTGCCATCTTTACCGCGTCAAAGATTCTTTGGCCGCCCCCTTCCAATGTCCTCGAGACGCACGATTCCGTGACCTTCGGCGGTCGTGCGCGGCACGGCTTTCCAAGCGTGCCCGTAGATCACTTCGAAGGTGAGAGGAATCGTGCCGTCGGCGCGGCGCCTTGCTTCCAGTGCGGCGAGCAGCGCAGCGTGAAGGCGGCGCGCCGACGCTTGACCACGCGTATCGACGCTCGCGTCGCGCTCGAACGGATACGCGCCCCAGCGGCGCACATCGGCGAGCAGCGATTCGGGCGAGCGGTAGGTGATCGTCAACGTTTCCTGGTCCATCACCGGTATCTCGAAACCGCTTTCGACGAGCATGTCGCCGAGATCATGCATATCGACGAAGTCGATCACATGCGCACGCGTCGCCACGCCGTGCGCCGCCTCGACTTCCGCATAGGCTCCGCGCAACTCGCGCAACGTGTCGGGACCGAGCGTGCTGAACATCAGCAGGCCGTTCACCTTCAACACGCGTTGCCACTCGGGAAACACTAGATCGGGACGCGAGTGCCAATGCAGCGCGAGATTGGACCAGATGAAATCGAACGCGCCAGCCGCAAACGGCAGCGCGGAGAAATCGGCTTGGGCGACGCGCGGACCGCGCGCGCCGAGCGCCTTGCCTAGCGTGGCGGGCAGAAAACGGCGCCAACTGGTGTCGGCGGCGTCTTGGCCCTTCGCACGCGTGAGCATTGCATGCGAGAGATCGGTGCCGAAAACCGGCGCCTCGGGGAAGCGCTCGCGCAGCGCCGGCATGTCCTCGCCTGCGCCGCAGCCCGCGTCGAGCACGCTCGCGGGACTCACCTTGATGTAATCGAGACGCTCACGCATGCGCTGCGCGATTTCGCGCGGCAGAAAGGCGACGTCGCCGAACTTGGCGGCGCGGCGGTCGAAAATCTGCCGCAAACGCCGGGAATCGTAGGCCGGACGGCTAGTCTTTGCGGGAGTTGGGGACATGACGGTCGAACTGGCGAAGAGCCCGAAGTATACTCGCTCGCTCCGATCCCTTCAGCGTAGGAAGCCTTGGCGTGACGCGCGCAGTGAAATCGCAGCGGCTTTCAGCATTCGCGTCGCCGCGCAGCCGTTGTCTTGAAAAGCGCGTGCGGACTTGGGTCGATAACGCTTCGGCACGCGTTGCGCGGCTTGCGCACGTCGCGTTGCCCAATCTGTGCGTTTTATGCGGCAATATGTCGCAGCGAACGATTTGCATCGAATGCGACGGTGCTTATTGGAATGAAGCGCGCTTGCGATGCGTGCGTTGCGCCCTGCCGTTGCCGTCTTCGAGCCGCAGGCGCCCGAACGGGCAAGCGCGCTATTCGTGCAGCGACTGCGCGAGCGCGCCTCCGCCGTTCGATGCGACGCTCGCGCTCGCCGACTATCGCGCGCCGCTCGACGGCCTCGCGCTCGGCCTCAAGTTTCGCGCGCGTCTGGCGCTCGGACGCGAGTTCGCAGATCGCCTCGCGCGGCTAGCCGACGACCGGCTCGATGCCAGCGACCGGCCCGACGTCCTCGCACCGGTGCCGCTCGCAAGGAAACGCTTGATCGAGCGTGGCTTCAACCAAGCTTGGGAAATCGCGAAGCCGCTTGCGCGTGCGCTGCATATTCCAGCCGACGCCGCATTGATCAGACGCGACGCCTACACGGCGCCGCAATCGCGGCTCGACCTGGAAGCGCGCCGGCACAATGTCGATACGGCGTTCACGGAGGCAAAGCCGGTGCGCGGCTTGCACGTCGCGATCGTCGACGACGTGATGACCTCCGGCGCGACGCTCGAAGCGCTCGCCCGCACGCTGAAGGCGGCCGGCGCGCGGCGCGTCACGAACTTCGTCGTGCTGCGCACCCCGAAAAACTAGTTTTGTACTAATCGAATCATGTTCAACGTCGTTCTCGTCGAACCCGAAATTCCGCCGAATACCGGCAATGTCATCCGGCTGTGCGCGAACACCGGCGCGCGGCTGCATCTGATCGAGCCGCTGGGCTTCCCGCTCGACGACGCAAAAATGCGCCGCGCCGGCCTCGACTATCACGAATACGCGCAGATGCAGGTGCACCGCGATTGGGATGCATTCGTAGCCGCTGAGTCACCCGATCCCGTGCGCATGTTCGCCTTCACCACGCGCGGGTCGGGGCGCTTTCACGATCACGCATTCCAGCCGGGCGACTGGTTCGTGTTCGGTGCGGAAACACGCGGCTTGCCGGGTGAAGTGCTGGATCGCTTTGCGAACGAGCAGCGCGTGCGGCTGCCGATGCGGCCTGGCAACCGAAGTCTGAATCTGTCGAATACGGTGGCGATCGTCGTGTTCGAGGCTTGGCGCCAGGCGGGCTTCGAAGGCGGAGCGTGATGCAAGCGGGCGTTACTCCGCCCGGGCGTCCCGCCGCAGCAACGCGCTGACGGCATCACGCGGCGCGACACCATCGAACAGCACCGCGCAAACAGCTTGCGTAATCGGCATTTCGATCGCGTGTGCGCGGGCGATCGCGAGCACGGCTTGCGCGCAGCGCACACCTTCCGCGACATGGCCGAGGGCGGCGAGGATATCGTCGAGTGTGCGTCCGTCGGCGAGCTGCATGCCCACCGTCCGGTTGCGAGACAGATCGCCCGTTGCAGTCAGGATCAAATCACCGAGACCGGTCAGCCCGGTGAACGTTTCGGCACGGCCGCCGAGCGTCACGCCAAGGCGCGACATTTCCGCGAGACCGCGCGTGATGAGCGCAGCGCGTGCGTTCAGTCCAAGCCCGAGACCATCGGCAATGCCGGTGGCGATCGCGAGCACGTTCTTCACCGCGCCGCCGACTTCGACGCCGACGACATCATCACCCGTGTAGATCCGCATCGCCCCATGGTGGAACGCGGCAAGCGTGCGCTCGCGGCACGCTTGCGACGAGCTCGCGACCGTCAGCGCAACCGGCAAGCCCATTCCGACTTCGCGCGCGAAGCTCGGCCCGGAGAGCACGCCATTGCTCGGATGCCCGGCCAGCTCGGCCGCGATCACCTGATGCGGCAGCAATTGGGTATCGGCTTCGAAACCTTTGCAGACCCAGACGATATGCGCAGGCACCTGCTGCGCATCGCGCATCGCGCGGCACAACGCGCGCAATCCCGCGACTGGCGTCGCGACGACGCACAACGCATCGTCGCCCGCCGCATGCGCGAGCGCCGCGGCCAGATCTGCCTCATAGCGAAGCGCATCCGGCAGCGCGACACCGCGCAAATAATGCGTGTTTTCGTGACTGGAGGAGAGTTCGGCGATGAGCGCACTGTCGCGCGCCCACAGGACCGCGTCGTTGCGTGCGGCCAGATGGCCGGCAAGTGCGGTGCCCCATGCACCGGCGCCGAGGACGGCGATATTCATGTCAGTGCGCGCCGGGCCGCCCCAAGCGCACTGACCGCCCCCTTGGGGGGCAGCGAACGCAGTGAGCGTGGGGGCTGTTTAATCTCATGCACCGCTGTCAGGCCTTAGTGCTGCGTCGCGCCGTTTTGCGCATTGCCGCTTTCAGCAGCATTGAGCTGCGCGAGACGCTGCTCATAGAGCGCCTGGAAGTTGATTTCGGCGAGGTGGATCGGCGGGAAGCCAGCGCGGGTGATCGCGTCGGCGATGTTCGAGCGCAGGTACGGGAACAGGATCGTCGGGCACGCGATGCCGACGAGCGGATCGATCTGCTCTGCCGGAATGTTGCGGATGTCGAAGATGCCCGCTTGCTTGGCTTCGATCAGGAACGCGATCTTGTCGCTGACCTTGGCCGTGACCGTGCCGGTAACCAGGATTTCGAAGACGTTTTCAGCAAGACGCTCGGCCTTCACGTCGACTTCGACTTCAACCGACGGCATCTCCTGCTCGAGAAAGATCGCCGGCGAATTCGGTTGCTCGAGCGACAAATCCTTCAGGTAAATGCGCTGAATGTTGAAGAACGGCTGGTTGTTCTGGTCCGACATGGTGACTCCCTAGGTAAATTCGATGTAGCCGGATGCAATCCCGCTACCAATGTGTATTTCAAGCTTCGGACTGAGGCGACCGCGGCAGCACGCGCCTTAAGCCTGCCGCAATCGCCAATCCTGCTTTAAGCCGCATCCAGGAGCGGCATCAAGCCGCCCGCGCGATCGAGCGCCGACAAGTCGTCATAGCCGCCGACATGCGTGTCGCCGATGAACACCTGCGGCACGGTACGGCGGCCGGTGCGCGTCATCATTTCCTCGCGCCGCGCCGGGTCCTTGTCGATCAGCACCTTCTCGATGGTCTGAACGCCGCGCGACTTTAAAAGACGCTCGGCCATCTGGCAATACGGACACACCTGCGTGCTGTACATGACGACGTTATTCACTTAGCCACTCCTTGTTTGACGACCGGCATGCCGGCCTGCTGCCAGGCGTTGACCCCGCCTTGCAGCACATGGACTTCGGTGTAGCCCGCCTCTTCGGCAATCCGCACCGCCTTGTGCGACTGCTGACCGGTCTGGCAGACGAGCAACACCGGTGTGCCCTTATTCTTGGCGATTTGGCCGATTTTCGCTTGAAGCTCCGCGAACTCGACCTGGCGCGCCTGCGGCAGATGTCCGCCGGCGTAGTCGGCGGCGGACCGCAGGTCGATCACCACGGCGTTGCGCCGGTTGATCAGCTGCGTCGCTTCGGCAGCGGAGAGCCCGCCCCGTCCGCCCCGGCTGATCGTCGGCCACAGCAGTAACCCTCCGGAGATGAGGACGGCCGCGATGAGTACAAGGTTCGTGTAATCGGTGAAGAACGTCACGAAAGAATCCGCCAAAAAAAGAGAGAAATCGAAAAGGACAATCCTGCCATTATAAAATATCCGTCTGACGCGATGGCGAGCGCCGTCCTAGACGACCGCTTCGCCCTGACGCACGCAAGCGGCTTCCTCACTACCGACCATACTTCTCTCATGCATAAGCTCGTCCTCATCCGCCACGGCGAATCGACGTGGAACAAGGAAAACCGATTCACCGGCTGGGTCGACGTCGACCTCACGGAACAAGGCAACCGCGAAGCCCAACAAGCGGGCCGCCTGCTCAAGGAAGCGGGCTATACGTTCGATATCGCGTATACGTCGGTGCTCAAGCGCGCGGTGCGCACGCTGTGGCACGTGCAGGATCAGATGGACCTGATGTATATCCCGGTCGTCCATTCGTGGCGCCTGAACGAACGCAGCTACGGCGCGCTCGCCGGTCTGAACAAGGCGGAAACCGCCGCCAAATACGGCGACGAGCAAGTGCTGGTCTGGCGCCGCAGCTACGACACGCCGCCGCCCGCGCTCGATCCGAGCGACGAGCGCGCGCCGTACGACGATCCGCGCTACGCGAAGGTGCCGCGCGCCGAACTGCCGCTCACCGAATGCCTGAAAGACACGGTCGCCCGCGTGCTGCCGATCTGGAACGAGTCGATCGCGCCGGCCATCAAGGCGGGCAAGAAGGTGGTGATCGCGGCGCACGGCAACTCGCTGCGCGCGCTGATCAAGTACCTCGACGGCATTTCGGACGACGACATCGTCGGCCTGAACATCCCGAATGGCGTACCGCTCGTCTATGAACTCGACGAGAACCTGAAGCCGATCCGCCACGAATATCTGGGGGACCCCGAAGCGATCGCCAAGGCGCAGGCCGCCGTCGCGAAGCAAGGCAAGGCAGGCTGACAATCCGCCTACGGGCAGAAATCCCAAAATGGCGCCGCGTGTGCCGGCATTCTGATGCCGGCACACCGCGCCACGCAATATTCTCCGCGCTTCAGGCCCGATTCCTGCGCATGACGGGGATCATCGAACCCGGCCCTACGTTCGCTGTCGAACGGCGAATACCCTCTCAAATCTTCCGCACGCAAGGCTTGCAGTTATACTTGCTCGTCCCCGATACCGGCGCACTTAAACGCTCCCGACCGCAACAGACTCTATGCGAACGAAACTCAAGAACATCGGCCTGATCGCCGCTGGCCTGGCTACCGGCGTCTTTGCGACCCTGCAACTGTCCGCGTCCGCCCAGCAAGCCGCCTCGGCACCGCTTCCGCTCGATCAACTGCGCCTCTTCGCCGAGGTGTTCGGTCAGATCAAGCATGACTACGTCGAACCGGTCGACGACAAGAAGCTCCTGACCGCCGCGATCAAGGGGATGGTGTCGAGCCTCGACCCGCATTCGTCGTATCTCGACAAGACCGACTACGAAGAGCTTCAGGAGCAGACCAAGGGCCGCTTCGCGGGCCTTGGCATCGAGATTTCGCAGGAAGACGGCCTGATCAAAGTCATCTCGCCGATCGAAGACACGCCGGCCTTCCGCGCCGGCATCCGTCCGGGCGACCTGATCACCCGCATCAACGACAAGCCCGTGCGCGGCATGACGCTCGACCAGGCGGTCAAGCAAATGCGCGGCGACCCGGGCACCAAGGTTACGCTCACGCTCTTCCGCAAGAGCGATGACCGCACGTTCCCGGTCACGGTGACGCGCGCGATCATCAAGGTACAGAGCGTGAAGATGAAGATCCTCGCGCCGGGCTACGCCTATATCCGCATCACGAGCTTCCAGGAGCGCACGGTGCCGGATCTCGCGGCCAAGCTCGAAGACGTCGCGCGCCAGCAGCCGAACGTGAAGGGCATCGTCATCGATCTGCGCAACAACGGCGGCGGCCTGCTGCAAAGCGCGGTCGGCGTCGCGGGCGCGTTCCTGCCGCCGGATTCGGTCGTCGTGTCGACCAACGGTCAGATCCCCGATTCGAAGGAGGTCTACCGCGATACGTACGATAACTACCGTCTGCCGTCGTTCGATTCCGATCCGCTGAAGGGCCTGCCGGCCGTCTTCAAGACCGTGCCGATGGTCGTGCTGACGAACGCTTACTCGGCGTCGGCGTCGGAAATCGTCGCGGGCGCATTGCAGGATCAGCACCGCGCGCTGATCATGGGCAAGACGACGTTCGGCAAGGGTTCGGTGCAAACCGTGCGTCCGCTGACGGCCGATACGGCGCTGCGTCTGACCACGGCGTACTACTACACGCCGACCGGCCGTTCGATCCAGAACAAGGGCATCCGTCCTGATATCGCGGTCGATCAGTACGCCGACGGCGATCCGGACGACGCACTCGTGACGCGCGAAGTCGACTACTCGAACCACCTCGCGAACACGCAGGACCCGAACGAGAAGAAGGAAGAGGAAGAGCGCGAACAGCGGCGCATGCTGCAGTTGCAGCAGCTCGAGGAGCAGAACGACAAGAAGACGCCGGAGCAGCGCCAGAAGGATCGCGATCGCAAGCCGGTCGAGTTCGGCACGAACGACGACTTCATGCTCCAGCAAGCGCTGAACAAGCTCGAAGGCAAGACTGTCGTGGAATCGAAGTCGATCGCCGAGCGCACGCTGGCCGAGAACAAGCCGGAACGCTCGGCCTCGGCGCCGGTCGCGGTGAAGCCGGCGCTGCCGGTCACGCCTGGCTCAGAGCCGGCGCCGGCTTCGGCTCCGCAGCCGGCCGCCTCGCAGAGCAAGTAAGCCTTCTCGCTCAAGCTCAAATGCCTTCGCAGCCTCAACGCTGCGAAGGCATTGTCTTTTGCGCGATTAGAATAACGAGAACGACTTATCGCGCAGCACGCCCCGCCCCATGAACGACGATCAACTCCTTCGCTACTCCCGCCATATCCTCGTCGACGAGCTCGGCATCGAGGCGCAGCAGCATTTTCTCGACGCGCACGCGATCGTCATCGGCGCGGGCGGCCTGGGTTCGCCGGCGGCGATGTACCTGGCGGCGGCGGGCGTCGGCACGCTGACGCTCGTCGATGCCGATACCGTCGATCTCACGAACCTGCAGCGGCAGATCCTGCATGTGACCGCTTCGGTCGGGCGCAAGAAGGTCGAGTCGGGACGCGATGCGATCGCGCAATTAAATCCCGATGTCGCCGTGCATGCCGTCGCGGAGCGCGTCGGCGATGCGTGGCTCAACGAAGCCGTGCCGCGCGCGACCGTCGTGCTCGACTGCACCGACAACTTCGCGACGCGCCACGCCATCAACCGCGCGTGCGTCGCGCATCGCGTGCCGCTCGTGTCGGGCGCGGCACTGCGTTTCGACGGCCAGATCAGCACCTTCGATTTCCGCAACGATGCTTCGCCGTGCTACGCGTGTGTGTTTCCCGAGGATCAGCCTTTCGAGGAAGTCGCTTGCTCGACGATGGGCGTGTTCGCGCCGACGGTCGGCATCATCGGCGCGATGCAGGCGGCCGAGGCGCTGCGCGTGATCGCCAGCGTCGGCACAACGCTGACCGGCCGGCTCATGATGCTCGATTCGCTGCGGATGGAATGGAACACGATGAAGATCGCGCGTCAGCCGGATTGTTCGGTTTGCGGAGAAGCTCACGCTCATTGAGGCGTTTCAGTCTTCTGGAAATGCGAAGGGCGGCCGGTTCGAAGAACCGCCGCCCTTTGTCATTACAGGCCGTGCAGCGGCCCGTGCGTCAAACTCAACACTCGGTGACGCGCTTGAGCGCCGCCTGCACTTCTTCCGGCTCAAACGACGCCAGCACGTCCGCGACCGGCTTCTCCAGCGTCTTCAAATGCGAGCGCAGGATCTCCTGCTTCACGACGAGCAACTGGCTCGGGTGCATCGAGAACTCGGTGAGGCCCATGCCGAGCAACAGACGCGTGAGTTGCGGATCGCCCGCCATTTCCCCGCAGATCGACACCGGCACGCCCGCGCGTTTCGCTTCACGCAGCGTGAACGCGATCAGGTGCAAGACCGCCGGATGCAGCGGATCGTAGAGATGCGCGACTGAGTTGTCCGCGCGGTCGATCGCGAGCGTGTACTGAATCAAGTCGTTCGTGCCGATCGACAGGAAATCGAGCCGCTTGAGGAACAGCGGCAGCGCGATCGCCGCGGCCGGGATCTCGATCATCGCGCCCACACGCACGCTCGGATCGTACGGCAGGCCGGCGTCGTCGAGCTGGCGCTTTGCCTCGCGGATCAGATCGAGTGTCTGATCGATTTCCTGCGCGTGCGCGAGCATTGGGACCAGGATCTTCACCTGCCCAAACGCCGATGCCCGCAGAATCGCGCGCAACTGCGTGAGGAACATATGCGGTTCGGACAGGCTCCAGCGGATCGCCCGCAAGCCGAGCGCCGGATTGGGCGCCGTCTCGAAGCCTTCGCTGCCGATCGAATCGAGCGGCTTGTCGGCGCCGACGTCGATCGTCCGGATCGTCACCGGCAGGCCGTTCATCAACTCGACCGCGCGCTTGTACGCGGCGAACTGCTCCTCTTCCTCGGGCAGCCGGTCGCGGTGATTCATGAACAGGAACTCGGTGCGGAACAGGCCCACGCCGACCGCCCCCGCTTCCACCGCGGCCTGCGCATCCTCGGGCAACTCGATGTTCGCGCACAACTCGATCTTCGTGCCGCACAGCGTTTGCGTCGGCGAAAACTTCAGGCGCTGCAGCTTGCGCTGCTCGAGCGCCTTCTCGCTTTGCCGGTACGAGTACTCCTCGAGCACGATCGGCGCCGGATCGACGATCACGACGCCGTGGTCGCCGTCGACGATGATCAGGTCGTCCTGCCGGATCAGCGTGCTGGCCTGCTGCACGCCCACCGCGGCCGGGATGCCGAGGCTGCGCGCGACGATCGCCGTATGCGACGTGCGCCCGCCCAGATCGGTCACGAAACCCTGAAACGTTTGCGTTTTGAACTGCATCATGTCGGCAGGCGAGATGTCGTGTGCGACCACGATCATTTCTTCGCTCCCATGCGGATGCATGCCGTGGCTGAGCAGCGCCGCCGCCGACGGCGCGCCCGCCAACGCCTTCAGCACGCGCTCGACCACCTGATGAATATCGGCCTTGCGCTCGCGCAGGTACTCGTCTTCGATATCGTCGAAATGGCGCGACAGACGTTCGAGCTGTTCGGTCAGCGCCCACTCGACGTTATAGCGGCGCGTGCGCACGAGATCCATCGTCTCCTGCACGAGCATCGCGTCGTTCAGGATCATCGTATGGACGTTGATAAAGGCGCCGACCTCGCTCGGCGCGTCCGCGGCGAGATCCTCGCGCAGCAATTCGAGTTCGTTGTGCACGACTTTCAAAGCCGCGCGAAAGCGCTCGAGCTCTCCTTCGATCTGCGGAGGCTCGATCAGGTAATGGTCAACGTCAAGCGCGGCCGGCGCTATCAGATAGGCTCGCCCGATGGCGATGCCGCGTGACACGGGAATTCCATGCAGCGTGAAAGACACGCGCACCTCCTCTAGTTGTGTGTGATGCCGCGATGAGCTGTCGATCCGGAGTTAGTGCTTCAGCACTTACTTCGATCTCACGCAAAGCCGCCGCAATGGGTCTGTGACCCTAACTACCGATTATAAATTCCGCAAACCACGCATGACTGCGTGCGGCGCAGCATGAGTGGCGGTTACGGCGGCTTACCGGGACGCGCTGGATGCCCAGCCGGCGCGCCCTTTCCTCCTGCGATTCTCTTGCATCAAAAAAAAACGCCGCGGATGACCGCGGCGCTCGTGTGGAGACAGAGATCTCAGTCTGCACCTTCGCTCATTGGCCCTCACCGAACTTATCGGCGATCAATTTCAGGAGTGCCTGCATTGCGTCCGCCTCGTCCGGCCCTTCTGTTTCGATCGTCACGGTGCTACCGATACCGGCCGCCAGCATCATCACGCCCATGATGCTCTTCGCATTGATGCGCCGACCGTTGCGGCTCATCCAGATTTCCGACTGATAGTTGCCGGCGAGCTGAGTCAGTTTGGCCGACGCGCGTGCGTGCAGGCCCAGTTTGTTCACGATAGTTGTTTCTTGTTGCAGCATGATGTTCCGAAGCGCGAATGATGTCTGAGGAATGGCCGTTCGGTCAGGAGCCGGCCGGGTTGGGGTTGGATGCCGGCGCGCAACCGACAATGCCGCCTGACGTCGCGCTCGGGCAATCCGCGCCGGTCCCGGTCCGTGACGGCAAGCAATGGCTGTCCTCTGCGGCGTGCTCCTGCGGCGTTGCTGGCCCGATCGCCTGCACGCCCTTGGCAGCGCCTGCCAGCGCCTTGTCGACGAGCGTGTCGAGCGGCGTCGTGCGGTAGCAGACGGCGCGCACGAGCATCGGCAGGTTCACCCCGGCCAAGACGCGCACCGAAGGCAGCGTCGCGAGGCGGCTCGCGATGTTCGCGGGCGTCGCGCCGAGCATGTCGGTCAGCACGAGGGCGCCGTTGTCTTCCCGTAAGCGGTCGAGTTCGGATTGCGCGAAATCGATGACCTGAGCGGGATCGCAGTCGGGCATCACGTCGATCGCGCCGATGCGCGCGGGCAGCCCGCCATAGATGTGAGCGATGCACTCGCGTAGCGCGGAAGCGAACGGAGCGTGCGCAATGATCAAAATGCCTGCCATGTCAGCCTTGCAACGAAAAGCGGCCCGAGGCGCGAAACCGGAATGGTCGCGGCCCGCGCCGGGCACATGCCCCCACATGCTGGTCCGAGCGGACGGCCGGCCGCCGTTGGGGCTGTGGCGCCGGTCGTCGGGCGCCGCGCGCCGGATCGGTTCCGGCCATGCGGCGCCCGGCTCGAAGTCCGCTCGCCGAACGCGCCGCCCGTGCCGGGATCGGTCGTCCTGCCTGAAAGAGCGGGCATTGTATCAGGCCATTTTCGCGCTTTTTCGCACTTCCCCTGGTTCGTGACGCTGCGCAACAACGGGTAGCGGGCGCCTGGCCACGAGCGCCTTAGCCGGGGGCGCCTCAGCCTGCGGCGCGCTCCAGCGCGTCGATGAACATCGCGGCGACGTCGAAGCCAGTCTGGTCCATGATTTCCCGGAAGCAAGTCGGGCTCGTGACATTCACCTCGGTCAGCCAGTCGCCGATCGCATCGAGCCCGACGAGCAAGAGTCCTCGCGCCGCCAGCACCGGTGCGAGCGTTGCGGCGATCTCGCGGTCGCGCGCGGTAAGCGGCTGCGCGACGCCGACGCCGCCCGCCGCGAGGTTGCCGCGCACCTCGTTGCCCTGCGGAATGCGCGCGAGCGAATACGGCACCGGCTCACCGCCGATCAGCAGGATCCGCTTGTCGCCGGCCGAGATTTCGGGGATGAACTTCTGCGCCATCACCGAACGCGCGCCGTCGTGGCTCAGCATCTCGACGATCGAGCCGAGGTTCATGCCGTCGGCCTTCACGCGAAACACGCCCATGCCACCCATGCCGTCGAGCGGCTTCAGGATCACGTCGCCATGCTCGGCGTGAAACGCGCGCAGACGCGCGGCGTCGCGCGTGACGAGCGTCGGCGCGACGAATTGCGCGAACTCGCCGATCGCAAGCTTCTCCGAGTGGTCGCGAATCGCCTGCGGCTTGTTGAAGACGCGTGCGCCCGCGCGCTCCGCCAGTTCGAGCAGCCACGTCGACGTCACGTATTCCATGTCGAACGGCGGGTCCTTGCGCATCAGCACTGCGCCAAACGAAGGCAGCGCACGCGTTTCGTGCGCGGACGCTTCATACCACGGATGACGATGACGGTCCGCTTCATCGCCGACGAGCGTCACGCGCTGCACGGTCGCTTCGACGCTGCTGCCGGTCCACGCGAGATGCTGCGGCTCGCACGCGTAGATCACGTGACCTCGGCGCGCGGCCTCGGCCATCATCGCGTAGGTCGAATCCTTGTAGATCTTGAAGCGATCGAGCGGGTCGGCGATAAAGAGAATGTCCATGGGATCCCTGATGCCCTGTGCGGGCTTTGTCTTGTTCGAGATGGATGCGGATGCTCGGCAATGCGAGCGCGGCGACCGCCGCCGGCGAACCGGCGGCAATCGGCTGCAACCCGCGTCAGACCTGAATCGCTTCCGGATCGGTCTTTTCGAGTTCCACCGAAGCGGCGAGCAAGCCCAGACGCGCCACCACGCCGTACATGTAGAAGCGGTTCGGCGGCGCGGCGCCCGGCTTCGCGTGCGCGTCCGGCAAGGCGGTGTGCTCGAAGCCGAGCGGCACGAAATGCATGCCCGGCGCGTTCAGGTTCTGATCGCGCTCGCGGCTGCCGTGCACGCGATAGAAGCCGCCGACCACATAGCGGTCGATCATGTATACGACCGGCTCGGCCACTTCATCGCCGACCCGCTCGAACGTATAGACGCCCTCTTGCACGATCACGTCGTGCACTTCGAGGCCATCCTTGGTCACCGACATCCGCTCGCGCTCGCGCTTCGTCAGACTCGCGACTTCGGCCGCGTCGTGCACGGTCATCACGCCGCGCCCATCCGTGCCGGCATCGGACTTGATGACCACGTACGGCCGCTCCGTGATGCCGTATTCGCGGTACTTGCGGGCGATCTTCTTGAGCACGCCATCGATCGCATCGGCCAGCGCCTCTTCACCGGTACGCGCCGGGAAGTCGACGCCTTCGACATGCGCGTGATACGGATTCACCATCCACGGATCGATCTCGACCATCTTCGCGAACTTCTTCGCGACGTCTTCGTAGCACGAGAAATGCGTGGACTTGCGGCGCACCGCCCAGCCCGCGTGCAGAGGCGGCAACAAGTACTGCTCGTGCAGATTCTCGAGCACGCTCGGAAGGCCCGCCGACAGATCGTTGTTCAGCAGAATCGAACACGGATCGAAATTCTTGAGGCCGAGACGGCGCGGCGTCCGCTCGAGCGGTTCGAGCACGATTTTCTGGCCGTCGGCGAGCGCGATCGTCACCGGGCCCTGGATGCTTTCGTCGAGCGTGCCGAAGCGCACGTTCAGCCCCGCTTGCCGCATGATCGTCGCGAGGCGCGCGACATTCTCCAGATAAAACGCGTTGCGTGTGTGACGCTCGGGAATGATCAGCAGATTCTTCGCGTCGGGGCAGATTTTTTCGATCGAGGCCATCGCCGCCTGCACGGCGAGCGGCAGCACTTCTTGCGGCAGATTGTTGAATCCGCCCGGGAAGAGGTTCGTATCGACCGGCGCGAGCTTGAAGCCCGCATTGCGCAGGTCCACCGAACAATAGAACGGCGGCGTATGCTCCTGCCATTCGAGGCGGAACCAGCGTTCGATGGCGGGCGTAGCGTCGAGGATCTTCCGCTCAAGATCAAGCAGAGGGCCGTTTAACGCCGTAACTAGGTGCGGAACCATTGATCACTCGCAGATGGAGAAGAAAGATTGTAGAGCAAATACCCCGCTGATTTGGGGACGCTTTCTCCATTCGCAAGCTGGGCCTGTATGTGATTTTCCTATTGACCTGATAGACAGCAAGGTTAAATGCTTGCGGGCTGCGCAGACATAAAAAAGCCCGCCGTGAAGGCGGGCCAAAGTCGCTGCGCTTAACTCCCGTAATCGTCGCAAGCGATCATGCAACCGTTATTCGACGTGCTCGCCATGCAGCACCACGTCGAGGCCTTCGCGCTCTTCTTCTTCGGCCACGCGCAGGCCCATCACCATGTCGATTGCCTTCAGCAGGATGTAGCTCACCACGCCGCTGTAGATCAGCGTCGTCAGCACGCCCTTCGCCTGCAGGATCACGCTGCCGTCCGCGCCGCCGATGTCCTTCACCGCGAACACGCCGGTCAGGATCGCGCC
>NZ_JBCHAA010000013.1:0-243801 GCF_053525655.1 Trinickia camelliae
TTACTTTGGGCAAGGACCAAAGTGACCCCGGTCCCGGGGAGGGACGGACCATACGGACCGCCGCGAAATCAAAGTTTTCACGCAAACCCAAGCGAACGACAAAACGCGCCGCAGGCAAAAGAAGCGCCAAAAATCCCAAAATATGAATCAACAATTCAAATGTTGGAGATTCCGGTGCCCCGCCCTACAATCCAGACCGACAAAGCGCCGCTACCGCGGCCAACCGCTGCGAACCACGATTCGCACGACAACGGAGACACCGTCAAATGACCTCGATTCATCGCCAAGCCGCAGGCACCGCTTCGCACGAACGTATCGCGCTTCATCCGTCCGCCCAGGGCGCTTAACCGCGCACCCAGCACCGCGACCAATCGGCCGAATGGCCACCTGAACCGGATGAGCGCCATGAACAAACCCCTGGCAGAGCACACCGAAGAGCCGCAAGCCACGCAAAACGGCAAGCGCGACACGCAATCGATTCCGTCCGCCGTCGACGGCATCGCACTGCCCAGCACGCTGCTCGACATCACCCCGCAGCAAGCCGGCACGCAAACGCTCCTGCGCGGCCTCGCGATCCTCGAAGCGGCCGCGTCCGGCGCGCGCGATCTGCGCGCCTTCGGCGCCGCGCTCGGCACGACGCGCAGCACGACGCACCGGCTCGTCAGCAGTCTCGTCCAGGCGCGCTATCTGCGTCAGGTGCAAGGCGGCTATCTGCTCGGTCCGAAGCTAATCGAACTCGGCACCATCGCGCTCGAACAAATGCCGCTCACGGCCGTCGCCCGCCCGCATCTGGAGCGGCTCGCCGAGGCGACGCTCGACACGATTCACCTCGGCGTGCGCGATGGCGACGACGTGCTGTACATCGACAAAATCCCCGGCACGCGCGGGCTGGAAATGCGCTCGCGGGTCGGGCATCGCATGCCGCTCGCGTCGACGGGGATCGGCAAGGCGATGATGCTCGACCTCAAGCCCGAGTCTTGGCAGTCGCTCTTCGACGCGTCGCGCCGCGCGCTCGCGTCGGTCAGCTTCAAGCCCGACAATCGCCCCGATGCGCCCACCTTCCTGCAGCGCATGGCGACCTATTCCGCGGGCGGCTTCACGCTCGATCTCGAAGAAAACGAAGCGTCGATCCGCTGCGTGGCCGCGCCCGTGCGCGACGCGTCGGGCTCGATCGTCGCAGCGGTTTCGGTCGCGAGCACGATTCCCTATATGCCGCTCGAGCGCATGGATGAGCTCGTGCCGGTCGTGCAGCGCGAAGCGCGCGCGATCTCCGAGGAACTCGGCTGGCGCGCACCGCAGACCACACGCAGGATCAAACGATGACCGAGCAGCACTCCGCCACGACGTACACCGTCGCCGATACCGCTTTCGAGCACGCCGCGCTGATCGCGCTCGATTGGGGCACGACGTCGCTGCGTGCGTACCTCTTCGACGCGAACGGCAACGTGATCGCGAACAGCGCATCGACGGCCGGCATCATGAATCTGCCGCGCTCGGTGAGCGCGGGCGGTTTCGATGCCGCGTTCGAGGACGCCTGCGGCGTCTGGCTCGACCGCGCGCCGCGCGTGCCGGTGATCGCGGCAGGCATGGTCGGCAGCGCGCAAGGCTGGGCGGAGGCGCCGTATGTCGACGCGCCCGCCGATGCGAATGCGCTCGCGGCCGGCATCGTGCGGGTCGGCACGGACCGCGGCATCGCGCTCCATATCGTGCCGGGCGTGATCCAGCGCGGCGAACTGCCAAACGTGATGCGCGGCGAAGAAACGCAGATCGTCGGCGCGCTCGCCGCCAACGGCGCGCTCGGCAACGGCAGCGCAAGCGCGCTGATCGGCCTGCCGGGCACGCATGCCAAGTGGGCTGTCGCGCGCGACGCTCGCATCGAACGCTTCTATACGTTCATGACGGGCGAAGTCTTCGCGGCGCTGCGCGATCACACGATTCTCGGCCGCACGATGGCCGAGCCGGAAACGCCGAACACGGCGGCATTCCTGCGCGGCGTCGCGGTCGCGAAGCGCACGGACCACGCGGGCTTGCTTGCGACGATTTTCAGCACGCGCACGCTGGGGCTGACCGCCGAACTTTCGGCCGAAGAGCAGTCGGATTATCTTTCCGGACTCCTCATCGGACACGAGCTGTGCGGACTTGCCGCCGTGCATCCGCAATTCGCCGTCGAGCCGCTTCGCCTGATCGGCAACGAAGCACTGTGTGACCGGTATCGCCTCGCGCTTGCCGAGCTGGGTTGCCTGCAGACAACGCACGTCAAGGACGCGACTGAGCGCGGGTTATGGCGGATCGCGTCGCTGGCCGGGCTGGTCGGCGAGGCGCGTTCGGCTGTGGCGCAAACCGCTGGTTGAGCCGGGTCGAGCCCGATTGATGCCAGGGTCCCACGAATAGAACGCCTAAATTTTCACGGAAACGATATGCAACCGCAGCAACCGCACATCAACTTGCCAGCACCGTATCAGCCGCACGCGGGCCTCGCCGCCGCGTTCGCCGCGTGCCCGCTGATCGCGATCCTGCGCGGCGTGACGCCGGCCGATGCCGCCGATCACGGCCGCGCGCTATATGCGGCGGGTTTCCGGATCATCGAGGTGCCGCTCAATTCGCCGCAGCCATTCGAAAGCATCGCGGCGATTCGCGAAGCGTTGGCGGCCGATGCGATCGTCGGCGCGGGAACGGTGCTGCATCCGAGTTATGTCGACGAGGTGAAGCGCGCGGGCGGCGAGCTGATCGTGATGCCGCACAGCGACGCGGACGTGGTGCGCGCCGCCAAGGCGCAGGGGCTCGCGTGCGCACCGGGTGTCGCCACGCCGAACGAAGCGTTCGCCGTGCTGAAAAACGGCGCGGATGTACTGAAGATGTTCCCGGCCGAGCAATTGGGCCCGCATGTCGTGAAGGCGTGGCGCGCAGTCATTGCGGCGCAGGTGCCGCTCGTCCCCGTCGGGGGCGTTGCGCCGGACAACATGGGGCCGTTCCTCGCGGCCGGGGCGAACGGCTTTGGCCTGGGTTCGGCGCTGTACAAGCCGGGGCAGAGCGCAGCGACCACCGCGGCGCATGCGAAGGCTTTCATCGACGGCTTGCAAGCCGCGAAAGCAGGAGCAAAGTGATGAACCGTCTGGCGGACAAAGTCGCGCTGATCACCGGTGCCGGTCGCGGTATCGGCGCGGCGATCGCGCACGCGTTCGCTAGAGAGGGTGCGTCGGTCGTGCTGGCTGAACTCGATATCGACACGGCGCGCCGCACTGCGAAGGAAATCGAAGCGGCGGCGCCCGGCGCACGCGTGCTCGCGGTGCAGACGGACGTGACGCAAGCCGCCTCGGTCCAGAACGCGGTGAGCGAAGGGGAGCGCGCTTTCGGCCCGCTCGACGCGCTCGTCAACAACGCCGGCATCAACGTGTTTTGCGATCCGCTCACGATGACCGACGACGATTGGCGCCGCTGCTTCGCGGTCGATCTCGACGGTGTCTGGAATGGCTGCCGCGCGGTGCTGCCGGGCATGGTCGAGCGCGGGCGCGGCAGCATTGTGAACATCGCGTCGACACATGCATTCAAGATCATTCCCGGGTGCTTCCCGTACCCGGTTGCCAAGCATGGCGTGCTCGGTCTCACGCGCGCGCTCGGCATCGAATACGCGGCGCGTCAGGTGCGCGTGAACGCGATCGCGCCCGGCTACATCGAGACGCAGTTGACGCTCGACTGGTGGAACGGTCAGCCCGACCCGGCCGCCGCGCGCCAGGCGACGCTCGATTTGCAGCCGATGAAACGGATCGGCAAGCCCGACGAAGTGGCGATGACAGCGGTGTTTCTCGCTTCCGACGAAGCGCCGTTCATCAACGCGAGCTGTATCACGGTCGATGGCGGGCGCTCTGCGCTCTACCACGACTAATGTGGGTAATCGGATGGCGCACCGGCCGCGTGCGTTATCCCGCTAGAAGAACACGCGGCCGACTTTTCCATCCAAGACAGGAGACACGTCATGAAGCGAAGAATTTTCCTCACGTTGGCCGCGGCGGCTGCTGGGGTGCTGTTCAATGCGCCGGTGGCACAGGCTGCCGACGAAGTGAAGATCGGTTTTCTCGTGAAGCAGCCCGAAGAGCCCTGGTTCCAGGACGAGTGGAAGTTCGCTGAAATCGCCGCCAAGGAAAAGGGCTTCACGCTCGTGAAGATCGGGGCGCCGTCGGGCGAGAAAGTCATGAGCGCGATCGACAATCTCGCCGCGCAAAAGGCGCAGGGCTTCATCATCTGCACGCCTGATGTGAAGCTCGGGCCGGGCATCGTCGCGAAGGCGAAGGCGGACGGCTTGAAGATGATGACCGTGGACGACCGTCTCGTCGACGGCTCGGGCAAGCCGATCGAATCGGTGCCGCATATGGGCATCTCGGCTTACAACATCGGCAAGCAAGTGGGCGAGGGTCTGGCCGCTGAAATCAAGAAGCGCGGCTGGGATATGAAGGACGTCGGCGCAATCGACGTCACCTACGAGCAACTGCCGACCGCCCACGACCGCACGAGCGGCGCGACCGATGCGCTCATCGCCGCGGGCTTCCCGAAGGCGAACGTGATTGCAGCGCCGCAAGCGAAGACCGATACCGAGAACGCGTTCAACGCGGCCAACATCGCGCTTACCAAGAATCCGCAGTTCAAGCACTGGATCGCGTATGGCCTGAACGACGAGGCCGTGCTCGGCGCGGTGCGCGCAGCGGAAGGCCGCGGCTTCAAGGCGGACAACATGATCGGCATCGGCATCGGCGGCTCGGACTCGGCGCTGAACGAGTTCAAGAAGCCGCAGCCGACGGGCTTCTACGGCACGGTCATCATCAGCCCGAAGCGCCACGGCGAAGAGACGTCTGACCTGATGTACGCGTGGATCACGCAGGGCAAGGCGCCGCCGGCGCTGACGTTGACGACCGGCATGCTCGCCACGCGCGACAACGTGGGTGAAGTGCGCGAGAAGATGGGCCTCGCGTCGAAGTAAGCGATCGTTCTGAACCGCCGCTTCACGGTGTGCACGCGCATACCGTGAAGCGGCAAACAGAGCGACGCAAAGAACAGGGGTGAATGAGACGGTTCGCATTGCGATAGACGCGCCACGCAACACAAGGCGCGCAGCAGGCGAACCATCCATATGGCGTGATTGGAGGCGATGTGTCAGCGACGCTGCGTTTTGACAATATCGGCAAGGTGTTTCCAGGCGTACGCGCGCTTGACGGTGTGTCCTTCGAGGTCAACGCCGGGCAGGTGCACGGCCTGATGGGCGAGAACGGGGCGGGCAAGTCGACGCTCTTGAAAGTGCTCGGCGGCGAGTATCAGCCCGATTCCGGCCGCGTGATGATGGACGGCAACGAGGTGCATTTTGCGAATGCGGGCGCGTCGATCGCGGCTGGCATTGCGGTGATTCACCAGGAGCTGCAGTACGTGCCTGATCTCACCGTGGCCGAAAACCTGATGCTCGGCCGCTTGCCGAATACGTTCGGCTGGGTGAAGAAGCAGGACGCGAAGCGCTACGTGCGCGAGCGGCTGGCCGCGATGGGCGTCGATCTCGATCCCAACGCGAAGCTGCGGCGGCTCTCGATCGCGCAGCGGCAGATGGTCGAAATCTGCAAGGCGCTGATGCGCAACGCGCGCGTGATCGCGCTCGACGAACCGACGAGCTCGCTCTCGCATCGCGAGACCGAGGTGCTGTTCAAGCTCGTGCGCGACCTGCGCGCCGACAATCGCGCGCTGATTTACATCTCGCACCGCATGGACGAGATCTACCAGCTTTGCGATGCGTGCACGATTTTCCGCGACGGACGCAAGGTCGCTTCGCATCCGACGCTCGAAGGCGTGAAGCGCGAGACGATCGTTGCCGAGATGGTCGGGCGCGAGATTTCGGATATCTACAACTACCGGCCACGCGAGCTCGGGGCGGTGCGCTTTTCGGTGCAGAACGTCGAGGGCCACGGGCTGGCCAGGCCGGCGAGCTTCGAGGTCCGTTCGGGCGAGATCGTCGGGTTTTTCGGGCTCGTGGGTGCGGGGCGCAGCGAGTTGATGCACCTCGTCTACGGCGCCGAGAAGAAGAAAGGCGGGCAGTTGATGCTCGACGGCAAGCCGATCACCGTCAAGAGCGCCGGCGAGGCGATCCGCCACGGCATCGTGCTGTGTCCCGAAGACCGCAAGGAGGAAGGGATCGTCGCGATTGCGTCGGTCTCGGAGAACATCAACATCAGTTGCCGGCGTCACTATCTGAAGGCTGGCCTCTTTCTTGATCGCAAGAAAGAAGCTGAAACCGCTGATCGTTTTATTCAGCTGCTGAAGATCAAGACGCCGAACCGCCGTCAGAAGATCCGCTTCCTTTCGGGCGGCAACCAGCAGAAAGCGATTCTGTCGCGCTGGCTCGCCGAGCCGGACCTCAAGGTCGTGATTCTCGACGAGCCGACGCGCGGCATCGACGTCGGCGCGAAGCACGAGATCTATCACGTGATCTATCAGCTCGCCGAGCGCGGCTGTGCGGTCGTGATCGTTTCGTCGGAGTTGCCGGAGGTGCTGGGCGTGTCAGACCGTATCGTCGTGATGCGTCAGGGGCGCATTTCCGGCGAGTTGCCGCGCAGCCAGGCGAACGAGCATGCGGCGCTGAGCCTCGCGCTGCCGGAGAGCTCGACGCCGCAAGCGGCCGCGCAGGCGGCGTGATTCCGGAACACAACTTAATGCAGCACGGTAGGAGCCCTCAAATGCAAGCCAGAGAAAACTTAGTGCAGTCGGCCGCGAAGAGCGCCGCCGATGCGCTGACGCCGCAGACCAGCGACAAGCAGAAGTGGTGGCAGCAAATCACCGAATACAGCCTGATCCTGATCTTCGTGGTGATGTTCATCACGATGTCGCTGACGGTCGATCATTTCTTCTCGATTCCGAACATGCTCGGCCTCGCGCTGTCGATTTCGCAGATCGGCATGGTCGCGTGCACGATGATGTTCTGTCTCGCGTCGCGCGATTTCGACTTGTCGATCGGTTCGACCGTGGCGTTCGCGGGCGTGTTGTGCGCGATGGTGCTGAATGCAACCAACAACACTTTCATCGCGATCGGCGCCGCGGTGTTGGCCGGCGCCGCGATCGGCTTCGTGAACGGCGCGGTCATCGCTTACCTGCGCATCAACGCGCTGATCACCACGCTCGCGACGATGGAAATCGTGCGCGGCCTGGGGTTCATCGCGTCGCAGGGGCAGGCAGTCGGCGTGTCGTCGGATACGTTCATCGCGCTCGGCAATCTCGCCATGTTCGGCGTGTCGCTGCCGATCTGGGTGACGCTCGTTTGCTTCATCGTGTTCGGCGTGCTGCTCAACAAGACGGTGTACGGCCGCAATACGCTCGCGATCGGCGGCAACCCTGAAGCGTCGCGTCTTGCCGGTATCAACGTGGAGCGCACACGTGTCTACATTTTCCTGATTCAAGGCGCGGTGGCGGCGCTCGCCGGTGTGATTCTCGCGTCGCGCATCACGTCGGGGCAGCCGAACGCCGCTCAGGGCTTCGAGCTGAACGTGATTTCCGCGTGCGTGCTCGGCGGCGTGTCGCTGCTCGGCGGGCGCGCGACGATTTCGGGTGTCGTGATCGGCGTGCTGATCATGGGCACGGTCGAGAACGTGATGAACCTCCTGAACATCGACGCGTTCTATCAGTACCTCGTGCGCGGCGCGATCCTGCTTGCCGCCGTGCTGCTCGACCAGTTGAAGAATCGCGGTTCGCGCGATTGATGCGCTACTACCGATAGGGAAAGAACACGATGACGTCTCCAGCCAATGCGGCCGATCGCCAATCCGGCGGGACTTATGCGCACTATCCGAGCCTCGCCGACCGCACCGTGCTGATCACCGGCGGCGCGACGGGCATCGGCGCGTCGTTCGTCGAGCACTTCGCGGCGCAGGGTGCGCGCGTGGCCTTCTTCGACATCGACGTGGCGGCAGGCGAGGCACTCGCGGACCAGCTCGGCGATTCGCGCCACGCACCGCTCTTTCTGACGTGCGATCTCGCCGATATCGATGCGCTGCGCAAGGCGATCGCCGACGTGAGGAGCGCGCTCGGCCCGATCTCCGTGCTGGTCAACAACGCGGCGAACGACAAGCGCCACTCGATCGCCGAAGTCACGCCCGAATCGTTCGATGCGGGCATCGCGGTCAATCTGAAGCATCAGTTCTTCGCGGCGCAGGCGGTCGTCGAAGACATGAAGCAACTGGGCGGCGGCTCGATCGTCAACCTGGGCTCGATCAGCTGGATGCTCAAGAACGGCAACATGCCCGTCTACGTCACGTCGAAATCGGCGATAGC
This sequence comes from Trinickia camelliae, assembly GCF_053525655.1. Classification (NCBI taxonomy): domain Bacteria; kingdom Pseudomonadati; phylum Pseudomonadota; class Betaproteobacteria; order Burkholderiales; family Burkholderiaceae; genus Trinickia; species Trinickia camelliae. The sequence goes on from NZ_JBCHAA010000013.1 coordinate 8,296, forward strand.
GGGGCTCACGCGCGGTCTCGCGCGCGACCTCGGACCGTTCGGGATCCGCGTGAACACGTTGTTGCCGGGCTGGGTAATGACGGAAAAGCAAAAGCGCTTGTGGCTCGACGAGGCGGGCAAGCGCGCGTTGAAAGCGGGACAGTGCCTCGACGCTGAACTACTTCCGGAAGACCTCGCGCGGATGGCGCTCTTTCTCGCCGCCGACGACAGCCGTATGATCACGGCCCAGGATTTTATCGTCGACGGAGGATGGGCTTGAACATGCAGACCAACGAAGCGGCGCTCGCCATCGATGCGCAATGCGTGCTCGGCGAAGGCGCGACGTGGTGCACCCGCAATGGTGTGCTCTATTGGACAGATATCGAAGGCGCACGCCTTTGGCGCTATTCGCCGGTGTTCGGCGAAACCCGCTCGTGGCCCATGCCGGAGCGGCTGGGAACGTTCGCGCTGACCGCCGATTCGAAGCGCCTGCTGCTCGGCCTCGCTACGCATCTCGCGTTCTTCGATGTGACGACCGGCGCGACGCAGCACATCGTCGACGTCGAGCCCGGCCTGAACACGCGCGTCAACGACGGCCGTTGCGACCGCCAAGGGCGCTTTGTCTTCGGCACCAAGGACGAAGCCGAGCCCACCCAGCCGATTGGCGGCTTCTACCGGCTGAACCTCGATCTGTCACTCGAACGCCTGCCGCTGCCGGCGCCCGCCATTTCGAACAGCATTGCGTTCAGCCCCGACGGCGCGACGATGTACTACTGCGATTCGCCGACCCGCGAAATCCGCGCCTGCGACTACTTCGCGGACGGACGCATCGCCGGCGACCGCGTCTTCACGCGGCTGACTGACGCAGACGGCGAGCCCGACGGTTCGACCGTCGATGCCGACGGCGGCCTCTGGAACGCGCAGTGGGGCGGCGCGCGCGTCGTGCGCTACGGCGCGGACGGCGTCGAAACCGAGCGCGTGGGTGTGTCGTCGATACAACCAAGCTGCGTCGCGCTAGGCGGCGCGGGGCTCGATACGTTGTACATTACGACAGCGCGGATCGGTCTGACGGATCACGCGCTGTCGCAAGATCCGTACGCCGGCGGCGTCTATGCCGCAAGCGTGTCGCGGCAGGGCTTGCCGGAGCCTGTGTTTCTCGGCGAGCCTCGTTGAGCAACTGTGTGAGCAAGACCGGCGGGATTCGTCGAACGCTAGCCAGACGCCGGATCTCGCGCTTTTCTTGTTTCCCCAGCCGTTTGCAACATGCAACACGACAACTTCAGAGGCGGCGCTCATAGCCGCCCGACATCGCCTCAAGTCATTCGGTCTGCAAGACGACGATCTACGCCTCTCGATGGAGCGAACCATGACCGCTGCGAATGTTGATGTCACACCCGTATCTCCTTCCGAATCGCGCCGCGCCAAACTGGCGGGGCTGACCCAGCCGGTGCGTCCCGGGCCGAGCACGTCGGCCGTTGCGCGCGGCGCGGCAACGTCGGCCAACGCGGAGCTTGTCACGCTCGCCAACGCGCAATTGCGGCTCGATCTCGCGCCGGGGATCGGCGGCGGGATCGCGCGCTTCGACTGGCGCGGCGACGACGGCGCGTTGATTCCGATCTTCCGCCGCTGCGAGACGGTGCGCGCGAACACTGATCCGAACGAGCTCGCCTGCTATCCGCTCCTGCCGTATTCGAACCGGATCGGCGGGGGGCGCTTCCGGTTTGCGGGGCGCGACGTGCAGGTGAGCGCCAATCGCGCGACCGAAGCGTGTCCGATCCACGGTGACGGCTGGCTCGCGCAGTGGCAGCTCGAACAAACGGACGACGCGAGCGCGCGGCTCACGCTTGACCGCAGTCGCGGCAAGCCTTACGCGTATCGCGCGTCGCAAGCGTACTCGCTCGACGGCGCGACGCTCACCGTCACGCTCGAAATCGAAAACAGGGGGCGCGAGCGGCTGCCGTTCGGCCTCGGCCTCCATCCGTTTCTGGTTCGCGACGATGACACCGAGCTGTCCGCAGGCGCGGCGGGTCTCTGGCTGTCGGGCGACGACTGGTTGCCGGTTCGTCACGTGCCGGCGCCGCCCGCGTGGCAGTTCGGCGTCGCGTATCCGCTGCCTGCGGCGATGGTGAACCACGCGTTCACGGGCTGGAGCGGCTATACGTCGGTGGTGTGGCCGAAACGCCGACTGTCGCTGACGATTGCGGCGAACACCGAGTACTACGTGCTCTACACGCCGCCGGGCGAGGACTTCTTCTGCTTCGAGCCAGTCGACCATCCGATCAACGCGATGAACTTGCCGGGCGGCGCTGCGGCGAATGGCATGACTGAGCTGGCGCCGGGCGAGCGGCTCGTCAGGCAGTTCGGCTTCACGGTTGAACGCATGGGCGTGCGCGCGAGCGCCGATGGGCGCGGCGTGAGGCGCTGATCGCGAGCGCGGGCGGCCGCTTTGGCGGCCGCTCGCCCGTCCAAGCGCCGGCCAGATAAAATACGGCCTCTTCCGTTACCGGCACCGCCATGTCTTCCACACCTTCTTTCATCGAAACGCTTACGAGCGCCTGGCAACGCACGAACTCGCTGCTGTGCGTCGGCCTCGATCCCGAGCCGGCCAAGTTTCCCGGCGCGCTGGCGAACCGTCCGGATGCGATTTTTGATTTCTGCCGCGCGATCGTCGACGCGACGGCGCCGTATGCGAGCGCGTTCAAGCCGCAGATCGCCTACTTTGCCGCGCACCGTGCCGAGGACCAGCTCGAAGCGCTGATCGCGCATATTCACGAGCGACACCCTGGGCTGCCGGTGATCCTCGATGCGAAGCGCGGCGATATCGGCAGCACCGCCGAGCAGTACGCGCGCGAAGCGTTCGTGCGCTATGGCGCCGACGCGGTGACGGTCAACCCGTACATGGGTTTCGATTCGGTCGAGCCGTATCTCGCACACGAGGGCAAAGGCGTGATCGTGCTGTGCCGGACGTCGAACCCCGGCGGCTCGGATCTGCAGTTCCTCGAGACGGGGGGCCGGCCGCTCTATCAGGTTGTCGCGCAGCTCGCCGCCGATAAGTGGAACGCGAACGGGCAGCTTGGGCTCGTCGTCGGCGCGACGTTTCCGAAGGAAATTGAAATCGTGCGGCAGATCGTCGGCGACATGCCGCTTTTGATTCCCGGCATCGGCGCGCAGGGCGGCGACGTCGAGGCGACGGTGCGCGCCGGCCGCACGGCGGCGGGCGCGGGGATGATGATCAACTCGTCGCGCGCGATTCTCTACGCGGGCAAGGGCGACGATTTCGCGGCGGCGGCCGCGCGCGCGGCAGAGGAAACGCGTGACAAGATCAACGCGTACCGCTAATTCGTACCGGTAACGCGCGCACTAAGGGCAGGAAAACAAGACGCCACGCAGATCGCTGGATCTGCGTGGCGTTTGTGCTTTGTGGGGCCAGCCGGCAGCGAACCCGCTTACCGCTCCTTCTCGTCGAGCAGCGTCAGCAGCCCGCGCAACGAATGCGTCGCCGCTTGCACGCGAATCTGCTCGCGGTCGCCCTTGAACACGACCGTCTCGACTTCCGTATGAAGCCGGTTGCTCCACGCGAACACGACCATGCCCACGGGCTTTTCCTTCGATCCGCCGCCCGGCCCGGCGATGCCCGTGATCGCCAGCGACACCTGCGCGCGGCTGTTGCGCAGCGCGCCCTCGGCCATCGCACGCGCGACCGGCTCGCTCACGGCGCCGTGCTTGTCGAGCATGTCGGTGGGCACGCCGATCATCTCGTGCTTCGCCTGGTTCGAATACGTGACGAACCCGCGGTCGAACCAGCCGCTGCTGCCGGAAATGTCGGTGATCGCCGTTGCCACCATGCCGCCCGTGCACGATTCGGCGGTCACGAGCGTCAGGCGTTCATCGCGCAGCTTGTTGCCGGCGCGAATGGCGAGTTGATGGACGACGGAATCAGTTGGCATTGCAAATCCGTAAAACTTTGAGAGCTCAGATGGTCATGCGCCACAGCGCGATGACGAGCAACGTGAAGAACGCCGCCACCAGATCGTCGAACATGATGCCAAAGCCACCTTTCAATCGGCGGTCGAAGTAGCGGATAGGCGGTGGCTTCACCATGTCGAAGAAGCGGAAGACGACGAACGTCCAGAGCTGGCCAGTGAAGGTCTCAGGTGTGACGAAAAGGAGCACGAGCCAGAACGCGACAATTTCATCCCAGACGACAGGCGAAGGGTCGTCCGTGCCGAGTTTTTGCGCGGTATAGCCGGTGATCCAGCAGCCCGCGATAAAGCCGACGACGATCAGCACGGCCCAGTCGATGACCGTCAGATGACGGCTCAGCACCGCGAACGATGCCCAGGCGAACAATGTGCCGACCGTGCCCGGCATGATCGGCGACAGTCCGCTGCCAAAACCGAGCGAGAGGATGTGAAACGGATGCGTGAGCATGAAGCGCGAGGTCGCGCGCCGCGGTTTGGACGCGCGCGGGACCTCGCCGGTACCGCCGCCGAGCGTGGGGTCAGTCTGCATTGAAATGATCGAAGCCTTGCAACGTCAGGGAAAGCGGGGCGCCTGTCGAGTCGCGCCAGGCAATCGCAGGCCGGTCCGCCGGAGCTTTCAAAGCGCTTATTGTACCGATGCGCGTGACCGGCACGTTCACCTGGGCGCCGATCGCTTCGATCGCTTCACGATTCGCGGCGGGAGCGGTGAAGCACAGCTCGTAGTCGTCGCCGCCAGTGAGCGTGCAGCGGCGCTGCACGTCGGCGGATAGCCGGGAGAGCGCGGCGGAGCGGGGCACCGCGTCGGCGTCGACCGACGCGTTCACGCGCGAGCGTTCGAGAATGTGCAGCAGATCGCCGGCGAGGCCATCGGAGATATCGAGCGCGGCGCGCGCGAGCCCGCGCAGGGCGATGCCGAGCGCGATGCGCGGCTCGGGGCGTTCCAGCGCGCGGCGAAAGGCGGCCGTATCGCTCGCTGCGTCGTCCCCGGTCACGGACCATTCGCCGCGCGCCACGCCCAACCCGGCGCGCGCATTGCCGAGCGTCCCCGAGACCCAGATGTCGTCGCCGTCACGCGCCGCGTCGCGCCGCAGCGCGACGTCCGGCGGCACGTCGCCGAACACGGTCACGCAGAGATTGAGCGGCCCGCGCGTCGTGTCGCCGCCGATCAGCTCGCAATCGAATCGCTCGGCCAGCTCGAAGAGGCCGTTGCTGAAGGCGGCGAGCCAGTCCTCGCGCGCGTCCGGCAGCGCGAATGCGAGCGTGAAGGCGCGCGGCTTCGCACCCATCGCGGCGAGATCCGACAAGTTCACGGCGAGCGTCTTGTGGCCGAGCGCATGCGGATCGATGTCGGGGAAGAAGTGCCGGCCTTCGACGAGCATGTCCGTCGATATCGCCAGCGACTGGCCGGCGCGCGGCGCGATCAGCGCGCAGTCGTCGCCGATGCCGAGGACGGCGCGGTTGGCGTCGTTGGGCGAACGATTTAGTGCACGACGCTCAAAAAATCGTTCGATCAGTGAGAACTCGGAAAGAGAGGTCTGGCTCACGAGAGGGGAGCGAAAGTTATCGCAAAAAGGCGTTGAAAAAACAAAGCGTTGACCGCGAATGGCGCGCTGCAGCAATGGTTTGAAGCGATCGTTCGACGCTGGCCTTGGCCATATTTCAGTCGCAGCAGTTGTACCCGAATTGAAGGAATTAGGCCGTTGAATGGCGCTACAATGCGACCGAATAGCTATTCTAATCCGCCCTCAAGACCGACCGCCTCATGTCAACCAATCCCGCCAAATCCAAACTCCGCGAAGCCGCTCTCGATTATCACGAGTTCCCTACCCCGGGGAAAATCGCGATCGCGCCGACCAAGCAGATGATCAATCAGCGCGATCTCGCCCTCGCGTATTCGCCCGGCGTGGCCTACGCCTGCGAGGAAATCGTCGAGAACCCGCTGAATGCCGCGCGCTTCACGGCGCGCAGCAATCTCGTCGGCGTGGTGACGAACGGCACCGCGGTGCTCGGTCTCGGCAACATCGGGCCGCTGGCGTCGAAGCCGGTGATGGAAGGCAAGGCGGTGCTGTTCAAGAAGTTCGCAGGCATCGACGTGTTCGACATCGAGCTGAACGAGTCGGACCCGCACAAGCTCGTCGATGTCATCGCCGCGCTCGAACCGACCTTCGGCGGCATCAACCTCGAAGACATCAAGGCGCCGGACTGCTTCATCGTCGAGCGTGAATGCCGCAAGCGCATGAAGATTCCGGTCTTCCACGACGACCAGCACGGCACGGCGATCGTCGTTGCGGCGGCGGTGACGAACGGCCTGAAGGTCGTCGGCAAGGATATTCGCGAAGTCAAGCTCGTCGCGTCCGGCGCGGGCGCGGCGGCGCTGGCGTGTCTCGACTTGCTCGTCGATCTCGGCCTGCCGATCGAGAACATCCTCGTCACGGATTTGGCCGGCGTGGTCTACAAAGGCCGCACCGAGCTGATGGACCCGGACAAGGAGCGCTTCGCGCGCGAAACCAGCGCGCGGACGCTGGCCGAAGCCATCCCGGGCGCGGACATTTTCCTCGGTCTTTCGGCGGGCGGCGTGCTCAAGCCGGAGATGGTCAAGGAGATGGGGACCAAGCCGCTGATCCTCGCGCTCGCGAACCCGACGCCGGAAATCCTGCCGGAACTCGCGCTCGAAGTGCGCCCTGACGCGGTGCTCGCGACCGGCCGCACCGACTATCCGAACCAGGTCAACAACGTCCTGTGCTTCCCGTTCATCTTCCGTGGTGCGCTCGATGCAGGCGCGTCCACGATCACGCGTGAAATGGAAATCGCGGCGGTCAACGCGATCGCCGATCTCGCGCGCCAGGAGCAGAGCGACATCGTTGCGACTGCTTACGGTATCCAGGATCTGTCGTTCGGCCCTGAGTACCTGATTCCGAAGCCGTTCGATCCGCGCCTGATCGTCAAGATCGCGCCGGCCGTAGCGCAAGCGGCGATGGATTCGGGCGTCGCGACGCGTCCGATCGAGGACATGGAGGCCTATAAGGTCCACCTCCAGCAGTTCGTTTATCACAGCGGCACGACGATGAAGCCGATCTTCCAACAAGCGCGCAACGTAGCGCCTGAGAGGAAGCGTGTCGTGTTTGCGGAGGGCGAGGAAGAGCGCGTGCTGCGCGCGGTGCAGATCGCCGTCGACGAGAAGCTCGCGACGCCGATCCTGATTGGCCGCCCGGCTGTGATCGAGCACCGGATCGAACGTTATGGCCTGCGTCTGACGGCGGGTGTCGACTACACGGTCGTCAACACCGAACACGACGAGCGCTACAAGGACTTCTGGCAGACCTACGCGAAGATGATGGCGCGCAAGGGCATCAGCGAACGCCTTGCGCGCGTCGAAATGCGCCGCCGCACGACGCTGATCGGCGCGATGCTCGTCGAGAAGGGCGAGGCCGACGGCATGATTTGCGGCACGGTCTCCACGCCGCACCGCCACCTGCACTTCATCAACCAGATCATCGGCAAGCGCGAGGGCTGCAAGGTGTTCGCGGCGATGAACGGACTCGTGCTGCCGGGCCGCCAGATTTTCCTCGCCGATACGCACGTGAACGTCGACCCGACGCCGGAAGAACTCGCGGAAATCACGATCATGGCGGCTGAAGAAGTGCGCCGCTTCGGCATCGAGCCGAAGATCGCGCTGCTGTCGCATTCGAACTTCGGCACGAGCAATGCGCCTTGCGCGCAGAAGATGCGCGACACGCTGGCGCTCCTGAAAGAACGTGCGCCTGACTTGCAAATCGACGGCGAAATGCACGGTGACGTTGCGCTCGATGCGAATCTGCGCAAGGAAGTGCTGCCTGATTCGACGCTCGAGGGCGACGCGAACCTCTTGATTCTGCCGAACATCGACGCAGCGAACATTTCGTACAACCTGCTGAAGACGGCCGCCGGCAACAACATCGCGATCGGTCCGATCCTGCTTGGCGCAGCCAAGCCGGTGCACGTGCTGACCGAGTCCGCGACGGTGCGCCGCATCGTCAACATGACGGCGCTGCTCGTGGCCGACGTGAGCGCCGCCCGATAAACGAAGCCCAGGCCCACAGAATGGGACCGGAGTAAGCGCTAAAGCACAAACTCCGGTCGAAAAAAAACGGCGTGCCCGCAATGGGCACGCCGTGGAGCAAGTTGGGGATTGCGGCTCCAAAGGAGTAATACCAACGGCGCGCGTTTCGCAAAAAGCAAAAAGACGAGGAGGCAAATGCCCGTCACAAGCGAACGCCGTCATGGCTATTTTATCTTGAACAAGATAAAAAACACCTGATTTGCGGCTCGGCTGGGTGCGTTAAACGGTCGCACCCGCAAGCGTCGCCGCGCCCACAAAACCTTTCATTTCAATGACAAACGTTGCTTCTGGGTGTCATTAGCGATAACCTTACGTCTTTCGTGGTCGTCAACTTCATCCAATCAGCGGGAACTCTGGTTCATGGCACGCAAGTGGCTCCGCAACGGCGCGCTCGCGGCCGTCCTCGCGATCGGCAGTCTTGGAAGTATCGGCATTGTCTCCGGGGGCATCGTCCCCAGCGCATTCGCACGCGATTATTCGCAGTCCGGGCAGGTTGAAGGCACGATCGCGGTACGGCAATTGCCGCCCGAAGCCGCCAAAACGTTGAACTTGATTGCAGCCGGCGGGCCTTATCCGTATCCGAAGGATGGCGTCGTATTCGGCAACTTCGAGCGGCTGCTGCCACGGCAACCGCGTGGCTTTTACCACGAATACACCGTTCCTACGCCGCGCGCGAAGAATCGCGGCGCCCGCCGCATTGTCTGCGGGGGCCCGCCGAAGCAGGTCGACAATTGTTTCTATACCGACGACCACTACAACAGTTTTAAACGCATTGTTGAATGATATTGGGATGAACGGCATGAGCGACAACATCTACGCGCACGACCCCGCGGTCGCGACGGATCTTTTCGCGGCCGGCGACGGCAATCTTTTTCAACGCGTCATGCAGATGCGCATGGCCGAGCACGGCCAGACTGCCGCAGACGAAGCCAGCCCCGGGCTTTCATCGAACGAGGAGCCTATGAGTCTTTTCAAGACGGTGCGGTCGAATATCGTGCAGTCGATTCGCGCATTTCGCGTGCAGGATTTGCACGACGAAGCGCTCCAGCTTCAGCAGCATTTTCTGTATGCGCACTGCGGTAACGCGCAGACGAAGCAGGAAGTGCTGGAAACGATAGCGACATCGTTTCTGTTTCCGAAGCACTTCGGCAAGAACTACGACGCGCTGTACGACTGCTTGACCGATCTGGTGCAAAAGGCCGGCACGCAGCCGGGCTTCGTAATCGTGCTCGAGGCGTTGCCGATTGCGCAGAAGTTCGACAAGGAAGGCCGTGAAACGCTGCTCGACGTGTTCCGTGAAGCGGCGGAATTCTGGGCCGAGCGCAAGGTCGCATTCCGCGTGTTTTATTCGTTTGCGTGATCGTTTTTCGACTGGCCGCGACGCGTCGTCCCGGTCGTAGTCGAAGATACAGAAAGGCCCGCCGGATGTGCGGGCCTTTTGCATTGTGTCGACGCAAGTTAGCGCTTTAGCTCTTACGCGGGTCCCATGCAAAGCGGGTAGCGCTTTTGAAGGGACGGTTCTGGTTCTCACCAGCCGCCCCAGCGCGCCGCCAGCGCCGCCAGCACGGCAATGCCCGCCGTTTCCGTGCGCAGCACGCGCGGGCCGAGTCCCAGTGGCAGAAAGCCCTGTGCGGACGCCGCGTCTTCTTCCGCGGGCGTCAGGCCGCCTTCTGGTCCGATCAGCAAGGTCACGTTGCCCGACGGAGCAAGGGCTGGCAGCTCGGCAAACGGGACGCTCGCACGCGGCGACAGCATCAGGCGCAAGTCGCCGTGGTCGGGACGCTCGGGCATGCTCCCGAGCCACGCTTCGAGTTCGACGGGCGCCGCGACTTCGGGCAGCCGATTGCGGCCGCATTGTTCGCACGACGCCCGCACGATCCCTTGCCAATGGGCGTGGCGGCGTTCCGCGCGATCGCCGGTTAGGCGTACGACGCTACGCGCCGCAGCCAGCGGGACGAACCCGGATGCGCCGAGTTCCACGGCTTTTTCGATCAGCCAGTCCATCTTGTCGCCGCCGGCGATGCCTTGCGCGAGTGTGATGCGATAGGGCGGCTCGGTCTCGACTTCGGCAAACTCGCCAATCTCGACGAGCGCCTGCCGCTTGCCGATCTCGACGAGCCGCGCGTCGTTCTGGCCGCCGCGGCCGTTGAAGACGACGAGCGCGTCGCCGACTTGCAAACGCAACACCTGGACATGGCGTGCGACTTCGTCGGGCAGCGTAACGACGTCGCCGGGCGCATAGATCGAATCGATAAAGAAACGGGGCATGACAATAGACTAAGTGACTCAGACCGACAGGTGACGGGCGAGCGCCCAACGGTAGCCGTCAAGATCTTCGACCTGAGCGAAGCGGTCGCCCCAGAACTGGTCTTGCGGCTCGGAGAGCGACTTTGCGCCCGCCGCAATCGCGCGCGCGTGCACTTCGTCGACATCGTGGACGTACAGATAGAACGACTGCGGCGCGATCGCGCCGGAATTCCTCGGCGTCTTCGCCGTCGAGCCGAACGCGCCTTCGGGCGCGAACATCACGATCAGCTGGCCTTGGTAGGTCATCTCGACGTGCATGATGACGCCGTCGTCCTGCACGCTGTCGCGTAGCTCGAAGCCGAACGCAGCTTCGAAGAACGAGATGGACGTGCGCGCATTGTTCACCGTCAGGTAGGGCGTCAACCAGGAAACGTTGGCTGGTCGCGGGGCGGTCATGCGTTTCTCCTGCTTAATGGGCGATGGTGAGGTTGGAGTGGGGCCGGCGCGAAGCGTTCGATTCGCATAACCGGCACATAAGCGGCAATGTGCTCCGTGCCGGTAGTTCGGCGCGGGTGGCACTGAAAAATCGATCCCGATCGCCGGATTATAAAAGGCCGAACGGCGGCGTGAGCCGCGCCTTCGCGTAAGGCTCACGCCGCCGTCGCATGGCGGAGGATGAGCCTCTCCATCTGTTAGAATGACAGGCTTTGCAGCCTCGTCCGTTTGCTCTGTCGCTTAGGGCATGTTCCGGTGCCATTCGCTCGCCGAAGCGCGCGCCCGAATTTGCAAAAGCCGCTGAAAAACGAGCATCCGGTCCGCCGCCCGCCCCGCTTTTTGGACTCGTTTCCCGGACTCGACATGACGACCTCGTCTCCCGCCCCGACCTCCCTGATGGCCAACGCGATCCGCGCGCTCGCCATGGATGCTGTTCAACAAGCGAACTCCGGTCACCCCGGCATGCCGATGGGCATGGCTGAAATCGGGGTTGCGCTGTGGTCGCGCCATCTGCGCCACAACCCGGCCAATCCGCACTGGGCCGATCGCGACCGCTTCGTGCTGTCGAACGGCCACGGCTCGATGCTGCTGTATTCGCTGCTGCATCTGACCGGCTACGATCTGCCCCTCGTCGAGCTGAAGAATTTCCGCCAGCTCCACTCGAAGACGCCGGGCCACCCGGAATACGGCATCACGCCGGGCGTCGAGACCACCACTGGCCCGCTCGGCCAGGGTCTCGCGAACGCGGTCGGCATGGCGCTCGCTGAAGCGCTGCTTGCCGCCGAGTTCAACAAGGCCGATGCGAAGATCGTCGATCACCACACGTACGTGTTCCTCGGCGACGGCTGCCTGATGGAAGGCATCTCGCACGAAGCCTGCTCGTTTGCGGGCACGCTGAAGCTGAACAAGCTGATCGCGCTCTACGACGACAACGGCATCTCGATCGACGGCGACGTCGTCCACTGGTTCCACGACGACACGCCGAAGCGCTTCGAAGCGTACGGCTGGAATGTGATTCGAGATATCGACGGCCATGACGTCGATGTGGTCGACGCGGCTATCGCCCGCGCGAAGCTCTCGGACAAGCCGACGCTGATCTGCTGCAAGACGGTCATCGGCAAGGGCTCGCCGAACAAGGCCGGCACCCATGACGTGCACGGCGCGGCGCTCGGCGCGGCGGAAATCGCGGCGGCGCGCGAGGCGCTCGGCTGGAAGTGGGAGCCGTTCGTGATTCCCCAAGAAGTGTACGCAGCGTGGGACGCGAAGGAATCCGGCGCGAAGTACGAAGGCGAGTGGAACACGGCATTCGCGCAATATCGCGCAAAGTACCCGGCTGAGGCGGCCGACTTCGAGCGCCGCGTCTCGAAGCAGCTGCCGGCCGACTGGGCTGCGAAGGCGCAAGCGATCATCGCGGGCGCGAACGAGCGCGGCGAGACTGTCGCCACGCGCAAGGCGTCGCAGCAGGCGATCGAAGGCTTGGCGGCGGTGCTGCCCGAGCTGCTCGGCGGCTCGGCCGACCTGACCGGCTCGAACCTCACCAACTGGAAGGCATCGAAACCGGTGCGCGCGCCGAAGCAAGGCGAGACCGGCATCCAGTGGGGCAACCACATCAACTACGGCGTGCGCGAATTCGGCATGAGCGCCGCGATCAACGGCATCGCGCTGCACGGCGGCTACAAGGTGTTCGGCGGCACGTTCCTGACGTTCTCCGACTACGCCCGCAACGCGCTGCGCGTCGCCGCGCTGATGAAGTCACCCTCGATCTTCGTGTACACGCACGATTCGATCGGCCTCGGCGAAGACGGCCCGACGCACCAGTCGATCGAGCATGTCGCGAGCCTGCGTCTGATTCCGAACCTGCAAACGTGGCGTCCGTCTGATACCGTCGAAACGGCGGTGGCCTGGACCCAGGCGGTCGAGCATCACGGCCCGTCGACGCTGATCTTCAGCCGTCAGAACCTTGCGTTCGCGCCGCGCACCGACGCGCAGATCGCCAACATCGCGAAGGGCGGCTACGTGTTGCGCGACTGGAATGACGACGTGCCGGCCCGCAAGATCATCCTGATCGCCACGGGCTCCGAAGTTGAACTCGCGATGAACGCGATCGAGCCGCTCGCGCGCGAAGGGATTGCAGCGCGCGTCGTGTCGATGCCGTGCACCAACGTCTTCGACAAGCAAGACGCCGAGTACCGCGAGCGCGTGCTGCCCAAGGGCGTGCGACGCGTCGCGATCGAAGCGGGTGTCACCGATTTCTGGCGCAAGTACGTGGGTCTCGAAGGCGGCGTGGTCGGCATCGACACGTTCGGCGAATCGGCCCCGGCTGGCGTGCTGTTCAAGCATTTCGGCTTTACCGTCGATCACGTGGTCGCGACGGCGAAGGCCGCGCTCGCCTAACCAAGAACGAACGGCGTTCGCGCGAAGCGCAGCCCCGCGTTTTCGCGCCAACGCCCCGCAAGCAAGCGAGAAGGTTTTTTTTCAGCCATCAGGTATCAGGAGATAAACATGACGATTCGCGTTGCAATCAACGGATACGGCCGGATCGGCCGCAACACGCTGCGCGCCTTCTATGAAAACGGCAAGAAGCACGACATCGAGTTCGTGGCGATCAACGATCTCGGCGATGCGAAGACCAACGCCCACCTGACGCAATACGACACCGCGCACGGCAAGTTCCCGGGCGAAGTGGCGGTCGACGGCGACTACCTCGTCGTGAACGGCGACAAGATCCGCGTGCTCGCGAACCGCAATCCGGCCGAGCTGCCGTGGGGCGACCTGGGCGTCGACGTGGTGATGGAGTGCACGGGCTTCTTTACGACGAAGGAAAAGGCGAGCGCGCACATCAAGGGCGGCGCGAAGAAGGTGATCATCTCGGCGCCGGGCGGCAAGGATGTCGACGCGACGATCGTTTACGGCGTGAACCACCAGACGCTCAAGAAAGAGCACACGGTGATCTCGAACGCATCGTGCACGACGAACTGTTTGGCTCCGCTCGTCAAGCCGTTGAACGACAAGATCGGCCTCGAAACCGGCCTGATGACGACGATCCACGCCTACACGAACGATCAGGTGCTGACCGACGTCTATCACGAAGACCTGCGCCGCGCGCGCTCGGCCACGCACAGCCAGATCCCGACGAAGACGGGTGCGGCATCGGCAGTCGGCCTCGTGCTGCCGGAGCTGAATGGCAAGCTCGACGGCTACGCGATCCGCGTCCCGACGATCAACGTGTCGATCGTCGACCTGTCGTTCATCGCCAAGCGCGACACGACGGTCGATGAAGTCAACGCGATCATGAAGGAAGCGTCGGAAGGCGCGCTGAAGGGCATCCTCGGTTACAACTCGGCGCCGCTCGTGTCGATCGACTTCAACCACAACCCGGCTTCGTCGACGTTCGACGCGACGCTGACCAAGGTGTCGGGCCGTCTCGTGAAGGTGTCGAGCTGGTACGACAACGAGTGGGGCTTCTCGAACCGCATGCTCGATACGGCTGTCGCGCTCGCGAACGCGCAGTAAGCGGCGTTCAGTCGTCGTTGTGCGTCGGTGTGCCGTATGTAACGCGGCTATCGCCGGCGCAAAAAAACCGCTCCTCGGAGCGGTTTTTTTATGCGCGCGGCGTTGTTTGCCTCGCCTCATTCAACGCGAAACCGAAGCCGAAAGCGGCAGCGGCGTCTCGCTCGTCTCGGCCGACCGCGGCGGCGTCGGAAAATGCACGCCGGCGCGTTGAGCCGCCGCCGTGATGTGCGCTTCGATCGCGCGCCCTGCGCCCTCGCTGTCGCGCGCCCTCAGCGCATCGAGAATCGCGCGGTGCTCGTGATACGTCGACAGCAGCAACTCGCGCTGATAGAACGGCAGGCGCTGGCTCTCCTTCATGATTTCGGCGCTGCCGCGCAAGACCGTATCGATCGCCGAATTGCCCGCGATCCCGATTATGCGCATATGGAACTCGAAGTCGAGCTGCGAGGCTTCGTCGAGGTCGCCATTGGTGAGCGCGCTGTGCAGCGCATCCATGTTGTCGTCGAACCAGACGACGTCGGTATCGCTGATCGCGAGCGCCGCCATGCGCGCCGCGAAGCCTTCGAGCGCGTAGCGCATCTGATAGGTGTCCGGCAGCGACGATTGATCGGCGAAACGCCAGGCGTGCCCGTTCATCGCCTTCGCGCTTTCCACGTATACACCCTTGCCCGCGCGGATCGTCAGCATGCCGAGCGCTTCGAGCGTCGATAGCGCTTCTCGCAGCGACGCGCGGCTGATCTCCAGTTCTTCCGACAATTGCCGCTGCGCCGGCAACAGGCTGCCAACCGGATAGATGCCGGACTCGATGCGTTCGCGGATCGTCGAGGTGGCGGCGTCGGTGACGGTATGCGTGACGTTCTTCATATTGCTCAGCACTCCAACTGGTCTGACCACCATTGTAGTCGCCTGCCGCCCACATGCAAATCAAACTGGTCTAACCGGCCTGGACTGCATCAGAAATGCCTGATTCGGCACGGGTAAACACCGTTGTGACGCGGCTTGACGCGACTATATCGGCTTCCTACTATTCACCATAACTGCTCTGGTCCGACCAGTATGAACAGTTAAACTGATTCCTTCTCTTCTCATCTGGAGAAAGCCGTGTCGAAGTTCTTCAATTCGTTGTTTGGCCGGGTGATGATCGCGCTGGTCGCGGGCATCGTGATCGGCGCGTTTTTTCCGCACTTCGCCCAATCGCTACGGCCCCTCGGCGACGGCTTTCTCAAGCTGATCAAGATGGTGATCGGGCCGATCGTGTTCTGTGTCGTCGTCAGCGGCATGGCCAGCGCGGGCAATTTGAAGAAGGTCGGCCGGGTCGGCACGAAGGCGGTGATCTACTTCGAGTTCATGACTTCGATCGCGCTCGTGATCGGCGCGGCGCTCGCTTACTTCCTGAAGCCGGGCGTGGGCATGAACATCGATTTGCACTCGCTCGACGCCTCCGCGCTCACCACCTACACCGAGCACGCGAAGAGCCTCAAGGACGTGGCCGGTTTTCTGCTGAAGATCATCCCCGACACGGCCGTCGACGCGTTCGCGAAGGGCGACATCCTGCAAGTGCTCGTGTTCTCGGTGTTGTTCGGCTCGGCGCTCTCGCTGCTCGGCGAGAAGGCGCAGAAGGTCAACACGCTGATCGAAGAACTTTCGCACGTGTTCTTCCGCATCATGGGCTTCATCATCAAGCTCGCGCCGCTCGGCGTGCTGGGCGCGATCGCGTTCACAACGGGCGCCTACGGTGTCGGTTCGCTCAAGCAGCTTGGTGTGCTCGTGCTGGTCTTCTACGCGAGCTGCTTCGTGTTCGTGTTCGTCGTGCTCGGTATCGTGACGAAGCTTGCGGGCTTCAACATCTTCAAGCTGATCCGCTACCTGCGCGAGGAGCTCTCGATCGTGCTCGGCACCGCTTCGTCGGATGCCGTGCTGCCGCAGATCATGCGCAAGCTCGAATGGATGGGCGTCAAGGATTCGACGGTGGGTCTCGTGATTCCGACCGGCTACTCGTTCAACCTCGACGGCTTCTCGATCTACCTCACGCTCGCCGTCATCTTCATCGCGCAAGCCACCAATACGCCGTTGTCGATGCATGACCTGATCGTCGTGGTGCTCGTCTCGCTCGTGACCTCGAAGGGCGCGCACGGCATCCCCGGTTCGGCGATCGTGATTCTGGCCGCGACGCTTTCCGCCATTCCCGCGATTCCGGTGCTCGGTCTCGTGCTGATCCTGCCGGTCGACTGGTTCGTCGGGATTGCCCGTGCGCTCACCAATCTGATCGGCAACTGCGTCGCGACCGTGATCGTCGCCGTGTGGGAAAACGATATCGACCGCGTGCGTGCCCATCGCGTGCTGAACCAGGAGCCGGACGTGCGCTTCATTGCGGGCGTCGACGAAGGCGGCGCGGCCGAAGGCGTGCACGGTGCGCCGGCGGCTTCGGCCATCTGAGCTGCCCCCCGCGCACTCCTGCAGACCCAACCGCTTTCTTGCGTTTCCAGGCGGGCAGGCCATCGATCCTGTCCGCCGCCATTCACCGGAGATTCAACCGCATCATGGCTATTCCGACTCTCGACCCCAACGCCCCTTCGTTCACGCGCCGCTACCTGAACCTCGCCGACCCGCGCCTCGGCGCAAAAGCGATCTTCGCGAGCGACGAATTCTTCGCGCCGAAAGAGCGCATGCTCGACCCGCAGCCGGCCGTCTTCATCCCCGGCAAATACGACGATCACGGCAAATGGATGGATGGCTGGGAGACGCGCCGCAAGCGCACGACCGGCTACGATTACTGCATCGTGAAGCTCGCGCGGCCGGGCACGATCTACGGCATCGATGTCGATACGAGCCACTTCACGGGCAATTTCCCGCCGGCCGCGTCGATCGAGGCTTGCTATACCGACGGCGACCGGCCGGCCGATAACGCCCAATGGCGCACGATCGTGCCCGCGACGACGCTGCAAGGCAATCAGCACCACTACCTCGAAGTGACGGACGTGCGTCCTTATACGCATCTGCGCGTGAACATCTACCCGGACGGCGGCATCGCCCGGTTGCGCGTGTACGGTCAGCCGACGGTCGATTGGAGCCGTGCGGAGCGCGGGGTGGCGGTCGATCTGGCGGCGGCGGAGAACGGCGCGTACCTGGTCGCCACGAACAACCAGCACTTCGGTCTCGCTTCGACGATCTTGATGCCGGGCCGCGGCGTGAACATGGGTGACGGCTGGGAAACACGGCGTCGGCGCGAGCCCGGTAACGATTGGGCGATCGTCGCACTGGCGCATCCGGGCGTGATCAAGCGCGTCGAAGTCGATACGGCGCACTTCAAGGGCAACTTCCCGGACCGTTGCTCGCTGCAGGCGGCGCGCGTCGCGGGCGGCACCGACGAGTCGCTGATCACGCAGGCCATGTTCTGGCCGGTGCTGTTGCCCGAGCAGCCGCTCAAAATGGACAATGTGCATACCTACGAGGCCGAACTGGCCGCGCTCGGCCCGGTGACGCACGTGCGCTTCAACATCTTCCCGGACGGCGGCGTATCGCGCCTGCGTCTGTGGGGCGAAATCGAGTAACGAGGCAGCGATGAATACCCTTCATGTGGAGCGGCTCACGCGCGAGGCGTTCGCGCCGTTCGGCGACGTCATCGAGCTCGCGGGCGCGCGGCACTTCCCGATCAACGCCGGCACGACCGAGCGCTATCACGATCTCGCGACGGTCGACGTGACCGAAGCAGGCGGGCGTCCGCTCATCAACGTGTTTCGCGGGCAGCCGCGCCAACTGCCGCTCGACGTCGCGCTGATGGAGCGTCATCCACTCGGCAGCCAGGCGTTCATTCCGCTTGGCGATGTGAAGTACCTCGTCGTCGTCGCGCCGGCGGGCGAGTTCGATCCGGCGCGGATGCGCGCGTTCGCGGGAGAGGGCCTTCAGGGCGTGAACTACGCTCGAGGGGTCTGGCACCATCCGTTGATCGTGCTCGAGCGGGAAGGGGACTTCATCGTCGTCGATCGTGGCGGCAATCAGCCGAATTGCGATGAGGTGACGTTGGCCGAGCCGTATCGGTTGGCGTTCGACGAAGTCTTCGCGGCTTGAGGGCGGCGCTAGCCGTTACGTCGCCGTCGGCCGCCTTACAGCGAGAGACCGGCGCAAAAAAGCCGCCCGAGGGCGGCTTTTTTGCATCCTTGATACTGGATTCGTACGCTCAGTGCTTGCGGTGCGGGCAGTTTTCCTTGGTGCAAGCACCGTACAGCGCGAGCGCGTGTTCTTGCAGCTTGAAGCCGCGCTCCTTGGCGATCGATTGCTGACGGCTTTCGATTTCGGGGTCGAAGAACTCTTCGACGAGCCCGCAGTCGAGGCACACCAGGTGATCGTGGTGCGTGCCTTCGTTGAGCTCGAACACCGCCTTGCCGGATTCGAAGTTGCTGCGCGACAAAAGTCCCGCCTGCTCGAATTGCGTGAGCACGCGATAAACCGTGGCGAGCCCGATATCGAGCTCTTCATTCAGCAGGCTTCGGTAGACGTCTTCAGCGGTGAGGTGGCGCACGGCACTGTGCTGAAAAATCTCGAGAATCTTGAGGCGCGGTAGGGTCGCCTTGAGCCCGATATTCTTGAGATCGGTCGGATTGGTCATCGGTAGGCATCCCTAGAGTACAATGCAGGGTTCTAATAGTAATGTGTTTTTGCTGTTCCGGGCATCTTCGGTGTAACTCGCGCGGCCTTTTCAGCCTTTCCAGGCGGGCCCGCACGGTGAGTGAAATGATTCCAAATTTTCTTTTGAACCGGGGGAGCCGCGTGCGGGGTACCTTGATCGTAGCTGCTGCGGCGGCGGCCCTCGCGGGATGCTCGACCTACAACAGCGTCACGCAGCGCATCGCGCAAACCATCACGCCCTACCGGATTACCATCGTCCAGGGCAATTTCGTGTCGTCGGAAATGGCGGCGAAGATGCAGGTGGGCATGTCTCGAGACCAGGTGAAGGCGCTGCTCGGCACGCCTCTGCTCTCCGATATGTTCCATGCCGATCGCTGGGACTATCTGTTCTATTTCAAGCGCGGCTCGACGTCGATCGTCCAGCAGCGCGACTTCGTCGTGAACTTCCAGAACGACCGGGTCGCGAGCTGGTCGGGTGGCGACAATCTGCCGTCCAATCTTGAATTGCTCGCCGACATCGACGGCGACAAGCTCGGCAAGAAGAAGGCCGCTAAGGAGAAGGCGGCGGAAGCGGCGCTCGATGCGAGCCAAGCTGCCGCGGCCAGCGCCGCGAGCGCGGCAGCGGCGTCTCCGGCTCCGCTCGCGACGGTCGCCTCGCCGACGGACGAAGCCGCGCAGGCAGGCTCGCTGCCGGCGACAGCCGCGAATGCCGAAGCTGCCCAGGCGGCCAACCGCGCAACGGGCCAGGTCACGTCGACGCCGACCAACCGGCCGTCGGTGCCCGTGCCGCCGTCCACCGCGGGCATGACGCCGGGCGCCGCGCCGCTGCAGGGCCAGCCGCAGTTCCAGTTCCACCGGCCGTCGCCGAACGCACCGGATAACAGCACCCCGGTGGGCCCGACGGGCCCGCAGAGCAGCGATGGTTCCTCCTTGCACAATCAGCCGGTGACTTCATCGTCGCAAGGCACGCAGGGAACGGGTGGCTGAGCGCGCGGTCAAGTGAGAGGCGGGCGCACATCATGTGCCGCCCGCCTTCATTCTTTGCGCGGTGCCTTGACCTCTCGACAGTCGTCGTAACTCGTCGTTTTTACGTGTATTGCTCATGAAAATTGCCATTGCTGGCGCATCGGGCCGCATGGGCCGGATGCTCATCGAAGCGGTCTTGAACGACCCTGACGTCACGCTGGCCGGCGCGCTCGATCGCGCAGGTTCCCCGCAGCTCGGCCAGGATGCCGGCGCATTTCTCGGCAAAACGACGGGTGTCATGCTGACCGACGACATCGACAGTGTCTTCGCCGCAGCCGATTACCTGATCGATTTCACGCGGCCGGAAGGCACGATGACGCACGTCGAGGCCGCGCTGCGCCACAACGTGAAGCTGGTGATCGGCACGACCGGTTTCGACGATGCGCAAAAGGCCCAACTGCGCGCGGCCGCCGAGAAAATCGGCATCGTGTTCGCGGCGAACATGAGCGTCGGCGTGAACGTCACGCTGAAGCTGCTCGAATTCGCCGCGCGCGCGTTCGCGACCGGCTACGACATCGAGATCATCGAAGCGCACCATCGTCACAAGGTCGATGCCCCATCGGGCACCGCGCTGATGATGGGCGAGGTGGTCGCCAACGCGCTCGGCCGCGATCTCAAGGACTGCGCCGTGTATGGCCGCGAAGGCGTGACGGGCGAGCGCGATCCGTCGACCATCGGCTTCTCGGCGATTCGCGGCGGCGATATCGTCGGCGATCACACGGTGCTCTTTGCCGGCATCGGCGAGCGCATCGAGATCACGCACAAGTCCGCGAGCCGCGTGTCGTATGCGCAAGGCGCGCTGCGCGCAGTGCGTTACCTCGCGAGCCGTGAGACCGGCCTCTTTGACATGCAGGACGTGCTCGGCCTGCGCTGAGCCTGTCCCGCGCTTTTTCCCGACCGCGTTTTAGGCCCCGATGGCAAACACCGGCATTCTTCACTACCTGCAAACGAGCGACGCCGTCACACACGGTGTCGCGTATCTGTTGCTGGCGATGTCGGTGGCGAGTTGGTGCTTCCTGATCGTGAAAAGCTGGATGCTGGCGCGCGCGAAGCGCCAGGCGCCGCGCGCGCTCACGCTGTTCTGGCAGGCGTCGTCGCTCTCCGACGGCGTGCTGGCATTGCGCCTCGCCGATAAGGAGCGCGTGTTCGCGCCGCTGGCCGAAGCCGCGCTCGAATCGGCCGAGGCGCATACGCCGGGCGCGCTGCTCGCGCGCGTCGAGCGCAGCGAGCGGGTACTGCGCGCGCTGCGTCAGGCGCTCGCCGCGTCGCAGCGGCGGCTCGAGTTCGGGCAGGTGCTGCTCGCGTCGGTCGGCAGCACGGCGCCATTCGTCGGCTTGCTCGGTACTGTCTGGGGCATCTATCACGCGCTCGGCAGCATCGCGGCAAGCGGACAGGCGATGATCGAGAACGTCGCGGGGCCGGTCGGCGAGGCGCTCATCATGACGGCGTTCGGTCTCGTCGTCGCGATTCCCGCCGTGCTTGCGTACAACGTGCTCGGACGCATGGCGCGGCAATTGTCCGAGGAGCTCGACGGCTTCGCGCACGATCTTCACGCCTACGTCTGCGCGCCGCAGGACGCCACGCCGCACGGGGCGGCCGCGGCGCGCCGCGTCGAGGCGTCCTGAGCGGAAACTGGACCGAAGCGGACCCAAGCGGAGAGCACGGCATGGCATTCGGCGGACTCGACAAGAAGCAGACTGCCGCGCCGATGGCGGACATCAACATGACGCCGCTGATCGACGTGATGCTCGTGCTGCTCGTCATCTTCATCATCACGGCGCCGCTCTTCACGCACGCGATCCGGCTCGAGTTGCCGAAGGTCGCCTCCGCCCCGGCGCGCCAGACCCCGACCACGATTTCGCTGTCAATCGACGCTGCCGGCAAGATCTACTGGGATGGTCAGCCGATTTCACTCGACGCGATGCGCGCGAAGTTCGTCGCGGCAGGCAAGCTGGCCGAGGCGCCCGAGATCCATCTGCGTGCGGCGCGCGCGACCCGCTACGAGGTCATCGCGCAAGTGATGGGCGCGGCGCAGCAGGCGGGGCTCGAGCGCATCGGCTTCGTGACCGAACCGCCGGGCGCGAGCGCGCCGGACGCATCCAATCCATAGCGGGACGGCGCTACGGGTAATCCCACGCGAACGGTATAATCAGCCCTTTCCCCGCGCTGGTCAGGCGACAGGGAACCCGCATTTCAACCGCATTTCGACACTTACAGCCACGCCCAATGCGCCCGGTGCCGCCCGCACCGCCAGGCGCAAGAGGGCGCGAACGCACAGCCAGCCCGAACCACACCATGCAAGAAAGATACTTACCCGCCGATGTCGAAGCCGCCGCCCAGCAAGAGTGGCGCGCCGCCGATGCCTACAAGTCCACGGAAATCGCTGGTAAGCAGAAGTTCTATTGCGTCTCGATGCTGCCGTACCCGTCGGGCAAGCTGCACATGGGTCACGTGCGGAACTACACGATCAACGACGTGATGTACCGCTATCTGCGGATGAACGGCTACAACGTGCTGATGCCGATGGGCTGGGACGCGTTCGGCATGCCCGCCGAAAACGCGGCGATGGCCAACAACGTGCCGCCCGCGAAGTGGACCTACGACAACATCGCGTACATGAAGGGGCAGATGCAGTCGATGGGTCTCGCGATCGACTGGTCGCGCGAAATCGCCACCTGCAAGCCCGAGTACTACAAGTGGAACCAGTGGCTGTTCCTGAAGATGCTGGAAAAGGGCATTGCCTACAAGAAAACGGGCACCGTGAACTGGGACCCGGTCGATCAGACCGTGCTCGCGAACGAGCAGGTGATCGACGGCCGCGGCTGGCGCTCGGGCGCGCTCGTGGAAAAGCGCGAGATCCCGATGTACTACATGCGGATCACGCAATACGCCGATGAATTGCTGAACGACCTCGACGGCCTTGGCTGGCCCGAGCGCGTGAAGATCATGCAGCAGAACTGGATCGGCAAGAGCTTCGGCGTGAACTTCGGCTTCCCGTACGAACTCGACGGCGAGCAAAAGCTGTTGCGCGTGTTCACGACGCGCGCCGACACGATCATGGGCGTCACGTTCTGCGCGGTGGCCGCCGAGCATCCGCTCGCCACGCATCTTGCGAAAGGCAAGCCCGAGCTGCAGGCGTTCATCGACGAATGCAAGCGCGGCGGCGTCGCGGAAGCCGACGTCATGACGATGGAAAAGAAGGGCATGGCGACGGGCTTTTTCGTCAAGCATCCGCTCACGCAGGAGCCGGTCGAGGTGTGGGTCGGCAACTACGTGCTGATGACCTACGGCGAAGGCGCGGTGATGGGCGTGCCGGCGCACGACGAGCGCGATTTCGCGTTCGCGAAGAAATACGGTCTGCCGATCAAGCAGGTCATCGCGGTCGAAGGCCAGCAATACTCGACCGACGCGTGGCAGGAGTGGTACGGCGACAAGACGGCCGGCGGTGTGTGTGTCGCGAGCGGCAAGTACGACGGCATGGGCTATGACGCGGCCGTCGACGCCATCGCCGCCGATCTCAAGGCACTCGAACTCGGCGACAAGCAGATCACGTGGCGCCTGCGCGACTGGGGCATCTCGCGCCAGCGCTACTGGGGAACCCCGATCCCGATCATCCACTGCCCGAGCTGCGGCGACGTGCCGGTGCCGGAGCAGGACCTGCCCGTCGTGCTGCCGGAAGACCTCGTGCCGGATGGCACCGGCAACCCGCTCGCGAAATCGGCCGCGTTCGTGAACTGCACGTGTCCCAAGTGCGGCGCGCCCGCCAAGCGCGAGACCGACACGATGGACACCTTCGTCGATTCGTCGTGGTACTTCTACCGCTACGCATCGCCTGACGCGACGACGATGGTCGACGCGCGCACCGACTACTGGATGCCGATGGATCAATACATCGGCGGCATCGAGCACGCGATCCTGCACCTGCTGTACTCGCGCTTCTGGGCTAAGGTGTCGCGCGACCTCGGCCTCGTCAAGTTCGGCGAACCGGCGAAGAACCTGCTCACGCAGGGCATGGTGCTCAACGAAACGTTCTACCGCGAAGACGCGTCGGGCAAGAAGACCTGGTACAACCCGGCCGACGTCACCGTCTCGCACGACGACAAGGGCCGCCCGGTCGGCGCGACGCTGAACGCCGACGGCCAGCCGGTCGTGCTCGGCGGCATCGAGAAGATGTCGAAGTCGAAGAACAACGGCGTCGATCCGCAATTGCTGATCGACCAGCATGGCGCCGATACCGCGCGCCTCTTCACGATGTTCGCCGCGCCGCCCGAGCAGCAGCTCGAATGGTCGGGCGCGGGCGTCGAGGGCGCGAGCCGCTTCCTGCGGCGCGTCTGGGGGTTCGGCTTCGCGAACCAGGCGGTGCTGCGCGAGCGTGGCGCGTTCGACGCGGCGACTCAGACGGACGCCGACAAGACTGTGCGCCGTGAAATCCACAGCGTGCTGAAGCAGGCCGATTTCGACTATCAGCGTTTGCAGTACAACACTGTCGTTTCGGCGGCGATGAAGATGCTCAACGCGCTCGAAGGCGCGAAGCAAGCGCAAGGCGCGGTGTTGCGCGAGACGTACGGCATTTTGCTGCGTGTGCTGTACCCGGTCGTGCCGCACGTCACCCATCAGTTGTGGAGCGAACTCGGTTACGCAAGCGAATTTGGCGGTCTGCTCGATGCGGCGTGGCCGAAGGTCGACGAGCAAGCGCTCGAGCAAGCCGAGATCGAACTCGTGCTGCAGGTGAACGGCAAGGTGCGCGGCGCGTTGACGGTCGCCAAGGACGCCTCGCGCGAGTCGATCGAGCAAGCCGCGCTCGCGCACGAGATGTTCGAGAAGTTCGCCGAGGGCAGGGCGCCGAAGAAGGTCATCATCGTGCCGGGCCGCCTCGTGAACATCGTGGCCTAAGAATGCGCCGGGTGCCGCGCGGCGGATTTCGCCGCGCGCGCCTTGCCACTGCGAACCAAGGAGGTCATGTGACTCGCAGATCGTTTTTGACGCTTGCGTGCAGCGTGATGATGCTGTCCGCATGCGGCTTCCAGTTGCGCGGACAGCAGGACTACGCGTTCAAGCGGCTCGCCATTGTCGGCGCTCCGGCGCCGGTCGCGGCGCGCCTGACGCGCATGGTGCAGGGCGGCAGCGATACGGTAGTCGTCAATTCGCCGGCCAATGCGGATGCGATTTTGACGATGTCGGAAGGGCGTGGGCAAGGAACCTTGACGATGAACTCACAGGGCCTCGTCGAAGAGTATGAAATCACGTATTCGCTTTCCTACCAGCTCGTCGGCAAGGATGGAACTTTACTAATTGCGCCTAGCGCGATTGCGCTGAATCGCGCGATGACCTACAGCGACCAATATGCAACGGCGAAGCAGGCGGAAGCCGATCTGCTGTTCGCCGACATGCAGAACGACGCCGTCGATCAGCTAACGCGCCGACTTTCGCTGGTGCATTCGCTGCATCCAGCGCCGGGGCAGCAAGTACCTTCGGTTGCGCCTCGCGTCCCGTTGCCGTCGCCGCCGCTCTGATCGTTACTTATATCCGATATCGCTAATCGCACGCCCTCATGCAACTGCGACTTGACGCTCTCGAACCGCATCTCGCGAAGGGACTGGCGGGCCTGTACGTCGTGTACGGCGATGAGCATCTGCTCGCCCAGGAGGCGTGCGACCGCATTCGTGCGACGGCTCGCGCAGCGGGCTTTACCGATCGCTCGGTGTTCACCGTCGAGCGCGGTTTCGACTGGAGTTCGCTGCTGGGCGCGAGCCAGTCGATGTCGTTGTTCGGCGACCGGCAGTTCGTCGAGCTGCGCATCCCGTCGGGGAAGCCCGGCAAGGAAGGCGCCGACGCACTGAAAACGCTCGCTTCGTCCGGTAACCCAGATGTGCTGACGCTCGTCACGCTGCCGCGTCTCGACGCGGCGACGCAGAAAGCCGCTTGGTTCACCGCGCTCGCTGAGGCGGGCGTGGCCCTCAAGATCGATCCCGTCGAGCGCGCACAACTGCCGAACTGGGTGGGCCAACGCTTGGCGCAGCAGGACCAGCGCGTCGCCGCCGGCGAAGAAGGGCGGCGCGCGTTGCAGTTCATCGCGGAGCGCGTCGAAGGTAATCTGCTCGCCGCGCATCAGGAAATTCAAAAGCTCGGCCTGCTCTATCCGCAGGGCGTGCTGAGCTTCGAGCAAGTGCAGGACGCGGTCCTCAACGTCGCGCGCTACGACGTCTTCAAGCTGAACGAAGCGATGCTCGCGGGCGATGTCGGCCGGCTCGCGCGAATGCTCGACGGACTGAAAGGCGAGGGCGAGGCAGCAGTCCTGGTGCTGTGGGCGATCGTCGAAGAGCTGCGCACGCTGCTGCGCATCAAGCGCGGCGTCGAGGCGGGCAAGCCGCTGGCCATGCTGCTGCGCGAGAACCGCGTCTGGGGGCCGCGCGAACGGCTCGTCGGGCCGGCGCTGTCGCGCGTGACCGAAGCCGCGCTGGAGAAGGCGCTGTCGCTTGCCGCGCGCCTCGATCGCCAGGTCAAGGGCTTGTCGGGTTCGGGTACCGACCGTCGCAATGAGCCGCCGCCAAACCCATGGGACGGGTTGTTCGAACTTGCGATGACGGTTGCGGCGCCAGGCCGATCCGCGCCTCGCCCGCCATCGGGTACGCCGCCGAGAGCACCGGCACGACGCGCAGCCTGATGGATCACCGGCCGGCGACGCTAAGCGGAACGCGTCGCGCCACGCTACAATCGATTGCTATTCGGGTTCAGATGGAAGCGTCGATGCTCGCTGCTGGTTTGCGTAACATCGCTTGACCGCTCGCCTGTTTCTGCAATTCCGCTAATTTGTATTCACGTGCCCTCATCTTTTCGCGCGGCACGACGAGAATCACCATGGATATCGACCAATACATGACCGGCCTCGGCCGCCGGGCGCGCCAGGCATCGCGTGCGATGGCGCGAGCCACTACCGCGACGAAGAACGCCGCTCTCGAAGCGATCGCGCGGGGAATCGAGCGCGATGCGCAGGCGCTTAAGGATGCGAATGCCCGCGACGTCGCGCGCGCCCGCGACAAGGGCCACGATGCTGCGTTCATCGATCGCCTGACGCTCTCGGACAAAGCGCTGACGACGATGGTCGAAGGTTTGCGCCAAGTGGCGGCGTTGCCCGACCCGATCGGCGAGATCAGCAATCTGAAATACCGCCCGAGCGGCATCCAGGTCGGCCAGATGCGTGTGCCGCTCGGTGTAATCGGGATCATCTACGAATCGCGCCCGAACGTGACGATCGATGCCGCGGCGCTTTGCCTGAAATCCGGCAACGCGACGATTTTGCGCGGCGGTTCGGAAGCGCTCGAATGCAACACGGCGCTCGCGAAGCTGATCGGCGAAGGGCTTGCTGAGGCCGGCTTGCCGCAGGAGGCGGTGCAGGTGGTCGAGACGGCCGATCGCGCGGCGGTCGGCAAGCTGATCACGATGACGGAATACGTCGACGTGATCGTGCCGCGAGGCGGCAAGAGCCTGATCGCGCGCCTCATCGAAGAAGGGCGCGTGCCGATGATCAAGCATCTCGACGGGATCTGCCACGTCTATGTCGACGATCGCGCGGATCTCGTGAAGGCGCTGAAGGTTTGCGACAACGCGAAGACGCATCGCTACGGCACGTGCAACACGATGGAAACGCTGCTCGTGGCACGCGACATCGCGGATAAGGCGTTGCCGCCGCTTGGCGCGATGTATGCGGAGAAGGGTGTCGAGCTGCGTGTTGATCCGGCGGCGCGCAAAGTGCTGAGCGGTGTTCTCGGTATCGTGTCAGGAACGCTCGTCGATGCAACCGAAGAGGACTGGCGCACCGAATATCTGGCGCCTGTGCTCGCGATCAAGGTTGTCGACGGTCTCGACGAGGCGATCGAGCACATCAACACCTACGGCTCGGCGCACACGGATGCGATCGTCACCGAAGACCACGACCGCGCGATGCGTTTCTTGCGCGAAGTCGATTCCGCGAGCGTGATGGTGAACGCATCGACGCGTTTCGCCGACGGCTTCGAATACGGCCTCGGCGCGGAGATCGGCATTTCCAACGACAAATTGCACGCGCGCGGGCCTGTGGGTCTCGACGGGCTCACTTCGCTGAAGTACGTCGTGCTTGGGCATGGCGAGGCGCGTCAATAAGAAAACGAACTAAGGCCGTCTGATGCTCTGGATCAAGACCTTTCACATTGTCCTTATCGCTTCCTGGTTTGCGGGGCTGTTCTATCTGCCGCGCATCTTCGTGAATCTCGCTATGGAGACGGAGCCGGCCGCGGTGCGGCGGCTGCTCACGATGGCGCGCAAGCTTTATCGCTTCATGACGTTCATCGCAGTGCCGGCGATTGCCTGCGGGTTGTGGCTGTGGCTCGCGGTCGGAATCGGCCGCGGGCAGGGTTGGATGCATGCAAAGCTCGGCGTGGTTGTGCTGCTGGTGATCTATCACGCGTACTGCGGGCATTTGCTCGCCGTGTTCGAGCGCGGCGAGAACCGGCGCTCGGACAAGTGGTATCGCTTCTTCAACGAGCTACCGGTGCTGGGCATGCTGGCAGCCGTGGCACTGGTGGTCCTCAAGCCGTTCTGAGCATCGCAAATCGCGGCGCGGCGTGCGCCGAATAACGAGAATAGTTCCGCAACGGGCTGCCTTTTAAGAGTAGTCCGATTTCCTGCCGCCTACTCCATCCCTATATTGATGTCCGGTCGAAGCGCTTGGGCAGTAGCCATGTCGTGCCCGACCGATTCCATCGGGTTGCTATAGCTTCGGTCGGCGCATCGTCCGGCTGAAGTCAAGTCTGACCTTCCTTCCTTGGCTTAGCGTCGATCCACGTCCGACGTGCGCACAGATGCGTGGTCACGCGGCACATGCCGCGCCTATTCCGCATAGACGTCTGACTGATCGACTATTTATTTAGGATGGCAAATTGAAAAAAGAGAAATATTCCGTTTGGGGGCAAACGGCAGGCGGACC
This sequence comes from Trinickia camelliae, assembly GCF_053525655.1. Lineage (NCBI taxonomy): Bacteria > Pseudomonadati > Pseudomonadota > Betaproteobacteria > Burkholderiales > Burkholderiaceae > Trinickia > Trinickia camelliae. Next base: position 37,226 of record NZ_JBCHAA010000013.1, read on the forward strand.
AGTTTTGAGATTGGCTGCGGCTGGTAATCGCGGTCGGCGAGGCGCGGCTATCCGGGTTTTCGGCGGCCTGGTACTTGCCGTGGCAGGGGCGGTCGGTTTCGCGTCTTCCGCATCGGCCGCAACGTTTTATATTAACGACGGCGCGGACGACGTCTGCTCGATGCTTCAGGATTCGACGACGTTTGGAACCGCCTTTGCTAACAATACGACGAACCCCAACTGCGGTATTTCGAGCGTGAACGATTTCACTGGCGAGGGCGGCGTGGGTTCGATGGTCCTCAATGGAAACGGGCTGTTCCTGAACAACAAGATGCAGATCAACGGCACGCTGAGCCTGAACAACAACAAGCTCATCGATCTGGCAGCGGGTACGGCTGACACGGATGGCGTGAACGTCGCGCAGCTGCGCGGGGTGCTGGCGGGCTTGGGTGGTGGCGCGGGGATCGATGCGGACGGCAACATTCTTGCGCCCAGCTACACGATCGGCGGAACCACATACAACAACGTCGGCGATGCGCTCAAGAATCTCGATGACCGCGTGACGGCCAATACAGACGCGATCAACAGCGCAAACAGCAAGATCGACGAGGTCGACCAGCGCGTGACCAACGTCGAAAACAACAACAATCCGTACGTCAACGTGAATTCTTCCAACAGTCCGTCGACCGCCAATGGTCAGAGTACGGTCTCGATCGGCGGCGGCGCGCAGGCGAACGGGAATAACTCGACGGCGCTCGGCGAAAACGCGATTGCGAATGGAAACAATTCGGTGGCGCTTGGCAATGGTTCGGTGGCGGATGAGGCGGATACCGTCTCCGTAGGGTCCAGCAGTCTGCAGCGACGTATCACAAACGTGGACAATGGCCAAAATCCAACCGATGCCGTGAACAAGCGCCAGTTGGACGGTCTGCGCAGCGACATGAACGCAGCTATTGGGACGGTTGCTCGAGCGGCATACAGCGGTGTCGCAGCCGCGACCGCGCTGACGATGATCCCCGATGTCGATCCTGGCAAAACGCTGGCCATTGGTATCGGTACCGCGAACTTCAAGGGTTATCAGGCAGGGGCGCTCGGCGCGTCGGCACGCGTGACGCCGAACCTGAAGCTGAAAGTCGGCGCGGGCATGAGCGCCGCCGGCACGACGGTCGGCGGAGGTGCGTCGTATCAGTGGTGATGACGGGCGGCGCGCCGGCGCCGCAAGCGTGGTGAATCGCGTCGTCGAGGGCATCTCTCCGCGCTCCGGCTTTCCTGCGTGACGTGTCGAAACAAAAACGGGCTGCTCCGAATTCGGGCAGCCCGTTTTGCATGGTGTTTCTTCAGGATCGCTGCAGACGCCAAAGTGCGCTCTCAGTCGTCCGCTCCGATCCTTCGCCGCGTGATTGTCTCCTTCGCCTTGCCCAGTCGGTCGACGAGTTCTGGCCCGCGTCGCAATGCGACGCCGACCGCCAGGATGTCCCCGATCGCCAAATGCGACATGCGCGACGTCATCGGCGAAAACACATCCGCCTCTTCGGCGATATTCGCCGAAAGACTCACAGTTGCGATCTGCGCCAACGGCGAATTGCTATGCGTAATCGCGATGACCTTCGCGCCGCACGCGAGCGCCGAGCGCGCGGCGTCGACGATATCGCGCGTGCGGCCGGTGTTCGAGATCGTCACGACAACATCACCTGCCCCCAGCAGCGCTGCCGACATCGAATAAGTATGAGGATCGGCATAGGCCACGCTCGGGATGCCCAGGCGGAAGAACTTGTGCTGAATATCCTGCGCGGCTATTCCAGAGCCGCCAGCGCCGTAGAACTCGATGCGCGACGCGTGCGCGAGCAAGTCGATTGCCGCGGCGATGCTATCCGTCGACAGGCTGTTGCGCACTTCAATCAATGCTCCGATTGTCCGGTCGAATACCTTGGCGATAACGCCCGGTGCGGGCTCATCGGGGCGCACGTCGCGATACACCGACGGCACGCCGCGCGCAATGCTCTGCGCCAGCCGGATCTTGAACTCACGAAAACCGCTGCACCCGAGCGCATGGCAAAAGCGTGCAATCGTCGGTTGGCTGACGCCCGCGCGTTCCGCGAGTTCGGTCATCGCGAGATCGAGCACCTCGCGAGGGGCGTCGATCACGTAGTCGGCCAGTTTGCGTTCAGAGGGGCGCAACTGCGCGCGCATCGATTCGATTCTAGAGAGCATGGTGGGCGTGGCCGCGGCGCGCGGCGAGGCGAAATCGTTCGATAAAGTATCGTCGTTTTTGTGTAGAAAATCTACATACTCAGATGCGACAACTTCTGTGGTCGTGTGGTGATTCGACTCTGTTATGGTGCGCCGCACAAGTGAGGATCCGGTGGAGTAGATCAGCTGAGCGCCAAAATGCCGGTATGAGATCCTTACGCAATCCCCTCACATCCCGATTGCTTGCATGTAGTTTTTCTACTAAACTCCTGTCGTCCGGTCGAACTTGCGGCCGTCCTCACGATCCCATCTACTCGCGCGCCTCCCTGCCGCGCGGACTCTCAGGAGCGTCTGTCCATGGCCTCGCCGCATTCCACGCTGACCACCGTCACCAAGCGCATCGTCGGACGCAGCAAGCCGACGCGCGCGGCCTATCTCGCGCGCATCGATGCCGCGCAGGGCCGCTTCCCGGCGCGCGGCGCGCTGTCGTGCGCGAATCTCGCGCACGGTTTCGCGGGTCTCGAAGGCAACGACAAGCTCGTCATCAAGCAGATCCGCCAGCCGAATATCGGCATCGTGTCGGCGTACAACGAAATGCTGTCCGCGCACGCGCCGTACATCACCTACCCCGACATCATCAAGCAGGCCGCGCGTGAAAACGGCGGCGTCGCGCAATTCGCGGGCGGCGTGCCGGCGATGTGCGACGGCGTCACGCAAGGCAACGCGGGGATGGAGCTGTCGCTCTTCTCGCGCGAAGTGATCGCGATGAGCACGGCCGTCGCGCTCACGCACAACATGTTCGACGCGGCGCTGTGCCTCGGCATCTGCGACAAGATCGTGCCGGGCCTCCTGATCGGCGCGCTGCAGTTCGGCCATCTGCCGACGATCTTCGTGCCCGCCGGTCCGATGACGAGCGGCCTGTCGAACGACGACAAAGCCAAGATCCGCCAGCAATTCGCGACGGGCAAAGTGGGGCGCGATGCGCTGCTCGAGGCGGAATCGGCCGCTTACCATGGCCACGGCACCTGCACGTTCTACGGCACCGCGAACAGCAACCAGATGCTGATGGAGGTGATGGGCCTGCATCTGCCGGGCTCGGCCTTCGTTCACCCGCACACGCCGCTGCGCGACGCGCTCACCGCCGCGGCCGCGCGCCGCGTGCTCGATCTCACCACCGAGCGCGGCAACTACACGCCGATCGGCCACGTGATCGACGAAAAAGCGATCGTCAACGGCATCGTCGCGCTGCTCGCGACGGGCGGCTCGACCAATCACACGCTGCACCTCGTCGCGATTGCACGCGCGGCCGGCGTCGTGATCGACTGGGACGACTTCGACGCGCTCTCGCAAGCCGTGCCGCTGCTCGCCAAGATCTACCCGAACGGCAAGGCCGACGTGAACCACTATCACGCGGCGGGCGGCATGGCGTACCTGATCCGCAATTTGCTGGAAGGCGGCTTGCTGCACGAAGACGTGACGACGGTCGCGGGCAAGGGGCTTGCGCACTACACCGAGGAGCCGAAGCTGATCGACGGCCAATTGAAGTGGGTGCCGGGCGTCGCCGAGAGCGGTGATGCCAGCGTGTTGCGCCCGATCGGCGAGCCGTTTCAGGCGGACGGCGGCCTGCGGCTGATGCAAGGCAAGCTCGGGCGCGGCGTGATCAAGATCTCGGCGGTCTCGCCTGATCATCGCAAAGTGACGGCGCCGGCGATCGTCTTCGATTCCCAGGAAGCCGTGCAGGAGGCATTCGACAACGGCGAGCTGAAGCGCGATTTCGTCGCCGTGGTGCGATTCCAGGGCGCGCGCGCGAACGGCATGCCCGAGCTGCACCGGCTGACGCCGCTTCTCGGTGTGATGCAGGATCAAGGCTTCCATGTCGCCCTCGTCACCGACGGGCGCATGTCGGGCGCGTCGGGCAAGGTGCCGGCGGTGATCCACGTGTCGCCCGAGACGCTGCTGGCCGGCCCGCTCGGCAAGGTCCGCACCGGCGACACGATCGTCATCGACGCCGAAGCGGGCGTGCTCGACGTCGAGGTCGACGCGAACGAATGGGCGGCGCGCGAAGTGGCCGCGCCCGCGCATCAGGCGGAAAACGAAGTCGGCTTCGGCCGCGAATTGTTCGGCGTCTTCCGTTCGGCCGCGGCGCCGGCGGAAATGGGCGCTTCGGTGTTCGGTCCGCTCGTCGGCGAGACGGCTGAACAACCGGCTCATGTACGTCAATGACGCACACCCATAAGGAGGCATGCAAATGAAGACGGTTAGCGAAATCGTACGTCTGGGTCCGGTGATTCCGGTGCTGGCATTCGACTCGGCCGAGCAGGGCGAGCACGTGTCGCGCGCGCTGCACGCAGGCGGCGTGAAGGTGCTCGAAATCACGCTGCGCACGGAGGCCGGGCTGAAGGCGATTGAGCGGGCGAGCCAGCTGGCGCCCGATATCGTCGTTGGCGTCGGCACGATCACGAAGCCCGAGCAGTGCGCGCTCGCCAAGAAGGCCGGTGCGCAGTTCGGCGTGTCGCCGGGGCTTACCAAGGAAATGCATCAGGCCGCGCAGGACGCCGGTCTGCCGCTCTTGCCCGGCGTGATGACGCCCTCGGACATCATCGTCGCGATGGAACTCGGCTACGAGATCGTCAAGTTCTTCCCCGCGCAGCAGGCGGGTGGCGTGCCGATGCTGCAAGCGTTCTACGGTCCGTTCCCGACCCTGAAGTTCTGCCCGACCGGCGGTATCACCGCGGAGTCGGCGCCGACTTTCCTGGCTCAGCCGAATGTGGTCTGCGTCGGTGGATCTTGGCTCACGCCGAAGTCCGCGCTCGCCTCGCAAAACTGGGACGAAGTGACCCGACTCGCACACGCCGCCACCGAGCTCGCGGCCCATCGCAATTGACCTCGCAGCGTTTCCGCTAGCCAGGTTTCATCTCAAAACCCTCTCAAAACGGGCTTTTTGCTCGGTTTGGTGAGGGTTTTTGCTTATGGAACCGGTTCTATCCTCAAAGATTAATCAAAAGTAAAATTCAGCGTCCTTGCCTTCGCAAGACAAGATCGCCTTGCCGCGTCGTTGCGAGGCGCGGCACGTTGTACGCTAGGGATCGTTTTGTGCGCCGTCTTGCGCCCCTGGCCGAATAATCACAAGGAGGAGCTTCATGGGAGCTGTCCAAGGCAGCATGCTGCTGGTCTATACGGTGATCGCCATCGCGGCGCTGATTCTCTTGATCGCCCGCTACAAGGTCTACCCGTTTCTGGTGCTGATCATCGTGTCGCTGGTGCTCGGCCTGGTGGTCGGCATGCCGATGGACAAGATCGTGAAGTCGTTCGAAGCCGGCACGGGCGGCACGCTCGGCCACATCGCGATCGTGGTCGGCTTGGGGACGATGCTCGGCAAGATGATGGCGGAGTCGGGCGGCGCCGAGCGCATCGCGACCACGCTGATCAAATGGTTCGGCGAGAAGAACATTCACTGGGCGATGATGTTCGTCGCGATCATCGTCGGCCTGCCGGTGTTTTTTGAGGTCGGCTTCGTGCTGCTGATTCCGATCGCGTTCAACGTCGCCAAGCGCACCGGCAAGTCGCTGCTGCTGATCGGCTTGCCGATGGTGGCGGGGTTGTCCGTGGTCCACGGGCTGATTCCGCCGCACCCGGCCGCGCTGCTCGCGGTGCAGGCGTACGGCGCCGACATCGGCAAGACGATCGCTTACGGGCTCATCGTCGGCGTGCCGACCGCCATCGTCGCCGGTCCGCTGTTCGCGTTGCTCATCCACCGTTATGTGAAGCTGCCCGAGAACAATCCGCTCGCCGCGCAGTTTGTCGATACGCATGCCCAGGGCGCGCAGCGCGAGTTGCCTAGCTTCGGCGTCACGCTGTTCACGATTTTGCTGCCGGTGATCCTGATGCTCGTCGGCAGCTGGGCCGATCTCGTCTTCACGCCGAAAACGCTGCCCAACAATCTGCTGCATTTCGTCGGCAACTCGGATGTGGCGCTGTTGATCGCGGTGCTCGTCAGCTTCTGGACCTTCGGTGCGCGGCGCGGCTTCAATCGCGACCAGATCCAGAAGTTCTGTAGCGAGTGTCTGGCGCCGATCGCAGGCATCACACTAATCGTCGGCGCGGGCGGCGGCTTCGGCGGCGTGCTGCGCGATAGCGGTATCTCGAACCAGATCGTCGAGACGGCGAAGCACGCGCACCTGTCGCCGCTTTTGCTCGGCTGGCTGGTGGCCGCGCTGATTCGTCTTGCGACTGGCTCGGCGACCGTTGCGATGACGACGGCTTGCGGCGTCGTCGCGCCCATCGCGTCGGCGAGCGGCATCGTCGTGAAGCCCGAACTGCTTGTGCTCGCGACGGGCTCCGGCTCGCTGATCTTCTCGCACGTCAATGACGGTGGCTTCTGGCTGATCAAAGAGTACTTCGGGATGACGGTGGGGCAGACCTTCAAGACGTGGTCGCTGTGCGAAACCATCATCTCGCTGTTGGGTTTAGGCCTGACGTTCGCGCTCGCGACGGTGCTGTAACGGGTATTGGGTTTTAGGAGCAGGAAATGATTTTGATCGTGATGGGTGTGTCGGGCGCGGGCAAGACGCGGATTGGCGAGCTGTTGGCGGAACGTTTGTCGTGCAGCTTCACGGATGGCGACGCTTTCCACAGCGAAGCGAACAAGGAGAAGATGCACCGCGGCATTCCCTTGACCGACGACGACCGCTGGCCGTGGCTCAAGACAATCCGCGCGGCGATCGAAGACAAGCAGCGCGCGGGCGAGACGGCGGTGTTCACGTGCTCGTCGCTCAAGCGCTCGTATCGCGACGTGCTGCGCGGCGGCGATCCCGATGTTCGCTTTGTCTACCTGAAGGGGACGTTCGAGGTGCTCAAGGCTCGGCTCGGCGCGCGCACCGGGCACTTTTTCGACGCGTCGCTGCTGCAGAGCCAACTCGATACGCTCGAGGCGCCGGGGCCGGATGAGGCGATTGAAGTCAGTATCGATCTGACGCCGGAACAGATCGTCGACAGCGTGATGGTGCAGGCCGGTTTTGCAGACTGACAATCTCGAATTATCTGTCTAGCGGCTTGCAAAACGAATCGATTGCCTTTCAATCGAATCCCATGATGCCGCCCATGTCGGGCGGCGCGTTAATGGGAGAGACTCATGAGGGAAAAGACAGTCGGTAAGCACTTGGTCTTCGGTGCAGCATGTCTCATGCTTGCCGCGTCCCACGCTTTTGCCGTCGGCAAAAGCGTGGATCAGACGGACCATGTTCCGTACTTGAGCGGTAGCGTGGACTCGGCCGAAATGCGGTCGCTTCGCTTCCACTACAACGTGAATTTGACCTTTGTCGACAAGACGGGGGCGTATCTGTCCGGCGTACGTGTGCAGATCGTCACCGAGAAGGGCGACCTAGTGATCGACGCAGTATCGAAAGGGCCGCTTTTCTACGCGCGTCCCCGTCTCAGTTTAGAAAAGCTGGGCCGCTACCAATTGATTGTGTCGAAGGACGGAAAGTCCCGGCAGTACGACATCGAAATTGGACCCACGAAATCCGCGGAGTTGCGCATCGCCCTCTAGCCGACGAATTGTTCGTTGCGACGATCGGGCGAACTTCTTCGGGCGTTGCGTACGCGTCTCGCTTTAGCGCGCATCAAAAGAAATGCCGTTCAGTGTTTGGCTGAACGGCATTTCTATTTTCAAGCGCGTCGTATCGATTACGCGATCCGCTTCGCCAGCTCCACGGCCTTGCCGACATACGAAGCCGGCGTCATCGCGAGCAGCCGCTCCTTCGCATCGGCCGGAATCGCCAGGCCGCCGATGAACTGCTGCAGCGCTTCGCGCGTGATGCCCTTGCCGCGCGTCAGTTCCTTCAGCTGCTCGTACGGATTCTCGATGCCGAAGCGGCGCATTACCGTCTGTACCGGCTCGGCGAGCACTTCCCAGCAGTTGTCGAGGTCGTCGTTCAGGCGCTGCGGATTCACTTCGAGCTTGTCGAGGCCGCGGTTCAGCGCGTCGTAGGCGAGCAGCGAGTAGCCGAACGCGACGCCCATATTGCGCAGCACGGTCGAGTCCGTGAGGTCGCGCTGCCAGCGCGAGACCGGCAGCTTATCGGCGAGGTGGCGCAGCGTCGCGTTCGCGAGACCAAGGTTGCCTTCGGAGTTTTCGAAGTCGATCGGATTGACTTTGTGCGGCATCGTCGACGAACCGATTTCGCCTGCCTTTGTCTTCTGCTTGAAGTAGCCGAGCGAGATGTAGCCCCAGACGTCGCGGTCGAGATCGAGCAGGATCGTGTTCGCGCGCGCGATCGCGTCGAAGAGCTCGGCCATGTAGTCGTGCGGCTCGATCTGGATCGTGTACGGATTGAAGGTGAGCTTCAGGCGCTGCTCGACGACTTCACGCGAGAACGCTTCCCAGTCGAACTCCGGATACGCCGACAAGTGCGCGTTGAAGTTGCCGACCGCGCCGTTCATCTTGCCGAGCAGTTGCACGGCCGCGATGCGCTCGATCGCGCGCGCGAGACGCGCGGCGACGTTGGCGATTTCCTTGCCGAGCGTCGTCGGGCTGGCGGGCTGGCCGTGCGTGCGCGAGAGCATCGGCTGCTCGGCGTGCGCGTGCGCGAGTGCAACGAGGCGCTGGTGCACCGAGCGCAGCGCCGGCAGGACTACGTGCTCGCGCGCGCCGGCGAGCATCAGGCCGTGCGACGTGTTGTTGATGTCCTCCGACGTGCACGCGAAGTGAATGAACTCGCTCGCGCGCTCCAGCTCCGGCTGGCCCTTGACCGCTTCCTTCAGCCAGTACTCGACGGCCTTCACGTCGTGGTTCGTGACGCGCTCGATGTCCTTGATGCGCGCGGCGTCGTGCGCGGTGAAGCGCTCGACCAGCTGCAGCAAGAACTGCTCGGACGCCTCCGAGAAGCGCGGCACTTCGGCGAAGCCGGCGCGCGACAGCGCGATCAGCCAATGGACTTCGACCGTCACGCGATGGCGCATGAATGCGGCTTCGGAGAGCCAGTCGCGCAGCGCCTCGGTCTTGGCGGCATAGCGGCCGTCGAGCGGCGACAGGGCGGTGAGGGCGAAGAGGGTGTCGGGGCGGGTGTCGGACATGATGAGGGCGGGACGGCTCGATTGCCGGTCAGGACAGGGGAGAACCGCGAATTTTACCACCTGCGCGAGTCGCGTTCCCCCGCGTGCGCGCCGGTAAAATGCCGACTTCTCTCGGCATCGCTCGCTTGACGCAAAGGTCCGCATGGAACTGAAATGGCTCGAAGACTTCGTATCGCTCGCGGAGACGCGCAGCTTCAGCCGCTCGGCGGAACTGCGGCATGTCACGCAGCCGGCGTTTTCGCGGCGCATCCAGGCGCTCGAGGCATGGCTCGGCACTGAGCTCATCGACCGCTCGGTGTATCCGACGCGCCTCACGCCCGCCGGACAAGTGTTCTACGAGCAGGCGCTCACGATGCTCTCGCAGTTCCGCGAGGCGCGCACCGTGCTGCGCGGACACACCGGCGCGCCGGCCGCGACGATCGAATTCGCGGTGCCGCATACGCTCTCGCTCACGTATTTCCCGCGCTGGCTGCAGCGCATCGAGGCGCAGATGGGCCAGGTGCATGCGCGCCTGCGCGCGCTGAATGTGCACGATGCGGTGCTGTCGCTCGTCGAGGGCGGCTGCGATCTGGTGATGGGCTATCACCATCCGAGCCACCCGGTCGCACTGGACCCCGCGCGCTACGACATGCTGACGCTCGGCACCGAGCCGATCAGCCCGTTCTCGGCGCCGTCGCGCCCCGGGCGGGCGCGCTACACGCTGCCCGGCACGCCAGAGGCGCCGGTGCCGTATCTCTCGTACACCCCGAACGCCTACCTCGGGCGCATGACGGAAGTGATCATCGCCAACGCGCCGGCCCGGCTTTATCTGAACCGCGTCTACGAGACCGACATGGCCGAGGGGTTGAAGGCGATGGCGCTCGCCGGTCACGGCGTCGCGTTCCTGCCGCATAGCGCCGTCGAAGAGGCGGTGGCCGACGGCAAGCTGATCCGGCTCGACCGGACTGCGCGCGGCGCGGGCGCGAATTCGTTCACGCTGACGATGGAGATTCGCCTCTATCGCGACAAGCTCGCGGCTGCCGGCGACGAGCCGAGACAAGCGCTGGTGCGACGCCTTTGGGACGTCGTGACGCAGGAACTGGCGCAGCCATCCGCATAGACTCACAGCCCGGTCTATCGCCGTTTTGCGTGTCTCATAACACGTCAGAAGCCCCAAAACATCGTTATGCGAGAAAAGCATAATGGGATGACCAATCGGCATTGGATTTCGGAAATGGCCTTCTCGACAATTGCGGTCACCTGTTGACCGTCGGAGATTTCATGTCCTCGCAATTGCAGTCCTCGTCCGCTGAGCAATCCATTCCCTCGTATCTGCACAGCGACGATCTCGGCCCCTGGGGCAACTATCTGCAACAAGTCGATCGCGTCGCGCCTTACCTCGGCTCGCTGTCGCGCTGGCTTGAAACGCTGAAGCGTCCGAAGCGCATTCTCGTGGTCGATGTGCCCATCGAACTCGATAACGGCACTGTCGCGCACTTCGAGGGCTATCGTGTGCAGCACAACGTGTCGCGCGGCCCGGGCAAGGGCGGCGTGCGTTACCACCAGGACGTGACGCTCTCCGAAGTGATGGCGCTGTCCGCCTGGATGTCGGTCAAGAACGCTGCCGTGAACGTGCCGTACGGCGGCGCGAAGGGCGGTATCCGCGTGGATCCGCGCAAGCTGTCGCGCGGCGAGCTCGAGCGCGTCACGCGCCGCTACACGAGCGAAATCGGCATCATCATCGGACCGAACACCGACATCCCTGCGCCGGACGTGAACACGAACGAGCAGATCATGGCGTGGATGATGGACACGTACTCGATGAACCAAGGCCAGACGGCCACGGGCGTCGTGACCGGCAAGCCGATCACGCTCGGCGGTTCGCTCGGTCGCAAAGAAGCAACCGGCCGCGGCGTGTTCGTCGTTGGCACGGAAGCGGCTCGCCGCGTCGGCCTCGAAATCGAAGGCGCGCGCATCGCCGTGCAAGGCTTCGGCAACGTGGGCGGCATCGCCGCTCGCCTGTTCCAGGAAGCGGGTGCGAAGGTCATCGCCGTGCAGGACCACACCGGCACGATCTACAAGTCGTCGGGCCTCGACACCGTGGCGCTGCTCGAGCACGTCGCAGCGAAGGGCGGCGTGGGCGGCTTCCCAGGCGCCGACCCGGTTTCGGCCGACGAGTTCTGGACCATCGAGACCGACATCCTGATCCCGGCCGCGCTCGAAAACCAGATCACCGAAAAGAACGCATCGAAGATCAAGACGAAGATCGTCGTGGAAGGCGCAAACGGCCCGACCACGACGGCAGCCGACGACATCCTGCGCGACAAGGGCGTGCTCGTGATCCCCGACGTGGTCGCGAATGCCGGCGGCGTGACGGTGTCGTACTTCGAATGGGTGCAGGACTTCTCGAGCTTCTTCTGGACCGAGGAAGAGATCAACCATCGTCTCGAGCGCGTGATGCGCGAAGCGTTTGCCGCTGTGTGGCAAGTGGCGAGCGAGAACAACGTGTCGGTGCGGACGGCGGCGTTCATCGTTGCGTGTAAGCGGATTCTGATGGCGCGCGAAATGCGCGGCCTGTACCCCTGATCCCCTGCTGATCGAAAGATCAGATCCTACCGGCGCGGTTCACAAGACCGCGCTAGCACCTGAGAGGCGGGCGGCATCGATAAGATGCCGCCCGTTTGCGTTTTGGGCGCCGGATCGGCATCGCCCGACGAATTGCATTGCTTTCGAATTTCAATTTTTATTCTTTCAAAATAATTACTTTGCTACACTTGCGCGATTCCAGCCAAGGAGACACTAGCAAATGAAGATCAAACAAGCGGCATGGGTGCTGACTGCGTTGGGACTGATCGCAAGCGGCGCACAGGCGCAAGACGCGGGGACGCTGAAAAAAATCAAGGACACAGGCGTGATCTCGCTCGGCCACCGCGAATCGTCGATCCCGTTTTCTTATTACGACGACAAGCAGAACGTGATCGGCTACTCGTATGAGTTTCAGATGAAGGTGGTCGACGCCGTCAAGCAGAAGCTCAAGATGCCGAATCTGAAGACGAAGCTGACGCCGGTCACGTCGCAAAACCGGATTCCTCTCGTTCAAAACGGCACTGTCGACATCGAGTGCGGCTCCACGACCAACAACGCCGAGCGCCAGCAGCAAGCCGCGTTCTCGAACACGATCTTCGTGATCGGCACGCGTCTCATGACGAAGAAGGATTCCGGCATCAAAGACTTCCCCGACCTGAAAGGCAAGACCGTCGTGACGACGGCGGGCACCACGTCCGAGCGCTTGCTGCGCAAGATGAACCAGGACAAGAGCATGGGGATGAACATCATCAGCGCGAAGGACCACGGCGATTCTTTCTTGACGCTCGAAACCGGGCGCGCTTCCGCATTCATGATGGACGACGCGCTGCTCGCCGGCGAGCGCGCGAAGTCGAAGAACCCCGATCAATATGTGATCACCGGCACGCCGCAATCGCGCGAGGCATACGGCTGCATGCTGCGCAAGAACGATCCCGAGTTCAAGAAGGTGGTCGACGAGGCGATCGCGCAGGTCCAGACCTCCGGCGAGGGCGACAAAATCTACAAGCGCTGGTTCGAATCGCCGATTCCGCCGAAGGGCCTCAACCTGAACTTCCCCGAAAGCGACGACATGAAGGCGCTTTTCAAGAGCCCGAACGACAAGGCGATCGACTAAACCTCGCTGCGCTACGCATTGAATGAGACGGAAAGAGGCTGACGCCTCTCCCGTCTCTCTTTTTTGGATTTGGAGTCTCGTCATGTCTTATCACTGGAACTGGGGTGTTCTGCTCAGCCCGGTCTCCACCGGTGAGCCGACCACCTATCTCGGCTGGCTCATGTCCGGGCTTTGGGTCACAGTCAGCGTGTCGCTCGTCGCGTGGATGATCGCGCTCGTCGTCGGCTCGTTCTTCGGCGTGCTGCGCACCGTGCCGAACCCGCGGCTGGCCGTGATCGGCACCGTCTATGTCGCGATCTTTCGCAACATCCCGCTGATCGTGCAGTTCTTCATCTGGTATCTCGTCGTGCCGGAGTTGTTGCCAGCGTCGGCCGGCAACTGGTTCAAGCAGTTGCCCCCGGGTGTGCAGTTCTTCTCGGCGTCGATTCTGTGTCTTGGGCTTTTCACTTCGGCGCGCGTCTGCGAGCAGGTGCGCTCCGGCATTCGAGCGCTGCCGCGCGGACAGCGCGCGGCCGGTCTCGCGATGGGCTTCACCGAATGGCAGACCTATCGCTACGTGCTATTGCCCGTGTCGTACCGGATCATCGTGCCGCCGCTCACATCCGAGTTTCTCAACATCTTCAAGAACTCCGCGGTGGCGTCGACGATCGGTTTGCTCGATCTGTCCGCGCAGGCGCGGCAACTCGTCGACTACACGGCGCAGACCTATGAGTCATTCATCGCGGTGACGCTCGCCTATGTGCTCATCAATCTCGTCGTGATGAATCTCATGCGCTGGATCGAGCGCCGGACTCGGCTGCCTGGCTACATCGGAGGGAAGTGATGCATCAATTCGACTGGAGCGGTATCCCGGGCGCGCTTCCCACGCTGTGGACCGGCGCCGTCGTCACGTTCAAGATCACCGTGCTCGCGATCGTCGTCGGCATCGTGTGGGGCACCGTGCTCGCGATCATGCGGCTCTCGGGCGTGAAGCCGCTGCAATGGTTCGCTCACGGCTACGTGACCGTGTTCCGCTCGATTCCGCTCGTCATGGTCCTGCTGTGGTTTTTCTTGATCGTGCCGCAGGTGTTGCAGAATGTGCTCGGGCTCTCGCCCGACATCGACATTCGTCTCGCCTCTGCAATGGTGGCGTTTTCGCTGTTCGAGGCCGCGTATTACTCCGAGATCATTCGCGCCGGCATCCAAGCGGTGCCGAGAGGGCAGGTCAATGCGTCGTTCGCGCTCGGCATGAACTACGCGCAGGCGATGCGCCTGGTCGTGCTGCCGCAAGCGTTTCGCGCGATGGCGCCGCTCCTGCTCACGCAAGCGATCGTGCTGTTCCAGGACACGTCGCTTGTCTACGTGATCAGCCTCGCTGATTTCTTTCGCACGGCAGCGAATATCGGCGACCGAGACGGCTCCACGGTCGAAATGGTACTGTTCGCCGGTGCGTGTTATTTCGTGATTTGCGTGATCGCATCGGGCCTCGTCAAAGGTCTTCAGAAAAAGGTCGCAAGATGATTTCCATTAAGAACGTGTCGAAGTGGTACGGTCATTTTCAGGTGTTGACCGACTGCACGACAGAAGTGAAAAAAGGCGAGGTGGTCGTGGTGTGCGGGCCGTCGGGCTCCGGCAAGTCGACGCTCATCAAGACCGTGAACGGTCTCGAGCCGTTCCAGCAGGGCGAGATTCTGATCGACGGCCAGTCGGTGGGCGACAAGAAAACCAATCTCTCGAAGTTGCGCTCGAAGGTCGGCATGGTGTTCCAGCACTTCGAGCTGTTTCCGCATCTGTCGATCATCGAGAATCTGACGCTTGCGCAGATCAAGGTGCTCGGCCGCTCGAAGGACGAAGCCACCGAGAAGGGGTTCAAGCTGCTCGATCGCGTCGGGCTCAAGGCGCATGCCGAAAAATTTCCAGGGCAGCTTTCGGGCGGCCAGCAGCAGCGGGTCGCGATTGCGCGCGCGCTGTCGATGGACCCGATCGCGATGCTGTTCGATGAGCCCACGTCAGCACTCGATCCCGAGATGATCAACGAAGTGCTCGACGTGATGGTCGAACTCGCGCAGGAAGGCATGACGATGATGTGCGTGACGCACGAAATGGGCTTCGCGAAGAAGGTCGCGCATCGCGTGATCTTCATGGACAAGGGGCTCATCGTCGAAGACGACCGCAAGGAGGACTTCTTCGCGAATCCGAAGTCGGATCGGGCGAAGGATTTTTTGGCGAAGATCCTGCATTGAGTGTGGCGAGCTGCCCGTCGCGGCAGCGACCCGTTAGCCGCAAAACTAAAAAGCCGCTTCCGAGGAAGCGGCTTTTTTGCGTGAGGCGTAGCGTTCTACTCGCGCGCTAATGCAGTATCAAGACTCGCACGCGGCGGCATCGTCAGACTCGATATCGAGTTCGGCCGTCGCGGGCAGCATCGACGCCGAAGCCGTTTCGTCGCACTCGGGATTGCGCGCTTTATCGAGCACGAATTGCGGCACTGGGATATGGGTCCGCGCGACCACGTCGCCATGCTGGAACATCATCAGATCGCCGGGGTGAAACGCGGTCCAGACTTCGTTATCCGTGAGCGGCTTCGTGGCGATCACAGCGACGCGATCTTCCGGCGTCGTATATTTCGCGAAATCGATCGACATGTCCGCATCGATCAGATGCGCGGTCGAGAACGGCCAGCTCCGAACGAGGTAATGCAGATGCGTCGAACAGTGCGCAAAGAGCGCTTGGCCATTCGACATCAGGAAGTTGAACACGCCGAATTGCGTGATCTCGCGCGTGAGCGCGCCGAGCGTGTCGAACAGCTCATCGAGAGGCGGCTGCGAGCCGGGAAACGCTGAACGCAAGCCCTGCATCAACGCACAAAACGCGAGTTCACTGTCGGTCGTGCCGACCGGCTGACACACGCCATTCAGCGCCGGATGATAGTCCTTCAAGTCGCCGTTGTGCGCGAAGATCCAATGACGCCCCCACAGTTCGCGCATGAACGGATGGCAGTTTTCGAGCAGGATGTGCCCTTGCGTCGCCTTACGGATGTGCGCGATCGTGTTCTTCGACTTGATCGGATAGCGCTTGACCATCTCGGCGATCGGCGAGGTCGCGGACGATTGATGATCGATGAAGAGACGGCAGGCTTTATCTTCGAAGAACGCGATGCCCCAGCCGTCGGCATGGTGATCGGTGACGCCGCCACGCGCCGCAAAGCCGGTGAAAGAGAACGTGACGTCCGTCGGCGCGGCGCAGTTCATTCCGAGAAGTTGGCACATGGTGCAGATAAAGCGAAGCGTGTGAGGCGGGCTAACCAACGAGTGAACCCGCAGCTAAGTCGCCAGGTGAACCCGTTACAATATGTTTTTTGAAGCATATCACCGAGCCCCAAGCGGCCAAAAGCGAATTTCCCGGTGTCGCTGCGCGTGCGTTGCAGTTTTTCCACGTTGCCAGCCGGGTTATTCGCGAAAGGCTTGTTGCGCTGGGGGCGCTGCGCTCGCCACTCTCGTTATTCCCTCGCCATGACTGCTTCCGTTCCTGCTTCCATCGCCGCGTCCGCTGGCGCCGCCCAAGACACGCTCACCTTCGCTCGTCCCGACGACTGGCACCTGCACGTGCGCGACGGCGCGATGCTCGCGGCCGTGCTGCCGCACACGGCCCGCCAGTTCGGCCGCGCGATCATCATGCCGAACCTGAAGCCGCCTGTGACGACCACTGAGCAGGCACAGGCGTACCGCGAGCGCATTCTGGCCGCGCTGCCGGCCGGCGCGAAGTTCGAGCCGCTGATGACGCTCTATCTCACCGACAACACGCCCCCCGACGAAATCCGCCGCGCGCGTGAAAGCGGCTTTGTGCACGGCGTGAAACTGTACCCGGCGGGTGCGACCACGAATTCGGACGCCGGCGTGACGAACATCCTGAAATGCGCGAAGACGCTCGAGGCGATGCAGGAAGCCGGCATGCCGCTTCTGATTCACGGCGAAGTGACGGACCCGTCCATCGATTTGTTCGATCGCGAGAAGGTCTTCATCGACCGCGTGATGACGCCGCTGCGCCGCGACTTCCCGGCGCTCAAGGTCGTGTTCGAGCACATCACGACGAAGGATGCCGCTGACTACGTGCGCGATGCCGGTGTCGCGCCCGGACTGTTGGGGGCGACGATCACGGCGCACCATCTGCTGTTCAATCGCAACGCGATTTTCCAGGGCGGCATTCGTCCGCATTACTACTGCTTGCCTGTGCTGAAGCGCGAGACGCATCGCGTGGCGCTCGTCGAAGCGGCCACCTCGGGTAATCCGCGCTTCTTCCTCGGCACCGACAGCGCGCCGCACCCCAAGGGCCTGAAAGAGCACGCGTGCGGCTGCGCGGGCTGCTACACGGCGCTCCACGCGCTCGAGCTCTACGCGCAAGCGTTCGACGAGGCGGGCGCGCTCGACAAGCTCGAAGGCTTCGCGAGCTTCTTCGGCGCCGATTTCTACGGGCTGCCGCGCAGCGATGAGCGTGTGACGCTGCGCCGCGAGACGTGGACGCTGCCTGCCGAGATCGAGGCCGGGGGCGCACCGGTGGTGCCGCTGCGTGGCGGCGAGGAAATCGGCTGGCGACTGGTTTGAGCGCCTCAGGTTTCGAGCGCATTGATTGGTCCAGGCCGTGGTTTGCGCCGTTCGCCGTGCGCGGCGCGCGTTGGCAGCGCGCCGCGCTCGAGAGCGAAGCCGCCTATCTCGCCGAACTCAATCGCGACGCCAGTGCAAGCGGCCAGACGACCGGCCGCGGCAAGCCGCTGGCCTTTATCGCACAGGACGACCTTCCGCCGGGCGCCGCCTACGAGGCACATATCGGCGCAACAGGCTGCGTGCCGACCCGGCACAACCTGCACGACTTCTTCAACGCGCTGATGTGGTTCACGTTTCCGTGCATCAAGGCGGCGCTGAATGCGCGGCAGTCGGAGGCGATCGATCAACTGGGCGTCGGCCCGACGCGCGGCAGCGTGCGTGACATGCTCACCTTGTTCGACGAAAACGCTTTGATCTTCGCAACGGCCGATCTGGCCCTTGCCGCCGCGCTGCGCAATTTCGACTGGCAGGGCTTGCTGGTGGCGAACCGGGCTGCCTGGGGCGTACGCTGCGAAGTTCGTTCGTTCGGGCACGCGTTGCTCGAAAAGCTGATCGCGCCGTACAAGGCATGCACAGGGCACGCATGGATCGTCGACGTCCCGGCTGAGTACTTCTCGTGGCCCGACGCGCAGCAGCGGGCGCTGCTCGACGAGTCCATCAGTGCCACCATCGCGCACGGGTCGCTCGAAAGCCGGATGTTCGCGCCGCTGCCGGTGCTCGGCATCCCGGGCTGGTGGCCTGCCAACGACGCCCCCGCGTTCTACGACGACAAACAAGTCTTCCGCACCGGCCGCCGCGCGCGCTGAGCGCTTGCCGTCCCCCGTCGCGCCACGCCTGCCGCGCCAACCCCGCATGCTAAAATCGCCGCTTGCAAAGCAGGCCAGGCAGTCGCGGCTTTTCCGGCTTCATGCCGGAGAGGGCGAGGAAAGTCCGGACTCCACAGGGCAGGGTGATGGCTAACGGCCATCCGTGGCGACACGCGGAACAGGGCAACAGAAAGCAAACCGCCGATGGCCCGGCTACGCCGGGATCAGGTAAGGGTGAAACGGTGCGGTAAGAGCGCACCGCGGCTGCGGCGACGCAGTCCGGCACGGTAACCTCCACCCGGAGCAATTCCAAGTAGGCAGGCGCGCATCTTCGCGATGCAGGACGGGGCCCCCGTCTCGTCTGCGGGTAGGAAGCTTGAGCGCGTCAGCAATGGCGCGCCTAGAGGAATGGCTGCCACGCGCGCGGCGCTCTCGTAGCGCGGTGCGTGCACAGAATCCGGCTTATCGGCCTGCTTTGCCTCTCTTCAAATGAGAAAGCCGGCGTCGTTGATCGACGCCGGCTTTTTTCGTGCTTCGTCCGGACTCGGTCTTCAGTCCGCGACGATATCGAACGAATGGGTCAGCTCAGCGGTTTTCGCCATCATGATCGACGCCGAGCAGTACTTGTCGTGCGACAGGTTGATCGCGCGTTCGACCGTCGACGGGTTCAGGTTCTTGCCCGTGACGGTGAAGTGGAAGTGGATCTTCGTGAAGACCTTGGGGTCTTCGCTGGCGCGCTCGGCCTTGAGCGTCACCGAGCAGCCCGAAATGTCCTGGCGGCTCTTCTTGAGGATCATCACGACGTCGTAAGCGGTGCAGCCGCCGGTGCCGAGCAGGACCATCTCCATCGGACGTGGCGAGAGATTCCGGCCGCCGCCCTCGGGTGCGCCGTCCATCGTGACGAGATGACCGCTGCCGGTCTCCGCCGCGAACGACATGCCGTCCTGTCCCATCCAGCTAACTTTGCATTCCATGCTTGTGCTCCACAGCAAATCGCGAATTCGAGACGGGCATTGTAGCCCGCTGGCATGCGGTTCGCCGGGCGCGATCGAACTGGACGTCGCAGTCTTGACGGCGGATGCCGATGTTGCTCGGCAGCATGAGCCGATTCTTTAGGGATATCCCGCTGTTTTTAGGGGTTTTACTCTAGTGCGAGGGGTGCCGTGAAGTTCGAGTCTGGAGGCTTGTTATTGATTTATAAGGAAATTTCTAAGATGGCGTTCCGCTTCTTGTATTTCATAATGCGGTGTCATGTTTCGCAATATAAATCTTCTTGCCCTGCAAAAACTCCGTTCGTATAATGCGACTCATTGGTTGTCGCTGTTCGACAATCTCCGCATGTCTCCTCCACCCTCCTCCTTAGGTGGATTAAGCCCGAACTCAAGCGTTCGGGCTTTTTTTCGTCTGCTTGGCCCCGTTTCCCGTTCCGAAATGCAGCCGGAGAGGGAACGATGAGCGCGTCAGACCTTCAGCGCTTCCCACTCGCGGCTTGCGCGTCGGGCAGTCTTTGCTGTGCTTAGTGCACTTCCGTTTGCGCTGGGCTTGCGTCCGCTTGCTTATCGCCTGCTTTGGCGCCGACGGGCGCCGTGTCGTCGGTGCCCGTGCAGAGCGCTTTCGCTTGCGCGAGCAACTGCTCGAGCGTTTGCTGCATCCCCGTGAACTTGCCGATGCTGCCGCTGTGTTCCTTTATCGTTGCGATTTGCGCTTCGATGTCTTTGAGTTGGGCCGCGCAATTTGGCGTGGCTTGCGTGGCGGAGAAAGCCGGTGAGGTGCCGAGCAGTGCGAACGGAATAAGGGCTGCGATCAGAGTTTTGTTCATGGTTGAGACTTCCATTGCATCGGCCAACGAAGGCGGCCGTGAAGGGCTGCTCCGCGCGGACTGGCTGATGAACTTGCCACGCGGATTTTTCCATTGAAATGAGGGTGAAAGGTTGGAATCTACCCCAAAGCTTTTCGACCGCATCGCAAAAACAGGCGGGGCCTCTGCATCGGCCAGGGCCGCCGCAGGCGTAAAAGAAAGCGTGGTACAAACGTGAAAAAGCGATCGCCTGTGCACTGCTGAATTCTCGAGATGCAATTGCTGTTTCGAACGGACAAAGCAAAGCGGGGACATGCGCCCCCGCTTTGATATACAGCCGGAGAGAGAACGATGAAGAGTCTTAAGCCTTCAGCGCTTTCAAATCGGCTTGCGCTTCGTGCAGGTCTTCCATCTTCTCGCGCAGCTTGTCTTGCTTGTCGCGCAGCTTGTCCTGCGCCTTGGCGATCTTCTTGGCGTCACCTCGCGCTTGCGCTTCGCGCAGCGATTCTTCCGCTTGGCGGACTTCTTCCTGCACTTTGCCCACGTCCGCTTGCTTGTCGCGCACCTTGGCTTCGGCGCGCGTCAGCTGGTTGGCGTTCGTGCAGTTGGCCTTCGTTTGCGCGAGCGCTTGCTGCAGCCCCGCAACCCTGTTGGAGTTGCCGTACGCCTTCGCCGCCGAGAGCTGCGCCTCGAGAGCGCTGATCTTGGCCGCGCAACCCTGCGTGGAGGCGAATGCCGACGAGGTGCCAAGCAGTGCGAACGGAATGATGGCTGCGATCAGAGTCTTTTTCATGGTCGAGTTCCTTTGCTTCGAGGTTGATGAGATGCGGTGAATGCTGCTGACCCGTACTTTGCCAAGACCGGGTGGTCGTCTGCCAAGCCAATCAGGCGCAGGGTCATAGTTGAAATGCGGGTAAATGCGTCGACTTGATTCAGATCCGCCGGGTCGGGCCGCTGGTTGCGGTGCCGGCGTCAGCCCTTCAGCCGGTCCAGATCGGCCCGTGCCTTACTCAGATCCTCAGTCTTTTCGCGCAGTTTCTTCTGCTTCTCGGCTACCTTCTTCTGCGCTTGGCTGATGTGCTCGGCGTCGCTCGCGGCTTGCGCGGCGCGGAGTTCGTCGTCGGCTTTGTTGAGCTCGTCCTGCGCCTGGAGCACGTCCTTCTCGCTGTTGCGAACCTTGCGTCCAGCGCGCAAATGGCGGGCTTCAAGCGTGCATTTGGCCTTTGTTTTCGTCAGCGTGCTTTGCAGGCCGGCAAGCTTGCTGCTGTTGCCGGCCTGACTGGCCGCGTTGATTTGCGCTTGAAGCGCGCTGATCCGGGCGGTGCAGCTCGGCGAGTAGGCGTACGCGGTCTGGGCGGTCAACAGGACGAGCGAGACGAGGGCGGCGGCCGGGACTTTTTTCATGGTTGGGACTTTCCATGCATGGGCCAACAAGGGCGGCGCGAGTGATTGCGCCGCGCGTGGCCGCCCGGGAGCCGGCCGCGTCGTTTGCCGCTGAAATGAGGATGAAAGGTTGGACTCTACTCCAATGCCGGCTGGCCCCGTCTCAAAATCGGGGGGCAATTCCGTTCTCGGCGGTCCCGAACCGATGCGCCGGTTCCCGCGAGAGGCCTTCAGTCAGAGGCTCGGGTTGTGCGATTTCCCGCCCGCCGCGGGATGGCGCGGCGCAATGCAGGGAGTTTTTGACGAGCGAGCGGAATTTCGTTTATAATTCAAGGCTTTTCCGCATCAATGCCCGCGGAAGAAGAACAGGGAGAGCCTGCACGGACGCCTCGACGCGCCAACTCAAGCAGGAAAAAACACAGGGCACAGCATTTTTTTCTTGGATCGATCATGAAGACGTTTTCCGCAAAAGCCCATGAGGTGACGCGCGAATGGTACGTGATTGACGCGACGGATAAGGTTCTCGGCCGTGTCGCCAGCGAAGTGGCACGCCGTCTTCGCGGCAAGCATAAGCCTGAGTTCACCCCGCACGTCGACACCGGTGATTTCATCATCGTTATCAACGCCGGCAAGCTGAAGGTCACGGGCAACAAGACCTTGGATAAGAAGTACTACCGTCACTCGGGCTACCCGGGCGGTATCTATGAAACGACGTTCGGCAAGATGCAAGAACGCTTCCCGGGCCGCGCGCTCGAGAAGGCGGTCAAGGGCATGCTGCCGAAGGGCCCTCTCGGCTACGCAATGATCAAGAAGCTGAAGGTCTACGCAGAAGCCACGCATCCGCACTCGGCTCAACAGCCGAAGGCGCTCGAGATCTAAGGGGAGCCCACATGATCGGTAATTGGAACTACGGTACGGGCCGCCGCAAAAGCGCAGTCGCTCGTGTCTTCATCAAGGCAGGCAAGGGCGACATCGTCGTCAACGGCAAGCCCATCGCTGATTATTTCTCGCGCGAAACGTCGCTGATGATCGTGCGCCAGCCGCTGGAACTCACGAACCACGCTACGACGTTCGACATCAAAGTCAACGTGACGGGCGGCGGTGAAACGGGTCAGGCCGGTGCGGTTCGCCACGGCATCACCCGCGCGCTGATGGACTACGACGCCACGCTCAAGCCGACGCTGTCGAACGCCGGCTTCGTGACGCGCGATGCACGTGAAGTCGAGCGTAAGAAGGTCGGCTTCCACAAGGCACGCCGCAGGAAGCAGTTCTCGAAGCGTTAATCGCTTTGGCGTTGCGCCGGCTCGACTGGTGCAACGGCAGGTCAAAAAGCCGCCAGCGCGTATGCGCATGGCGGCTTTTTTCATTCTCGGGTGCATGCTGGCGCGAAGAACCTATTGATTTTATGGACTTCGGCACGATATCGAGATCAGCCCTACAATAGCGGGAAGATGCTTTTTTGGAGAGTTCGAATGAACGCTGTCACCGACACCCCCGTGACCGAGATGCCGAGTCCCTTCGTCTTTACCGACGCTGCGGCCGATAAGGTGAAGCAACTGATCGACGAGGAAGGCAATCCCGACCTGAAACTGCGCGTGTTCGTGCAGGGTGGCGGCTGCTCCGGCTTTCAATATGGCTTCACCTTCGACGAGGCGATCAACGAAGACGACACCGTGATGAACAAGGGCGGCGTCCAGTTGCTGATCGATTCGATGAGCTATCAGTACCTGGTTGGCGCCGAGATCGACTATAAGGACGACATCAACGGCGCGCAGTTCGTCATCAAGAATCCGAACGCGACCACCACTTGCGGTTGCGGTTCGTCGTTCTCGGTCTGATAGACCGGAAAGTCTGCTTGCCGGCTTGAGCCGGAAGTCGATCAAGAAAACGGGGCGGCAAGCCCCGTTTTTCTTTGCCGGCGCGTCTAGCGCGGGTAGATCGCGCCGAGCACGCGGTCGCCGGAGGCGCCCGTGACCGTCGGCAGATTGCCCGGCGCACGGTCCACGCAGCGCATCGCCAGCCACGCGAACGCGAGCGATTCCACACGATGCGGCGGCACGCCGAGCGCATCCGTCGTTTTGACCGGCACGCCGCAGACACCGGTTTGCGTGAGGGCCGTTTCGAGCGCCTTCATCAGTTCGGGATTGCGCGCGCCACCTCCACACACGTAGACCGCCCGACAGTCCGACACATGGCGTTCGATTTCGCGTGCGACCGTCGTCGCGGTGAGCGCCGCGAGCGTGGCCTGGACGTCGGCCGTGCTGACTGACTGAAAGCCGCTTAGCTTGGCGTCTAGCCACTGCGCGTTGAACAGGTCGCGGCCGGTGCTTTTCGGCGGTGCGGCTTCAAAGAAAGGTTCGTCCAGAAGCGCGTTCAAGAGCGGTTGATTCACCTGCCCGCTTGCCGCCAGCCGCCCGCCTTCGTCGAAGGACGTGCCTAGATGCCGATGCGCCCATTCGTCGAGCAGCACGTTGGCCGGACCGCAGTCGAATCCCCGCACGTTGACTTCGGCGCCCTGGCCGCTGCCGGCCGGGAGGATCGTGATGTTGCTGATGCCGCCGAGATTGCAGACGACCCGCGTTTCGTCCGCTGCTCCGAAGATGGTCGCGTGGAACGCCGGCACGAGCGGTGCGCCCTGGCCACCGGCGGCGACGTCGCGGCTGCGGAAGTCGGCGACGACATCGACATGCGTCATCTCCGCAAGCAGCGATGGGTTGTTGATCTGGCGCGTGTAGCCTTTTTCCGGCCGATGGCGAACTGTCTGCCCATGTGCGCCGATCGCGCGCACCTGCTGTGGCGAGAGATGCGCCGTGCGCAGCAACTCGTGACAGCAGACCGCGTAGCGCGTAGCCAGCGCCGATGCGGCAAGCGCCTCGCGTTCGATCTCGTTCTCGCCCGGTTGCTGGAGCGCGAAGAGCGCGTCGCGCAGCCCCGCGGCGAAGCCAACGAACGCTTCCGCCAGCACGACTGGCGGCTTGCCTGCCTCGAATTGGACCGCGACGCCGTCCACGCCATCCATGCTGGTGCCGGACATCAGCCCGAAATACACGCCGTCCGCGGGGTTCTTGACCGTGCTGTGCGCCACGTTTCGCTCCTGTCTGTCGTTGTCGGGGCGGCCGAAGCAGACAGCGCGTAACCGTCCGCTGCCACCGTCCGCCGTTGGCTTGCGTCAGATTATCCTTGTTAGCGCGGCAATCGTTAAGCGTAGACAAAGGGGCTAGCCGCGAGATATGGGACAATCTTGGTTTTTGCAACGCCCCATTACCTGTTCAAAGATGAGCACCGAGTCCACCTCCGCCAAGCCTGCCTCGCCATTTCCGATCACCGACGAGGTCCGTCACGCGCTGGCCGTCACCAAGCGCGGCGTCGATGAACTGCTGATCGAAGAAGAGTTTGCGCAGAAGCTCGCGAAGAGCGCCGCGACCGGCACGCCGCTGCGTATCAAGCTCGGGCTCGATCCGACTGCGCCCGATATCCACATCGGCCACACCGTTGTGCTGAACAAGATGCGTCAACTGCAGGACCTCGGGCACACGGTGATCTTCCTGATCGGCGATTTCACGTCGCTGATCGGCGATCCGTCGGGCCGCAACGCGACGCGTCCGCCGCTCACGCGCGAGCAGATCGAGTCGAATGCGAAGACCTACTTCGAGCAGGCGGCTCTCGTGCTCGATCGCGAGAAGACCGAGATCCGCTACAACAGCGAGTGGTCGATGCCGCTCGGCGCCGACGGCATGATCAAGCTCGCGTCGCGCTACACCGTTGCGCGGATTCTCGAGCGAGAGGATTTCACGAAGCGTTTCCAGGGCGGCGTGCCGATCTCGATCCACGAATTCCTCTACCCGCTGATGCAGGGCTACGATTCGGTCGCGCTCAATGCCGACCTCGAACTCGGCGGCACCGACCAGAAGTTCAACCTGCTCGTTGGCCGCGAACTCCAGAAGCAGTACGGGCAGGAGCAGCAGTGCATCTTGACGATGCCGCTGCTCGAAGGGCTCGACGGCGTCGAGAAGATGTCGAAGTCGAAGAACAACTACGTCGGCATCAGCGAGAAGCCTACCGATATGTTCGGCAAGCTCATGAGCATTTCGGACGTGCTGATGTGGCGCTACTTCGAGCTGCTGTCCTTCCGTCCGATGGACGAGATCGCGCAATTCAAGCGTGAAACTGACGAAGGGCGCAATCCGCGCGACTTCAAGGTGCTGCTCGCGCAGGAGATCGTCGCGCGCTTCCATTCGCAAGCCGATGCCGAGCGCGCGCTCGAAGACTTCAACCACCGCGCGAAGGGCGGCGTGCCGGACGATATCCCGTCGGTGACGCTTACCGGCGCGCCGCTCGCCATTGGGCAGTTGCTCAAGCAAGCGGGGCTTGTGCCGTCGACGAGCGAAGCGCTGCGCAACATCGAGCAGGGCGGCGTGAAGATCGATGGCGCGACCATCTCCGACAAGGGGATCAAGGTTGAAGCCGGCGAATACGTCGTCCAGGTCGGCAAGCGCCGGTTTGCGCGCGTGACGTTGTCGGCGTGACGATGATCGCGCACGTCTTGCCCGTTGCGCTGTCACGCCGCCGCAGCCGGAGTCGCGCATGATCGCGCTGATTCAGCGCGTGAAGCGCGCCGAAGTGCGTGTCGGCCAACGCGTGACGGGTGCGATCGACGCGGGCTTGCTCGCGCTCGTCTGCGCCGAGCGCGGCGACACCGACGCAAGCGCGGAGAAGCTCCTCGCCAAAGTGCTCGGCTATCGCGTCTTCAGCGATGCAGCGGGAAAGATGAACTTGCCGGTGACGAACATCGACGGCGAAGGCCGCGCTGGCGGCCTGCTGCTCGTCTCGCAGTTCACGCTTGCCGCCGACACCAACAGCGGCTTGCGACCCAGTTTCACGCCCGCCGCGCCGCCCGACGAAGGTAAGCGCTTGTTCGACTATTTCGTCGCGGCGGCGAAAGCCAAACATCCGGTCGTCGAGACTGGCGAATTCGGCGCCGACATGCAGGTCTCGCTCGTCAACGACGGCCCCGTTACGTTCTGGTTGCAAACGCGCGGCTAGGGCCTGTTACTCACTCTCACCCTAGCCCCATGCCTACCCAAGTCCTCTTCATCCGACACGGCGAGACCGACTGGAATCGCATCAAGCGCATCCAAGGCCATATCGACATTCCGCTTGCGCAAAGCGGCCTCGCCCAAGCGCAGCAACTCGCGGCACGCCTTGCGCGCGAGGCGCAATCGGGCGCCAAGCTCGATGCGATTTATTCGAGCGATCTGCAGCGCGCGCAGCAAACCGCGCAACCTGCCGCCGCTGTGCTTGGCTTGCCGCTGCAATTGAAGCCCGGCTTGCGCGAGCGTGCATACGGTGTCTTTCAAGGTCACGATAGCGGCGAGATCGAGGCGCGCTTTCCGGATGCGTACGCGGTCTGGCAGACGCGCGATCCGGGTTTCGCCCCGGAGGGCGGCGAGTCGTCCCGCGTGTTCTATCACCGCGTCGTGCACGCCGTGGAGTCGATCATCGCCGAACATCCGGAAGGGCGTATCGCTTGCGTTGCGCACGGTGGCGTGCTCGATTGCGTCTATCGCTTCGTCAACGGTCTTCCGCTCGATGCGCCGCGTAATTACGCGCTGCTCAACACGAGCATCAATACGGTGGAGTTCGAAGGCGGTCGAGCGCGAGTGCTGGCCTGGGCCGATATCGACCACCTCGCCAGCGGTAGCGACGACGACGGGTTCGTCAAAGATCCGGAGTTGTTTCGCTGATTACCCGCTGCTCTGTGTTTGACTTGGCGGGTTTGCGGCGCAGAGGGCTCGAATGCTAGGACGAGCGAGCCGCGGCGCGGCGCCGTGCGCGCTTCGAAACGCCGTTCACGAGCGCCCACCGCATCACCGGGGCGATCGCGTGCACGCCGGGCCGCACCAATAGGCGACGCGCGCCGGCAAATTGCTCGAACCCGAGCATCCGTTGGGCCCAGTCCGGCAGAAGGTCCACGCCGGCGTTCAGCATGAGCCTGCCTGCAGGCCGCATTGCCGCGCTAGGCGGAGATGCATTCATTAGAATTTTCACAACCTCATGCGTGCGCGGTCCCGCTTCGAGTTCGGATTGCATCGAGCTGAAGTACGCGTCGATTTCGACCTTTGAGCTTGGCACTTGCGTCGCGCCGAGCATCCGCGCGATGCGCGCTGTTTCCGCGTAATACTGATCCTGCGCCGCGACCGAAAGCGCCGGATTCACGTAGCGCAGATGGGCAGCGAGAAAACTCGATACCTCGGCGACATGCACCCAGGTCAACAGCGCCGGGTCGCTTGCTTGATACGGCCTATCGTCCGGTGCCGTGCCGGTGACCCCGAGGTGAATCTGCTTCACGCGCTCGATCAGCGCCAGCGCATCGCTGCGGCTGCCGTAGGTGGTGCCGGAGATGAAGGTCGCGGTGCGGCGCAGGCGCCCGAGGATATCGGTGCGAAACGACGAGTGATCCCAGACCCCTGCGAGGGCGAGCGGATGTAGCGCTTGGAGCATCAAGGCGCTGATGCCGCCGACCATCATCGACGTGAAATCGGCATGAACTCTCCAGCAGACGGCGTCCGGCCCGAAGAGGCCGGGGTCTCCTGGCGGCGAAGCATAGTCGAGCTTCGGGCCGCTGCCGGTCGTCAGATGCGTGATGCCTTGTGCGAGTTTCGAGCGCAGCCGCTGGAGGAGCCGAGGGCCGCCACTCGCGTGTTCGTCGTGGGGACTGCCCGCGTGATCGGACATTGTTGAAGGTCTCCGCGCCGTGGGCCGATCAGGTGTTTCCCGCGTCCCAGACATTGCGTACCGGGCTCGACGAATCCGGCGCGGCGAGACCGAAGTGCCGGTAGGTCAAGAGCGTCGCCACGCGGCCGCGCGGCGTGCGCTGCAGGAAGCCTTGCTGAATCAGGTATGGCTCCAGCACGTCTTCGATGGTGTCACGCTCTTCGCCGATGGCGGCCGCCAGGTTGTCGACGCCGACCGGGCCGCCGTCGAACTTATGCAGGATCGCTTCGAGCAGCTTACGGTCCATCAGATCGAAGCCGACCGGGTCGACATCGAGCATCGCGAGCGCGGCGTCGGCGACTTTGGCAGTAATGTTGCCGTCGGCCTTGACCTCGGCAAAATCGCGCACGCGACGCAGCAGGCGGTTTGCAATCCGCGGCGTGCCGCGTGAGCGTTTCGCGATTTCGAGCGCGCCGTCGGGATGGATCTGCGCGCCCATTAGCGTTGCCGAGCGGCGCACGATGCGCGACAGCTGCTCGGCGTCGTAGAACTCAAGACGCGCAACGATGCCGAAGCGGTCGCGCAGGGGATTGGTCAGCATGCCGGCGCGCGTCGTCGCACCGACCAGCGTGAACGGCTGCAGGTCGAGCTTGACGCTGCGCGCCGCCGGACCCTCGCCGATCATGATGTCGATTTGATAATCCTCGAGCGCGGGATACAGAATTTCCTCGACGACCGGCGAGAGCCGATGGATTTCGTCGATGAAGAGGACGTCGTTCGCTTCGAGGTTCGTCAGAAGCGCGGCGAGGTCGCCGGCGCGCTCCAGCACGGGCCCCGAAGTTTGCCGCAAATTCACGCCCATTTCACGCGCGATGATGTGCGCGAGCGTGGTCTTTCCGAGCCCTGGCGGGCCGAACAGCAGCACGTGATCGAGCGCTTCGGAACGGCGTTTGGCCGCCTCGATGAAAATTTCCAGTTGACCGCGCACCTTTTCCTGCCCGACGTATTCGTCGAGCTGACGGGGGCGCAACGCGCGCTCGAACGCCTCTTCGTGCGACGACGCGGGCGTGGCGGCAATGATGCGTTCGGCGGCGAGTTTGTCGGTTTCGATCATGCAGGCATTGTACCGCGCAGGGCGTGTTCCGAAAGCCGGCCGAACGGCCTAGGACGATCGGTGTGAAAACGCCCTAGGCCGAATGGCCGAGTCGCGGGGCAAGTCGTGGCGTGCGAAGCTCGGTTCGTTGGCGCAGATGCCGTGCGCTGCGGTTCAAGCGAATACCGCAGCGCAGTCGATGCGCTTTACGCCTTCGACAGCGCCTTCAGCGACAGCTTGATGCCTTCGGACACACCCGTGCCCGCGGGCACGTTCTTGATGGCCGCCAGCGCCTCTTTTTCGGAGTAACCCAATGCGAGCAGTGCGTTCAGGATATCGGTCGCGTGGTCGGATGCCGACGCCGCAGCGGCCATCGGGCCGAGGTCGGCGCCCAGTTTGCCCTTCAGTTCGAGGAGCAGCCGTTCCGCCGTTTTCTTGCCGATGCCGGGCACGCGTGTCAGGCGAGCCGCATCCTGCAGCGTGACCGCCTGGGACAGTTCATGCACGCTCATGCCCGACAGTACCGCGAGCGCCATTCGTGCGCCGATGCCCGTGATTTTCAGCAGCTCGCGGAACGTCGAGCGCTCCTGCGCGGAGCCGAAGCCGTACAGGAGGTGCGCGTCCTCGCGCACGATCAACTGCGTGAGCAGCACTACTTTTTCGCCGGTCGAGGGCAGGTTGTAGAACGTGCTCATCGGCACATCGACTTCGTAGCCGACGCCGTTGCAATCGACGAGCAGATGAGGCGGATTTTTTTCCAGCAGGACGCCGGCAATGCGACCGATCATGGCGAGTTCAATCGTGAGGGAAGCGGTGAGGGAATGCGCGAGTGTAGCGCAGCGCTAGCGCGATTAACCGATGAGCCGTCCGCGCCGCACTCGCAAGCCTTTTTTCGCGAGCGCGGGCGCGATGCCGCCCAGCGTGTTGAGCGTATCGCCGCCGTGGGCGTGGCAGATCGCCATGCCGAGGGCGTCGGCGGCGTCGGTGCTGGGCACGCCGGAGAGTTTCAGCAAGCGCACGACCATCTGCTGCATTTGCTCTTTCGTTGCGCGGCCATAGCCGACCACCGCTTGCTTCAATTGCAGCGCGGTGTATTCGGCGACCGGCACGCCGCCCGCGACGAGCCCGCAAATCGCGGCGCCCCGCGCCTGGCCAAGCAACAAGGTGGACTGTGGGTTGACGTTGACGAACACCTTTTCGATGGCCGACTGATCGGGCCGGTGCTCGCGGATCAGCGTCGAGATCCCCTCGAAAATCGTGCCCAGGCGCTCGGGCAGCGCGGCATCCGCGGTCTTGATCACGCCGCTTGTCACGTAGGTGAGCTGATGGCCGCTTTGGTCGATTACGCCGAAGCCGGTCACACGCAAGCCGGGGTCGATGCCGAGGATTCTCATGTAAAGCGAGGGGAGGAAAGTGCTTGCGATACTACAACGAATAGGGCGGCCGCTGACAGGCATTGGAGAGCGACGGCGAGCGCGGCGCCGGAAAAGACACTGAAAATCGCGGCAACAAAAAACCCGGCTGCCGCAAAGCCGCCGGGTTTCTCAGTGGGCGCCAGGAGCGCGCTGGGCTTAGTGGCGGAAGTGCCGCACGCCCGTTACCACCATCGCGATGTTGTGCTCATCGGCGGCGGCGATCACTTCGTCGTCGCGCATCGAGCCGCCCGGCTGGATCACGCAGGTCGCGCCTGCCGCCACGACGACGTCGAGGCCGTCGCGGAACGGGAAGAACGCATCCGACGCCACCGCCGAGCTGTTCAGCGAGAGACCCGCGTTCTGCGCCTTGATGCTCGCGATGCGCGCCGAATCAACACGGCTCATCTGGCCTGCGCCGACGCCGAGCGTCATGCCCTTGCCGCAGAACACAATCGCATTCGACTTCACGAACTTTGCGACGCGCCATGCGAACAGCAGGTCGTCCATTTCTTGCGGCGTCGGGTGACGCTTCGTGACGACACGCAGTTCGTGCGGCTGGACATTCTTCGCATCAAGCGATTGCACCAGCAGACCGCCGCCGACGCGTTTCAAGTCGAACGCGTTATGGCCTTCGCCCAAGGCGATTTCGAGCAGACGCACGTTCAGCTTCGCGGCGAACACTTGCTTGGCAGCATCCGAGAACGACGGCGCGATCAGCACCTCGACGAACTGTTTCGCGACGGCCTGCGCCGTTGCTTCATCGACTTCGCGGTTGAACGCGATGATGCCGCCGAACGCCGAGGTCGGATCCGTCTGGAACGCCTTCGCATAAGCTTCGCCAGCGTTTGCGCCGATCGCCACACCGCACGGATTGGCGTGCTTGATGATTACGCAAGCCGGTGCGTCGAAGGTCTTCACGCATTCCCACGCGGCGTCGGAGTCGGCGATGTTGTTGTACGAGAGTTCCTTGCCTTGCAGCTGGCGGTAGTTCGCGAGCGCGCCCGCCGGCACTTCGATGTCGCGGTAGAACGCCGCGCTTTGGTGCGGGTTCTCGCCGTAACGCAGGTCCTGCACCTTCTCGAATGCGAGGTTGAACGTGGCCGGATACGTGTTGCGCTCTTTGTGCGACAGCTCTTCGGTCAGGCTCGTCAGGTAGTTCGTGATCGCGCCGTCGTATTGCGCCGTGTGCGCATACACCTTCGTCGCGAGGCGGAAGTTCGTCTTGTAGCCGACCTTATTGCCGTTGGCGCGCATTTCATCGAGCACGATAGCGTAGTCGGCTGGGTCGACGACCACGGTTACGTCGCGATGATTTTTTGCGGCGGAGCGCAGCATCGTCGGGCCGCCGATGTCGATGTTCTCGATCGCGTCTTCCAGCGTGCACTCGTCTTTCGACACCGTCGCGACGAACGGATACAGGTTCACGACGAGCAGATCGATCGTCGGGATGTTGTGCTTTTCAAGCGCCGCCATGTGCTCGGGCAGGTCGCGGCGCGCGAGGATGCCGCCGTGCACCTTCGGATGCAGGGTTTTCACGCGCCCGTCCAGCATTTCCGGAAAGCCGGTGTAGTCGGCGACTTCGGTGACGGAAAGGCCCGCGTCCGCGAGCAGTTTCGCGGTGCCGCCGGTCGACAGGATCTTGACGCCGAGCTCCGACAGCGATTTGGCGAAGTCGACGATGCCGGACTTGTCGGAAACGGAGATGAGCGCTTGCTTGATCATGATGAAAAGGCCGAGGAGGGACAGGAGCGGCGCGCGAAGTTACAGCAAGCCGTGCTGCTGCAGCTTCTTGCGCAACGTGTTGCGGTTGATGCCGAGATACTCGGCCGCGAGCGACTGATTGCCGCCCGCTTGCTCGAGCACCACCTCGAGCATCGGTTTTTCGACGCACGACATCACCATTTCATAGACGTCGTGCGGATTCGAGCCGTCGAGGTCCTGGAAGTACATGCCCAGGCTGTCGCGGACGCATTGTTCGATATTGTGCTTGCTCATGCTGCTAATCGGTCGGTTTTGTCCGGCTCGCCGGTTTCGTCGTCGACGTACACGAGACGATCGGAGAGCGTTTTCTGCTCGTCGAAGAATGCATTGACGGCGAGCAGTTGTTCGCGTGTCGTATCGAGCGTGTTCATCCGGTGACGGAATGCGTTGGCGCCCGAAAGGCCGCGAGTGTACCAGCCGATGTGTTTGCGCGCAGTACGCACGCCGGTAAATTCACCATAGAACGCGTAGTGATCTTCCAGATGCTCGTTCATGACCTGCTGGATTTCGTCGATGCGCGGCGGCGGCAGCAGTTCGCCGGTTTGCAGGAAATGCTCGATTTCACGGAACAGCCACGGCCGTCCCTGGGCCGCGCGGCCGATCATGATCGCGTCGGCCCCAGTGGCGGCCAGCACGGCCTTGGCTTTTTGCGGCGACGTGATGTCGCCGTTCGCGACGACCGGGATGCGCACCGCGGCCTTCACTGCGGCGATCGTTTCGTACTCGGCTTCGCCGTGATAGAGATCGGCGCGCGTGCGGCCGTGCACGGTCAGCATCGAAATGCCAGCGTTTTCGGCGAGCTGCGCCACCTTGATGGCGTTCTTGTTGTCGCGGTTCCAGCCGGTGCGGATCTTCAGTGTGACGGGCACGGCGTCCGGCCCGACGCCGACCGCCGCGACCACCGCCTCAACGATCTGCACGACGAGCGGCTCGTTTTGCAACAGCGCCGAGCCGGCTGCGACGTTGCAGACCTTCTTGGCCGGGCAGCCCATGTTGATGTCGATGATCTGCGCGCCGTTCGCCACGTTGTAGCGCGCGGCTTCGGCCATCATCGCCGGGTCCGCTCCCGCTATTTGAACCGCGATGGGTTCGACCTCACCGGCGTGGTTCGCGCGGCGCATCGTCTTTTCGCTCTTCCAGAGCTGCGCGTTCGACGCGACCATCTCGGACACCGCGTACCCCGCCCCGAGCCGCTTGCACAATTGGCGGAACGGCCGATCCGTCACGCCGGCCATCGGGGCGACGAACAGGTTGTTGCGCAGATTGTGGGAACCGAGCGTAGGCATGGCTGAATGGGCTTGCGCGCCTTTGGGGCGCGAGTGCGAGGTGCGACGGGAAACGCGTATTTTAGCGTTAACACGCGTTCGCAACGACCGTTGCGAACCCTGCGGGCTGGCGAGTGGCGCGAAATGGCGGATTCGGCTGGTATCGATTTCGCCCGCGCTGGGCAGTTGCGCCGCGTGGATCAGCTAAGCCGTCGCGCGCTAAGCACGTGTGCGCGGCAAAACCGCGCGTACCACCCATTGCCTCATTGCCGTGTATCAGCGCCGCTGGCCGAACATCATCTGCCGCGCGAGCGCCGTTTTCGCCGCGGGCATCAGTTCGAGCCCCGCCAGCGCCAGCCCGCGCAGCGTCGCGAGCGGGGCGAAGTCGATCGTGAAGAGGCGGGCGAGCGTATCGGTGGCGCCGATCGTCAGGCGCCGATCAAGCGAGCGGCGCTCGGCGAACGACGCGAGCGCAAGCGGCGTCGCGCCGAATTCGGAAAGCGCGTCGGCGAGCGCGTGCGCATCGCGCAAACCGAGGTTCAATCCCTGGCCGGCGACGGGGTGCAGCGTTTGCGCCGCATTGCCGATCGCGACGACGCGCCCTTTGACGAGCGTATCGACCGCGTTCAGGCCGAGCGGGAACGACGCCCGGCCGGCGATCGCTTCGAAGCGCCCCATACGTGAGCCGAACACCGTGCCGAGCTCGGCGAGGAACTCGGCGTCCGATAGCTGCGCGCGGCGCGCGGCTTCGTCGGGCGCCGAGCACCAGACGAGCGAGTAGTCCGCGTTGCGCGCGCCGCCCATCGGCAACAGCGCGATTGGCCCTTCGGACGTGAAGCGCTCCCACGCGACATGCGGCTGGGGCGCTGACACGGTGACGGTGCCGACGAGCGCGGTCTGCTTGTAGTCGCGCGAGCTGCCTGCCGTGCGGTCGCCGTCGCCGGCGCACTCGAGGCTCGACCCGGTGCGGCGCTGGTCCTGATACAGACCGCCTTCGGCGTTCACGAGAAGCCGCGTGCGCAGGCTGCGGGCGCCCTGCGCGTTTTCGATCGGCAGCGTGACGCCGTCGTGTTCGCGAAGCGGGGGCAGGGCCGAGGTCGACGTGAACCAGTGGACTTGCGTGCCGCGCACGGCCCGCGCAAGTGTCGTGACGATCGATCCATAGCGCGCGACGTAGCCGAGCGCAGGCAGTTCATGCTCGTCGTGCTCGATCAGCGTGCGTCCGAAGTGGCCGCGCTGCGATACGTGAATGCGTTCGATCGCGGTCGCGTCCGCGGGCCATGCCGCAAGCGGTTCGAGCAGCATGCGGCTGCCTTGCGAGACCGCGATCGCGCGCGGGTCGCTGGTCGCGCTTTCGGGCTCGCGCGCGTCGATGAGCGCGATCGACAGCGCTTGCGTCGCGCTGCGCCGGGCCAGCCAGGCGGCGAGCGCGAGGCCGACCGGCCCGGCGCCAACGATCGTCACGTCGAAATCGAATGGCCGCTCTGAAGCGGCGGTGGAAGCCGGTTGCGCGTGGGCAGCGGCGGGGGCGTCTTTCATCGTACGGAAACGGTTTCGATGTTCATTCGCGCTTCATTGGCGAGGCGCGGCAGCTTGCGTTTCGCGCATCAGCGCTTCGATTTCGTCGGCCTTCACCGGCACGTCGCGCGTCATCAGCTCGCAGCCGTCGGCGGTGACGATCGCGTCGTCTTCGATGCGAATGCCGATGTTCCAATAGCGCTCCGGCACGCTTTCGCTCGCGCGCACGTAGAGGCCGGGCTCGATCGTGAGCGTCATCGACGGCTTCAGGATGCGCGACGGCGGTGCGCCCGTTTCGTCGGGCGCGGCATTGCGCTCCCGGTAGTCGCCGCAGTCGTGCACGTCCATGCCGATCCAGTGGCCCGTGCGGTGCATGTAGAACGGCGCGTAGGCGCGCTCGGCGATGACGTCGTCGACCGACGCGAAGTGCTGGCGGTCGATGATGCCGGTATCGAGAAGCCCTTGCGACAGCACGCGCACGGCGGCTTGGTGCGGCGTGTCGAAGTGCGCGCCGGCACGGGTCGCGTCGATGGCGGCTTGCTGGGCGGCGAGCACGATGTCGTACAGCTCCCGCTGCGCCGGCGAGAAACGGCCGTTGGCCGGGAAGGTGCGGGTGATGTCGGATGCGTAGCCGTCGAGTTCGCAGGCGGCGTCGATCAGGATCAGGTCCCCGTCTTTCGCGACCGCGTTGCCGGCCGGGTAGTGCAGCACGCACGCGTTGGCGCCGGCGGCGACGATCGAGCCGTAGGCCGGCGCCTGGGCGCCGCGGCGGCGGAACGTGTACAGCAGTTCCGCCTCGAGTTCGTATTCGCGTACGCCGGGGCGGCACGCCTGCATCGCGCGGCGGTGGGCCTCGGCGGAAATGCGGGCGGCGCGGCGCATGATCGCGAGCTCGTGCTCGTCTTTGATGAGCCGCATCTCGTCGAGCACCGGCAGCAGGTCGTGCAGCACGGCGGGCGCCGTCACGCCGCTGCGGCTCTTGGCGCGCACCGCGTCGAGCCAGCGGCGCACCTGTTCGTCCAGCTCCGCCGACATCCCGAACCCGTAGTGCAGCGCGGGGGCATCGGCGATCAGGCGCGGCAGCTCGGTATCGAGTGCGTCGATCGGAAACGCGGCGTCGACGCCGAACGCTTCGCGCGCACCTTCCGGACCAAAACGGAAGCCTTCCCAGGTCTCCCGCGCCGGATCTTTCTCGCGGCAGAAGAGGATCGACGCCGGCTCGCCCGGTTCCGCACCGGTGTCGAGCACGAGCACGGCCTCCGGTTCGGTGAAGCCGGTCAGGTAGTAAAAGTAGCTGTCGTGGCGGTAGGGGTAGTCGGCGTCGCGGTTGCGCAGCGCTTCGCGCGCAGTCGGGACGATGGCGAGTCCGCCGCCCGCGGCGCGCAGCGCGGCGAGCACGCGTTCGCGGCGGCCAAGGTAGACGTCCCCGAGGGGGATTCCCTGCGCGGCGCCGGCGGCGCTGGAGAGTTCGGTCGACTTATTCATCGTGCGATTGTAGCGCTCAATTCATAAACACTTTTAAGTCGGGCAGCGCCGGTCATCCGGAGGGCGCTGTGCCGCGTTGTCGTTTGAGGGGCGCCCCTCCAGCCGCGCTGTTGCATTCCATCCACATGCCCGAAACGGCCGATATGATGGCGTCTGACGACCGCCGGTATGATCGTCGGCAACGTATACTCTTCCTCTCAATTTTGAGAAAAGCAGATGATGAAATTAATCGGTTCGCTCGCGAGCCCATTTACCCGCAAGGCGCGGGTTGTGCTCGCTGAAAAGAAAATCGACTACCAACTGGTGCTCGAGGATGTCTGGGCGCCCGACACGGGTATTCACCAGTTCAATCCGCTCGGGAAGGTGCCGTGCCTGGTGATGGAAGACGGGGAAGCGGTGTTCGATTCGCGCGTGATCTGTGAGTACGTCGATACGCTGTCGCCGGTCGGCAAGCTGATTCCGCAGGCGGGGCGCGAGCGCATCGAAGTGCGCTGCTGGGAGGCGCTCGCCGACGGCATTCTCGACGCGGGCG
Organism: Trinickia camelliae; assembly: GCF_053525655.1. Classification (NCBI taxonomy): domain Bacteria; kingdom Pseudomonadati; phylum Pseudomonadota; class Betaproteobacteria; order Burkholderiales; family Burkholderiaceae; genus Trinickia; species Trinickia camelliae. The sequence continues at coordinate 74,495 of NZ_JBCHAA010000013.1, forward strand.
TGCTGATTCGCGTGGAGGGCACGCAGCGTCCGGAGGAGCATCGCGTCGAATCGTGGATCGCGCGCCAGCAGCGCAAGATCGACGAAGGGCTCGTTGCGACGTCGCAGGGGCTCGGCGGCAACGCCTGGTGTACCGGCAATCACTACTCGCTCGCCGATATCGCGCTTGGGTGCGCACTCGGTTACCTTGATTTCCGCTTCCCGGAATTGAACTGGCGCGACAAGCATCCGAATCTCGACAAGCACTACGCGAAGCTGTCGCAACGGCAGTCGTTCATCGATACCGTTCCCGCTTGAGCCGGGACGCTGCGCGGCGCCGGAAAATATTGCCGCGCAGCCGCTGAAGGTCTGATCGTACGGTCGTCCGCTAGTCATTTGCCGCGCCGGCAAGCCACTGTTCGTGCCCGCACGGTACACGTGCAGGCTGACGTGTACGGTGTTTCCACCAGCTCAGTCAAGGCGGACGGCGATGAACCAACCGATGTCTCACGGCGCGCCGTCTCGCATCGCGGATGCGGGACCCGGTCGGGCCGAACTCACTTCAAGTAAGCCGCAACGCTCGCGGCGCAAGCTCGTGATCGGCTTGCGCATCGTGCTCGCGCTGCTGGTGGCGATCGGTTGGGAATTGGCCGCGCGACGCAATTGGATCGATCCGTTCTTCTATTCGATGCCTTCGTCGATCGCGCGGCAGCTCTTCTATTGGTTTCGCGAGGGGACTGCGCAAGGGCCGCTCATCGCGCAGCTGCAGATCACATTCGAAGAGGCTTTGCTGGGACTTGTCGTGGGAGCGATCGCGGGCGCGGGGTGCGCGGTCGTGCTCGTTCGCAACACGCTATTGGCCGACGTGTTCGGCTTTTACATCAAGATCGCCAACGCGTTGCCGCTGATCGTGCTCGGCGCGATCTTCGTGTTTGCGCTGGGGTCGGGGATGACGTCGAAGATTGCGCTTGCTGTCGTGATGGCGTTCTTCATCGTGTTCGGGAATGCGTATCAGCGCGCGTCCGCGGTTGATGGCAATACGCGTGGCGATGGTTCGACATCCGAAGCGCGGCACTCGACCGTCACTGAGACGGTTTCCGCAGCGCTGCGCGGGACGCTCGAAAACCTGCGCCTGGCCTTCGCGTTGGCGCTCGCAGGAACGCTCGCCGCTGAGTTTCTCGGCGCGACGCAGGGGATCGGGTGCGTGATCGCGGCCTCGTTGCGCGAGTTCAATGCGAGCGGCGTGTGGGCTGCGATGCTCGCGTTGGGCGTCGTGGCGTGGATCGCCGATTATTTGCTGACGACGCTGCAACGTTGGTTGCTGCCGCGCTGGGTGCAAACCTGAGCGCACGCGTCGTCGGCTGAGCTCAAGCAGCTATCGCGCCTTCATTCTTCAAAGCAAACGAATCGCTGCGCGCGAGCGGCCACCATTTCTCATACAGCCAGAAGCGGTAGTTGCCGTTCAAGAGATCGTTCGGTTCGAGATAGCACAGCAACTGCGACATCAACTTCACCTCATGCGACGACACGCGCCGCACGATGTGATGCGCGCGCAAGTCGCCGGGATGCTCGAGACCCGCCGCCTGAATAATCTCCTGCAGCGCATGCAGCGTGTTGTGGTGGAAGTTGAAGACGCGATCGGCCTTGTCCGGCACGACGATCGCGCGTTGGCGCACCGGGTCTTGCGTCGCCACGCCGGTCGGGCAGCGGCCGGTGTGGCAGGTCTGCGCCTGGATGCAGCCGACCGCGAACATGAAGCCGCGCGCGGCGTTCACCCAGTCGGCGCCGATCGCGAGCGTCCTCGCGATATCGAACGCGGTGATCATCTTGCCGCTCGCGCCGATGCGAATCTTGTCGCGCAAGCCGATGCCGACGAGCGTGTTGTGCACGAGGAGCAAGCCTTCTTGCAGCGGCACGCCCACGTGGTCGGTGAATTCGAGCGGCGCCGCGCCCGTGCCGCCTTCCGCGCCGTCGACGACGATGAAGTCCGGCGTGATCCCCGTCTCGAGCATCGCCTTCGCAATGCCGAAGAACTCCCACGGATGGCCGACGCAGAGCTTGAAGCCGGTCGGCTTTCCGCCCGAGAGGTTGCGCAGACGGTCGACGAATTCGAGCAGCCCGCGCGGCGTCGAGAATTCGGAGTGCGTCGCGGGCGAGATGCAGTCTCGGCCCATCGGCACGCCGCGCGTCTCGGCGATCTCCGGCGTGATCTTCGCGGCCGGCAGCACGCCGCCGTGGCCGGGCTTCGCGCCTTGCGAGAGCTTCACTTCGATCATCTTCACCTGCGGCTCTTGCGCCTGCTTCGCGAACTTGTCGGGGTTGAACGTGCCGTCGTCGTTGCGGCAGCCGAAATAGCCCGAGGCGACCTCCCAGATGATGTCGCCGCCGTGCTCGCGGTGATATTTCGACATCGAGCCTTCGCCGGTGTCGTGTGCGAAGTTGCCTTTCTTGGCGCCGAGGTTCAGCGCGCGGATCGCGTTCGCCGACAGCGAGCCGAAGCTCATCGCCGAGACGTTGAAGATCGACATCGAATACGGCTGCGCGCGATCGGCGCCGACCGTGATGCGGAAGTCGTGGCTCGCGAGCTTGGTCGGCGCGAGCGAGTGGCTGATCCATTCGTGCGCGACCGCTTTGACGTCGAGCTCGGTGCCGTACGGGCGGCTGTCGACTTCGTTTTTCGAGCGCTGGTAGACGATGCTGCGCTGGGCGCGCGAGAACGGCTTCTCGTCGGTATCGTCCTCGACGAAGTACTGACGGATCTCCGGCCGGATGAACTCGAACATGAAGCGCAAGTGACCCCACAGCGGGTAGTTGCGCAGGATGCTGTGACGTTCCTGATTGAGGTCGAACAGACCGAGCGCGACGAGCGCAAGCGGGATCACGACCCACAGCCACGCGATCGAATGCCGCGCGGCGAGGATGGCGACGGCCACGAGAAGCAGCACGGCGCACCACATCGCAAGATAGCGTCGAGAGAACATGAGGGCTCCAAAGCGATAACGGATCACCGCAACGGACGGACCGCCGCACCGGGCCGTCTTCATGCGGGGCGCGGGCAGCCTCGGTTGCGGGTGGGGGATCTCGCCGGTGCGGCTCTCGTGCCGCCGTCACCGGGCGAGCGCCAAGTCTACCCGCAATAGGTTTCAGCGTGCTGCGAGAAGCGCCGCGTCGGGGCGGCGCGCGGCCGGCTGGGCCGTGGCGGCGTGCTCGATGATGCCGCCGCCGAGGCAGATATCGCCGTCGTAGAGCACCGCGGACTGGCCGGGCGTGACGGCCCACTGCGCGTGCTCGAACGCCAGTTCGAAATGCTCGCCAACGGCCGCGTTGGAGCCGTCAAAGGCACTGGCTTGCGCGAATGTGCAGGCCGCATCGGCCTGCCGGTAGCGGGTCTTCGCGCCGCAACGCTTGCCCGGCTCGGGCGCCTGGCCCGCGACCCAGCTCGTGTTGCCCGCGACGAGCGTTTCCGACAGCAGCCACGGATGGTCGTGCCCCTGTACGACGTAGAGCGTGTTGGAAGGAATGTCCTTGCCCGCGACGAACCACGGCTCGCCGCTGCCCGTCTTGCTGCCGCCGAGCCCGATCCCCTTCCTCTGGCCGAACGTGTAGAACGCGAGCCCGATGTGCTCGCCGACGGTCTTGCCGTCCGGCGTCTTCATCGGCCCCGGCTTGGTCGGCAGGTAGCGGTTCAGGAAATCGCGGAACGGTCGTTCGCCGATGAAGCAGATGCCAGTCGAATCCTTCTTCTTCGCGTTCGGCAGGCCGATTTGCGCGGCGATCTCGCGGACTTTCGTCTTCGGGATTTCGCCGAGCGGGAAGAGCGTCTTCGAGAGCTGCGCCTGGTTGAGACGGTGCAGGAAATACGACTGGTCCTTGGTATGGTCGAGCGCCTTCAAGAGCTCGAAGCGACCGTCGACTTCGCGCACGCGCGCGTAGTGGCCGGTGGCGATGGTCTCGCCACCCAGCGACATCGCATGATCGAGAAACGCCTTGAACTTGATCTCGGCGTTGCAGAGCACGTCCGGATTCGGCGTGCGGCCGGCGGAGTACTCGCGCAGGAACTCCGCGAACACGCGGTCCTTGTATTCGGCGGCGAAATTGACCGCTTCGACGTCTATGCCGATCAGATCGGCGACCGAGACGACGTCGATCCAGTCCTGCCGCGTCGAGCAGTACTCGCTGTCGTCGTCGTCTTCCCAGTTCTTCATGAAGAGGCCGACGACTTCGTAGCCCTGTTCTTTGAGGAGCCATGCCGTCACCGACGAATCGACGCCGCCCGACATGCCCACTACCACCCGTTGCTTGCTCATGGATTCACTAAATGTCTAGCTTGGGCCCGACTGAATGCGTATGCACGAAGTCGAGCGGGAAACGCCGGCCCGCGAGGTAATCGTCGACGCATTGCATGACGAGCGGCGTGCGGTGGCGCTGGCTCGCGGCGCGCAGCTCGTCGGCGGTGAGCCACAGCGTGCGAACGATGTCGGCATCGAGCGCGCGATCCGTCAGCACCTCGCCCGTCGTTCCGCAGAACGTGAAGCGCAAATACGTGGTGCCGTAGCTGTCTGGCCTTCCGAAGTGCGTCATGTACATGCCGACCAGCGCTTCTGGTGCGAACGGATGCGCCGTTTCCTCCAGCGTTTCGCGCACGACTGCCTCGACAAGCGTTTCACCGGCCTCCAGATGACCGGCCGGTTGGTTAATGCGCAAGCCGTCGGCGGTGTGCTCCTCGACCACGAGAAAACGCCCGTCGCGCTCGACGATCGCCGCCACCGTCACGTGCGGGACCCAGGTTTCCGGTTTCATAGACGCGCATTTTACCGTTTGCCCGCCCGGGCTGCCGGAGCGGCGCAGATCTGCCACCTATCGGGGTTGGACCAAATTTCGGCGCTCGCGCACTTTCGGGTTAAAGTGACGCGGTGAATCCGTCGCAATAATTAGCCGTAGCTATGAGGGCCGGCGTGCTTCGCTGGCTCATCTTCGCTTGACAACAAGAAGGCAGAGGAGGAATCCACGATGCACATCGGAGTGCCAGCCGAGACGCGTGCCAACGAAACGCGCGTCGCCGCGACGCCCGAGACGGTCAAGAAGTACGTCGCTCAAGGTCATCGCGTCACGATCCAGAAAGGCGCCGGCACCGCGGCGAGCTTCACCGACGAAGCGTTTGCCGACGCGGGCGCGGAGCTTGTCGATGCGGCGGCCGCGTTCAATGCCGATCTCGTTCTCAAAGTCCAATCCCCAACCGCTGATGAGCTGCCGCTGATGAAACGCGGCGCCGTGCTCGTCGGCATGCTCGATCCGTTCAACGCCGATAACGCCGCACAGTTGGCGAGCGCCGGGGTGACCGCGTTCTCGCTCGAAGCCGCGCCGCGCACGACGCGTGCGCAAAGCCTCGACGTGCTCTCGTCGCAGGCCAACATCGCCGGCTACAAGGCGGTGCTCGTCGCCGCCGAACGCTATCCGCGCTTTCTGCCGATGTTGATGACCGCTGCAGGCACCGTAAAGGCGGCGCGCGTGCTGGTGTTGGGCGCGGGCGTCGCGGGCCTGCAGGCGATCGCGACGGCCAAGCGCCTGGGCGCGGTGATCGAAGCGTCCGACGTGCGTCCCGCGGTGAAAGAGCAGATCGAATCGCTCGGCGGGAAGTTCATCGACGTGCCTTACGAAACGCAAGAAGAGCGCGAAGCGGCGGAAGGCGTCGGCGGCTATGCGCGGCCGATGCCGCCGAGCTGGCTCGCGCGGCAGGCCGTGGCGGTGCACGAGCGCGCGAAGCAGGCCGACATCATCATCTCGACCGCGCTGATTCCGGGGCGCCCCGCGCCGACGCTGATCTCCGTCGACACCGTGAGGGCGATGAAACCCGGCTCGGTGATCGTCGATCTCGCGGCGGGTCGCGGCCCCGAGTTCGAAGGCCGGCACGGCGGTAATTGTCCGCTCACCGAAGCGGATCAGGTGGTGGTGAAGCACGGCGTGACGATCGTCGGCTTCACGAACCTCGCGGCGATGGTCGCGGCCGACGCGTCCTCGCTCTACGCGCGCAACCTGCTCGACTTCCTGAAGCTGATCGTCACGAAGGAAGGCACGCTCAACATCGATCTCGCGGACGACATCGTCGCGGCCACGCTTTTGGCCCGCGACGGCGAAGTCACGCGCAAGGCTTAGGGGACGGCAATGGAAGTCATCAATCATACGGTCATTAATCTGATCATCTTCGTGCTGGCGGTGTACGTCGGCTACCACGTCGTCTGGAACGTGACGCCCGCGCTGCACACGCCGCTGATGGCGGTCACCAACGCGATCTCGGCGATCGTGATCGTCGGCGCGATGCTCGCGGCGGGCTTGACGGTCGGTCCCGGCAAGTTCTTCGGCACGGTCGCGGTCGCGCTCGCTGCGGTCAACGTGTTCGGCGGGTTCCTCGTCACCAGGCGAATGCTCGAGATGTTCAAGAAGAAAGAGCCCAAGAAGATCGCGGGTCCCGCTGGTTCGAAGGAGGGCGCGTAAATGAGCATCAACGTCGTTACGCTGTTGTACCTCGTGGCGTCGGTGTGCTTCATCCAGGCGCTCAAGGGGCTGTCGAATCCGAAGAGCGCGCGCGCCGGCAATGTGTTCGGGATGGTCGGGATGGCGATCGCGATTGGCACCACGGTCACGCTGATCATGAAGCAGGCGTACGTGCTGGGCTCGAATCTGGGGCTCGGGCTCGGTCTGGTGTTTGCCGCGCTGGTGGTGGGCGGCGCGGTCGGCGCGTATGTCGCCGCGCGCGTCGAGATGACGAAGATGCCGGAGCTCGTCGCGGCGATGCACTCGCTGATCGGTCTGGCGGCGGTGTGCATCGCGTATGCGGTGGTGTCGGAGCCGGCGGCCTTCGGTCTTGTCGATCCGAACAATCCGGTGCCGGGCTTCCTGCCGTACGGCAACCGCATCGAGCTCTTCATCGGCACGTTCGTCGGCGCGATCACGTTCTCCGGTTCGGTGATCGCGTTCGGCAAGCTCTCGGGCAAGTACAAGTTCCGCTTGTTCCAGGGCGCGCCCGTGGTCTACCCCGGACAGCACTTGATCAACCTGATGCTCGCGCTCGGCATGATCGGCTTTGGCGTGATCTTCTTTCTCACGCAATCTTGGCTGCCGTTCATCATCATGACGCTGATCGCGTTCGCACTCGGCGTGCTGATCATCATCCCGATCGGCGGGGCGGACATGCCGGTCGTCGTGTCGATGCTCAACTCGTACTCGGGATGGGCGGCGGCGGGCATCGGCTTCTCGCTGAACAACGCGATGCTGATCATTGCCGGGTCGCTCGTGGGGTCGTCGGGTGCGATTCTGTCGTACATCATGTGCAAGGCCATGAACCGCTCGTTCTTCAACGTGATTCTCGGTGGCTTCGGCGCGGAAGCGGGGGCGGCGACAGCAGGCGGCTCCGCGGAGCAGCGGCCGGTGAAGTCGGGCTCGGCCGAGGATGCGTCGTTCATGCTCGGCAACGCGGAGACGGTCGTGATCGTGCCGGGCTACGGGCTCGCCGTGGCGCGCGCGCAGCATGCGTTGAAGGAGCTGACCGACAAGCTCGTCGAGAAGGGCGTCGACGTGAAGTACGCGATTCACCCGGTCGCGGGACGGATGCCGGGCCATATGAACGTGCTGCTCGCGGAAGCGGAAGTGCCGTACGAGATCGTCCATGAAATGGAGGACATCAACGGCGAGTTCGGCCAAGTCGACGTGGTGCTCGTGCTCGGCGCGAACGATGTGGTGAACCCAGCGGCGAAGAACGATCCGAAGTCGCCGATCGCGGGCATGCCGATCATCGAGGCGTACAAGGCGCGCACGGTGATCGTCAATAAACGCTCGATGGCGGCGGGGTATGCCGGGCTCGACAACGATCTCTTCTACATGGACAAGACGATGATGGTCTTTGGCGATGCGAAGAAGGTCATCGAGGATATGGTGAAGTCGGTCGATTGAAGCAACGCGCCCGAACACCGGGCGCGTTCGCTTGCATCAGTTGGAAGGCGCATTGACGCGCCGCAGATAATCCGCGAGCCGTCTTCCCTCCATGTCGGGAAACGGCTCGTGCGGCTCGACGCTCGTCATCCGCGCGATGTCGAAGTTGCGGAAATCCGAGCGCAGTTCGCACCACGCGCCGATCGTCCAGCGTCCGCCCCAGTAGATCAGACTGAGCGGCCACACGCGCCGCTCGGTTTCCTGTCCGACCCGGTCGCGGTACGCGAAGCTCACCACGTGTTTCGTATCGACGGCCCGGTGCAGCGCATCCACCTTCACCGAAAACTCCCGATCGATATGAAACGACGGCGCGAATACCGCGAGGCGTTCGAGCGTCGCGCGCTTGTCGGCGGGCATCGCGGAGGCGATCTTCGCGAGCGCGCTGCGCGCACCGCCCGCGAGCCCAGCGCCGCCCCACGTCTCGATCATCCGCGCTCCTGCGGCGAGCGCGGCCAACTCGTCGGCGGTGAACGTGAGCGGCGGCAGGCTCGCGGAACGGGAGAGCCGGTAGCCGATCCCCGCTTCGCCTTCGATCGGCACGCCTGACAGCTGTAGATCGCGCACGTCGCGATACACGGTGCGCGGCGACACGGACAGCCATTCCGCGAGCTGTTGCGCGGTCGTGAGACGCCGGCCGCGCAACAGCTCGGCGATCTGGAACAGGCGGTCGGCGCGGCGAGTCATGGCAGACGTAGATGACGTGGAGGACGGCAGTCAGCCGGACAGCGGCAATCCAATGATGATAGCGCCGCGCTCCAACCACCGCCGACCACGCGCATCACGCGAGCTTCAGCGAATGCAGGCCGACGCGGTTGCCTTCGCTATCGGTGAAGAACGCGATGTAACCGATGTTGTTGGGTAGCTCGATCGCCGGGCCGTGCTTCTTGCCGCCGGCGCGTTCGACACGCGCGAGTGCGTCGGTGACGGTCGGCGACGCGTCGAGATACACGAGCACGCCGTCGGCGGCCGGCTTCGTCTGCTGCGGGTTGAAGACGATCGCGCCGCCCGTGGCGCCTTCCTCATGTGCGAAGACGGCGATCGGCACGCCGCCGAAGACTTCGCGTTGGAGCGGCACGTCGAGCGCGGCTTCGTAGAAGCGCACGGCGCGGTCGAAATCCATCGCCGGAATTTCGAACCAGGACAGCACGCGGGTGGATGCGAGAGTGGCAGCAGTCATGACAGTCTCCGAGAAGAGTGGCGGTAAGCCGGACAAAGCGCCGGATGGCGCATGAGTGGAGTCTGCGACTGCCCTGCTGACAGCGTTCTGTCAGCAGCTTGGCAAGAGTTGAAGCGCGGGCTCGAGAAGGAGTCCGCGCCGACGGACGGATCAGTCCGGCGTATCGCCCGCCGGACGCTGCTTGACGCTGCCCGTCACCAGATCGAAGCGGAACAGGCGGCATTCGAGCGCGCCGTTGAAAAGCGGCGTCTTCGTCGATTCGCGCAGGCGCAATTGGCCCGGCAGCTTGCGGTCGGACGTGAGGATGAACGCGCGCCAGCCCGAGAAGCGCTGCTTGAGTGCGTCGCCGAGCGATTGGAAAAACTCGCTGTCGGGCGCATCGGTATGCACGCGGCGGAAGCCTTCGTTGTCGTCGCCGCGCCGGGTTTCGCGGACTTCGCCGCGCGGACCGCGGCCGCGCACTTCGATCCGCTCGCCGTACGGGGGATTCGCGACCAGGATGCCCGGCGCCGCGACCGGCGGCGTCATGCCGCGCGCGTCGACCTGCTTGAGCACGATCGATCCCAAGCCGGCGCGTTCGAAGTTCGCGCGCGCCTTCTCGAGCATGTCGCCGGAGATATCGCTGCCGAAGATCCCCAGATCCGCACGCGACGCGCGGGCGGCGCGCTTGGCATCCAGCGCTTCGACCTTGAGCGCTTGCCACGCGCTGACGTCGTACTGCTTGAGCTTTTCGAAGCCGAAGCGGCGCTCGACGCCCGGCGCGATGTTCAGCGCGACCTGCGCCGCTTCTGCGAGGAACGTGCCGCTGCCGCACATCGGGTCATAGAGGGGCGTGCCCGCAGTCCAGCCGGTGAGGCGCAGGATGCCTGCCGCGAGGTTCTCGCGCAGCGGCGCCGCGCCCTTGTCGAGCCGCCAGCCGCGCTTGAAGAGCGGCTCGCCCGAGGTGTCGAGGTAGAGCGTGCAATCGGTCGCCGTCAGGAACGCGAAGATGCGCACGTCGGGTTGTGCGGTATCGATGCTCGGGCGCGCGCCGCTGACTTCACGCAGGCGGTCGCAGACAGCGTCCTTCACGCGCAACGTCGCGAATTCGAGGCTGCGCAGCGGCGATTTGATCGCGGTGATGTCGACGCGCAGCGTTTCGTTCGCCGAGAACCACTGCTCCCAGCGCTGCTCGGCGGCGAGTGCATAGATGTCCTGCTCGTTGCGATACGGACGATGCGCGATTTTCAGAAGCACGCGGCTCGCGATCCGCGAATGCAGGTTCGCTGCCATGCCGGCTTTCCAGCCGCCGCGAAAATGCACGCCGCCCGGCACTTGCGCGCCTGCTTCGAACTGCGCCGCGCCGGCGTGGCGCGCGGCGATCTCCGCGAGCTCGGCGGCAAGCGCGGCTTCGAGGCCGCGCGGGCAGGGAAGGAAAAAATCGAAGAGAGCAGGGGAGGACATGGGGCGGCGCCGATCAATGCAAAGTACGCCATTGTACGCGGCGCCGCCGGCCTCAATCCGTCTTGAGCCCGCCGACCGGTTCGCCCTTGGCCTTCATCGGCCACACGAGTTGCAGCGGATTGCGCAACACCGCGTTGCGCACCGCGCCGATCAGCGTGCGCACGGCCGTGGACCGCAGGCTGCGCGAGCGCACGGCCATGTAGAACGCGAACGCGAAGCTGACCGCGACGTTCAGGATCGCCATGCTGCCCGTGCCGGCCACGGCCCACCAGAACTCGCCGGTGTGCAGGATGCCCGTGCCGAGCACGCCCGCCGCGATGGCGATTGAGCCCGAGGAGAGCGTCACGTGGCGCACTTCGAAGGTGAACGCGAACGCGGTCAGGATGGCGGGCACGAGGCCGAGCATCAGGCCGAGCCCGACATTGCCCATCACACCCGAGATGTTCGAGCGGCAGAACTTCGCGAGCTTAGCGGCGCCGGCCGCGCCGAGCGTCATCCGGATGCGGCGGTTGTAGGCGAGCGCATCGCCGACGCGATGCAGTACGAACCAATTGTCCGCCCATCCCGCGAGGAGACTCGACGACCACAGCAGCACGCCCGTCAGCGCGGCGTAGAACGGCGTCGGCCCGAGCAGCGAGAACGATTGCAGCGTGTGGTGCGCTTTCTCGTGCGAGATCAGGTCGGTGTGCAGCACTGTGCGGAACAGGACCTGGACGAGCAGGCAGAACGGCACCACGAGCATGAGGTTGCCGAAGATCGCCGCCGACTGCGTGCGGATCAGCGCGATCACCGATGAGACGAACGCATCGACGCCTTGCGGCGTGCCCGTGCCGTCGAGCTCGCGCGCGATGGTGGGGGCCGTCATCGCGGGCTGCTTGGTCGCCAGCGTGAAATGCAGGAAGTGCATCAGCGTGAAGCTCGCCGCGTAGTTGATGCCGGCGAACAGGCCTTCGATCATCGATTGCAGATGCGCGCCCGTGATCCAGAACTTGACGCAGACCGTCACGACCGTCACGAGGCCACCGCCCGCGGCCATGCGCAGCATCGTCAGGTACTCGCGGCGGTCGCGGGCGATGTAGTGCTCGCCGACGTCCGCGCTCGTCTCGACCACCTTGCGCGCGAGCAGCGCGAAGTTGCTGCGGAAAAGGTGCGCCACGCTCTGACTCGCCTGGTTGGCTTCCACCAGCTCGCCGGCGAGGCGCGCGCCTTCGTGCAGGTCGTCGTCGGCCATCCAGGCGTCGAGCAGGTGCTCGGCGCGCAGGATGCGCATGCGCATCCGCTCAACCTGGAACACGATGTCGACGCTCACGCCGTTGCGATACAGATGCGCGAACACGCGGTCGACGGCTGAGCGGCATTCGTCGAGCAGCACGCGCAGGTAGTTCACTTCGTGCAGCAGTTGCTGCTCATCGTCGCGGCCTTCGTCGACGGCGGTGTTGGCGGCCTCCACCGCGAGCATCGCGCGCGTGAGGCGGTAGAACGGCTGCTTGTCGAGCGGCATGCGCGAGTCTTCGTCGTCGAGACGGCTGCGCACGGTCTGCGAGAGCCCTGTCGAGCTGATCTGGCAGATCAGGCTGTGCAGCGAGGTCAGCAGGTCGCCCGACAGCGCCACCGGCTTGTGCTTGCCGCTGCCCGCGACGTCGAACTCGAGCAGTGCGCGCAGTTGCGCCAGCACGTCGAGCGGCAGCGACTCGATCCATCGGGCGTCGGTTTCTTCGGGGAACATCAGCGTGACGAGCGCGCTCAGGTCGCGCTGGTTCGGCGCGGGTGGAATCAGCGATGCCTGCAGGCGCTCGAAGATCGCCCCGAAAAACCCCGACTGGACCGGCATGCCCGCGTCGCACAGCAGCGAAATGCTGTCGCTCTCGTGCAGCGTTGCCTGCAGGATGCCCGCGACGTTCGCTTTCCACTCCGGATTGCGATCGAGCACACGGAACAGGTAGCGCAACCGCGTGTGCTCGGATTTGGGGCGCGTCTCATCGCGCGGCGCGGCGTTCGGGTCGCCGCCCTCGCTCGCGGCGGGCTGCACGGTGCCTTTGCGGCGAATCCAGTGCGCGAGCTCGATGAGCCATTCATTGCGTTCGGCATAGGGCGCGTTCGCATTGGCCGTGGCCAGCAGCGCATCGAGCTGATGGCCGGCGTTACGCGAGGCTCGCCATTTCTTGACGAGCGTGGTGAGGGAACGAAACATAAACTGGTTTTGAGATCGCGCTGGGAAAGAGACCAAACGATCTCATTTCAATGGTTAGGAAAACGAAGACCTGATGGCCCTCGGAAAGTTGCATGAGTTGGCTTGCGGCTCGATGGGCGCCGGCTGAGCGGCGCCCCCTCGGTCGTTTCAGCCTGCGGCCGGTGCGGTATTGCTGGCCGCGGGCGCCGGGCCCGCGCTGGGGCATGGCACGGGCGCCGGCAGCTTGGCCGCCGTCCCCGACGCCGCGCCGTGCGCCGGGCCGCTTGCCGCGAGCGAGCGCACGCCTGCGGCGATGTCGGCCGACATCTGATCGACCGCGCGCCGGTGGCCCTCGACGAGCGCATCGATGCCGGGACCGACCTGTTCGGTGGCGCTCGTGCGGCACGTGAGCACCGCGCCCGTGCCGACCGCGCGCACGCTCCAGACTGCTTCGAGCACGGCTTGCGACCCTGGCCACGATTCGAAGCGCTGCACGTTGACGCTGATCCGGTAGACCGGCACGCCGCCCGGGTAGGGCGAGCCGAACACGTCGATGGTGTCGAGCCGCTGCGCGAGGTCGCCCGACAGTGCGCGGCGGATCTCGTCGCCCGGCAGCGACGACCAGCGCTCCTGTTCGAGCACATCGACTTGCGATGCGTTCGTGCGCACCACCAATTGATTCCTCGCGACTTGCGACGGCACGTCGACTGGCGGGACTTCGATCAGCAGCGCGGGATTGGCCGGCGCCGGAACCGCAGCAGCCTGCGGCGCCGACGCAGCGGCAGTCGCCGTTGCGCCCGTGGACGCGCCGCCTGCACCGAGCGTGTAGAAGCGGCTGGGCGGCGACGAGCACGCCGCGAGCGCGGCCGCGCCCGCGACGCAAGCGGCGAGGCGCAGCGCCGCCGTCAGCGTGGAGTGAGGGCCGCAAGCCCGCGCGGCAGAAGTAAGCCGGTCGACGATCATGGTTTATCTCCTGGTTTGCCGCGCAGCAGCGACTCGGGGTGCCGTTCCAGATAATCCGACAGCGCATTGAGCGACTGCAGCGTGCGGGTGAGCTCGGTGAGCGCCTGATGAACATCCGACTGCAGCGGCGAATCCTGCTGCAGCGTTTGCTCGGCGGCGCCGAACGTCTGCTTGGCGGCCGCCAGCGTGTCGCGAGCTTGGGGCACGACTTGCGCGTCGAGCTGCTTGAAGAGGTTGTCGGCGTTCTTCAGCGCGCTGTTCAGGTTCGAGCCGATTTGATCGAACGGCACCTGGTCGAGTTTCTTCGCGATGTCCGCGACTTGCAGCTGCAGCTCGTCGAGCGTGTTCGGCACGGTCGGCAGTTCAAGCGGGGTTTGGTTCACGTCCACCGTCGCGGTCGGCGCCTTCGGGAACATGTCGAGCGCGACATAAAGCTGGCTCGTCAGCAAGTTGCCGGTGCGCAATTGACCGCGCAGGCCGTGCGCGACGAGCGCCTTGAGCAACTCCTTGCCAGCCGCCGTGCCGCCGCTTTCGACCGATTCGCGGAAGCGTCGGCCCAGGCGATCGGGGTACAGGTTCATCGTCACGGGCATCGTGAAGTTGCGGGCCTTCGGGTCGTAGTCGACGCCGATGTTCGTCACTTCGCCAAGGACGATGCCCCGGAAATCGACTGTGGCGCCCGGCGAGAGGCCGCGCAGCGACTGGTTGAACTTCATCACGACCGTGAGCGCCGGACCGTCCGGCTCGCGCATCGCGGCGCTTTCATCGGCTGACAGCCGGAACACGGTGTTGGCAGGCGCCGGCTCGCCGACCGCCTGCCCTGGTGGCGACTGGAACGCGAGCCCGCCGACGATGACCGTCGCGAGCGATTGCGTGTTGAGCTTCAGGCCGCTCGAATCGAGGCGCAGATCGACGCCGCTCGCATGCCACCAGCGCGAGTTGGTGCCGACGTACTGATCGTAGGGGGCGTTGATGAAGACGCCGATGGCGACGCCGGTGCCGTCCTTGTCGAGCGAGAAACTCACCACCTGGCCGACTTGCACGCGCCGGTAGAACACCGGCGAGCCGATGTCGATCGAGCCGAGCGATTCGCCGCGCAGCGTGTACTGATGGCCCTTCTGATCGCCGGTCACCGCGGGCGGCGTTTCGAGTCCGGTGAAATCGGTTTGACCCTCGGTCGACTTGCCCGCGTCGACGCCGATATACGCGCCCGAGAGCAGCGTGTTGAGACCCGACACGCCGCTCGTGCCGATGCGCGGACGCACGACCCAGAAGCGCGTGTCCTTGACCGCGAAGTTCTCGGCCTCCTTGGTCAACTGCACTTCGACGTAGACGCGCGAGCGGTCCTTCGACAGCGTGATCGTCCTCACCGAGCCGATGTCGACGTCCTTGTATTTGACTTTCGTCTTGCCGCCCGGCTCGAGTCCTTCGGCGCTCGAGAAGCTGATCGTGATCGTCGGGCCGCGGTCCACCACCGCCTTGACGACGAGCGCCACGCCGATCAGCGCGGCAATGAGCGGAATCAGCCAGACGAGCGAGGGCAGCCACTTGCTTCTTGGGACTTGGACGGGATCGGGAATATCGGGCGGCAGGCCGGAGCCGCCGCCGGAATGGCCGGATTCGGGCCCGGCATGAGGGTCGCGAGTCGGTCCTTGCGGGCTATTCATCGTATTGTCCTGAGTGTTCTACGTTGTCCCAGATAAGCCGAGGGTCGAATTGCATCGAGGCGATCATCGTCAGCACGACTACCGACGCGAAGGCGAGCGCCCCCCAACCGGCGGTGATGACGGCGAGCGAGTTGAAACGCACGAGCGCGACAGTGAGCGTGATCACAAATACGTCGAGCATCGACCAGCGGCCGATGTTCTCGACGATCCGATAGAGCTTCGTGCGCTGCAGCGGCCGCCACGGCGAACGGCGCTGCGCCGTGAAGGTGAGCAGCGTCAGCACGGCGAGCTTGAGCATCGGCACGAGGATGCTCGCGATGAAGATGATGATCGCGAGCGGCCAGTCGCCCGAGGTCCAGAAGTAGACGACGCCGCTCATGATCGTGTCGTCCTGGCTGCCGACGAGCGACGACGTGTGCATGATCGGCAGCAGGTTCGCCGGGATATAGAGCAGCGCCGCGGCGATCAGCAGCGCCCAGGTGCGCGGGATGCTGTCGAAGTTGCGCTGGTGGAGCGGCGCGCCGCAGCGCGAGCAGCGCTGCGGCGGCGCGTGCTCGTGCGCGCTGCCGCCGGGATTGGCGGCAGGCAGGGCGCGCTCGTCGACGTTGCCGCACGCATGGCAGGCAAGGTAGCCGGCTTGAGCCGCGGTGATATAGGTCATTGTCGGTTTCAGCGAGTGTGGCGGGCACTCTGTTCGAGCGCGCGGCGACGGGGGAGCGTATCGGCGATGTCCCACAGCGTGCGCGGGTCGAACATCACGACGACGGCGAACATCAACGTGAGCGCGCCGAATGCGAAGAGCGAGGCTTCGGGAATGACGCGCGCGAGGCTCAGCATTTTGACGACGGTAATCAGGATGCCGAGCATGAACACTTCGATCATTCCCCAGGGCCGGACGAATTGAATCGCCCGCAAGACCCGGTTGAAGCCGGGCGGCACGAATCCCGCGCGAATCGGGATCAACACATAGAGCAGCGCGAGCAGCTCAGTCAGCGGGAAGAGGATGGTCGAGCAGAACACGACGATCGCGATGATCTCCATGTTCTCGTTCCATAGCGCGACCAGCGCGCCGATCAACGTGGTCTGCGACGTGATGCCGTTGATCTCGAGTTCGACGATGGGAAACGCCTGGGCGATAAGGAATGTAATCAGCGCGCCGAGAGTGACGGCGCAGATGCGCTCGAGATGGACCGAGCTGCTTCGGTAAAGCGTCGCGCCGCACCGCGGACAGCGTGCGCTCATCTTTTTGCTTAGACGCGGTTTGTGCAACAGTGCGTCGCATTCATGGCATGCAATCAGATCGGTTCGTTTCATAGGCACAAGTGTTCGCTTATTGAGCCGCGCGGCGGGCGACGCACATGCTATCTGGCTGGAACCCGCGCCAATGTTACCAAATGGTGTGGCGCGGGAACGTTTAGATGCGGTGGGTCAGACTTCTTTTGGGAAATTTCCTAGGGATTTCGTTCGCCATTCCTAATAGCCTGGGCGGTCCATCGAGGCGGAAATTCTTGCCGCTTGCATCTGTCGATTTTTCTTGCTTGAGTTAGGATGGCGCCCGTAGAGCCTGTCACGCACGTACGGAACAATTGCGCTGGCCGATCCGTTTACCGCTTGAGTACCTGTTGCTCCTTTCATGACACAGCCCACCTTCACCGAGTCGGATTCCTACACGCGCACCGCCATCGCGATGCACTGGCTGATCGCGCTCTTGATCGTCTGCGGCTTTGCGCTCGGCTGGGTAATGACCGACATTCCCGGCTTTACGCCCGCCAAGCTCAAATACTTCTCGTGGCACAAGTGGATCGGCTGCACGGTGTTCGCGCTTGCCGTGCTGCGCATCCTCTGGCGCGCGACCCATGTCGCGCCGCCGATGCCGCGCCGCATGCCGAACTGGCAGAAAGCGGCCGCGAACCTCGTTCATGTGCTGCTCTACGTGCTGATGATCGCGATTCCGGCGTCGGGCTATCTGTACAGCTCGGCGGCCAATATACCGGTCGTCTATCTCGGCATCGTGCCGCTGCCGCGCATCATCGCACCGAATCCGGAGCTCAAGGTCATCTTCAAGGCGATGCACATTGCGCTCAATTACAGCCTGCTCGGGCTCGTCGCGCTGCACGTCGTGGCGGCTGTCAAGCATCAGTGGGTCGACCGCGACGGGCTGCTCGCCCGCATGATCCCTTTCCTCAAATAAGGATAACCATGAAAGCCTCGTTTTTCCGCTACATGCTGGCTGTCTTCGCCGCGACGTCGCTGGCCGCCGCGGGCAGCGCCTTTGCCCAGGTCGACTTGGCCAAGAGCACGATCACCGCGACTTCGAAGCAGATGAACGTGCCCGTCGAAGGCACCTTCAAGAAGTTCTCGGCGCAGGTGAACTTCGATCCGACTAAGCCGGCGGCGGGCAGCGCGCAGATCACCGTCGACACCGGCAGCTACGATCTCGGCGACCCGAGCTACAACGACCAGGTGGCCGGCAAGGATTGGTTCGATGCGAAGACCTATCCGACCGCTACGTTCGTCTCGAGCGCGATTGCGCCGGCGGGCGGCAACAAGTTCAACGTGACCGGCAAGCTGACGATCAAGGGCAAATCGCAGACGCTCACCGTACCGGTCACGGTCACCCAGCAGGGCGCGACGCAGGCCTTCGACGGCACGCTGCCGATCAAGCGCCTGCAATTCGATATCGGCACGGGCGAGTGGAAGGATACGTCGACCGTGGCCGACGAGGTCGCGATCAAATTTCACCTCGTAACCGCCAAACGTTGATTTGGCTTATTTCGCTTTGATACTGCCGCCCGTGCGGGCGGCGCGCTTTTGGAGACTGACATGAGAAAGAACCTGTTGATCGTCGTTGGAGTGCTGGCTTCGTCGATGTCGGTCGGTGCGTTTGCCGCCGACACCTACCAGCTCGATCCGAACCATACTTACCCGAGCTTCGAGGCCGACCACATGGGCGGCGTCTCGAACTGGCGCGGGAAGTTCACGAAGTCGAGCGGCACCGTGACGCTCGATCGCCAAGCGAAGACGGGCACCGTCGACGTCACCGTCGATCCGGCGTCGGTCGATATCGGCAATACGAAGCTCGACGATCACCTGAAGAGCGATGCGTTCTTCGACGTCGCGAAGTACCCGACGGTGACCTACAAGGGCACGTCGATCAAGTTCGACGGCGACACGCCGTCCGAAGTGATCGGCTCGCTGACGATGCACGGCGTGACCAAGCCGCTGAATCTGAAGATCGAATCGTTCAAGTGCATCATGCACCCGGTGTTCAAGAAAGAAGACTGCGGCGTCGAAGCGAGCGGCGAGTTCAACCGTGCCGACTGGGGCATGGACTTCGGCAGCAAGTACGGTTTCAGCATGGTGACCAAGCTGAACATTCAGGCCGAAGGCATCAAGCAGTAAGTCTGACTGCGTGATTTTCGGCGTCCTCGCCGGGAATTCGCTGCAAAACCGCTTCGTCCGCTTTGCGACGAAGCGGTTTTTTTGTGCGTTGTACGATGGGCGCGGAGCCATCCTTCCAGGAGACCTGCATGAGTGAAACGTTGTCGGCAGCGCCCGCGGCGGCTCGCGGTGATGCGTGGCGTACGGTGGTCGCCGCGTCGATCGGCAATGCCCTGGAGTGGTTCGATCTCGTCGTGTACGGTTTTTTCGCCGTCGTCATCGCGAAGCTGTTCTTTCCGGCGGGCAACGACACGATTTCGCTGCTCCTGACCCTTGGCACGTTCGGCGTGTCGTTCTTCATGCGGCCGCTCGGCGCCGTGGTGATCGGCGCGTATGCGGACCGGGCAGGGCGCAAGGCGGCGCTCACGCTATCAATCTTCCTGATGATGCTGGGCACGCTGCTCATCGCGCTGTTGCCGACTTACGAGTCGATCGGCATCGCGGCGCCCTTGATTCTCGTGCTGGCCAGGCTGATGCAAGGCTTCTCGGCAGGCGGGGAGTTCGGCAGCGCGACCGCGTTTCTCGCCGAGCACGTTCCGGCCCGGCGCGGCTTCTTTGCGAGCTGGCAGATCGCGAGCCAAGGGCTCACGACGGTGCTCGCCGCCGTGTTCGGCGCCGTGCTGACGGGCACGCTATCGCCCGAACAGCTCTATTCCTGGGGCTGGCGCGTGCCGTTTATCTTCGGGCTGTCGCTCGGGCCCATCGCGTACTACATCCGCACGAGGCTCGACGAGACGCCCGAATTTCTCGCATCGGAAACCACGACGACGCCGCTGCGCGACACGTTCGCGAGCCAGAAAACGCGCCTCGTGATCGCAATGGGCATCGTGGTGTTGGGCACGGTGTCGACCTATCTCGTGCTATTCATGCCGACATACGGCATCAAACAGCTGGGGCTCGCGCCCTCGGTAGCCTTCGAGGCGATTGTGTTGACCGGTGTGATCCAGATGGTGGGCTCGCCGATTGTCGGGCACCTGTCGGATATCCATGGGCGTACGGGCATCATGCTCGCGTCGGCGACGCTGATCCTCGTGCTGATCTACCCGGCGTTCGTGTTTCTCGTCGCGCATCCGACCTTCGGTGCGCTGATCGCCGTGCAGATCGTGTTGGGCCTCTTGATGACCGGGTACTTCGGTGCGCTGCCGGGTTTGCTGTCGGAGATCTTCCCGGTGCAGACGCGCACGACCGGCATGTCGCTCGCCTATAACATCGCCGTGACGATCTTCGGCGGCTTCGGGCCGTTCATTATCGCGTGGCTGATTCGCGCGGCCGATACGAAGACCGCGCCGAGCTTCTACATGATCTTTGCCGCGTTGGTGAGCTTGGGCGCGTTGGTCGCGGCACGCCGCAAGCTGGGCTTCAAATAGGAGAGGGCGCATTAACGGCAGCGGCAGTCCCTATCGGGGCGACGATAAACAAAAAGGCCGGTTCATTCGAACCGGCCTTTTTTGTCGAGAACCCTTGGCGTCGCGTTCAACGCCCGGGATCAGGCATCAAACCTGCGCACCCGCGTTGGGATCGTTCGGATCGTGCTGGGTCTTCTTGTCCTTGAGCAGATCTTCGCGCTTCACGCCGAGCCACATTGCCAGCGCCGCCGCCACGAACACCGACGAGTAGATGCCGAAGCAGATGCCGACCGTCAGCGCCAGTGCGAAGTAGTGCAGCGTCGGGCCGCCGAACAGGAACATCGACAGCACCATCATCTGCGTGCAGCCGTGCGTGATGATGGTCCGCGAGATCGTGCTCGTGATCGCGTGGTTGATGACTTCCATCACCGTCATCTTGCGTTCGCGCCGGAAGGTTTCGCGAATCCGGTCGAAGATAACGACCGATTCGTTCACCGAATAGCCGAGCACCGCGAGCACGGCCGCGAGCACCGACAGCGAGAACTCCCACTGGAAGAACGCGAAGAAGCCGAGAATGATCACGACGTCGTGCAAGTTCGCGATCACGCCGGCCACCGCGTACTTCCATTCGAAGCGGAACGACAGATAGATGATGATGCCGGCCACCACGCACGCGAGCGCCATCAGGCCATCGGTGGCGAGTTCCTTGCCGACCTGCGGACCGACGAACTCGACGCGCTGCAACTGCACATCCGCGTTCTGCGCCTTCAGCCCCGTCATGACCTGATCGCTCTGCTGAGCGGACGTGAGGCCTGCCTTGAGCGGCAGGCGGATCAGCACGTCGCGCGAGGTGCCGAAGTTCTGCACGAGCGCGTCGGGGTAGCCGAGCTTGCCGAGCGTATTGCGCACCGGCTCGAGTTGAGCGGCTTGCGGATACTGCACTTCGACGACGGTGCCGCCCGTGAACTCCACCGAGAGATGCAGCCCGCGATGCAGCAGGAAAAACACAGCGGCAATGAACGTCAGAAACGAGATCGCGTTGAAGATCAACGCCCGTTTCATGAACGGGATGTCTTTGTGGATGCGGAAAAATTCCATGTTCTTCTCCGGGACTCAGCGGGACGAATCCGGCTTCTTGGGCGAAACGGTGGGTTGGCCCGGTTGCGAACGGCGGCGCAACGCCGGCTTGCCCGCGCGTGCGGGGGCCGCCGACGGCTTGCTCGCGGCCTTCACGGCGCGGCTGGTGTCGGTGGCGCTGTCGACTGCGCTGTCGGCACCGAGATAGGCGCCGGTTTCGACGGTGGCCGGCTTCCACACCTGGCCGATCGCGAGCGTCTTCAGCTTCTTCTTGCCGCCGTACCAGAGGTTCACGAGACCGCGCGAGAAGAACACGGCCGAGAACATCGACGTCAGAATGCCGATGCAGTGCACGATCGCAAAGCCGCGCACCGGGCCGGAGCCGAAGGCAAGCAGTGCGAGACCGGCGATCAGCGTCGTCACGTTCGAGTCGAGAATCGTCGCCCAGGCGTGCGCGTAGCCGTTCTGGATCGCGAGCTGCGGCGACGCGCCGTTGCGCAATTCTTCACGCACGCGCTCGTTGATCAGCACGTTCGCGTCGATCGCCATACCGAGCGCGAGCGCGATAGCGGCGATACCCGGCAGCGTCAGCGTGGCCTGCATCAGCGAGAGGATCGCGACCAGCAAGAGCAGGTTCACCGACAGGCCGATCATCGACACCAGGCCGAACAGCATGTAGTACGCGATCATGAAAACGGCGATCGCGGCAAAGCCGTAGACGACCGAATCGAAGCCCTTGTGGATGTTGTCGGCGCCGAGGCTCGGGCCGATCGTGCGTTCCTCGATGATGTCCATCGGCGCGGCGAGCGAACCGGCGCGCAGCAGCAGCGCGAGGTCGGCCGCGGCTTGCGGACTCGGCTGGCCGGTGATCTGGAAGCGGTCGCCGAGCTCGCTCTGGATCGTCGCGATGCTCACCACTTGGCCCTTGCCCTTTTCGAACAGCACCATCGCCATCGGCTTGCCGATGTTGTCGCGCGAGACCAGGCGCACCGCGCGGCCGCCCGCCGAGTTGAGGCGGATGTTGACCGACGGACGGTTGTGCTCGTCGAAGCCGGCCGACGCGTCGATGATGCTGTCGCCGGTGAAGATCACCTGCTTGCGCAGCAGCACGGTCAGGCCGTTGGCTTCCTTGAACGCCTCGTCGCCCGGGGGCACCGGATCGGTCGGGTTCGAGAGGTAGGTATTGACCGGGTCGGCGAGGCGCGATTCGAGCGTTGCCGTGCGGCCGATGATGTCCTTCGCCTTCGCGGTGTCTTGCACGCCCGGCAGCTCGACGACGATGCGGTCGGCGCCTTGCTGCTGGATCACCGGCTCCGACACGCCGAGTTCGTTGACCCGGTTGTGCAGCGTGGTGATGTTCTGCTTGACCGCCGCGTCCTGCACGGCCTTTTGCTCGGCCGGCGTGAACGTGCCGACGACCTGGAAGCCGCCGCCCGGCGCGGGCTGGGTGGCCCACTGGAGTTCGCTGATGTTCGTGGAGAGCTGCTGGCGGGCGGAATCGGCGACGTTCTGGTCGGCGAAATTGACGACCACCGTCTGGCCGACGCGGTTCACGCCGCCGTCGCGGATGTTCTTGTCGCGCAGGAAGCTGCGCGCATCCGACGCGTCGGAGTCGAGGCGCTTGTTCAGCGCGCCCGCCATGTCGACTTGCATCAGGAAGTGAACGCCGCCGCGCAAATCGAGGCCGAGGTACATCGGCAGCGCGTGGATCGCGGTCAGCCAGCGCGGCGACGCGCTTTGCAGATTCAGTGCGACGATGAACTGGGGATCGCTCGGATCGGGGTTCAGCGTCTTTTGCAGCAGGTCCTTCACGCGCAATTGCGTGTCGGGGTCCTTCACGCGCACGCGGATGTTCGCGTTGGTCTGCGAGTTGTCGAACGTGATGTCGTCAGGCTTGATGTTGTCGGCGGCAAGCGCCGATTCGACTTCGGTGAGCGTCGACGCATCGAGGCGAATGGTCGCCTTGCCGCTCAGCACCTGCACAGCCGGCGCTTCGCCGTAGAAATTGGGCAATGTGTAGAGAAGACCGATGGCAAGCGCCACGGCCATCACGACATATTTCCAGAGGGGGTAACGATTCATGGGATAGGCCGAACGGGAAAGTTGGCTCGAAAGCGTTGCGTCCGGCGCTGTGCGCGGGTTGAGGGTGATTCGACCCGGCCAGGCCGGGCCGGACGCAAGAGAGAGGCCTTACAGCGACTTGATCGTGCCTTTCGGGAGAATCGTCGTGACCGAAGCTTTCTGCACGGTGATTTCCGTGCCTTCCGCGATCTCGACGCCAACGTACGCTTCGCCGACCTTCGTCACCTTGCCGACGATGCCGCCGTTGGTCACGACTTCATCGCCCTTCGCCATTGCCGCGAGCATGTTGCGATGGTCCTTCTGGCGCTTCATTTGCGGGCGGATCATGATGAAGTACAGCACCGCGAACATCAGAATCAGCGGCAGGAAGCTCATCAAGCTCGATTCGGCACCGCCGCCTGCGCCCTGCGCGAACGCACTGGAAATGAACGACACGTTGGTCTCTCCGTTATGACGATCAAAAAGGTTAGCCGGGTATTCTACCACTGCCGGTCCCGGCCCCGGCTCGCGACGGTAGGGCAAATCGGCTTTGAGATCAAGCTTTTATCTTGTAAACCGGGGCGGCGAAATCAGATAGCGACCGTATCTCACAACGACTTAAAAACCGGCGCCCGGCCATCGATTCGACTTACGCGATACAGGTCGTTCCGGATGCGCGGCCAATCAACCCGTTGCGTCGACTGGTCTAGTCGATGCCTCTTGCCCGCTCCTCGGCGAACCGCTTCTTGAACGCGTCGAAGGTATGGGTCTCGATCGCCACGCGGATTTCCCCCATCAACTCCAAGTAATAGTGCAAGTTGTGGATGGTGTTCAACTGCGCCCCGAGAATTTCGCCGACGCGGTGCAGGTGATGCAAATATCCGCGCGTGAAGTTGCGGCACGTGTAGCAGCCGCAGGTTTCGTCGAGCGGACGCAGCGAGTTCTTGTGCGTCGCGTTGCGGATCTTGACGTCGCCGAAGCGCGTGAAGAGCCAGCCGTTGCGTGCGTTGCGAGTGGGCATCACGCAGTCGAACATGTCGATGCCGGCCGAGACGCCGGCCACCAGATCTTCCGGCGTGCCGACGCCCATCAGGTAGTGCGGCTTGTCGGCGGGGAGCTTCGGGCCGATGTGGTTCAAGACCCGCATCATGTCTTCTTTCGGTTCGCCGACCGAAAGACCGCCCACCGCGAGGCCGTGAAAGCCGATTTCAGAGAGTCCGGCGAGCGATTCGTCGCGCAGGTCTTCGAACATCCCGCCCTGGACGATGCCGAACAGCGCGTTAGGGTTGCCGAGGCGATTGAATTCGTCGATCGATCGTTTTGCCCAGCGCATCGACATGCGCATCGAATCGCCCGCTTCGTCGCGCGTGGTCGGCACGCCATTCACCGCGTACGGCGTGCATTCGTCGAACTGCATCACGATGTCCGAGTTCAGCACCTTCTGGATCTGCATCGACACTTCCGGCGACAGGAACAGCTTGTCGCCGTTGATCGGCGACGCGAACGTCACGCCGTCTTCGGTGATCTTGCGCAGGTCGCCGAGCGAGAAGACCTGGAAGCCGCCCGAATCGGTGAGGATCGGCCGCTTCCAGCCCATGAAGCCGTGTAGGCCGCCGTGCGCGGCGATCGTGTCGAGGCCGGGGCGCAGCCAGAGGTGGAACGTGTTGCCGAGGATGATCTGCGCGCGGATTTCTTCGAGCTCGCGCGGCTGGATCGCTTTCACCGTGCCGTAGGTGCCGACCGGCATGAAGATCGGCGTTTCGACGACGCCGTGGTTCAGCGTGAGGCGGCCGCGGCGCGCTTGGCCGTCGGTCGTGAGAAGGTCGAATTTGAGGCCGTTTTCGGGGGCTTCGTGCGGGATTTGCGTGCTTGTCGACGCGTGAGCGTCGCAGCACGCGTTGGTATCGTGGGTATGACCGTCGGTCATCTTTGAGGCTCCTGTGCCACCGGAAAACAGTCCGGCGCAAACAATAAGCGCCGCGAGGCAGGGCCCGGCGGCGGACGAAACTGGCAGAAACGGTGACTAAGCGCGGATGTTACGCGCCATCTTCGCGCCGCGTGAGCAGCATCGCGTCGCCATAGCTGAAGAAGCGGTAGCGCTCCTCGATCGCGTGCCGGTACGCGCTGCGGATCGTCTCGATACCCGCGAACGCGGAAACGAGCATCAGCAAGGTCGACTTCGGCAAATGGAAATTCGTCACGAGCCGGTCGACCACGCGGAAACGATAGCCCGGCGTGATGAAGATATCGGTCTCGGCGGACGTGGCGGCGAGCGGGCGGCCTTGCGCTTCGGCGTCGCGCGCCGCGGCTTCGAGCGCGCGCATCGACGTCGTGCCGACCGCGATCACGCGGCCGCCGCGGGCGCGCGTGGCGGCGATCTTGTCGACGAGCGTCTGCGGCAGCTGGTACCACTCGCTGTGCATCTTGTGTTCGGCGAGGTTCTCGACGCGCACGGGCTGGAACGTGCCCGCACCGACATGCAGCGTGAGCGTCGCGCGCTCGACGCCGCGTGCGTCGAGCCGGGCGAGCAGCGCGTCGTCGAAATGCAGGCCCGCGGTCGGTGCGGCGACCGCGCCGGGGTTCTGCGCGAAGACGGTCTGGTAGCGCGTTTCGTCGGTTGCGTCGGGGTCGTGCTCGATATAGGGCGGCAGCGGCAGCCGGCCGTATTGCTCGATCAGCGTGAGGCAGTCGTCGGGGAAGTGCAGCGTGTAGAACGGATCGACGCGCTCGCCGACCGTGACGTCGAACGCGTCGGCCAAGCGCAGCGTCGTGCCCGCGGCCGGACTCTTGCTCGCGCGGATTTGCGCGAGCGCGGTGCGCTCGCCGGTCAGGCGCTCGATCAGCACCTCGATGCGGCCGCCGCTCGCCTTTTGGCCGAGGAAGCGCGCCTTCAACACCTTGGTATCGTTGAAGATGAGCAGGTCGCCCGGTGCCACGCATTCGGGCAATTCGGAAAACTGGCGGTCGACGAGGCGCGCGGGCTCGTCCGTGCTGTCCACTTCGAGCAGGCGGCTCGCGCTGCGCTCCTTGAGCGCCGTCTGCGCGATCAGCTCGGGTGGCAGATTAAAATCGAAATCGGAAAGGGTGAACATGCTGCTGCACTGGTTTGCTGCGGGAAGGCGCCATACGGTGGTCAGGCGGCCGATGCGGCCGCTATGATGGCGTGGTTTGTCAGGCGGCGCGCCTGAACGTTGGTCAAATCGGGTATCCGCCTCGATGATGCACAAGCCGACTGGCCCGCTGATCCGCCAACCCTGTTAAAGCCGCTATTGTACTTGCGAAGAGACTCATGCCCTTGTCCGAACGCCGATTGCCCGACTCCGACGACGATGCGCCCGTGAAGCCGAAGCGGCGCGCGGCGCGGGCAGGGGCGGCGGGACAGGAGAAGCAAGAAAAAGACGACGCCCCCGCCAAGCTCCCCAAAACCGCCGACAAGCTCGCCAAACTCGGCCTGAAACACGACATCGACCTCGTGCTGCATCTGCCGATGCGCTACGAAGACGAGACGTCGCTCACGCCGATCGGCGAGCTGCTCCCGGGCGAGACGGCTCAGACCGAAGGCGTCGTCTTCGACAACGAGATCGCCTTCCGTCCGCGCCGCCAACTCGTCGTCAAGCTGCGCGACGAAGCGGGCGAAGAACTCGCGCTGCGCTTTCTGAATTTCTACGGCTCGCAGGTCAAGCAGATGGCGGTCGGCACGCGTCTGCGTGTGCGCGGCGACGTGCGCGGCGGTTTTTTCGGCATCGAGATGGTTCATCCGGCCGTGCGTCCCGTCGACGAGGACACGCCGTTGCCGCAGGCGCTCACGCCCGTGTACCCGAGCACGGCGGGGGTCTCGCAGGCGTACTTGCGCAAGGCGATCGACAACGCGCTCGCGCGCACGACGCTGCCTGAGCTCGTGCCGCCGCCGATCGCCGACGCTTACTTCCGGCCGCTGAACCTGCCGCCGCTGATGCAGGCGGTCCGCACGCTGCACCACCCGAGCGCCGACGCGGATGAAACAGCACTGATCGACGGCACGCATCCGGCGTGGTCGCGGATCAAGTTCGAGGAGCTGCTCGCACAGCAGCTTTCGCTCAAGCGCGCGCACGAAGAGCGCCGCACGCGCTCGGCGCCCGTGATGCCGCAGCGCGCGGCGCACGACCCCGAATCGCTGACGGCGCGTCTCTCTCGCGCGCTGCCGTTCGCCTTGACGCGTGCGCAACAGCGCGTCGGCGCCGAGATCGCGGCCGATTTGACCCAGCCGCACCCGATGCAGCGCCTCTTGCAGGGCGACGTCGGCGCCGGCAAGACGGTCGTCGCCGCGCTCGCGGCCGCCCAGGCCATCGATGCGGGCTACCAAGCGGCGTTGATGGCGCCGACCGAAATCCTCGCCGAGCAGCACGCGCGCAAGCTGCGGGGCTGGCTCGAACCGCTCGGCGTCACGGTCGCGTGGCTCGCGGGCAGCTTGAAGGCGAAGGAGAAACGCGCGGCCATCGAAGCGGCGGCATCTGGCGCGGCGCAGCTCGTGATCGGCACGCACGCGATCATCCAGGATGCGGTCGAGTTCGCGCGGCTTGGCTTTGTGATCGTCGACGAACAGCACCGCTTCGGCGTCGCACAACGTCTCGCGCTGCGCGCGAAGGCGCAAAACGCCGCCGATGGCGCGGCCAGCTTCCAGCCGCATCAGCTGATGATGTCCGCGACGCCGATCCCGCGCACGCTCGCGATGACCTACTACGCGGACCTCGATGTCTCGACGATCGACGAACTCCCGCCCGGCCGCACGCCGATCGTGACGAAGTTGGTCACCGATGCGCGCCGCGAAGAGGTGATCGGCCGCGTGCGCGAGGCGGCGCTGACCGGGCGGCAGGTCTATTGGGTCTGTCCCCTGATCGAAGAAAGCGAGACGCTGCAGCTCCAGACCGCCGTGGAGACTTACGAGACGCTCGCCGCCGCGCTCCCGGAGCTGCGCGTCGGCCTCGTGCACGGACGGCTCGCGCCGGCAGAGAAGGCCGCTGTGATGGACGCGTTCTCGCGCAACGAGGTGCAGCTGCTCGTCGCGACGACGGTGATCGAAGTCGGCGTCGACGTGCCGAACGCCTCGCTGATGGTGATCGAGCACGCGGAACGCTTCGGTCTCGCGCAATTGCACCAGTTGCGCGGCCGGGTGGGGCGCGGAAGTACGGCGTCGGCGTGCGTGCTGCTCTATAGCGGACCGCTCTCGCTGGCGGGGCGCGCGCGCCTGCAGACCATGCGCGAAACCACCGACGGCTTCGAAATCGCGCGCCGCGACCTCGAAATCCGTGGTCCGGGCGAATTCCTGGGTTCGCGGCAGTCGGGTGAGGCGATGCTGCGCTTCGCCGATCTGCAGCAGGACGGCTGGCTGATCGAACCCGCGCGCGAGGCGGCCACACGGCTCCTCGCCGAGTATCCCGAGGTCGTCACTCAGCATCTCGCCCGCTGGCTTGGCGCGCGCGAGCAGTACCTGAAGGCGTAGCACGGGCGGCGATCGCTTCCGTCGGCCGGATGGCATAGGGCGACGTGATAGGGACCTTTGAAGGTTGGCGAATCGCCCGCATCGGTGTATAACTTAAACCTATCGACTCCAATGTCTTGATTGGTCCCCCAATGACGCTCACAGAACTGAAATATATCGTCGCAGTGGCCCGGGAGCGCCACTTCGGGCGCGCGGCCGAGGCGTGCTTCGTCAGCCAGCCGACGCTGTCGGTTGCGATCAAGAAGCTCGAAGACGAGCTCAACGTGCAAATTTTCGAGCGCGGCACGAGCGAAGTCAGCGTGACCCCGATCGGCGAACAGATCGTCACGCAGGCGCAGCGCGTGCTTGAGCAGACGCTCGCGATCAAGGAAATCGCCAAGCAGGGCAAGGACCCGCTCGTTGGCCCGTTGCGGCTCGGCGTGATCTACACGATCGGGCCCTATCTGCTGCCCACGCTGGTCAAGCAGATGATCAAGAACGTCCCGCAGATGCCGCTGATGCTGCAGGAGAACTACACGCTCAAGCTGATCGAGCTGCTCAAGCAGGGCGAGATCGACGTCGCGATCATGGCGCTACCGTTTCCGGAGACCGGCTTGATGGTGCGTCCGCTGTACGACGAGCCGTTTGTCGTCGCGCTGCCGTCGGGGCACGCGTGGGAGTCGCGCAAGTCGATCGACGCCGGCGATCTGAAGCAGGAGACGATGCTGCTGCTCGGCAGCGGGCATTGCTTCCGCGATCATGTGCTGGGCGTTTGCCCAGAGCTGATGCGCTTTTCGCAGAACGCCGACGGGATTCAGAAGACCTTCGAAGGGTCGTCGCTCGAGACGATTCGGCACATGGTGGCGAGCGGCGTCGGCATTACTGTGCTGCCGCGCATGTCGGTGCTGGAGGTGAAGGCGCATGCGCCGGGCGTCGACGCGGGGCTTTTGAGCTATGTGCCGTTCGAGGAGCCGGTGCCGGACCGCCGGGTCGTGCTCGCGTGGCGCAAGAGCTTTACGCGGATGCCGGCCATCGAGGCGATCAGTGAGGCGATCAACTCGTGCGAACTGCCGGGGGTCAGCAAGCTCGACATGCCGGTCGTCCTCAACTGAGGCCGTAGCCTCAAAAGGGCGGCGACGAGCCGCCCTTAGCCGCCGCCTATTGAATAGATATAATTAATCAAATTTCATAATTCAATAGGCATCGGTAGACTTTGCTCCATGGATCTCGCATCCCAATCCCATGGAGGAAGTCATGAATCAGCCCTTTGTCCCGCTCACGACGAGCCCGGCTCAGTCTGCAGCCGCGCCTCAGCA
The DNA here is from genome assembly GCF_053525655.1 of Trinickia camelliae. Taxonomy (NCBI): domain Bacteria; kingdom Pseudomonadati; phylum Pseudomonadota; class Betaproteobacteria; order Burkholderiales; family Burkholderiaceae; genus Trinickia; species Trinickia camelliae. Next base: position 104,578 of record NZ_JBCHAA010000013.1, read on the forward strand.
ATCCAGCACCGGTAGCCAGGCTCTCTCGATGTTCAGTGGAGCGCGCACTGTGGCCTTCTCGCTCCTGGTCGATCGCGCGCTGTCGGCGTAAGCCGCGCATTCCGACCCACTGCTTTCCCACTCCCCATAAAACCGCCCATTAGGAGCTCCGGATGTCCGACCGTACTCTCACCACTGCAGCAGGCGCGCCCGTCGCCGACAACCAGAACTCGATCACCGCCGGTCCGCGCGGCCCGATCGCCCTGCAAGACGTGTGGCTGCTCGAGAAGCTCGCGCATTTCGACCGTGAAGTGATTCCCGAGCGTCGTGTCCATGCGAAGGGCTCGGGCGCATTCGGCACGCTCAAGGTCACGCACGACGTCTCTCGCTACACGAAAGCGAAGCTGTTCTCGCAGGTCGGCAAGGAAACGCCGCTCTTCATCCGCTTCTCGACGGTTGCGGGCGAGCGCGGCGCCGCCGACGCCGAGCGCGACGTGCGCGGTTTCTCGATCAAGTTCTATACGGAAGAAGGCAACTGGGATGTTGTCGGCAACAACACGCCCGTGTTCTTCATCCGCGATCCGCTCAAGTTTCCGGACTTCATCCACACGCAGAAGCGCGATCCGTACACGAACATGCGCAGCAACGTCGCCGCGTGGGACTTCTGGGAGCGTCATCCGGAGTCGCTGCACCAGGTTACGATCCTGATGAGCGATCGCGGGATTCCGAAGAACTATCGCCAGCAGCACGGTTTCGGCTCGCACACGTACTCGTTCATCAACGCGAACAACGAGCGCTTCTACGTGAAGTTCCACTTCAAGTCGCTGAACGGCATCGAGAACTACAGCGACGCCGAAGCCGCGCAAGTGATCGCGGGCGACCGTGAAAGCGCGCAGCGCGACCTGATCGAGAACATCGACAAGCAGAACTTCCCGAAGTGGGCGTTCCGCATCCAGGTGATGCCGGAAGCCGAGGCGGCGAAGGTGCCGTACAACCCGTTCGACATCACGAAAGTCTGGCCGCACAAGGATTTCCCGCTGATCGACGTCGGTGTGATCGAGCTGAACCGCAATGCGCAGAACTACTTCGCGGACGTCGAACAGGCGGCATTCACGCCGGCCAACGTCGTGCCCGGCATCGGCTTCTCGCCGGACCGTCTGCTGCAAGGGCGTCTGTTCTCGTACGGCGACGCGCATCGCTATCGCTTGGGCGTGAACCATCACCAGATTCCGGTGAATGCGCCGAAGTGCCCGTTCCATCACTCGTTCCACCGCGACGGTGCGATGCGCACGGACGGCAACCTGGGCGGCAACGTGAACTACGAGCCGAACCGGTTCGGCGACTTCGCGCAGGATCGCAACGCAGCGGAGCCGCCGCTCGCGGCGGGCGTGGTCGACCGCTACGACCATCGCGAGGATGCCGACTACTACAGCCAGCCGGGCGCGCTCTTCCGGCTGTTCGATGCGGGCCAGCGCGAGCGTCTGTTCGCGAACATCGCGCGTCACATCGACGGTGTGCCGGAAGACATCGTCGCGCGTCAGATCGAGCATTTCCGCCAGGCCGATCCGGCGTACGCGGAAGGCGTGATCGCTGCGATCGCGAAGCAAAAGGCGGCGAAGGCGAAGTAAGCACGAAGGAAGAAGGGAACGCGCGTCACGTCGCGTGTTCCCTTCAGGAACCGTTGACGTTCAAGGAGAAACGATCATGACCCAGGTGATGTTGAATATCGGCGATGCGTTGTTTGCGCAACCCGCAGCGCGCAAGAACGGCATCGCACTCGCTCAAAAGGCGATCGGGCTCGCGATCGTCAGCAGCGGTTTCGCAGTGATCGTCGCGCAGGGCTTGCAGTTTGCGTTTGGCCAATGAGCCTGCGCTCGGCGTGGCACGCTGCATGCGTCGCTTCATCGTTCTACGCTACACTGTCGAGCGTTTGAGCGATCGCCTTATTGGTTGTTGGCGCATCGTTCCAGCCGGTAGAACCACACTGCTCACGGAGTCGTCATGGCGAAGAAAAGCACTGCAGCACCGCAAATCAACATCGGCATCAGCGACAAAGATCGCAAGAAAATCGCGGACGGCCTCTCGCGTCTGCTCGCCGATACGTACACGCTGTACCTGAAGACCCACAACTTCCATTGGAACGTGACGGGTCCGATGTTCAACACGCTGCATCTGATGTTCGAGACGCAATACAACGAACTGGCGCTCGCCGTCGACGCGATCGCAGAGCGCATCCGCGCGCTGGGCGTCATGGCGCCGGGCAGCTACAAGGAGTTCGCGAAGCTGTCGTCGATTCCCGAGGCAGATGGCGTGCCGGCTGCGGAAGAGATGATCCGCCAGCTCGTGGAAGGCCAGGAAGCGGTGGCGCGCACGGCGCGCGAAATCTTCCCGGCAACGGAAGCGGCCAACGACGAGCCCACCGCCGACTTGCTCACGCAACGCATGCAGACGCATGAAAAGACCGCGTGGATGCTGCGCGCGATGCTGGCTTAAGTGTTGTCGTTGGCAAGCGCGCTCCTCGCCGCTCGCCTGTAGTCCAGTAGTACGAGAAGAGCCTTCCGGACGGATTCGGAAGGCTCTTTTCATTTCGGCTCTAAAATATCGGGATTGTTTTCACTCGCCCGCCCATGTTCGCCCGACTCCCTCTCTATCTGCGCCTTGTCCGCATGGACAAGCCGATCGGCAGCCTGCTTCTGCTCTGGCCCACGCTCAACGCGCTGTGGATTGCGTCGAATGGCCGTCCGTCAGTCTCGCTGCTCGTGATTTTCGCGCTGGGTACCGTGCTGATGCGCTCGGCGGGCTGCGCGATCAACGATTACGCCGATCGCGACTTCGATAAGCACGTGAAGCGCACCGAGAATCGGCCGATTACCTCGGGCAAGATCCGGGCGTGGGAGGCGGTGGCGATCGCGGTGGGGTTGGCGATCGTCTCGTTCCTCTTGATTCTTCCCCTCAACACACTGACGAAGGAGCTGTCGGTGGCGGCGCTGTTCGTCGCGGGCTCGTATCCGTTCACGAAGCGGTTCTTCGCGATCCCGCAGGCGTACCTCGGCATCGCGTTCGGTTTCGGCATTCCGATGGCGTTCGCCGCCGTGCAGGATCATGTGCCGATGCTCGCGTGGGTGATGCTGCTCGCGAATGTGTTCTGGTCGGTGGCGTATGACACCGAATACGCGATGGTCGATCGCGACGACGACATCAAGATCGGCATCCGCACGTCGGCGCTGACGTTCGGCCGCTTCGACGTGCTCGCGATCATGATCTGCTACGCGGTGACGCTCGGCATCTATGTGTGGATCGGCATCGCGCTCGGCTTCGACGCGCTGTATTGGCTGGGCTGGGCGGCGGCGGTCGGCTGCGCGATCTACCACTACACGTTGATTCGCGGCCGCGAGCGGATGCCTTGCTTCGCGGCGTTCCGGCACAACAACTGGCTGGGCGGGGCGTTGTTCGTCGGGATTGCCGCGCATTACGCCGTGGCGGGGCTCTGACGCATTCACTGCTTGCCGAGCTCGTTTCCCATTTCCTTCGCACGCGCATCGGCGGCCAGCACGCCGCGCACGATCGCATCCTTGACGCCCTGCGCGTCGAATGATGCCAGCGCCGCGGCCGTCGTGCCGCCTTTCGACGTCACGCGCTCGCGCAGCACGCTTGCCGGTTCGCCCGACTGCGCGGCCAATTGCGCCGCGCCGGTGAATGTCGCGACTGCGAGCGCACGGCCTTGCGCTTCGTCCATGCCAAGCTGACGCGCAGCTTCCTGCATCGCCTCGATGAAATAGAACACGTAGGCCGGGCCGCTGCCGGAGATCGCGGTGACAGCATCGATCTTCGATTCATCGTCGAACCAGACCGTTTCGCCGACCGCGCCAAGCACTTGCGAGGCGAGCGAGCGGCCCGCTTCGTCGACACCGGCCAACGCCGCGAGCCCCGTCACGCCCATGCCGACGAGCGCCGGCGTGTTCGGCATGGTCCGCACGATGCGCGCATAGCCGCCGAGCCAGCGCGACAAGTCGTCCGCGCGAATGCCGGCGGCGATGCTGATGACGAGCTGTGTCGACAGATGCGGCGCAAGCGCCTCGCTCACGCTTTTCAGCACTTGCGGCTTGACCGCCAGCACGATCGCGTCGTAGCCGGCGAGGGCGGCGTCCGCTGCGGCGCCGGTCTTGATGCCGAACTGCTGGGCAGTCCGTGCGCGCGCTTCTTCACTGACGTCGATCGCGTACAGGTCGAGCGGTGCAACGCCGCGCTTGATAAGACCGCCGATCAAGGCCGCGGCCATGTTGCCGCCGCCGATGAATGCAATTTTCATGATGTGCGAGGTAAGGGAGTTAGGAGAGGAGCGCGGGCGATACGCCTGCCGCGCTCAGTACGTGTTTATTGTGCGTACTGCCGCGCGCCGAAGATGGCGGTGCCGACGCGCACGATCGTCGCGCCTTCGAGCACCGCCGCTTCGAGATCGCTGGACATGCCCATCGACAGCGTGTCGAGCTCGAGCCCCTCAGCACGCAGACGCTCGAACAATTCGCGCAGCGCCCGATGCGGCGCGCGTTGCGCTTCGACGTCGCCGGCGGGTTCCGGAATCGACATCAGGCCGCGCAGACGCAGCTTCGGCAGCGCGGTAATTTCGCGCGCGACCGACGGCACCTCGGCGAGCGCGACGCCGCTCTTCGTATCCTCGCCGCTGATGTTCACCTGCAAGCACACGTTGAGCGGCGGCAGGCCGTCGGGGCGCTGCTCGGACAGCCGCTGCGCGATCTTCAGACGGTCCACCGAATGCACCCAGTCGAAATGCTGCGCGACGGGCTTGGTCTTGTTCGATTGCAGCGGGCCGATGAAATGCCATTCGAGTTCGGCGCGCAAATCGGCGAGCGTTTCGATCTTCGCGATCGACTCTTGCACGTAGTTTTCGCCGAACGCGCGCTGGCCTGCGGCATGCGCTACGCGAACAGCGTCAGCGGGAAACGTCTTCGAGACGGCGAGCAGCGCAATCGTTGCGGGGTCGCGCCCCGCGGACTGCGCGGCGCGCTCGATGCGTTGATGCACCGAGTCGAGATTGTGAGCGAGATCGGACATGGGAAAACGGATCAAAGAGTGTGGTTTCAGCCGAACAACAAATGCTCGACGAGCTGAATCCAATGCGCGACCGGCACCGACGTACCGCTTTGCAGATGCGATATGCAGCCGACGTTCGCCGAGACGATCATCTGCGGTTCGAGCGCGTGCAGGCTATCGAGTTTCTGGTCGCGCAGCTTGTAGGACAGCGCCGGCTGCGTGAGCGAATACGTGCCTGCCGAGCCGCAGCAGAGGTGGCTGTCGGCCGGCAGCCGCACTTCGATGCCGAGCGAATTCAGCAAGTGCTCGACCTTGCCGCGAATCTGCTGTCCGTGCTGCAGCGTGCACGGCGGATGAAACGCGACCGTGTGCACGCCGCGGCGGCGCGTGAGCGCGGCGAGTTCGGTTTCGAAGTTCGGAAGGATCTCAGCGACGTCGAGCGTCAGCTCGGAAATGCGCGCCGCTTTTTCCGCGTAGGTCGGGTCGTGCCGCAGCAGGTGCCCATACTCCTTCACCGTCGCGCCGCAGCCCGAGGCGTTCATTACGATCGCTTCGGCGCCGCCTTCGACGTAAGGCCACCACGCGTCGATATTGCGGCGGATGTCGTCGAGCGCTTCGTCGTTGTAGCCGAGGTGCAGGCGGATCGCGCCGCAGCAGCCGGCCTCGGGCGCGATGACGAGTTCGATGCCGAGCGCGTCGAACACGCGCGCCGTCGCGATGTTGATATTGGGCAGCATCGACGGCTGCACGCAGCCGGCCAACAGCAGCATCTTGCGATCGTGCGTCGCGGTCGGCCATTCGAGCTGGCGCTGGCGGGCCGGTACCTTGTCGCGCAGCTTGCGCGGCAGAAGCGGCCGCACGTGCTGACCGATCCGCATCAACGGCGAAAAGAGCGCGCTGTTCGGCACGAAGCTCGCGAGGAGCCGGCGCAGAATCCGCTGCCTGGCGGGGCGCGGCACCTGTGCTTCGACATGCTTGCGGCCGATCTCGACGAGCCGCCCGTATTGCACGCCCGACGGGCACGTCGTCTCGCAGTTCCGGCACGTGAGGCAGCGGTCCAGATGCAGCTGCGTGCTGCGCGTGACGGGCGCGCCTTCGACCATCTGCTTGATCAGATAGATGCGCCCGCGCGGGCCGTCGAGTTCGTCGCCGAGCAGTTGATAGGTCGGGCAGGTGGCCGTGCAGAAGCCGCAATGCACGCACTTGCGCAGGATCGCGTCGGCCTCTTCGCCGTCGGGCGTGTTACGGATGAAGTCCGCGAGATTGGTCTGCATCGCGTCGCTCAGAAATCGGAGTAGAGGCGGCCGCGATTGAACACGCGGGCCGTATCGAATGCAGCCTTCAGGCCACGATGGATTTTCATCAGCGGTGCGGGCAGCGGTGTGAAGACGCCCGCGCTGCGGTCGTAGCCGTGGCCGGTACGGAAGATCGTCGCGTGGCCGCCGGCTTGTTTGGCGCTCATGCGCACCGTCTGCGCGTCGGTATCGGTGATCCACCAGCGCTGCGCGCCGCCCCATTCGACGAGCTGCGCACCCGGCAATTGCAGCGGCTCGGTGATCGAAGGCAGCCCGAGCCGCCACAGCGCCGCCTTGGGCGGAATCGCCGAGAAGAACGGATCAGTTTGCTCGCGCAAGCCTTCCCAGAAGCGCTCGGCCTCGACCGCGTCGACCACTTCGCCGCCGAGCGACGTGCGTGCGGCCTTCACCGCGCTTTCCGCACCGGCGAGCCGCACGACGAGCGTGCCGTTGCGCCAGGCGCTCGCGGTGATCGGGAGCGGTCTGCCGCCCCATTCGTTGAGCTTGCGCACGGCGTCGGTGCCGTTCATGTCGAATTTGACCGTGGTTTCGGAGGCGGGACGCGGCAGCACTTTCACCGACAGCTCCAGAATCAGCCCGAGCGTGCCGAGCGACCCTGCCATGAGACGCGAGACGTCATAGCCGGCGACGTTCTTCACCACTTGCCCGCCGAAATGCAACGGCTCGCCTCGGCCGTTCATCAGCACGACGCCGAGCACGAAGTCGCGCGCCGCTCCAGCGGCCACGCGCCGCGGCCCGGCGATGCCCGCTGCGATGCAGCCGCCGAAGGTGGCGCCGCGGCCGAAGTGGGGCGGCTCGAACGCGAGCATCTGGTTGTGTTCGGCGAGCGCCGCTTCGATTTCCGCAAGCGGTGTTCCGCAGCGCGCCGTAATCACGAGCTCGGCGGGATCGTACGAGAGGATGCCCCGATACGCGCGGGTGTCGAGGATCTCGCCCTCGAGCGCCTGACCGTACCAGTCTTTCGTGCCGCCGCCGCGAATGCGCAGCGGCCGTCCGTCGGCCGAGGCCGAGCGGATGCGTTCCGACCAGCCGGCGACGATGTCGTCCTCTTCCATGGCACTCCGCTTGTTTTTTGATCAGTCAGGTCAGATATGGGGTCGATTGTACCGGGCGACTCGGGGCAAGCAAGCCGGAGGCGCCCCGGGCGGGTAAATCCTTGTTGTGGCGCGGCCGTTTATTGGGGGCGTAAGCCTTGGGATAGCCGCAAGCGGATCGGCCGCTGGTGCATCGATGGCGCCGGCGGACTTGCCGTCCGCCGGCGCCGCCCCGCTCAAAAGCGCGGCAGCTCCGCATGCGGCAGCAGCCCGCCGCGCACGTGCATCTTCCCGTACTCGGCGCAACGCGAGCGCGTCGGAATGCCCTTGTCGGGATTGAGGAGCCCGAGCGGATCGAACGCGTGCTTGACGGCAAAGAACGCATCGCGCTCTTGCGGCGAAAACTGCACGCACATCGAATTGATCTTTTCTATGCCGACGCCGTGCTCGCCTGTCACCGTCCCCCCCAGCTCGACGCAGGTCTCGAGGATGTCGGAGCCGAACTCTTCGGCGCGGTGCCATTCGTCGAGATCGTTGCCGTTGAAGAGGATGAGCGGGTGCATGTTGCCGTCGCCCGCATGGAACACGTTCATGCAGCGCAGGCGGTACTTGCGCTCCATCTCCTCGATGCGCGCGAGGAGTGGCCCGATCGCACGGCGAGGCACGGTGCCGTCCATGCAGTAGTAGTCGGGCGAGATGCGCCCGGCGGCCGGAAACGCGTTCTTGCGGCCCGACCAGAACTTGAGCCGCTCGGCTTCGGAGCGCGAGATCTGGATGCGCGTCGCGCCGTGTTCGCGCAGCACGGCCGTCATGCGGACGATTTCCTCCGCGACTTCCTCGGGCGTGCCGTCCGATTCGCAGAGCAGGATCGCCGCGGCGTCGAGATCGTAGCCGGCGCCGACGAACTCCTCGACGGCGCGCGTCGCGGGCTTGTCCATCATTTCGAGGCCGGCCGGGATGATGCCCGACGCGATGATGCCGGCGACCGCATCGCCGCCTTTCACGACGTCGTCGAAGCTCGCCATGACGACTTGCGCGGTCTGCGGCTTCGGAATCAGCTTGACGGTGACTTCGGTGACGATCGCGAACATGCCTTCGCTGCCGATCATGACGGCGAGCAGGTCGAGCCCCGGCGAATCGGGCGCGAGCGAACCGAATTCGACGATGTCGCCCTCCATCGTGACAGCGCGCACGCGCAGCACGTTGTGCACGGTCAGGCCGTACTTCAGGCAGTGCACGCCGCCGGAGTTTTCGGCGACATTGCCGCCGATCGTGCAAGCGATCTGCGACGACGGATCGGGCGCGTAGTAGAGGCCGTAGGGCGCGGCGGCTTCGGAGATCGCGAGATTGCGCACGCCCGGCTGGACGATCGCGGTGCGCGCGTAGGAATCGACTTCGATGATCTTCTTGAAGCGGGCGAGCGACAGGACGATGCCGTTCTTGATCGGCATCGCGCCGCCCGAGAGCCCGGTGCCCGCGCCGCGCGGCACGATCGGCACGCCGAGGCGCCGGCAGATCTGCACGATGCGCTGCACCTGCGCTTCGGTTTCCGGCAGCGTCACCGCGAGCGGCAGCCGCCGGTACGCAGCCAGGCCGTCGCATTCATAGGGTGTGGTGTCTTCTTCGCGATACAGCAGGCAATGTGCGGGCAGCACGGCCATCAGCGCTTGCACGACTTCGCGCTGGCGCTCGGCGAGCGCTTCGGCTGAGAGCTCAGTGGCCGCCAGCTCGGTGGGGTGGTTCATGTCTCCTCCTGCATGGTCTCGGCCCGCTAGGTCGCAGGGTGTGGTTGGCCGGCGCCTTTCTCAGATGCGTCCGCCGGCCCCGACACTATGCCGTATAAGAAAAAATCTTACCCGGGTTCATCAGGTTGCGCGGATCGAGCGCGTGCTTGACGGCGCGCATCGCGTCGATCGCGTCGGCGCCGTGCTCGTCGAGCAGAAAGCCCATCTTGTGCAACCCGACGCCATGCTCGCCCGTGCAGGTGCCGTCCATGCGCAGCGCGCGTTCGACGATGCGGCGGTTCAGCCGCTCGGCTTCCTCGAATTCCTCGGGCTTGGCCGGGTCGATCAGCATCGCGACGTGGAAGTTGCCGTCGCCGACGTGGCCGACGATCGGGCACGGCAGCGGCGAGCCCTTCAAGTCCTGCTCGGTTTCGACGACGCATTCGGCGAGCCGCGAGATCGGCACGCAGACGTCGGTCGTGACCGCGCGGCAGCCCGGCTTCAACTGCAGCATCGCGAAGTAGGCGCTGTGCCGCGCGTTCCACAGGCGGCTGCGGTCTTCCGGCCGGGTGGCCCACTCGAAGCCGCTGCCGGCGTTGTCGGCGGTGATCTGCTGGACCGTTTCCGCCTGCTCCTTGACGCCGGCCTCGGTGCCGTGGAATTCGAAGAAGAGCGTGGGCGACTCGGGCAGCGTGAGGTTCGAATGACGATTGATCGCGCGGATCGCGAGCGAATCGACGAACTCGACGCGCGCGATCGGCACGCCGAGCTGAATCGTTTCGATGACGCTTTTGACCGCGTCGCCCATCGACGGGAACGTGCAGATTGCCGCCGATACCGCCTCCGGCTGCGGATAGATGCGCACGGTGATTTCGGTGATGACGCCGAGCGTGCCTTCCGAGCCGACGAACAGCCGAGTGAGGTCGTAGCCCGCCGACGATTTGCGCGCGCGTGTGCCGGTCTTGACGATGCGGCCGTCGGCGAGCACGACGGTCAGGCCGAGCACGTTCTCGCGCATCGTGCCGTAGCGAACGGCGTTGGTGCCGGAAGCGCGCGTTGCCGACATCCCGCCGATGCTCGCATCCGCACCCGGGTCGATCGGGAAGAAGAGACCGGTATCGCGCAGTGCCTCGTTGAGCGCCTTGCGCGAAACGCCTGCCTGGACGGTGACGGTGAGGTCCTCGGCGGCGATCGACAGCACTTGGTTCATCTCGGACAAGTCGATCGACACGCCCCCTTCGACCGCGAGCAGATGCCCTTCGAGCGACGAGCCGTTGCCGTAGGGAATGATCGGCACGTTGTACTGGCCGCAGAGTTTCACGGCGGCCTGCACGTCTTCGGTGGAGTGAGCGAAGACGACCGCGTCGGGCAACTGCGGATCGAACGGCGATTCGTCGCGCCCGTGATGCGCGCGCACGGCATCGGAGGTCGAGACGCGCTCGCCGAAGGCGGCTTTCAGCGCGTCGAGCAATTCAGCAGGAACGGGGCGGCGAACGGAGGCCGGCGGCACGGGATGATTCACGGATGTCTCCTGGCGGCGGGGTGCAGCGTGTTATGGCGAAGAGGCGTTTATAGCGCGCTTTTGAGACGGTCCATTCTACGCTGAACGTCTTCGCCGGACCCCCGAGATATCCCAAAATCCTATAATGGTGGCCGCTGTGCGGCGGCTTTGCCGGCGCCGTTAATCAAGGACACCCCGCCATCGATAAGGAGCCGAAATGGGTCACCGTTTGAGCAAAATCGCCACTCGCACCGGCGACGACGGCACCACCGGTCTCGGCGACGGCAGCCGCGTCCGCAAGGACGACGCCCGCATTGCCGCGATGGGCGACGCCGATGAATTGAACTCGCACATCGGCGTGCTGCTGTGCGAGCCGCTCCCCGCCGACGTGCGCGAGATGCTGACGGCGATTCAACACGATTTGTTCGATTTGGGCGGCGAGCTGTGCATTCCCGGCCACACGATGATCACGGATGCGCATCTGGCGCAGCTCGACGGATGGCTCGCGCGGTGCAACGCGGATCTGCCGCCGCTCAAGGAATTCATTCTGCCGGGCGGCTCGCGCTCGGCGGCGCTTGCGCATGTCTGCCGGACGGTGTGCCGCCGTGCCGAGCGCTCGATCGTGGCGCTGGGTGAGACGCAGGCGGTCAACGAGGCGCCGCGGCGCTATGTGAATCGGTTGTCCGACCTGCTGTTCGTGCTGGCGCGCGTGCTCAATCGCGCCGATGGCGGCAGCGACGTGCTGTGGCAGCACGATCGCGGCCGCTAATCTCGATCAATTCGCTACATCAATTCCCGCTGCCGCGCGCGACGCGCCGCTGCCGGACACTTTGCGCGAGCCCTTCGAGCACGCCAATGCTGGCATCCCAATCGATACACGCATCGGTGATGCTCTGGCCATAGGTCAGCTCGCAGCCTTCCTTGAGGTCTTGCCGGCCCGCCACGAGATGCGACTCGATCATCACGCCGACGATCCGCTCGTCGCCCGAAGCGATCTGGCGGCCGATATCGGCGCACACCGGGATCTGGTTCTCGTGCTTCTTCGAGCTGTTGGCGTGGCTCGCGTCGATCATCAGACGGGCGGCGAGGCCGGCTTTGCTGATGTCGGTGCAGGCCGCATCGACGCTCGCCGCGTCGTAGTTCGGCACCTTGCCGCCGCGCAGGATGATGTGGCAGTCCTCGTTGCCGGCCGTCGACACGATCGCCGAGTGCCCGCCCTTCGTCACCGACAGGAAATGGTGCGGCTGCGACGCGGCCTTGATCGCATCGACCGCGATCTTCACGTTGCCGTCGGTGCCGTTTTTGAAGCCGACCGGGCAGGAGAGGCCCGAGGCCAGCTCGCGGTGCACTTGCGATTCGGTGGTCCGCGCGCCGATCGCGCCCCACGAGATCAGGTCGGCGATGTACTGCGGGCTGATCATGTCGAGGTATTCGGTGCCGGCCGGCAGCCCCAGCTCGTTGATGTTGACGAGCAGCTCGCGGGCGGTGCGCAGGCCTTCGTTGATCTTGAAGCTGTTGTCGAGGTACGGGTCGTTGATGAGGCCCTTCCAGCCCACCGTCGTGCGCGGCTTTTCGAAGTACACGCGCATCACGATTTCGAGTTCGCTGGCCAAGCGCTTGCGCTCTTCGACGAGCCGTCCGGCGTATTCCATCGCCGCTTTCGTGTCATGGATCGAGCAGGGCCCGATGATGACGATCAGACGGTCTTCCATGCCATGCAAGATGCGGTGCATCGACCGGCGGGCATTGAAGATCAGGTCGGACATCGGTTCCGTGCACGGGAACTCGCGGATCAGGTGCGCGGGCGGCGTGAGTTCTTTCAGTTCTCGAATTCGGACGTCATCGGTATTGTGCGGGGGCATTCTGGTTCTCCATTGCGGTGTGGCTCGCTCGAAGCACGCGTTTCCGGGAAAGCGATGTCGAAGCGGACGGTATTCAAAAAGCGTTCAAAAATTCGTAGCGGTTAAACAAGCTGTTGATCGAGGCCAAGTCACGGGGCGAAAAAAAACCGCCAGACTTGCTGGCGGTTTTTTCGGGAATTCTGGGTGCCTTTAGCGCACTGTTACTCCTCTCGATCCGCCAGCGGTCTGAGATACCAAAAGAAGTAAAAGTAAAACTTGGCGGACAACATGGCTTGGAAAGGAAGCGGCTCGTCTAAAAAGGTACTCGGCTTTATAACCCGGTCGGGCGCGGCTGACAACCCATGAACCCGAAAAATGCGGATTTTCCGCATCGTTTGGTGTCGGCGCGCAAAAAATCTGCGCGCCTGCCTGCGGCAATATGTGCGTCAGTCGCGCGTCAAACCGTGCCGCCGACCGTCATCTTGTCGATGCGCAGCGTCGGCTGGCCTACGCCGACCGGCACGCTCTGGCCTTCCTTGCCGCACACGCCGACGCCCGTATCGAGCGACATGTCGTTGCCGATCATGCTCACGTACTTGAGCGATTCCGGCCCGCTGCCGATCAGCGTTGCGCCCTTGACCGGATAGGTGATCTTGCCGTCCTCGATCATGTACGCCTCGGACGCCGAGAACACGAACTTGCCGTTCGTGATGTCGACCTGGCCGCCGCCGAAGTTCACCGCATAGAGGCCGTTCTTCACGGACGCGATGATCTCCTGCGGATCCTTGTCGCCGTTGAGCATGTAAGTGTTGGTCATACGCGGCATCGGCAGCGCGGCGTACGATTCGCGGCGCGCGTTGCCCGTCACCGGCATCTTCATCAGGCGCGCGTTCAGCGTGTCCTGGATGTAGCCCTTCAAGATGCCGTCTTCGATCAGCGTCGTGCACTGCGTCGGGTTGCCTTCGTCGTCGATGTTGAGCGAGCCGCGGCGGTTCGGCAGCGTGCCGTCGTCGACGACCGTCACGCCCTTGGCGGCGACCTGCTCGCCGATGCGGCCGGCAAAGGCCGACGAGCCCTTGCGGTTGAAGTCGCCCTCGAGGCCGTGGCCGATCGCTTCGTGCAGCAGCACGCCGGGCCAGCCCGGGCCGAGCACGACGGTCATCGCGCCGGCCGGAGCGGGACGCGCTTCGAGGTTCACGAGCGCTGCCTTCACGGCATCGTCGACGTAGCTCTCGAGCACGGCATCGGTGAAGTAGCCGTAGTCGAAGCGGCCGCCGCCGCCGCCCGAGCCGATCTCGCGCCGGCCGTTCTGCTCGGCGATCACCGTCACCGAAACGCGCACGAGCGGGCGGATGTCCGCCGCGAGCGCGCCGTCGCTGCGTGCGACGAGCACGACGTCGTATTCGCCGGCAAGACCCGCCATCACCTGCGTGACGCGCGGATCGCGGCTGCGCGCCATCTTTTCGACGCGCTCGAGAAGCTTCACTTTGGCGGTGGCGTCGAGCGAGGCCAGCGGGTCGGCCGGCAGATACAGATCGCGCCCGGCCACGCCAGTCAGCGACGACGCCACTTTCACCTTCTGCTTGCCGCCGCCTGCCTTGGCGATCGCGCGCGTCGCCTCGGCGGCCTGCGCGAGTGCTTGCGGCGAGAGGTCGTCGGAGTACGCGAACGCCGTGCGGTCGCCGGACACGGCGCGCACGCCGACGCCCTGGTCGATGCTGAAGCTGCCCGATTTCACGATGCCTTCCTCGAGGCTCCACGCTTCGCTGCGCGTCGCCTGGAAGTACAGGTCGGCGTAGTCGACGCGATGCGTGAAGATGTCGGCGAGCGTGCGGGTGAGCTGCGCCTCGTCGAGCCCGTAGGGCGTGAGGAGGACGTCTTTCGCGGTCGCGAGGTTGCGGATGCCGGGTTCGATGATGTTCATGCGTGTGTGGGTGGATTCCAAAAACGGTTGGGTCGCGGCGCTGATACGTTAGGGAGATAAGGGTTTAACGGCGGCTTCGCAAGGGTAGTTGAGTCACGCTAGAACGCGATGCCGCCACGCTGGCAGGCTCTGGCGCACTTCGGCGACGCGCGCGAGGTCGATATCGCCCGCGACGACGCCTGGGCCTTCGTCGCGCACCGCGACGATTTCGCCCCACGGATCGACTAGCATGCTGTGCCCCCAGGTACGGCGGCCATTCTCATGCGTGCCGCCTTGGGCCGCGGCGAGCACATAGCACTGGTTTTCCACCGCCCGGGCGCGCAGCAGCATCTCCCAATGCGCGCGGCCAGTCGTGTAAGTGAACGCTGACGGTACGACGATCAACGCGCAGTCGCCCATTTGGCGATACAGCTCCGGAAAGCGCAGATCGTAGCAGACCGACAGGCCGACCCGCCCGAACGGCGCATCGAACGTGCGGACCGTGTCACCGGGCCGGATCGTGCGCGCTTCGTCGAACGACTCGCTGCCTTTCTCGAAGTTGAAGAGGTGGATCTTGTCGTAGCGCGCCGCTTCCTCGCCTTCGGGCGAGAACACGAGCGTCGTGTTCAGCACCCGCGACGCTTCCGGCGCCACGAGCGGCAGCGTCCCGCCGATCACCCAGACGCCGTGCCGGCGCGCCGCGTCGGCCAGAAAGCGCTGAATCGGGCCGTCGCCATGGGGTTCGCGCACCGTGAGCTTGTCGGTGTCCTTGAAGCCCATGAAGCAGAAGTACTCGGGAAGCAGCACGAGCTTCGCGCCGCTGGCTGCCGCCTCGGCGATCAACTGTCCGGCGGCGTCTAGATTGCGTTCACGATCGGGCGTGCTGACCATTTGCAGCGCGGCGACGCGGTACGGCGTGGAACTGGGGTGTGACTCGTTCATGTCGTGAACTGTGGCATTCGCCCGAATCTCAGAAGCATCGAAGACACGGCGCCGTGGCGGCGACTGATCCGGCCCTATCAGGACGGCCGTCCCGCGGCGCGTCACTCCCCCGTCGTCTCGGCAGGGGCCGAGGCCGGAGCCGGCTCGACCGGAGCGACCATCTTACCGCGATCCCCGTGGACCCGCTCGATGTGCGGATGCGCCCACGATCCGCTGATCGCGTAGTGCATCGCGAGCGCGTGCGCGAGCGATTCCGACAGCGCGAAGTTCGCGGCGAGCGCGCCCAGCCCCAAAATCGGATTGATGATCGTCGCGGCGATCACCGCCGAGCCGGCGCTCACGGTGGGCGTCACGTCGACGTTCAAGTTCTGTGTCTCGTGCGCGAGATCGACGGTGCCCGTCATGCTGGCGCGGGCGGGCGCGGTCACGATCCGGAAATCGTCGGTGCGGCCGATGCCATTCTTGATCTGGCCGGTGCCGGTCACGCTCTCGAACGGGAGACCCTCGCCGATCACGTCCCTGAAATTGAGCGTCAGCACGCGCGTGAGGCTTTGCAGGCTCAGCACGCCGAGCAGCTTGGCGACGCCGGGATCGACCTTCAGGATCTGCCCATGATGCAAATCGACGGCGACCTTGCCGGTGAGCGTCGGGTAGTCGATCGCGGTCGGGCCGCCGCGCCAGCCGATCTTGCCCGAGAGCGATCCGCTGCCCTTTTTCACCGTGCGCGGCAGGCCGAAACGTTCGAGCAGCGCGCCGGCGTCCGCGATGTCGAGCTTGAAGTCGATCACGGTGCGCCGCGGCGGATCGTCCGGCGCGTCGGCGCCGAGGCGGCGCGAGGTGCGCCAGTTGGCGGTGGCCGAGAGCTTTGCGGCCGGATTGCTCACTTCGAATTTGTCGAGTTGCCAGACCGGCACGCCGTTGTCGTCGAGATTGTGGGCGTCGACTTCGAGCCTGCCGATGTCGCGGTTGCGTACGGTGAGATCGTCGACGACGAGATCGATCGCCGGCATTTTCGTCGTGGGCGCGTGGGCGACCTGGCTGACCAACTCCTTTTCCGCCGCGGCCGGGATCACGACTTTGGCGAGCCGCGCTTGCAGCAGTCCTTCGCTGTTGCGGCCGCCGCCAGGCTGCCACGACAGATAGCCCGAGACTTGATCGGACGCGATGTTCGCCTGCCAGTTGGGACCGGCGCGCGACGCGCCGACGACCACGTTTTCCCAATTGCGATGCAGGAGCTTCAGCGTGTCGACGTGCAGCGCGAAGCGGCTCGGCAGGTATTGAGCGGCGGAGCTGGTGCCGCCGCTTGCGCTTGAACTTGCCGGGCTCGCCGAGTTCACGCTCGCGGCTTCCGTCGATGGCGTTTCCTTGGTGGAACGCAGCCCGCTATAGAACGTGCGCCAGGCATCGGCATCGAACTCCTGGATGTCGATATTGGCGATCACGCCCTCGTCGGGCAGGTCGGCCGGCCGGTTGAAGCCGATCGCGCCGCGCACGACCGTCGGCTCCTCATGCGGCGGGCGGCGCAGCACGTAGGCGGCCGCGAGCGGGCCGAAGATCAGGTCGGCGCGCTGCAGGTTTTCGCCTTCGCCCGCGTCGAGCGGCTTGAAGGTGAACGAGAGCGGCATCGGCGTCCCGAGCGGCTTGTTGTACGGCGCCGGCAGATCGAGCGCGAGGCCCGTCAGGTCGGAGTTCGCCGTGACTTCCGGCAGGCGGCCTTTCGCGCCTCGCACGTTGATCGAGTAGGGCGCGCTGCCGGAGACATGGGTCAGCAGTTCCGCGGCCGTTCCGTGCAGATTGAGGTCGCGCGCCGCGTCGACGGCGACACGTCCCGCGACGTTGAACGCATAGGTGCCGCTCGGAGTGAGCGCGCCGTCGGCGCGCACGTCGCCGCCGAGCCAGCGTCCGTTGATGCCGTTCAGCGTGACTGAGTGCTCGGTGAAGCTGACCTTGCCGGTGAGCCGCGAGAGCGGCGGCACTTTGTCGGCTGAGAGTTCGTTGCCGAGAAATCCGATCGACCCCGCCACGGCCACATGCGGCTTCGGATGGCGCGGAATCGTGAGCGTGAGCGCGAGCGTCGCCGGGCCGCTGCCGCGCACTTTGTCGGCG
The DNA here is from genome assembly GCF_053525655.1 of Trinickia camelliae. Taxonomy (NCBI): domain Bacteria; kingdom Pseudomonadati; phylum Pseudomonadota; class Betaproteobacteria; order Burkholderiales; family Burkholderiaceae; genus Trinickia; species Trinickia camelliae. The sequence goes on from NZ_JBCHAA010000013.1 coordinate 121,976, forward strand.
GCGTGGTTGGTCATGCCGGCGAGCGCGCTGTTGTCGGCGTAGTCGAGGAGGTCGGCGAGCGGGCCGTGCGCGAGGCCTTCGATGATGAGCGGCGAGCTTTCCTTGTGGCCGAGATCGTCGATATGTCCGGCCACCTTGGTGACGCGCACGCCCTTATAGCGCCCCTTGTCGATGTCGAAGCGCAGCACGTTTTCCTTGAGCGTGAAGACGCCGTCGATATCGTCGAAGGCTGGCCAGATGTCGGGCGTGCCGTTCTTCAGTTTCTTCGGAGGAAACGGCGACGGGTCGAACTTGCCGCCCGAGAACGGCGCGGTGATGCGGAAGATGCCGGCCTTCGGATCGATCGAGTAGGGGAATTTGTCGAGATTGCCGTGCACTTCGATCACGCCGTGGCGAGCCATGCCGGCTTGCAGCCCGTGGCCGAGGTAGTCGCGCAGGTGTTCGCTGATGCTCGTCGGGAGGTAGCGCGTGATACGCGTGACGAGCGCGTGGTCGATGTTGGCCGTCAGGTCCAGCGAGCCGCGCCCATGGCCGGGATTCGAGTAGTTCGCGACGATGCGGCCCGCAGTGTCGGCGTTGGCGACGTTGAAGTCGGATACCGTGATCACGAACGGTTTGTGCTTTTCGCCGGGCTGAGCCGGCAGGACCGACCAGTTGCCATGCCCGCTCAGGCGATCGAACGTGAGGCGCGGGTTGTCGAATGCGCCGGGGATCGTGACCGCTGCATGGACGGTGTCGAGCGCCACGGTGCCGTGCGTTTCGTCCGCGTCGATCGTGCCCCACAGATTCTCGAAGCCCGGGATGCCGGCGCGCGGGTGGCCCTTCGGCGTCAGGCCCGGCGGCGGCTCCTGCGCGGCGACGCTGATGCCTTGCAGGTCGGCCTTGAAGCGGTAGTGAATGATCGGCGCCGCGCCGCTCACGCGCTGTTCGCTCGCGGCCTCGTCGTTCTCGGGCTTCGCGCGCTCGAACGACATTTCGTAGTTGGCGACGAGCCCGCGCGGATCGAAGCGCACGAGCTCGTTCAGGAAGCGTCGCGGGAACGGCAGCGCGCGGCTGAATTCGGCGAGGATGCCGAGGTCCACACGGTCGCCGGTGACGCTCATGAATTGCCCGCGCTCGATACTCGGCGCACGGTAGTGACCGACGAGCGTGTCGAACGCGAGCGTGCGCGAGATCGGCGTGCCGTCCGGCAACGGCGGCTGGCCCAGCTCGGCGCGCATATTCGACAGCTGCAGCGTGTAGTCGCGCTGCGGATCGATATCGACGGACCACGAGAAGTGCGCGACCGGCACGTTGAGCTTCGGCTGCGTCGGGTGCACCTGGAGCGCGACGTCGTAGCCTTGCAGGTCGCCGCTCGCCGAGCGGATATGGCCGCCCGAGAAGTTCAGCCAGATCGAGTTCGCGACGCGCCCGGCGTAGGTCTGAATCGGGAAGTTCATGTAACGCGCGAGCGCCGGCAGATCGACGAGCCCCGTCGAGATATACGCCTGCCCGGTCCAGTTCACCGGCTTGCCGATCGCGTGAAGGTGCGCATGGCGGAACTGCGCCCGGAAGTCGAGCGGGCCGTGCAGCACCGTGCCGTCGGCGGGCGCTTGCAGGGCGATGCGGTGATCGGCGCCGCGGTTCAGGATCGCAAGGCGGATGTCGTGCAACGCTAGTTCCGGCGCGTCGTGCTCGGCGTCCCGCCAGCGCAGCGAGCCGCCGCGCAGCACGATCGCCTGCTGCTCGAGGAGCCAGGTCGAGAACGTGTCGTTGCCCTTATGGGCGGTCGGCACCTGCACGCCGGCGACCGATAACGACCCGTCTGCCGAGCGCTCGATGAGCACGTCCGGCTGGTCGACGACGAGGCTCGACAGCGTCGGCTTGAAGTGGACCAGCGAGCGCCACGAGACGGTCGCCGTCGCATGCGGGATGTTGAGCGCGAGCTTGCCGTCGCGGCCGCGGATCGTGAGATCGGTCACGTCGATGCCCGGCTGGAGGCCGGACCAGTGTGGCGCGAGCTTGCCGATCCGCAACTGCGCGTGGAGCTTTTCGGAGACCAGGGTTTCGATGCGCGGACGGAAGTCGTCGATGCGCGGCAGGAGCCCGAAGCGCAGCCCGACGAGCAAGCCGATCGCGATGAAGTAGAGGGTCAGCGCGACAGTCAAAAACGTCCGCAACGCATGCCTGAGCAATGCGTGGTCGTGCCGCTGAGGGGCGGTTTCGGCCGGATCGACGGCTTCCTTGCGGGCGGACATGCTGCGGTGAGTCGTCAGTATGGTAGTTTTGCGGTCTTAACGACGAAATGTAACACACGGGCAAGCTGCTCAAACCACCGGCTACGCCTTGTTACACGGGCATTGCGAACCTGATTGCTTACCCAGTTTCACCACGATCTCAAAATCGTCGCAAGAGGCGGACACAACGCTGAACCACTCCGTCTTATGCGTGAATCAACAAGCGCTTCCGAGTAATTCATGACTGATGTCTCCCTCCTGAGTTCCAGCTATTCGAACTATGCGGCGCGGGCGATTGCGGCCCGTCCGGAACTGGCCGCACGCATTGCCGAGTGGGCCAAGGAGCCGCTTACCCGGGAGCGCATCGACGCGCGGCTCGATGCGCTCATCGCCGAGCAAGGAGGCACGGCCGATGCTCCGCTGGCCGAGGACGCGTTGCGCCGCGTGCTGCGCCAGTTGCGCACGGAGGTGTTCTGCGCGGTGATGGAGCGCGATCTCGCGGGGCATGGGGATGTCGCCGAAGTCACCGGCGCGATGACGGACCTTGCCGAAGCGACCATCCAACGCGCGCTCGCGGTGCTGTCGGCGGAGCTCGAAGCGCTCTATGGCGAGCCGCGCGGGCCCGGCGGCGAGCGGCTCTCGCTGGGCGTCGTGGGCATGGGCAAGCTCGGCGGGCGCGAGCTGAACGTCTCGTCCGACATCGATCTGATCTTCGTCTACGAGGACGACGGCGAGACCGCGGGCGGGACGCGCCCGGCCATCGCGACGCAGGAATTCTTCACGCGGCTCGGGCGGCGGCTCATTGGTGCGCTCGCTGAAGTGACGGCCGACGGCTACGTATTCCGTGTCGATATGCGGCTGCGTCCGAACGGCGATTCGGGCCCGCTCGTGTGCAGCCTGGGAATGCTCGAAGAGTATTTCTACGTACAGGGCCGCGAATGGGAGCGCTATGCGTGGATCAAGGGGCGGCTCGTTTCCGAGCACGAGAGCGACGCCGCCAAACGGCTCGCGGCGCAGCTCGACGCACTCGTCAAGCCGTTCGTCTACCGGCGCTATCTGGACTTCGGCGTGATCGGCGCGATCCGCGCGCTGCATTTGCAGATCCGCCAGGAAGCGCAGCGGCGCGCCACGATGCGCCCCGACAAGGCCGACGACATCAAGCTCGGCCGCGGCGGCATTCGCGAGATCGAGTTCAGCGCGCAAGTATTCCAGCTGATCCGCGGCGGACAGGACGCCGGCTTCCGGATTCGTCCGACGCTTGCGGTGCTGCGCCATGCGGCGGCGCGTGGCCTGATCGCGCCGAAGGTTTGCGCGGATCTCACGCATGCCTATAAGTTCTTGCGCGTGCTCGAACACCGGCTCCAGTACCGCAACGACGCACAGACTCACGCGATGCCCGTCGACTCCGACGAGCGCGCGCGCCTCGCCGCGTCGCTCGGTTTCGCCGACTACACAGCGCTGATGGCGCAGCTCGACGGCTACCGGGAAATGGTCGAAGCGCAGTTCGACCAGATCTTCGCCGACAAGGTGCGCGGCGAGGGCGGCTGCGGCGTGGCGGAGGACGGCACAGCCGCCTGGGTCTGGAGCAGCGCGCTCGACGACGACAGCGCCGACGAAACCCTTCTCGAACGCCTCACCGAACTCGGCTTCACCGATCCCGCCGATTTGCTCACGCGCATGCGTGCGGTCTGGCAATCGTCGCGCTATGCGGGGCTGCCGGAGAAGAGCCGCCAGCGCTTCGACACGATCGCGAAGCGCGCGCTCGAAGCGGCTTCGTCGCTCGAGCCCGCCGACAAGCGCGGCCAGACGATCGCGCGCCTGTTCGATTTGCTCGAAACGATCAGCCGGCGCGGGGCCTATCTGGCGCTGCTCAACGAATATCCGGCGGCGCTCGATCGCGTGCTCGCGGTGCTCGGCGCGTCGCGTTGGGGGGCGGGCTATCTGATCCGCCATCCGCAGTTGCTCGACGAATTGCTCGACGACGAAGCGATCGCGAGCCCGTTCGACTGGGCGGAGTTCAAGACGTCGCTGCGTGCGCGGCTCGCGGCGGCGGCCGATGTCGAGCAGCAGATGGACCTGCTGCGCCACGCGCACCAGGCCGAGGTGTTCCGCATCCTGCTGATCGATTTGGCCGGGAAGCTGTCGGTCGAGCATGTCAGCGATCGCTTGTCGGAGCTCGCCGATTCGGTGCTCGACGTGACGATCGAAGCGGTCTGGAAGCACTTGGCGAAACGCCATCGCGAGGTGCCGCGCTTCGCGGTGATCGCCTACGGCAAGCTCGGCGGCAAGGAACTGGGCTATGCGTCCGATCTCGATCTGATCTTCCTCTACGACGACCCGGACGACTCAGCCGCCGACGTTTACGCCACCTTCACGCGACGCCTCATCACCTGGCTCACGACGGCGACCGGCGCCGGCACGCTGTTCGACGTCGACCTGCGCTTGCGGCCGAACGGCGAATCGGGCCTCCTGATCACCGACCTCGACGCGTTCCGGCGCTATCAGTTGCGCGAGGGCGACGCGGCGAACACCGCGTGGGTCTGGGAGCATCAAGCGCTGACGCGTGCGCGCTTTTGCGCGGGCGATGCCGAGATCGGCGCGCAATTCGAGTCGATCCGCGAGCAGGTGCTGACGACGCAGCGCGAAGCCGCGCCGCTCGCCGAAGAGATCGTCGCGATGCGCGAGCGCGTGTTCACCGGCCACCCGAACCGCACCGAATTGTTCGACCTGAAGCACGATCGCGGCGGGATGGTCGATATCGAGTTCATCGTCCAGTTCTGGGTGCTGCTGCACGCACAACGGCATCCGGAGATGATCCGCAACACCGGCAATATCGCGCTGTTGCGCGAGGTGTCGCGCTTCGGGTTGATGAGCCCGGAGGAGGCGGAGACCGTCGGCGGCGCGTACCGGACGTATCGGAAGATGCAGCACAAGCTGCGTCTGGATGGGATGGAGACTGCGCGGGTGGTGCCGGAGCGCGTCGCCGACGAGAAGGCGGCGGTGTTGCGGCTCTGGCAGCGGGTGTTTGGGTGAGCGGGGCGGCGCGCTGCCTTGGCGAGCGCGACGTCCCGAGGTCGCGCTAAGCCGTCAGCATTTCCTTCGCGTGCTTGCGCGTCGTGGCGGTGATTTCGAGGCCGCCGAGCATCCGCGCGACTTCCTCGATGCGGCTGGCTTTGTCGAGCGGCGAGACGGTGCTGACCGTGCCGCCGTTGTTATCAGCGGCCTTGGCCACCTGATAGTGATGGTCGCCGCGCGCCGCGACTTGCGGCAAGTGCGTGACGCACAGCACCTGCCGGTCGTGGCCAAGCTGATGCAACAGGCGTCCGACCACTTCGGCGACGCCGCCGCCGATGCCGGTATCGACTTCGTCGAAAATCAGCGTCGGCGTGGGGCTCGCGGTGCTCGCGATCACCGCGAGCGCGAGACTGATACGCGCCAGCTCGCCGCCGGACGCGACTTTCGCAAGCGGACGCAGCGGCACGCCCGCGTGGCCGGCGACGCGAAACTCGATTTGCTCCAGGCCGTGGGCGCCGCCTTCGGTCAGCGTCACGAGCGCGACTTCGAAGCTGCCGCCCGCCATCGACAATTCCTGCATCCCTGTGGTCACCGCCGCGCCGAGCGCCTTCGCGGCCTTCCCGCGCGCTTTCGACAACGCCTTCGCTTCGACGAGATAGGCTTCCTTCGCCTTGGCAACGGCTGCGCGCAGTCCGTCGAGATCGGCGGCGGCATCGAGCGCCGCCAACTGCGCGCGTCGTGCTTCGTGTTCTTCAGGCAGCGTCTCGGGCTGCAGGCGGAATTTACGCGCGATCGAATGCAGCGCGTCGAGCCGCTTATCGACTTGCGCGAGGCGGTCCGGATCGAGCTCCAGCCTTTGCGCGTAGTGCGTGAGCGAGTAGGCCGCCTCCCGCAATTGGATTTCGGCCGGTTCGAGCGACGCCAGGGCGTCGTTGAGCGCCGGATCGATCTCGGCGAGATCGCGCAGCTTCGACACGATCGAGCCGAGCTGGGCGACCATCGCATCGTCCGATTCGGACAGCGCGTTGAGCGCGCCCTGAACGCCTTCGATCAGGTTCGCCGAATGCGACAGGCGCCGGTGCTCGGCGCCGATCTCTTCCCATTCGCCCGGCTGCGGCGCGAGCTTGTCGAGTTCGGCGAGCTGCCAGGCGAGCCGTTCACGTTCCAGCTGCAGCTCGCGGTCGCGCGTTTGCGCCAATTCGACCGCGTGCGCGGCGTCGCGCCATGTCCGGTGCGCGCGCATGACGCCTGCTGCCGCGCCCGTGAGCCCGGCGTGGGTATCGAACAAGTCGCGCTGCGCGTCCGGACGCATCAGCAACTGATGCGCGTGCTGGCCATGAATATCGACGAGCATTTCGCCGACTTCGCGCAACTGCGTCAGCGTTGCCGGCGTGCCATTGATGAACGCGCGCGAGCGTCCGTTCGTATCGACGACCCGGCGCAGCAACACGCAGTCCTCGCTGTCGCCGCCGCTATCGCCGAGCGCCTGCTCTTCGAGCCAGCGCTCGACCTGCTCGTGGGTGGCGAATTCGGCGGTGATGTCGGCGCGGCTCTGGCCGGTGCGCACGACGCTCGCGTCGGCGCGGGCGCCGAGCGTCAATGCGAGCGCGTCGATCAGGATCGACTTGCCGGCGCCCGTTTCACCCGAGAAAACAGTAAAACCGCGATCGAATTCGAGATCGAGCGCGGCGACGATGACGAAGTCGCGTATCGAGAGGTGGCGGAGCATGGAGGGTCGTGGGGTTACACGAGCGGATCGTTGTCGAGCGACGGATGCTCGTTCCAGTGCAGCTTCTTTCTGAGCGTCGCGTAGTAGCTGTAGCCGACCGGGTGCAGGAATGGCACGGTATGGCGCGAGCGGCGCACGTCGATCGTATCGTTGAGCTCGAGCGCGGTGAACGATTGCATGTCGAAGTTCACGTTGACGTCGCGGCCCGCGATGATCTGGATGCTGACCTTGCTGTCGTCGGGCAGCACAATCGGCCGGTTGGACAGCGCGTGCGGCGCGATCGGCACGAGCACGATGCCGCCCAGCTGCGGATGCAGGATCGGCCCTTGCGAGGACAGCGCGTAGGCGGTCGAACCGGTCGGCGTCGCGACGATCAGCCCGTCCGAGCGCTGGTTGTACATGAAGCGGCCGTCCACCGACACATGCAACTCCGCCATGCCTGAAAAGCCGCTGCGGTTTACGACCACGTCGTTGAACGCGAGCGCGTGGTAGATCGGCTCGCCGTTGCGCATGATCCGCGACTCGAGCAGCGAGCGCTCTTCGCGCTCGAAGCTGCCGGCGAGCATCTGCGGGACGACTTGCTGCATCTCGGTCGCGGCGATGTCGGTGATGAAGCCGAGCCGCCCGTGGTTGACGCCGATCAGCGGCGTCTTATACGGCGCAAGCTGCCGGCCGATGCCGAGCATCGTGCCGTCGCCGCCGAGCACGACGGCCACGTCTGCGCGCGCGCCGATCTCCGCGGGGGTGAGCGCCGGATAGCCTGACACGCCGATATCGCGCGCCGTCTCCGCTTCGAAGACGACCTCCAGGCCGCGCTTTGCGACGCACGCGGCGAGCGACATCAGCGGTTCGCTGATGCCCGGTGTATTGCTGCGCCCGACGAGCGCAACGGTCTTGAACTGGCTGCCAATTTCCATGCCGGCATTACACCATAGGTGCGGATTGAAAAGAACCGTCGTCGCGCGTCTCCCGGCGGGCCGGCTATTCGTTTCGCGTATGCGATCGGCTTCGATTTGTCGCTAGAATGGTGACGGCTTGATGTCATTCTAGGCGTCCGAGCGCTTGCTGCGCGGCGGCTAGGCGCTCGCGGGGCAGCCGCCGTTAAGTTAAAATTTGGCTTCATGTTAGATCCACGCGCACAAACCCTCCTCAAGACGCTGATCGAGCGATACATCGCCGAAGGTCAGCCGGTCGGCTCGCGCACGTTGTCGCGCTATTCCGGGCTCGAACTGAGCCCGGCGACGATCCGCAACGTGATGTCGGACCTCGAGGAGCTGGGTCTCGTGATCAGCCCGCACACTTCGGCGGGCCGGATTCCGACGCCGCGCGGCTACCGCCTGTTCGTCGACACAATGCTGACCATCGAGTCGGCAGCCGAGGAAGAGGCAGTTACCCAGACGGTCAAGACCACGCTGCAGGTGGGCGAGCCGCAAAAGGTGGTCGCCGCCGCCGCGAGCGTGTTGTCGAACCTCTCGCAGTTCGCGGGCGTCGTGCTGACGCCGCGGCGCAGCCACGTGTTCAAGCAGATCGAGTTCATGCGGTTGTCCGACAAGCGCATCTTGCTCATCATCGTGACGCCCGAAGGCGACGTGCAGAACCGCATCATGGCGACGCAGCGCGACTACTCGCCGTCGCAGCTCACGGAAGCTTCCAACTATATCAACGCCCATTTCGCAGGCCTCTCGTTTGACGACGTGCGCCGGCGCCTGCGCGAAGAGATCGACCAACTGCGCGGCGACATGACGACGCTGATGCACGCCGCCGTTACCGCGAGCACGGACGAAACGGACACTGGCGAGACGGTGCTGATTTCCGGCGAGCGCAACCTGCTCGAAGTGGCGGACCTTTCGTCCGACATGGCGCGGCTGCGCAAGTTGTTCGACGTTTTCGATCAAAAGACGAGCCTCCTTCAGTTGCTCGACGTGTCGAGCCACGCGCAAGGCGTGCAGATTTTCATCGGCGGCGAATCGAATCTCGTGCCGATCGAGCAAATGAGCGTCGTGACGGCTCCGTACGAGGTGAACGGCAAGATTGTCGGCACGCTCGGCGTGATCGGGCCGACGCGGATGGCCTATAACCGCGTGATTCCGATCGTCGACATCACCGCGCGCCTGCTTTCGATGGCGCTCAGCCAGCAGTAGTGTCCGTGCGCCGATGCGCGCTGCCAATCGGCCGAATGGCCGAGTATGCGTGGCAAACCGCGCCGCTATAATGGTCCAGATCTGAACCGATGCTTTGCCGCCAGCCTCATGGGGCCGAGCGCGCCTTTGCTTGTTGCCTATGCGTTTTGACCTCGAGCTGCCGTCGCAGCCTGCCGCGTCGCACCGTGTCGCCGTGCTGCTGATCAATCTCGGCACGCCCGATGCGCCGACGCCGTCCGCGGTACGCCGTTATCTCGCGCAGTTTCTGTCCGACCCGCGCGTCGTCGAAATACCGTCGCTCGTCTGGCAAGCCATTCTGCGTCTGGCCATCTTGCCGTCGCGGGGGCGCACGTCCGCGAAGAAATACGCGGCAGTCTGGATGCCAGAGGGTTCACCGCTGCGGGTTTATACCGAAAAGCAGGTGGAAGCGCTGCGCCAGTTGCTGAACGCGAACGAGTATCACGTGATCGTCGAATACGCGATGCGCTACGGTACGCCGGGTATTCCTGCCATGCTCAACCAGCTCAAGCTCGCGGGCGCCGAACGCGTGCTCTTGATGCCGATGTACCCGCAGTACTCGTCGTCCACGACGGCAACTGCCTTCGACGACGCCTTCGCCGCGCTAAGGCGCATGCGCAACCAGCCGGAAATTCGCACGGTGCGCCACTACGCCGATCATCCCGCGTACATCCGCGCGCTTGCCGAGCAGGTGCGCCAGTATTGGGCGGCGCACGGCCGGCCGGATTTCTCGGCCGGCGACAAGTTGGTGCTGAGCTTTCATGGGGTGCCGAAGCGCACGCTCGATCTCGGCGACCCGTACCACGAGCAATGCCAGCAAACCGCGGCGCTGCTGACGGCCGAACTCGGACTAACCCAGGTGGAATGCCGGGTGACGTTTCAATCGCGTTTCGGCCGCGCCGAATGGCTGCAGCCCTACACGGCGCCGACGCTCAAGGAATTGGGCGCCGCAGGCGTGCGGCGCGCGGACGTCTTTTGTCCGGGCTTCACCGCCGATTGCCTCGAGACGATCGAGGAGATCGGCCTCGAGGTGCGTGACGAATTCCTGCACGCGGGCGGGAAGGAGTTTCACCGAATTCCGTGCCTGAACGCGTCCCCGGCGTGGATCGCCGCACTTGGCGAGATTGTTGCTCAGAACCTCCAAGGGTGGCCTGTCTACGCGGGGTCGCCGTTGAGCGCGGTGACGTAGCGCGCCGTGGCGAAAAGCGGCGGAACGGACAGTCCGTTCACACCGATCGATCATTCTTGCCGGCGCGGATTGCCGCACAGGCTTGCTTTGGGCGCGGCGGCGCCCACATGAATCCTATGAACTACAAGATATCGACCGAACCCGGCGCACGTTTGCGCATTGACAAGTGGCTTTGGGCCGCGCGTTTCTTCAAGACGCGTTCGCTCGCCGCGGACGCCGTCGAAAAGGGACGGGTCCGTATCGGCGGCGCGCTTGTCAAGCCGGCCAAAGATGTGCGGGTGGGCGATCTCGTCGAAATCGACATCGAACGGATCGTATGGCAAGTTCAGGTGTTGGGGATCTGCGAAGTGCGCGGACCGGCTAGCGTCGCGCAGACGCTTTATGCGGAGACGGCGGATAGCCAGGAAAAGCGCGCAGCCGAACTCGAGCGGCGCAAGACGTTCCGCGAGCCGGCAGCCGCGTTGCACGGCAGGCCGACGAAGCGCGACCGCCGTGTCATCGACAAATTTTCAGGTGGGGATTGAACAACTGTTCGAACGTGGCGTGCACGCTGCCATATTCGGTCGTGTTGTCGTTGACGGCCCCGGACATACAAATGGTGGTGGTTCCCGCGATGAGTACCAACGCGACCACCGCTATTGCAAAGGTCAGTTTCACGGTACTCCCCCTGGGAAAGCGATTCGGAAACGGGCGATTCAGCGGTTTAACGGCTTGGGGCAGGTTAGGGTTAACGTGCCTTTTTCTCGGTGCTTGTACGAAGTTTAGGGCAAACCCGAATAGTGCTCAATGTGGATGTGATAGCGAACCAGTAATCAATGTAACGGCCCATTTCTTGCGCCCGGCGCTGGTGCAGAAAGTTGCTGGGAAGGCCTTGAAAACGCCCTCTAAGCCCTTATTTGCAGCCGCGACACGCAATGATCATGTTGCGCCCTTACAACACTCTATGGCGGCGAAACGGTGCCGAGCAGATCCGGCACCGTCGCGCCTCGGATTCACTCTTCTAGACGACTTTCAGCGACATGGAAAACACGCAAGACAATCCATCGACTCAGAACTCCAAGACGGCCGAGGAAGCCGTGCGCGAGGCAGCCGAAAACGTGACGCCTGAAACCGCCGCTGCCGAGCAGGCCGCGTCGCAGGCGAGCCCCGAGGTTGCACTGGCAGAAGCTCAGGCCAAGATCACCGAACTGCAGGAGAGCTTCCTGCGCGCCAAGGCGGAAACCGAAAACGTGCGCCGCCGTGCGCACGAGGAAGTGCAGAAGGCTCACAAGTTCGCCATCGAGAGCTTCGCCGAGCGCCTGTTGCCGGTGATGGACAGTCTCGAAGCCGCGCTCGCCGATTCGACCGGCGATTTGACGAAGGTCCGAGAAGGCGTCGATCTCACGCTGCGCCAGCTGGCGAGCGCGATGGAAAAGGGCCGCGTCGTGGTGGTGAACCCGGTCGGCGAGAAGTTCGATCCGCATCGCCATCAGGCCATTTCGATGGTGCCGGCCGAGCAGGAGCCGAACACCGTCGTCACCGTGCTGCAGAAAGGTTACGTGATCGCCGACCGTGTCCTGCGTCCGGCGCTTGTGACGGTTGCACAGCCGAAATAAGCGGTGCTCGGGCATCCGCCCCCGTTTGCTGCGAATGGGTTCCGCATGGGCCTGATCCTTGTCCGTGCCCGGCGTGAGAAAATGCGCGCCCTTGCCGTCAGCGATTGAAAAAATTAAAGACCGCATCGTATTCAGGGTCTTGAAAATGATGCGGTCGCACTTATGTTGAGTGCAGGTTTGAATTTCGGGCGGTGAGCCTTGCCAGACAAGGCTTGCCCCACAGCGATCAAAAGTTAGGAGATTAGGAAAAATGGGCAAAATTATCGGTATCGACCTCGGCACCACGAACTCGTGCGTGGCGCTGATGGAAGGCAATCAGGTCAAAGTGATCGAAAACTCGGAAGGCGCTCGCACGACGCCGTCGATCATCGCCTACATGGACGACAACGAAATCCTCGTCGGCGCGCCCGCCAAGCGCCAGTCGGTCACCAACCCGCGCAATACGCTGTTCGCAGTGAAGCGCCTGATCGGCCGCCGTTTCGAAGAGAAGGAAGTCCAGAAGGACATCGGCCTGATGCCCTACAAGATCATGAAGGCCGACAACGGCGACGCCTGGATCGAAGCGCATGACCAGAAGCTCGCGCCGCCGCAGATCTCGGCGGAAGTGTTGCGCAAGATGAAGAAGACCGCTGAAGACTACCTTGGCGAGCCGGTCACCGAAGCCGTGATCACGGTTCCCGCGTACTTCAACGACAGCCAGCGCCAAGCCACCAAGGATGCGGGCCGTATCGCCGGTCTCGAAGTGAAGCGGATCATCAACGAGCCGACGGCCGCAGCGCTCGCGTTCGGTCTCGACAAGGCCGAAAAGGGCGACCGCAAGATCGCGGTGTACGACTTGGGCGGCGGCACGTTCGACATCTCGATCATCGAAATCGCGGACGTGGACGGCGAAATGCAGTTCGAAGTGCTGTCGACGAACGGCGACACGTTCCTCGGCGGTGAAGACTTCGACCAGCGCATCATCGATTACATCATCGGCGAGTTCAAGAAAGAGCAGGGCGTCGATCTCTCGAAGGACGTGCTCGCGCTGCAGCGCCTAAAGGAAGCGGCGGAAAAGGCGAAGATCGAGCTGTCGTCGAGCCAGCAGACCGAAATCAACCTGCCGTACATCACCGCTGACGCGTCGGGTCCGAAGCACTTGAACCTGAAGATCACGCGCGCCAAGCTCGAAGCGCTCGTCGAAGAGCTGATCACGCGCACGGTCGAGCCGTGCAAGATCGCGATCAAGGATGCGGGCGTGAAGGTCGGAGAGATCGACGACGTCATCCTGGTCGGCGGCATGACGCGTATGCCGAAGGTTCAGGAAACGGTGAAGGAGTTCTTCGGCAAAGAGCCGCGCCGCGACGTGAACCCGGACGAAGCCGTGGCCGTGGGCGCCGCGATTCAGGGCCAGGTGCTGTCGGGCGACCGCAAGGACGTGCTGCTGCTCGACGTGACCCCGCTGTCGCTCGGCATCGAAACGCTCGGCGGCGTGATGACGAAGATGATCAACAAGAACACGACGATCCCGACGAAGCACTCGCAAGTGTATTCGACGGCCGACGACAACCAAGGCGCGGTGACGATCAAGGTGTTCCAGGGTGAGCGCGAGATGGCGGCCGGCAACAAGTTGCTCGGCGAGTTCAATCTCGAAGGCATTCCGCCCGCACCGCGCGGCGTACCGCAGATCGAAGTGACCTTCGACATCGACGCGAACGGCATTCTGCACGTCGGCGCGAAGGACAAGGCGACCGGCAAGGAAAACCGCATCACCATCAAGGCGAACTCGGGCCTGTCGGAAGCCGAGATCGAGAAGATGGTGAAGGACGCCGAAGCGAACGCGGAAGAAGATCACAAGCTGCGTGAGCTGGCTGATGCCCGCAACCAGGGCGATGCGCTCGTGCACAGCACGAAGAAGGCGCTGACCGAGTACGGCGACAAGATCGACGCGTCGGACAAGGAAAAGATCGAAGCTGCATTGAAGGAGCTCGAAGAGACGCTCAAGAGCAACACGAGCGACAAGGCGGCAATCGACGCCAAAATCGAAGCGGTGGCGACGGCTTCGCAGAAACTCGGCGAGAAGATGTACGCCGACATGCAGGCGGCTCAAGGCGCGGCAGCAGGCGCGGCGGGTGCGGCAGGCGCGTCGGCCGGGGCGAGCAATGGCGGCGCTTCGGCCCAGCCGGAAGATGACGTGGTCGATGCCGAGTTCAAGGAAGTGAAGAAGGACTGAGGCATCAGTCACATCAAGATGGCGGCCGGCGCTCGAACGAGTTTCCGGTCGCGATGATCGCGCCTGGCGAACCTTTTGGGTTCGCCGGGCACATTTGTTTTATGGAGGGCGGCGCTTTTTGCCGGATAAGCCGGTAACGAGACAGCCGTCAGACGAGTCGCGAGACTCCACAGCATGCGAAAGGAGCGGCCGCGCGAGGTGTGCGGCCGGCGTTGAACCGACATGGCGAAACGGGATTACTACGAGGTTCTGGGCGTCGCGAAGAACGCGAGCGACGACGAGATCAAGAAGGCTTATCGCAAGCTCGCGATGAAGTATCACCCCGACCGCAATCCGGACAACAAGGATGCGGAAGAGCGTTTCAAAGAGGCGAAGGAAGCCTATGAAATGCTGTCGGACTCGCAAAAGCGCGGGGCTTACGACCAGTACGGCCATGCCGGGGTCGACCCGAATATGGGCGCAGCGGGTGCGCAGGGCTTCGGCGGATTTGCCGACGCGTTCGGCGATATCTTCGGCGACATCTTCGGCCAGGCCGCCGGCGGCGCTGCGCGCGGTGGACGCGGCGGCCCGCAGGTGTATCGCGGCGCCGACCTGCGCTACAGCATGGAAATCACGCTCGAGCAGGCCGCGCACGGCTACGACACGCAGATTCGCGTGCCGAGCTGGGTGTCGTGCGAAATCTGTCACGGCTCCGGCGCGAAGCCGGGTACGAAGCCGGAAACCTGTCCGACCTGTCACGGTTCCGGCGCAGTTCGGATGTCGCAGGGTTTCTTCAGCATCCAGCAGACCTGCCCGAAGTGTCACGGCAGCGGCTCCTACATCCCTGAACCGTGCGCGCATTGCCACGGTGCGGGCAAGGTGAAGGAAACCAAGACGCTCGAAGTGAAGATCCCCGCAGGCATCGACGACGGCATGCGCATCCGCTCGGCAGGTAACGGCGAGCCGGGTATCAACGGCGGGCCGTCGGGCGATTTGTACGTCGAGATTCACATCAAGCCGCATTCCGTGTTCGAGCGCGACGGCGACGACCTCCATTGCCAAATGCCGATTCCGTTCACCACGGCGGCGCTCGGCGGCGAGATCGAAGTGCCGACGCTGGCGGGCCGCGCTAGCTTCTCGGTGCCGGAAGGCACGCAGTCGGCCAAGACGTTCCGTCTGCGCGGCAAGGGCATCAAGGGACTGCGGTCGAGTATCGCGGGCGATCTCTACGTGCACGTGCAGGTCGAGACGCCGGTGAAGCTGACCGAACAGCAGCGCGATCTGCTCAAGCAGTTCGAGAAATCGCTCGTCGAAGGCGGCCCGCGTCACAGCCCGCAGAGCAAGAGCTGGTTCGACCGTGTGAAGAGCTTCTTCGATTGATCGGCATGGCGGAGCAGGAAGCTCGGCGCGTGAGGCTGGTGAGCAGGTCCTAAATGACAGCTGATGAAGTGAGTGCGGGCGGCGCGGTGTTTGCGTTGCTCGACGATTGCGACTCGACCGCCGCCGTGCGGTCGAGTCGTTTGTACACCGGCTTTGTGCGCGAGCACGTGTGCGGTGACGGCGCCCGCCTTGACGAGATCTGCGCTGCCGCAGCCGGCGATTCTCGCCGCGGTCTACATGCCGTGGTGCTGGCCGACTATGAATTCGGCCGCAATCTTGTCCTATCGAACGATCAGCGCAGCCTCAAGACGCAAACGACGCAGCCAGGCCCAGCCTCGCTGCGTTTTTTAATGTTCTCGCGTTGCGAAAGGCTTTCGCGCGACGAGACCGACGCGTGGCTCACCGGTCTGGACGGCGGTGCGCAGGAGCCGTCGGTGGCGGGTGCGATGAACGTCGCCGAGAGCGTGACCGAGGACGAGTTCAACGCAGCGATCGCGGCCGTCCACGACGCGTTGCGCGAGGGCGAGTCGTACCAGATCAACTACACCTATCGGCTCGGCTTCGATGTTTTCGGCTCGCCGCTCGCGCTGTATCGGCGGCTGCGCCAGCGACAGCCAGTGCGATATGGCGCGCTCGTCGCTCTCCCGGACGGTGCCTGGGTCGTGTCTTGCTCGCCGGAGCTTTTCGTCGAGAAGGCGGGCGAGCGTTTGCGCGCGCGGCCGATGAAGGGGACGGCCGCTCGCGTGACGGACCCCGCCGACGATGCGCGCGCCGCGGCTTTCCTCGCCAACGACCCGAAGAACCGCGCCGAAAACGTCATGATCGTCGACTTGCTGCGCAACGATCTTTCGCGCATCGCCGCGACCGGTTCGGTCAAGGTGCCGGCGCTGTTTTCGGTCGAGCCCTATCCGTCGGTGTGGCAGATGACATCGACAGTCGAAGCCATCGTGCGCGCCGGTGTGACGTTTGCCGACGTGCTTCGTGCGCTCTTTCCGTGCGGCTCGATTACCGGCGCGCCGAAGTATCGGACCATGCAATTGATCGACGAAATCGAGACGTCGCCTCGTGGACTCTACACGGGCGCTATCGGTTGGTTGGATGCGCCACCGCAGACCGGCCCTGCCAGCGAGGCACCTGTTTGCGGCGACTTTTGTCTGTCTGTTGCGATTCGAACACTGGAACTCGCTGCTTCGTCCGCGTCAGGAGAGCGTCGCGGGAGGATGGGCGTTGGCGGCGGCATCGTGCTCGACAGCGTCGCCGCCGATGAATATGCGGAGTGTCGCTTGAAAGCGCGATTCCTGACGGGAGCCGATCCCGGCTTTCAGTTGTTCGAAACGATGCACGCCACCCGCGAAGCGGGTGTGCGCTACCTCGACCTCCATCTGGAGCGGCTTGGTGCGAGCGCCCGGCAACTCGGCTTTGCGTTTGATGAGGCCAGCGTGCGTGCTCGGATTGCCGAACGTTGCGCGGCGTTGCCCGCCGGCGTCGAACACCGGTTTCGGGTGGCGCTCGCCAAGGCCGGGGACGTCGAGATCATCGCGGCGCCGCTCGCGCCGCTTCCAAGCGACGTGGTCGGCGTGATGCTCGCGCCGGATCACGGCTTTGCGCCAACGCAGGCGGCCGATCCGTTGCTTGCCCACAAGACCACGCGTCGAGCGGAATACGACCGCGGCTGGCGTGAGGCGGAGGCGCACGGCGGCTTCGACATGCTGTTTTTCAACGAGCGTGGGGAGCTTACCGAAGGTGGCCGATCGAATGTCTTCGTCAAGCGGGACGGGCGCTGGTGGACGCCGCCGTTATCGTCGGGCGTGCTGCCCGGTGTGATGCGCCGTGTTCTGCTGGCCGATGCCAGCTTTCAGGCGGCCGAGCGGGTGCTCGTTCGGGCGGATCTGCTGAATGCGGAAGCGTTGATCGTTTGCAACGCGCTTCGCGGTGCGTTGCACGCGCGGGTCATACGGAATTAGCTGTGGAACATGAGCCGTGGCGCGGAGGCGCCCGGCATGCGATCAGGCGAGGTGCTTGGCGAGAGGACGCAGCATCCAGCCGACAATGCGGATGCACAATGCGTGGAGACGATTCGGGGTCGGTGCAGTGGCGTCTTTGCGAAGTTGCGCCACGTCAATCAGGCAAAAAGGGCTCATGACGGTCTGTCCTAAAAGTTAAGCGGCGTTGCCGCAGGTGGACAGACCAGAATAGGCGACCGAGCTTCCGTAGGCTATCGGATTAGTCTGAAAAAACTATGAAATAGTCTGAATTTCTGGCTATCAGTGTTTATCTGTCGATAAGTTGCCATATTTCGCATCATGAAGCGGCCGAAACTTCCGATTCCGGCCGCATCCTCACTCAGAACGTGTGTTCCGGCCCGGGGAACGAACCCTCCTTCACCGCGCGGACGTACGCTTCGACAGCGGCCAAGATGCTCGGCTGTCCATTCATGAAATCTTTGACGAAGCGCGGCCGCTTGCCGGGGAAGATGCCGAGCATGTCGTGCAGCACCAGCACTTGCCCCGAGCAATCGACGCCCGCGCCGATTCCAATCGTAGGAATGTGCAATTGCTTCGTCACTGCGGCGGCGACGAGCGTGGGGACTGCCTCCAGCACGATCAACTGCGCGCCGGCGTGCTGCATGGCGAGCGCATCGCGGATGAGCTGGTTCGCACCGGCTTCCGTCTTGCCCTGCACCTTGAAGCCGCCGAACGCATGCACCGATTGCGGCGTGAGTCCGACGTGCGCGCACACCGGCACCGAGCGTTCCACGAGAAAGCGCACGGTCTCGGCGAGCCATTCGCCGCCTTCGAGCTTGACCATCTGCGCGCCAGCGCGCATCAGCTTCACGGCGCTCGCGAACGCATCAGTGGGCGTGCCGTAGGTGCCGAACGGCATGTCGGCAACGATGAGCGCGCCCGGCTGCACGCGTGCGACGCACGCGGTGTGATACGCAATTTCGTCGAGCGTGACGGGCAGGGTCGTCGTCTGGCCTTGCAGCACGTTGCCGAGAGAATCGCCGATCAAGAGCACGTCGACGCCCGCGCGATCGAGCAGCGACGCAAAGCTCGCGTCGTAGCAGGTGAGCATCGCGATCTTTTCGCCGGCATCGCGCATCGTTTGCAGTTTCGGCACCGTAATGGCTTGCCGGCTCGTTTCCTGCAAATAAGTCATGGGGAGTTCCGTGGGTGAAGAAAGAGGAGGGCCGCGCCGCCGATTACAGCGACGTGCCTTTGACGAAGAATTCCTTGCGTCCGCGCATCGTCTCGATGCGTTCGACCAGCAGCGCAAGATCGTCCGCCGATTCGAGCGGATTCAGGTGTTCGGCGTTGACGGTCAGCACGGGTGCGCCGTCATAGTGATAAAAGAACTCGTTGTACGCGTCGCAGAGCGAGCGCAGGTAGGCGTCCGAGATTTGCAGCTCCGACGGCCGCGCGCGCTTCTGAATGCGCGCGAACAGCACCTCGGGGCTGGCCTGCAGGTACACGACGAGATTGGGCTGCGGCGCCGCGGTCGTGTCGATATGGGCGGCGAGCGTGCGATAGAGCTGATACTCGTCGTCGGGCAGCGTGAGGCGCGCGAAGATGTCGTTCTTCTGCGCGATGAAATCGGCGATCAGCGACGTGCCGGCCGCGCGCGCCGCGATCACTTCGCGGGCTTCCTGCGCGCGTTGCAGCGCGAACTGCAACTGCGTCGCGAGCGCGTAGCGGGCGGAGTCGCGATAGAAGCGTTCGAGGAACGGGTTGTCGTCCGGGCGTTCGAAGAGCGGCTGCATCGACCAGCGTTCGCCGATGAGCCGCGCGAGCGAGGTCTTGCCGACGCCGATCGGCCCTTCGATGGCGATGTACGGATAAGGCGGGCGCAAATGCGGCGCAGTGACGGTGAGCGGGTTGGTCGTCATCGGCAGCTACCGCCCTTGGCCGGCTTGGCGGCAGCGTCGCTGCCGCCGCGGAGCGCTTCGAGCAGGCACTGGCAGGGCGACTTCACTTTCTCGATGCGCTGGCCCTCGACCGCTGAAAGAAACGCATCAGCCCGTCCGAGCCGCGGAATTTCAAGCGCCGGGTCGATTTCGACGAGCGGCACCAGCACGAATGCGCGCTCAGTGAGGCGGGGGTGCGGCACGATCAGCTCGGGTTCGTCGATGCACTGGTCGCCGAAGATCAGAACGTCGATGTCGAGCGTGCGGGGCGCATTGCGAAAGGGACGCTCGCGGCCGAAGTGCTGCTCGATCTTGTGACACAGCGCGAGCAGATGGTGCGCGCCGAGCGTCGTCTCGAGCTTCACGGCGAGGTTGAAATAGTCATCGCCGCCCGCGTCGATCGGGGCAGTGCGATACAGGCTCGACTTTTCGAGCACGGTGATGGTGTGCTGCTGTGCTAGGCACACCACCGCGTCTTTCAGGGTCTGGCGCGCGTCCCCGAGATTCGCGCCGAGGCCGAGATAAGCAACCGTCATGGCATAACTTCCTGCGAAATTCGTACGACTGCGAGTTCGGCGACCGTATCAGTCTTCGTGTGCGCCGTCGCGGCTCGCGTCGTTCGACTGCCTGGCGTCGGCCGAGCTGCTTGCCGAATCGCCCCCCTCCATCCGCTCGCCCGTCCTGCGGCTTTTCGCGCCACTGCTGCGCCGCCGTCGTTTTTTGGGTGCCCGGTCCTTGCCGCCTTGCGAGAGAAGTGCTTCACGCCCGGCGGGGTCTGCGTCGATGAATTCTGTCCACCACTGCCCGATCGACGAGTCCAACTCGCCGGATTCGCAGCGCAACAGGAGGAAATCATACCCCGCTCTAAATCTTTGGTGTTCCAGCAGCTTCAGCGCGCTGCGGCCCGAGCGTTTTTCGAGGCGCAGCTGCAAGCCCCAGATCTCGCGCATGTCGGCCGAGAAGCGCTTGTGGATCGCGAGCTTTTCGGTCTGCATGTCGAGCACGTCGTCCATCGCGCGATGCAGCGCGGGCACCGGGTATTCGCCGTTGGCCTCGTACTGCTGCCAGCGCTGCTGCATGTCGTGCCACAGCAGCGTCGCGAAGAGGAAGCCCGGCGATACGGGTTTGCCCGCGCGCACGCGGTCGTCGGTGCTGTTCAGCGCGAGCGTGATGAACTTCTCGCCATGCGGCTGTTCGAGCACGACGTCGAGCAGCGGCAGCAGACCGTGGTGCAGTCCTTCCTTGCGAAGCTGCTTCAGGCAGGCGAGCGCATGGCCCGAGAGCATCAGCTTCAGCATCTCGTCGAAGAGCCGCGCGGCGGGCACGTTGTTGATGAGATCGGCGAGTTTCTTGATCGGCACGCGGGTGGCATCTTCGATCTCGAAGCCGAGCTTCGCGGCGAAGCGCACGACGCGCAGCATCCGCACGGGGTCTTCACGGTAGCGCGTCGCCGGGTCGCCGATCATCCGCAACAGGCGCGCGCGCATGTCGGCCATCCCGTTGTGGTAGTCGAGCACCGTTTGCGTGGCCGGGTCGTAGTACATCGCGTTGATCGTGAAGTCGCGCCGCGTGGCGTCTTCGTGCTGCTCGCCCCAGACGTTGTCGCGCAGCACGCGGCCGCTCGCGTCGACGGCGTGCGTGCGGCGGTCGAGTTCGTCGCGCTTCAAGCGCTTCGGCGGCGGCGTGCCCCCCAAGGGGACTTCCTTCGGGGCGTCCGCGGGCGGCGGATCGACGAGCGCGCGGAACGTCGACACTTCGATGATTTCCTGCCCGAACTGCACGTGCACGATCGTGAAACGCCGGCCGATCAGGCGCGCGCGCCGGAAGAGGCGCTGCACTTCGTCAGGCGTCGCGTCGGTCGCGACGTCGAAATCTTTCGGCGCGACGCCGAGCAGCAGGTCGCGCACCGCGCCGCCGACGATGAACGCCCGATGCCCCGCCTGCTGCAGCGCATCGGTGACGCGCACCGCGTTGCGCGAGATCAGATCGGGGTCGATGCCGTGAACGTCGGCCGACAGGATGACGGGTGCGTCCGGATCGCGCGCGCCGGCGCGCGCGGTTTTGGCCACGCTCTTGGTCGTCTTGCGGCGCTGTTTCGCGACCTCTTCGGTGCGCGTTTCGGGCGCGTAGTCGCTGTCGGCGGCGGCATAGGCCGTTTCGCCGTCAGTGTCGCTTTTCTCTGCCGGTTCTTGTCCGAACAGCTTGCGGATGAGTTTTTTGATCACGACGGTTCAAAGAGATCGAGGATGCGCCAGCCCTTAGATTGCGCGTGGGCTCGCAGCGTGGCGTCGGGATTGGTCGCGATCGGGTCGGTGACTTTTTCGAGCAGCGGAATGTCGTTGTGCGAATCGCTGTAGAAATAGCTGCGCTCAAAATCGCCCCACGTTTTGCCGAGCGACGCGAGCCAGGCCTCGGTGCGCACGATCTTGCCTTCGCGGTAACTCGGCGTGCCAGTGCCGCGGCCCGTGAACGCAGAGTGCGGCTGGCCGTCGACGGTTTCCACTTCGCAGGCGATCAGCGCGTCGACGCCGAAGGCGCTCGCGATCGGCCGCGTGATGAATTCGTTGGTCGCGGTGACGATGCAGCAGAGATCGCCGCTCTCCTGATGCCCGCGCACGAGCTCGACCGCCGCCGGGATCAGCGCAGGCTTGATGACTTCGTGCATGAACTGCTCGTGCCATTGCGCCAGTTGCGCGCGCGAGTATTTCGCGAGCGGCGTGAGCATCGCGGTCAGGTACGCGTGGATGTCGAGCTTGCCGGCCTTGTAGTCGGCGAAGAATTTGTCGTTCTCCCGCGCGAAGCTCTCGGCATCGACGATGCCGAGCTTCACCATGAAGCGACCCCATTCGTGGTCGCTGTCAGTGGGGATGAGCGTGTGATCTAGGTCAAAAAGGGCGAGATTCGTCATGAGGGCGCATTTTACTTGAAGCGGACTATTTGAACCGGACGTTCGGCCGGGCGGCGGCCGCGCCGGGTTCGGGCGCTGCGGGGCTCGCGCCCGCCGCAGCGTCGGGCGACGCGAGCATCGTGCGCAACAGCGGCAACGTGACCGCGCGTTTTTGTTCGAGCGAAAAGCGGTCGAGCGCGTCGAGCAGCGCCATCAGGCTCGGCATGTCGCGTCGGAAATGCGTGAGCAGGTAGGCGGGAACACCGTCGGCGAGCGCGATGCCGCGTTCCTTCGCCGCGTGCTTGAGCACGGCGGCTTTGCCTTCGTCGGGCAAGGGCGCCAAGTGGAAGACGAGGCCCCAGCCGAGGCGCGTGCGCAAGTCTTCGCGCACGGAGAGCCCGATCGGCGCAGCGTTGCCGGTGGCGACGAGCGCGCTCGTCGGATGGGCGCGCACCTCGTTGAAGAGATTGAAGAGCGCGATCTGCTGCGCGCCCGAGAGCCGGTCGCAATCGTCGACCGCATAGAGCGAGACGCGCGGATCGAACGAGAACGCGGCGAGCGCGCTTTGCGGGCTCAGAAAGCGCGCCTGGCCCGCGGCGGCCTCGTGCACGACGGCTTGCAGCAAGTGGCTGCGTCCGCAGCCGGGCTCGCCCCAGACGTAGAACGTGCGGTCCGCGAGGGGCCCGGCGGCGAGCGCGCCGTCAAGCTCGCGCAGGCGCGTCACCAGTTCGGCGTTCGCGCCGGCGAAGAAGTTGTCGAAAGTCGAAGGCGGCGGGGTGCCGAGATCGAGCGTCAGTTGACGTTGGACGGTCACAATAAAAACGAATCAGTTCTTGTAGAGCGTGCTTGCCAGATAGCCGCGCTTCAACTCGCGCAGCGCTGTCGAAATGATGGCGCTGACCGGGAGCGCCATCAACACGCCGAAAAAGCCGAACAGCTGGCCGAACGCGAGCAACGCGAAGATCACCGCGAGCGGATGCAGGCCGATGCGCTCGCCGACGAGCCGCGGCGTCAAAAAGAATCCCTCGAGGATCTGGCCGACGCCGTACACCACGGCGACCGCGCCGAAGCCATACCAGTCGCCGAATTGGAGCAGCGCGGCGATGAGCGCGAGCGCGAGGCCGGTCGCGTAGCCGATGTACGGGATGAACACGGCAAGACCCGTGAAGATGCCCACGGGCAGTGCGATCTCGAAACCGGCGATCATCAGCGCGATCGCGTAGAACGCGGCGAGCACGCCCATCACGAGCAACTGGCCGCGCAGGTATTGCGACAGCACCTGATCCATTTCCTTGACGAGATAGAGCGTCTTGTCGAGCCAGCGGCGCGGAATGAAGCTCTGCAGGCGCGCGAGCATGCTGTGCCAGTCGTACAGCAGGTAGAACAGCACGAGCGGCACCATCACGACGTTGCCGATCAAGGTGATCATCACGTTGCCGCTCGTGCGGATCGACTTCCATGCCGTGAGCGCGATCTGTTGCGCGCTGCCTTCGAGCTGGCTCGTGAGCATGTCGCGGAGGCTGCCGAAATCGAACGAATCGCCGAGGCCGAGGAGCGCGAGCTTCGGCTGCAGCCAGACGTTCAGCTTGGCGATGAAGACGGGGATCTGCTGCTTGAGCTGCGGGCCTTCCTTTTGGATCACGGCGAGCACGAGCAGCACGAGCACCGTGATCATGCACGCGAAGACCAGCATCATGAGCAGCGCCGCAAGGCCGCGCGGCACGCGGTGCCGCACGAGCCAATCGACGCCTGGCTGCAGCATATAGGCGAGAATCGCGCCGAGCAGGAACGGGGTGAGAACGGGGCTCAGCACCCACAGCAGAATGCCGATGCCGAGCGCGAAGGAAAACCAGAAGACGGCCTGGCGCTGGTACGGCGTGAGTAGGGGGGAGTTCGGCGACAAGTGGTTTTCCCTGTGTGTATGAGACCAAAGTCGCGCACAAAGGCGCGAACTTCGATCGACAGCTAAATCGCTAACTCGGGACCAGTGAATTGGTATGGGATCAGAGTACGAGCTCTGCATGGGGCCGGGGTAAGTGCTAAAGCACTAACCCCGGCCGACAGCTAAAGCGCTAACCCTTGATCGACATCGGGTAAAATCGCATTTTACCGACCTTCTCGCCCTTCCCCCATGAATCAACCGAAATCCGCCCCGAATAGCGAATCCCAAGGCCTGTCGTATCGCGACGCGGGCGTGGACATCGACGCGGGCGACGCGCTCGTCGACGCGATCAAGCCCTTTGCCAAGAAAACCCTGCGCGACGGCGTGCTCGGCGGCATCGGCGGGTTCGGCGCGCTGTTCGAGGTGCCGAAGAAGTACAAGGAGCCGGTGCTCGTGTCGGGCACCGACGGCGTGGGCACCAAGCTCAAGCTCGCGTTTCATCTGAACAAGCACGATACGGTCGGCCAGGATCTCGTCGCGATGAGCGTCAACGACATCCTCGTGCAAGGCGCCGAGCCGCTGTTCTTCCTCGACTACTTCGCCTGCGGCAAGCTCGACGTCGGCACGGCGTCCACCGTCGTGAAGGGCATCGCGCAAGGCTGTGAGCTGGCGGGCTGCGCGCTGATCGGCGGCGAAACGGCCGAAATGCCGGGCATGTACCCGGACGGCGAGTACGACCTCGCGGGCTTTGCGGTCGGCGCGGTCGAGAAGAGCAAGATCATCGACGGCAGCACGATCGGCGCGGGCGACGTCGTGCTCGGCCTCGCGTCGAGCGGTATCCATTCGAACGGTTTTTCGCTCGTGCGCAAGATCATCGAGCGCGCGAACCCGGATCTGTCGGCCGATTTCCACGGCCGCTCGCTCGCCGACACGCTGATGGCGCCGACGCGCATCTACGTGAAGCCGCTCCTCGCGCTGATGCAGAGCATCGCCGTGAAGGGCATGGCGCACATCACGGGCGGCGGCCTCGTAGAGAACATTCCGCGCGTGCTGCGCGAAGGTTTGACCGCCGAACTCGACAAGAACGCCTGGCCGCTGCCGCCGCTGTTCGCGTGGCTGCAGCAGCACGGCGGCGTCGCCGATGCCGAAATGCATCGCGTGTTCAACTGCGGGATCGGCATGGCGGTGATCGTCTCGGCAGCGGATGCCGACGAAGCGGTGCGTCAACTGACGGCTGCCGGCGAGCAAGTTTGGAAGATCGGCACGGTGCGCGCCAGCCGCGAGGGCGAGGCGCAGACGGTGGTGGTGTGAGGTCGATGAGCGCGCACTATGTAGTCCCCGTGCGCGCGATCTAGCCATCCAAGAGCGCATAAAACGGCGCCTGGAAGCTCTGCAAGGAGCGACCAGGCGCCGTTTCTTTTGCGCTACCGAATCACTCCGCCGCTTGCAGCACGCGCTCGATCGCGCTGACTGCCTGCGTCGTTGCATCCGCCGCGCAACAATCCACCACGATCCGCTCCGGCATCGCCCGCAGCCATGTCAGCTGCCGCTTGCAGAGCTGGCGCGTCGCGAACACGCCTTTGTCGCGCATCGTCGCGTAGTCGGTTGCGCCGTCGAGGTATTCCCACGCCTGCCGGTAGCCGACGCAACGCATCGACGCCAGGCCGAGATGCAGGTCGCCGCGCGCTCGCAGGCGCTTCACCTCGTCGATGAAGCCGCCTGCCAGCATCGCGTCGAAGCGTTGCGCGATGCGTTCGTGCAGCACGCTGCGCTCCGACGGCTCGAGCGCGATCGGCACGAAGCGATAGGGGGTTGGCGTCTCGCGCGGAGGCGCCGCGTGCAGCGCCGACATCGGCACGCCCGTCAGCATGAACACTTCGAGCGCGCGCTGGATGCGCTGCGAATCGTTCGGCGCAAGACGCGCGGCTGTCGCCGGATCGACTTGCGCGAGGCGCGCGTGCAGGGCGGGCCAGCCATCGCGGATGGCGTCGGCGTCGAGCTCGGCGCGCACCTCGGCGTTCGCGGGCGGCAGGTCGTTCAAGCCTTGCGTGAGCGCTTTGTAATAGAGCATCGTGCCGCCCACCAGCAGCGGCTCGTTGCCGCGCGCGAGGATTTCGCCGACGAGGCGCAGCGCGTCGGCGCGGAAATTGGCGGCGGAGTAGTTCGCGGCGGGATCGATGATGTCGATCAGATGATGCGGCGCAATCGCGCGCTCGGCGAGCGTCGGCTTCGCGGTGCCGATGTCCATCTCGCGGTAGACGAGCGCCGAATCGACGCTCACGATTTCCACCGGCCGCCGCGCCGCGAAAGCGAGCGCGGCGGCGGTCTTGCCCGAGGCCGTCGGCCCGAGCAGGCAGGCAATCGGCCGCGCGCCGGCGGGCGTCGAACTGGCGTGAATCACGTTGTCTGCGTCGCCCACGTGGCTATTGACCGCGCATGAAGAGGCGGTCGAGGTCCGCGAGCGTCAGCTGATACCAGGTCGGCCGCCCGTGGTTGCATTGGTCCGCGCGCTCGGTCGCTTCCATTTGGCGCAGGAGCGCGTTCATCTCGTCGAGCGTGAGTCGCCGGTTCGCGCGCACCGCATGGTGGCACGCGAGTGTGCCGAGCAGCTCGTGCTGGCGCTCGGTCAACACGCGCGAGCCGCCGAACGCGTGCAGGTCAGCGAGCACCGCGCGCGCGAGCGCTTGCAGGTCGGCGTCCTTCAGCAGCGCGGGCACCGCGCGGATCGCGAGCGTGGTCGGCGACAGCACCGCGAGATCGAAGCCGAGTGCGTCGAGCGTCTCGCGCTCTTCTTCGACCACGCCGATCTCGACGGCGTCGGCCTGCATCGAGATCGGAATCAGAAGCGGCTGGACCGCGATCGAACGGTCGGCGAGCGCGTTCTTGAATTGTTCGTAGAGGATGCGCTCGTGCGCCGCATGCATGTCGACGATCACGAGGCCGCGCGCGTTTTGCGCGAGCACGTAGATGCCGTGGATCTGGCCCAGGGCGAAGCCGAGCGGGTGGTCGTCGCCGGCGGCGAACGCTGGGGCGCTGGGGTAGGGCAGGCCGGTTGCCGGCGATGCGTTGTTCGCACCGTCTGCGAAAGCAGGAGCTGCCGGCGGCGCTGCGAGATCCGCCGCCGAATCGCGCGCTTCGTAAGCGGTCGTCGTGCCGAGCGAGGTGCCCGCGCCCGCGTCTTTGCGGCCGAAGAGCGCGTCATACAGCGCGAGCGGCTGCGCGACGGGCAGCGTGCCTTGCGTCATGCGCGCCTGCCGCAGCCAGGTGCTGCCTGGCTCGCCGCTGCGGCTTGCACCGCCGCCGAATGCGCCGCCCGCGCTCGGCAAGCCGCCGAGCGGCGTCGACCCGAACGAAGCAGGCATCACCGGCTCGATATGCGCCGCGTGGCCGCCCGCCGTCGTTTCCGGCGATGCGCCCGCGTGCCGCGCGAGCGCGCGCTGCACAGCATGGAACACGAACTGGTGAATCGAGCGCGAATCGCGAAATCGGACTTCGATCTTCGACGGGTGCACGTTCACGTCGACGGCTTCCGGCGGCAGATCGAGAAACAGCACATACGATGGGAATCGCTCGCCGTGCAGCACGTCCTCGTAGGCGGCGCGCACCGCGTGTGTGAGCAGCTTGTCGCGCACGAAGCGGCCGTTGACGAAGAAATACTGCTGATCGGCGCGGCCGCGGCTGGCTGTCGGCAGACCGGCGCAGCCGTAGACCGCGAGCGGTCCCGCCGCTTCTTCGAGCGGCAGGTGCGCGGTCGCGAACGTCTCGCCGAGAATCTTCGCCACGCGGGTCGCGGGATCGCTCGCGTTCCAGTGCTCGACCGCGCGTCCGTTGTGAAGCACCGAGATCGCCACGTCCGGCCGCGCGAGCGCCGAGCGCCGGATCATCTCGAGGCAATGGCCGAGTTCGGTCTGCTCACTCTTCAGGAATTTGCGGCGCGCGGGCGTGTTGAAGTACAGCTCGCGCACTTCGATCGTCGTGCCGGTGGTGCCGGCGGCCGGGGTCAATGCGCCGGTTTGCGCGTCGATGCGTGTGGCGTGCGGGGCTTCGGCGGTGCGGCTCGTGATGAACATCTCCGCCACCGAGGCAATCGACGCCAGCGCTTCGCCGCGAAACCCGAGCGTCGCGACCGATTCGAGCTCGGCGAGCGAGCGGATCTTGCTGGTCGCATGCCGCATCAGCGCGAGCGGCAGTTCGGCTTCGGGAATGCCGCAGCCGTCGTCGGTGATCGAGATGCGTTTGACGCCGCCCTCGTCGAGCACGATGCGCAGCGTCTTCGCGCCCGCATCGAGGGCGTTTTCGAGCAATTCCTTGACGACCGACGCCGGCCGCTCGACCACTTCGCCGGCCGCGATCTGGCTGATCAACTGGTCGGGCAAGGGCTGAATCGAGCGCAACGGGCGCGGGAAGGGGGCCGCCTGGAGAGGCGACGTTGCGGGCGTATTCGGTGCGGCGTCCCCCAATCCCTCAAGGGGACTTGCTGCGGGGCGGGGGATTTCCTGCGAAGCGCCAGCCGGCTGATCGGAGAATTCGGACATGGCGGAATTATAGCGACGCCACCATGCCGCTCCGGGTTTTGTCCGCGCGTTGCGCGCCTATTTTGAGAAAACCGACGGGCACTTTCGGTATCATGGCGCGGTCAGTTAGCAGGCGCCGTCCGACGCCCTAGATTTGCGGGCTGAACCGCGCGAATTCGACGCTAACAGCACGACCCCGACAACGCACTACTTCGAAAGGGACGCATTTGAACACCTTGCTCCAGTTTGCCGAGCTGATCTTGCACATCGACAAGTTTCTCGGCGTCTTCATTCATCAATACGGCGCGTGGGTGTATGCGGTGCTGTTCTTGATCGTTTTCTGCGAAACCGGGCTCGTGGTCCTGCCGTTCCTGCCGGGCGATTCGCTGCTGTTCATCGGCGGCGCGTTCTGCGCGACCGGCGAGATGAATCTGGGGCTGCTGATCCTGCTGCTGCTGGTGGCATCGGTCACCGGTAACACCCTGAACTACGCGATCGGCTCGGCGATCGGGCCGAAAGTTTTCAACTCGCGCATTCCGATCCTCGAACGCTTCCTCGATCGCACCGCGCTGCAGAAAACTCACGATTTCTATGAAAAGCACGGCGGCAAAACGCTCGTGCTCGCGCGCTTCATCCCGGTCGTGCGGACGTTCGCGCCGTTCGTCGCAGGGGTGTCGTCGATGCGCTTTGCGCGCTTTCAATTCTTCAATATCGCGGGTGCGCTGCTCTGGGTGCTGCTGCTGGTGCTGCTGGGCTACTTCTTCGGCAACATCCCGTTCATCCGCCAGTATCTGAACGTGATCGTGCTGGTCGGCATCGGCGCGGCTATCGTGCCGGTCCTGCTCGGCGCGCTCTGGAAGCTGCTGCGCGGCAAGGGCTCGGCGAGCACGGTGCAAAAGCCGGGCAACAACCGTTAACCAAAAGTTAACCAAAGGGGCAACGATGGTTCCGAACTCAGACATTCACTTGATCTCGGCCGAACTCGAACACCTGCGGCCCACGCAGATGACCGTGGGTTACCACGAGGTCACCGCGAAGCGCGAGCATTGGAAGACGCTCGACAAGAAAGGCCGCGCCAACGCGATCGCGACACACTGGTTTCCCGCCGTGCTCGGTCCGCAGAAGGACTACTTCGTGGTCGACCATCATCACCTTGGCCTCGCGCTGATCGAAGAGAAGGTCAAGGAAGTGAAGGTGATGGTGCTGCGGGACTTGTCGTGGCTCGATCCGGTGATTTTCTGGCGGATGATGGAGCACAACCAATGGGTGCATCCGTTCGGCGCCGATGGCTCGCGATACGAGTACGAACATCTGCCCAAGACGCTCAACGACTTGGCCGACGACCCGTATCGCAGTCTCGCGGGCGAGCTGCGTCGCGCGGGCGGCTACGCGAAAGATGCCACGCCTTTCAGCGAATTCCTCTGGGCCGACTACCTGCGCCCGAAGATTCCGGCGAAGCTCATCAACAAGGACTTCGCCAAGGCGCTGAAAAACGCGCTTGCATACGCGCACGAGCAGGACGCGCGCTATTTGCCGGGTTGGTCCGGAACAATCGAAATGCGCTGAAAATGGCCGTTTTTGCGATGCGTTAATGCTTGCATCAGGGACGGTCGTTTATCATCTGGGGCTTACAAAAACCATTAAAACCTGATCACGGGAGTCCCTTATGCTTTCCAGCACGCGTACTGAACGGTATTCCAAACCGGCCATCTTTTTTCATTGGGCGATTTTCATTCTCGTTGCGCTCGCCTATCTGGCGATCGAAGTTCGCGGCCCGAAAGGCACCGATAGCCGCGTGTTCTGGAGCAACGTGCATTTCTGGGCCGGCACGCTGGTGCTGACGCTGGCGGTGCTGCGTCTGCTGTGGCGTCTGTGGAGCGGCGCGCCCGCCGAATACGAAGCGAACCCGCTGCTGGCGTTCCTCTCGCGCCTCGTCCATCTCGCGCTGTATCTGTTTATTTTCGTGCAGCCGCTGCTCGGCATTCTGTTGATCAACCTGGCCGGACATCCGGTGACGCTGTCTGGCCTGAATCTCGGTATCACGCTGGTGGGCGCCGATCCGCTGGCGCGTCCCGTCATCAAGGACGCGCACGAACTGATCGGGAACCTGTTTTATTGGGTGATTGGTTTGCATGCGCTCGCCGCGATCGGGCACCACGTCGTCTTCAAGGACAACACGCTGCGCCGGATGATTTGATCAGCGCCGGTTCGATCCCGATACCACATCGATCCACACGGCCAGCACGAGAATCCCGCCTTTCACGATCATCTGCCAGTACGCGTCGACATCGAGCATCGACATGCCGTTGTCGAGGCTCGCCATGACGAGCGCGCCGATCAGCGCGCCGTAGACCGTCCCCGACCCGCCGCGCATCGACGTGCCGCCGATGAAGCAGGCGGCGATCGCATCGAGTTCGCCCATCGTGCCCGCCGACGGCGACCCGGCCGCGAGCCGGGCGGTGTTGACGATGCCGGCGAACGCGCACATCAGCCCCATCAGCGCGAAGATCGCGAGCTTGACGCGGTTCGTATTGACGCCCGACAGACGCGTGGCTTCCAGGTTCGAGCCGACGGCATAAATGCGGCGCCCGAACACCGTTTGCGTCGCGATCCACGTGAACACGCCGAGCAGCGCGAGCAGCAGCAGGACGGGCACGGGGATGCCGCCGTAGCGGTCGAGCGTCGCGACGAACGCCAGCAGAATGACGCCGGCGCCGACGATCTTCACGACGTCCTGCCACACCGGCACCACAGGGAGCCGGTAGTGCAGACGGTTCTTGCGCTGGCGCACGGTGAGCAACGCCAAGAGCGCGAAGAGCACGACCGCGAGCGTATCGCCCGCGACGCGCGGCAGATAGCCCTGGCCGATGAACACGAAGCTGTCGGAGACGGGGGCGATCGTCGAGCCGCCCGTGACGCCGAGCAGAATGCCGCGATAGGCAAGCATCCCGCCGAGCCCGACGATGAACGACGGCACGCCGCGATAGGCCGAGAGCCACCCGTTGGCCATCCCGGCCAGCACGCCGAGCAACATCACGACAGGGACCGTGGCGGCGATCGGCCAATGCAAGGTGACGTTGAGAATCGCGGCCACGCCGCCGAGCAGGCCCAGCAGCGAGCCCACCGACAAATCGATCTCGCCCGCGATGATCACGAACACCATGCCGCACGCGAGCATGCCGGTGATCGCCATCTGCCGCAGCAGGTTCGACAGGTTGCGCGGCGTGATGAACGCGCCGTCAGTGAGCACGGAGAAGAGGATCCAGATCGCGGCGACGGCGATCAAGAGCGCGAGGATCTTGTAGCGCGCGAACAGTTGCCGAAAACGCTCGGCCGCGGCGACCGAGCCGCGCGATGCGGCGTCCTGCGCGCTGGAAGAGGTGACATCGGGAGTCATGCATACGCTCCATTTGGAATCGCGGGACGCTCTACGGTGCTGATCGCGGCGGTGAGAATGTGCTCTTGCGTGAGACCGTCGTTGACGAAGTCGCCGCGCACTTCGCCCTCGCCGATCACGAGCACGCGGTCGCTGATGCCGAGCACTTCCGGCAACTCCGACGACACCATCACGATCGCGACGCCGCGCTGCGCGAGCTGATTGATGAGCTTGTAGATTTCGTACTTCGCGCCGACATCGACGCCGCGAGTCGGCTCGTCGAGGATCAGCACCTGCGGGTCGGTCAGAAGCATGCGCGTCAGCACGGCCTTTTGCTGATTGCCGCCGGACAGGCTCGCAATCGACAGCATGGGATGCGCCGCGCGCACCGAGAGGCGCGTCATCTCGGTGCGGATCGTGTCGAGTTCGGCGGCGGTATCGATGCGGCCAGCCTTGGCGAAACGTTGCAGCACCGCGAGCGTGATGTTGTGGCCGACACCCAAGTGCGGCACGATGCCGTGGCGCTTGCGGTCCTCGGGCACCATCGCGATGCCGGCGCGGATGGCGTCGATGGGCGCGCGGATCTTGAGAGGTTTGCCGTTGAGCAGCACAGTCGCCTCGCTCGCGCCGGGGTAAGCGCCGAAGATCGCCTGCATGAGCTCCGTGCGGCCGGCGCCGACGAGCCCCGCCACGCCGAGAATCTCGCCTCGCCTCAGCGCGAACGACACGTTGTCCACGCGCTTGCGGCGCGGATTGGCGACGTCGTGGCACGTCACGTTGCGCGCTTCGAATACGACCTCGCCGATGTCGTGCGGCTCGCGCGGAAACAGGTTCTTGATCTCGCGGCCGACCATCATCGCGATGATCTTGTCGGTGGTGAGCGCGCGCATCGGCTCGGTTGCGACATGACGGCCGTCGCGAATGACGGTGATCGTGTCGCACACCGCCTCGACTTCGTCGAGCTTGTGCGAGACATACACGCACGCCACGCCGCGCCGTTTCAAATCGCGCACGATATCGAGCAGGATGCGCGTTTCGCTTTCCGTCAGCGAGGACGACGGCTCGTCGAGCAGCAGCAGCTTCGCGCGCTTGTTGAGCGCCTTGGCGATTTCGATCAGCTGCTGATGCCCGCCGCCGTAGTTCATCACTGGCTGCGCGACGTTGATGCCGGTGATGTTGAGTTCGCGCAGGAGTTCGTCGGCGCGCTGATACATCGCCGCGTAGTTCATGCGTCCGCCGGGCAGCGTTATTTCGTTGCCGAGAAAGATGTTCTCGGCCACCGACAGTTCCGGCACCAGCATCAGCTCCTGATGGATGATGACGATGCCGGCGCGTTCGGTGTCGCGTACGCTCGACGCTTTCAGCGGCGCGCCGTCCCACAGGATTTCGCCGTCCCAGGTGCCGTGCGGGTACACGCCGGAGAGCACCTTCATCAGCGTCGACTTGCCCGCGCCGTTTTCGCCGCAGAGGCCGACGCACTCGCCGGGCGCGACCGAGAGGTCGATGCCGTCGAGCGCCTTCACGCCGGAAAATGCCTTGACGATGCCGCGCATCGCCAGCAAAGGTTGCGTCATTCGCTCATGCCTCGTTGCAAAGGCGCGGCGGGGCGCTTCGTGCGCTGTGCAGCGTTGCGTGCGAAGTGCCTCGCCGCGCGTTGTCGCTTATTGGCTCGCGAGCTGCGCCTGCGTGTAGAAGCCATCCTTGACGACGATATCGACGTTGCTCTTCGTCAAGAGCGTCGGCTGCAGCAGCACCGTGTCGACCTTCTTCTTACCGTTGTCGTACTGCGCGTTGTAGCCGGGCTTCTCGCCCTTCGCGAGCTGCACGGAAAGTTTCGCGGCTTCGCTCGCGATCAGCTTGAGCGGCTTGTAGACGGTCATCGTCTGCGTGCCGGCCACGACGCGCTTCACGGCCGCGAGGTCCGCGTCCTGGCCCGACACCGGCACCTTGCCCGCCAGATGCTGCGCGGCGAGCGCCTGGATGGCGCCGCCGGCGGTGCCGTCGTTCGAGGCGACGATCGCGTCGATCTTGTTGTTGTTCGCCGTCAGCGCGTCTTCGACGATGCGCAGCGCGGTCGACGCGCTCCATTCCGGCACCCACTGCTGGCCGACGATCTTGATGTCGCCGCGGTCGATCGCGGGCTTGAGCACTTCCATCTGGCCTTCACGCAGCATCTTCGCGTTGTTGTCGGTCGGCGCGCCGCCTAGCAGGAAGTAGTTGCCCTTCGGTTGCGCGTCATAGACGCCTTTCGCTTGCAGCTCGCCGACCTTCTTGTTGTCGAACGAGATATAGGCGTCGACGTCGGCATCGAGAATCAGGCGGTCGTACGAGACCACCTTGATGCCGGCCTTCTTCGCCTCGGCGACGACGTTCGTCAGCGCCTTCGAGTTGAACGGCACGATCACGATGACGTCGACGCCGCGCGAGATCAGGTTCTCGATCTGCGAAATCTGCCGCTCTTCGCTCGCATCCGCCGATTGCACCGAGACTTTCGCGCCGAGTTTTTCCGCTGCGGCGACGAAGTAGTCGCGGTCGCGCGACCAGCGTTCGACGCGCAGGTCGTCGATGCAGAAGCCGATTTCGGGGCGATCCTTGCTCGCATGCGCGAGCGGCGCGGCAAGCGTCAGCGTGGCGAGCATCGCCCCGCAAACGAGCGAACTCAGGACCGAACGGCGCGTTGTGAATTTCATCATGTCTCACTCCTCTTGTATGGTTGGACAGCCGAATTGGCGAAAGGCGGCATGGCGAGACACGCCGGCCTCCAAGCTGACTGCAAAGGACTACTGATATACCGTGCGGATCTTATGGCCGCTGTGTCGTTATTGTCTTCAGGCAGATTGCCGCGTCTAGACGCTTGCGGCGAATACCGGCTCGAGCGCGCGGTACAGCGCCTGGAACGTCGGGCGCCGCGCTTCGCGATACCACGTATGGCGTGCGGGGTCGGGCTCGCGCACGGCGACGATCGCGGGCGTCGGGCAGATCGCATCGAGCGAGGCCGCGGGCTCGAGCGCGAGATGCGCAAGCCGCGCCGCGCCCAGCGCCGGGCCGACTTCACCGCCCGCGCGCAGCGTCAGCGGCCGGCCGAAGATATCGGCGAGCATCTGCGTCCAGTACGCGCTGCGGGAGCCGCCGCCGATCAGCGAGATATCGTCGGGCACGAGGCCGGCCGCGTGCAGCGCGTCCATGCCGTCGGCGAGCGCGAAGCCGACGCCTTCGAGCGTCGCATTCGCCAGATCGGGACGGATCGTATCGGGTGCGAGGCCGTGGAAGACGCCCTTCGCGTTCACGTTGTTGTGTGGCGTGCGCTCGCCCGAGAGATAGGGCAGGAACCACGGGCGATCAGTGCGGGCCGAGTGGGCTTCGGCATCGGCGAGCAGCGAGGGGACATCCGCGTAACCGGTCAGCTGCGCCGTGAAGTCGATGCAGCCCGCCGCGTTGAGCATCACCGACATCAGGTGCCACGTCTGCGGCAACGCATGGCAGAAGCTGTGCACGGCGGACGCCGGATTCGCGAGGAAGCCATCCGAGACCGCGAAATAAACGCCGGACGTGCCGAGCGACAGCATGGCCTGCTTCGGGCGCACGATGCCGACGCCGACCGCTCCCGCCGCGTTGTCGCCGCCGCCCGCCACGACCGGTATCTCGCGCAATCCCCATTCGCGCGCGAGTTCCGGCTTGAGCGTGCCGGTCACGCGATTGCCTTCGAAGACGGCGGGCATTTGCTCGCGCGACAATCCACATGCAGCGAGCAGGGCGTCGCTGTAGTCGCGCTTGGCGACATCGAGCCAGAGCGTGCCGGCTGCATCCGATGGATCGGTCGCGAAGCCGCCGGTCAACCGGTAGCGCAGGTAGTCCTTCGGCAATAGCACCTTAGCAACGCGCGCGAAGATGTCCGGCTCGTGCTTGCGGACCCATAGCAGCTTCGGCGCGGTGAAACCCGGCATCGCGAGATTGCCGGCCACCTCGCGCAATTGCGGAACGGCGCTTTCGAGCTCGCGGCATTCGATATCGCTACGTCCGTCGTTCCAGAGAATGGCGGGGCGCAAAATGTCGCCCTGTGCGTCGAGGAGCGTCGCCCCATGCATCTGGCCGGTGAGTCCGATCGCTTCGATCTGCGCGGCGGCGATGCCTTCCTTGCGGGCTTCGGCGAGCAACGCGGCGAGCGCGCTCGTGGTTGCTATCCACCAGTCTTCGGGCGACTGCTCGGACCAGCGCGGCTGCGGCCGGCTCACCGAGAGCGCGCGCGACGCGCTGCCGCGCACGCGGCCGTCGCGATCGAGCAGCACGGCTTTCACGCCCGACGTGCCGAGGTCGATACCGATGAACATGTCTCCGTCCTGTTGTTCGCGTTAATTCGCGTTTTCGACAGTCAGCGGCGGCGTGGCTTGGCGCGCGCCGCCGGATGCGTTTTTTAGCGCGCGCCGTAGATCGCCTGGTTCACGACGTTTTCAAGCCGCTCCTGCTGGCCGCTGACATGCTGCGGATTCACGGCGCGCGTGGCGGCGTCGGTGGCGAGCGTTTCGAGCGTGTAGCCCCCCGACAGGACCTTGCGCCCGAACTCCGAATCCCAGCCCGAATAGCGCTGCTTCTTGAACTGCTCGAGCCGGCCGTTCTCGACCAGCGCGGCGGCGCGCTCGAGCGCGAGCGCGAGATTGTCGATCGCGCCGACATGCCCGTAAAACAGATCTTCGGGATCGATGCTCTGCCGCCGCAGCTTCGCGTCGAAGTTCATGCCGCCGGTCGTGAAGCCACCGTGACGCAGGATTTCGTAGAACGCCAGCGTCAATTCCTCGACGCTGTTCGGGAACTGATCGGTATCCCAGCCGTTTTGCGGATCGCCGCGGTTCGCGTCGACGCTGCCGAAGATGCCGAGCGCGAACGCAGTCGCGATTTCGTGATGGAAGGAGTGCCCGGCGAGCGTCGCGTGATTCGCTTCGATGTTGACGCGGAATTCGTTCTGCAGACCGTATTGCGTGAGAAAGCCGTGCACGGTCGCGACGTCGTAGTCGTATTGATGCTTGGTCGGCTCCTGCGGCTTCGGCTCGATCAAGAGCGTGCCCTTGAAACCGATCTTGTGCTTGTGCTCGGCCACCATGTGCAAGAAGCGCGCGAGCTGCTCGCGTTCGCGGGCGAGATCGGTGTTGAGCAGTGTCTCGTAGCCTTCGCGGCCGCCCCACAGCACGTAGTTTTCGCCGCCGAGCCGCTGCGTCGCGTCGAGCGCGTGACGCACCTGCGTGGCCGCGTAGGCGAACACCTCAGGATTCGGATTGGTCGCGGCGCCGGCCGCATAGCGCGGATTCGAGAACAGGTTCGCCGTGCCCCACAGCAGCTTGACGCCCGTATCCTGTTGCTTCTTCGCGAGATAGTCGGTCATGCGCGCGAAGTTTTCGCTGTAGTGCTTGAGGCTCGTGCCTTCCGGTGCGACGTCGGTGTCGTGGAACGTGTAGTAGGGCGTGCCGAGCTTCGAGAAGAATTCGAACGCGGCGTCCGCTTTCATGTGCGCGCGCTCCATCGCGTCGCCGGGCTGATGCCACGGACGGTGGAACGTGCCTTGACCGAAGACGTCGCTGCCCGTCCAGCACAGCGTGTGCCAATAGCAGACCGCGATGCGCAGATGTTCTTCGAGTGTCTTGCCGAGCACGCGCCGGGTCTTGTCGTAGTGGCGGAACGCAAGCGCGTTGTCCGATTGCGGGCCCTCGTAGCGGATCGCGGGGATGTGTTCGAAGTAGGACATAGGTGTCTCCATGTATTTATGCTGCGATGCAACCCGCTCGGCTTCTTTCGCGCAGGTCCGCAAGGTGAAGCCATGCTGCCAGCGCCAGGCGGACACCGGCAATTGCGAAATTGCGCAGTCGCCGTGATGTTTCTCACCGCCTGCCTGAAAGCATAGACACGCCGGGGGGATTCGCGGCCTAAAATAATCGGACGCTTAAGAAATGCGCGGCGTTGTTCTGCCGCGTCCCCACCGTTGCGATGACCTGCGCCCCCATGCCGCCTACGCCCGCCATGCCGTTCACGCCGCATCGAATCGCGCTCTTGTTCAACGCGAACAAGGTGTATGACCGCGAAATCATTACCGGCATCGGCAACTATCTGCTGTCGACGCGCGTCGCGTGGGATCTGTTTCTCGAAGAGGATTTCCGCTGCCGCCTCGCCGGCATCGAACGCTTCGCCGGCGACGGCATCATTGCCGACTTCGACGATCCGGCCGTCTGCGAAGCGCTCTCCGATTGTCCGCTGCCGGTGGTCGCGGTGGGCTCGTCCTATGAGGACGTGGCCGGCTATCCGCCGGATCTGCCTTACATCGCCACCGACAACGCGAAGCTCGTCTCGCTCGCCTATACGCACCTGATCGGCGCGGGCTTGGAGAACTTTGCGCTCTACAGCCTGCCCGAAGCGCCGGAAAATCGCTGGGCCCAGCAGCGCGAACTCGCGTTCACGCGCCTGCGCGCCGCGGACGGCCATGAAGCCGAAATCTATCGTGGCCTGCCGACGAGCGCGCCCGCCTGGAACGAAGCGATCGAAAAACTCACCGCGTGGCTCGCGACGCTGCCCAAGCCCGTCGGCATCATCGCGGTCACCGACGCCCGTGCGCGGCAACTGCTGCAGGCGTGCCTGACCTCGGGCACGCCGGTGCCGGAGCAGGTGGCGATCATCGGCATCGACAACGACCCGCTGACGCGCACGTTGACGCGCATCCCGCTGTCGTCGGTGATTCAGGGAACCGAGGAGATGGGGCGCACAGCGGCGCATTTATTGCATCAGATGTTGCGCGGGGCGCGCTTTCCAGGGCGGCGCATTCTCGTGCCGCCGGTCGGCATCAACGTGCTCGAATCGACCAAGCACGAGCCGCTCGCGAGCCCGTATGTGATGCGCGCGCGCCACTTCATTCGCCAGTACGCGTGCCAGGGGATCAAGACCGAGCAGGTCGCCGATTATGTCGGCGTGTCCCGTTCTTCGCTCGAAGAGTATTTTCGCCGCGAGCTGCAGTGCACCGTGCACCAGGAGATACTGCGCCACAAGCTCGATGCGGCGAAGACGCTGCTCGCGAAGCGCGACGCGGCGAGTGCGGAGGTTGCGATCCGCTGCGGCTTCACATCGCTGCAGTACATGTACGCGGTGTTCAAGCGGGAGCTTGGCTGCACGCCGCGCGAATATCAGGAGCGCGTGAGCCCTTCGACGTCACGACCATAATCGCCACTTCCCTATTTCTTTGCTTTCAGACGACATGATCACCATCGCACGACTGTCTTCCGAACCCTGGGGCGCGTTGCCGGGCGGCGACGCGGTCCGCCTTTTCACGCTGCGCAACGCGCAAGGAATGAAGGTCGCGATCAGCGACCTCGGCGCGACGCTAGTCTCGTGGCATGCGCCCGATCGCGCCGGCCGTCTCGGCGACATTCTGCTCGGCCACGACACGCCCGCCGACTACCTCGCGGCGACGGCATACATGGGCGCGATAGTCGGCCGCTGGGCGAATCGCATCGCTAAGGCGCGCTTTGTGCTCGACGGCATCGAGTACACGCTCGATCGCAACGAGGGCGCGAACCTGCTGCACGGCGGCGCGAGCGGCTTTCATCGCGCGATCTGGAACGCGGCCGAGGACAACGGCGCGCTGGTACTGACGCTCGAATCACCCGAGGGCGACGCGGGGTTTCCGGGCAACGTTTCGGTGCAAGTGCGCTACACGCTCGATGACGATGGCACGCTGTCGATCGATTACGAGGCGCTGGCCGATGCGCCGACGCCGCTCAACCTCACGAACCACGCGTACTTCAACCTGACGGGCGACGCGGGTACCGACATTCGCGGCCACGTGATGGAGATTGCTGCCGACGCGTTCCTCGAAGTCGACGCGTCGCTGATTCCGACCCGGCTCGCCGAAGTGGCAGGCAACGCGTTCGATTTCCGCCAAAGCGCGCCGATTGGCGCACGGCTCGATTGGCCTCACGCGCAGCTCGTGCAGGCAAGGGGCTTCGATCATTGCTACGTGCTGAACTCAACGACTGCTGCGGCGGGCGAAACTTCCCCGCAACCGGACGTAAGGCAGGTGGCCTGTGCCTACGATCCGGCAAGCGGACGGCAACTGACGGTTTTTACCGATCAGCGCGGTCTGCAGTTCTACACGGGCAACTATTTAGAGGGAGTCGTCGGCCGCAACGGCATGAAATACCAGCGTCACGCTGGGATGTGTCTCGAAGCGGGCGCGTTTCCGAACGAAGTCAACATGGACGATCAGGAGCGCGTGATCCTGCGTCCCGGTATGCGATATCGGCAAGTGACGCGCTATCGCGTGGATGTGCGGCGCGGTGCCTGAGCGCAGGCGCGCGGGTGTGAAGCGCCGCCGTCGAACGGCTGACGGTGCGCGGGGCGGGACGTGCTCAGCACGATGTGAACGGCAAGCGTGACTCGACGGCGTCCGGGTTGAGCGCTTGAGGCGGCTCGACGGCCGTCCAGCGCGTCCAATGCGGCGCGAGATCGGGCGCTTTGACGCGCAACGTGCGCGAGCCGTCGACGAACACCAGCGACTCGACATTGAACGTGCCGCCATCCACCGCGTCGACTACGCGGCCCGATTGGCGAAAGAATTCGAGGTTGCCCTCGCGCAACAACTCAAGGTAGGTCTCGAGCTCGGTCGTCGATGATTGGCCCATCCAACGGTTGAGAAGTGTGGCTGCGATTTCAGCGTCGAACATTGGATCTCTCCTTGTCTGGGCGCCGCTTGGCGCGCGGGCAGCAGACCCCATGAACACGCCTCTTGAGGTGCCCGTTGCGATCTGGAGGATTGAAGTCCTGTTTCGCATATTAGCGGAAAACGGCCTGTATGGTGCGACGCACAATGCAAGCATTTGTTAGCTTGCAAAGGCATTTCAAACGCGTGGCTGACGGGTGTGTTCGTCATGAGTGGAGGGCCGAACCGCAGGCGGATCGTGGATACGAACGGTCGCTGGATCACATGCGTGATACTCGATTCGCGTATTTCTATTAAGTGATCGTCGAAAACGGCGGTATCCGTTGCTGACCGGATAATCCGGTGATTTTTAAGATGTGTTAAGTGCCCGATTTATAGGCATTAATCGCCGGCATGTAATCGATTTTGTCCGATTTTGCCGAATTCCGAATTTCTTAGTCGGCCGTTTTTTGAACGCGAACACCGAGCGGCGTCGCGGTGTGGTGCGGTTGAGCGGCTTTCTGTCGCGCCTTACAGCGAGATTAATCGTCTTTGCGGGACCCTTGCCTAAAGGCAAAACCACGATTTTGTTTGTGCCAAATGGGTGGCTCATTATCGAAGTGCTGCGGGGAGTCGCAGCAATTCATAAGGAGCCAATAATGTACGAAAACATCGATCTGAAAAACGATCGTAGGATGCCTGACGCCCATTTGCCGGGCTTTCTGACCGCGCGCGTCGACCGCTATTATCGCGAGCGCGTTCAGGAAACGTGGAGCGGCGGGCACATCATGAAAGGGCGAGCGCCCGGGCCGGACGCGCTGCACCTGTCGAGTAACGATTACCTCTCGATTGCGCGGCATCCGGAGATTCTGGAGGCGATGAGCACGAGCATTCGGTCGGACGGAAACGGCATGCTGATGTCCGGCATCTTTCTGCACGGCCAGTGCCCGCAGCTCGAACTCGAAGAGCGTTTCGCGCGCTACATGCGCTCGGAAGCGAGCGTGCTGTGTCAGTCCGGCTACGCCGCCAATACGGGCCTGATTCAATCGATCGCCTCTTCGGAAACGCCCGTGTACTCGGACATGATGGCGCATATGTCGCTTTGGGAGGGGATTCGCAGTGCCGGTGCAAAGGCGATCGCTTTCTCCCATAACGACGTCGACCATCTCGAGCGGCAGATTCGGCGTCATGGGCCAGGCGTCATCGTCGTGGATTCAATCTACAGCACCAACGGTAGCCTATGTCCGCTGACAGACGTGGTGGACATCGGAACGGCCACGGGTTGCGTGCTGGTCGTCGATGAGTCTCACTCTTTAGGAACGCATGGCCCGGGAGGCGCGGGCCTGGTTGTCGAGCTCGGACTGACCGACCGGGTGCACTTCCGGACGGCGAGCCTCGCGAAAGCATTTGCGGGCCGCGCCGGTTTGATTAGTTGCTCCAGGCGATTCCAGGAGTATTTCAAGTTCGAGTCGCTGCCTGCGATTTTCAGTTCGACTTTGCTGCCATATGAAGTGGCGGCGCTCGATTCCACCGTTCGTGTGATCGAAAAGGAGGACTGGCGTCGCATCCGGGTCGCCGCGAATGCGCGCTTCCTGCGTACCCGGTTGACCAGTCTCGGCTACAACCTGAACGGCAGCGACAGCCAGATCATCGCGCTGGAATCCGGAACGGAACAACGCACGATCGAGTTGCGAGATGCGCTCGAATCACACGGCATCTTCGGTTCGGTCTTTTGTGCGCCGGCTACCGCCAAGAACCGCGCGTTGATTCGAATGTCCATCAACGCGTCGCTGACTGACGACCAGATCGAGAGAATCGCCGACGTTTGCGATGCGATTCGCGAGCGTGTCGATCTCAGGAACTGGCCGTCGACGCGGCGAGTGCAGCGCGGTCCGCAGGCGGCCGATGAGCTGAGTGTCGTGAAGCGGGCGGCGTGACCGGGTAGCTTCCGGTCACCGTGGGGTTCACGGTTGTGAACCCCACGTCGCGTGCAAGTCCTGGTCGAGACGCTCGAGATAGTCGTCATAGGAGACGAGGGGATCGAGCTTGAGACCAGGCGGGTTCTTGATGACGGAATAAAGATAGGTGTCCTTGCCGTGTATCGCCATTGCCGGATGCATGTAACGCTGCCACGACACGCACCCGGACGGGTAATAGCCCTCCGAATCCCAAAAATAGGGAACGCTGCTGAGGCTGTCGAGCTCGGCGAGAAAGCCAGCGGGCGCGTCTTGCAGAACGGCGATCTCGCGCGTGGCGCGCAGCGCTTCCTCGGAGAAAACGAGCAGCAGGTAGGGCGTGCCGGCGCTGTCGAGCATGAGCAGGCCACCTGGGCGAGGCCACAGATAGTGCTCGACGATGCCGAGCGTACGGAAGATCACAGTGGCTTTTTCCGCGAACGCCGGATCGGCAAGGAACCGGTATGCGGAAAGCGTGAGCGTATCGACGACACTGTGTTGAGTCTGCTTGAAGTACGCGTGCTGCATTTCGCCGATCGCCTGATTGAGCGCCGGTATGGCGCCCGTATCCTGCTTGCGGATGAAGCGGTCGATGATGCCTTCGTTGAAGCCCTTGACCGCGAGGTGTTCATCCGCCTTTCCTGTTAGAACGATTTTTTTGATCGCCG
Organism: Trinickia camelliae; assembly: GCF_053525655.1. Lineage (NCBI taxonomy): Bacteria > Pseudomonadati > Pseudomonadota > Betaproteobacteria > Burkholderiales > Burkholderiaceae > Trinickia > Trinickia camelliae. Next base: position 165,307 of record NZ_JBCHAA010000013.1, read on the forward strand.
GGTTCGCAATGCGCCGGCACATCTCTAGACCGTTCAGTCCGGGCATGTCGTAGTCGACGACAACGACCGACGTGTGTTCGAAACGCCGTTCGTTGTGGACCTGCCGCCAGATGATGTCGAGACTCATCGCGATGACTTCCTGGGCATCGCTTTCTTCTCCGCGGTCGCGATAGCGGCAGAAGAAGCGTTCAGTCATCGACGTGTGGCTCTCTTCCTCGTTGATCGTGCTGAGCGCGCGTTCGGCGGAGCTGAAGAAGCGGAAGGCGAGCTGGGAGTCGAGCTGCAGGCTGAGATTAGCCAGAAAGGCTGCGCTGTCGTCGACGAAGGCAACGGTGGTGGGATAGGCGAATGGCTGGATCATGGCACTTGTCATGGCAACGGGAGAGTCAATATGAACTCGGTGTGTGAGTTCTTCGTTGATGTGCATTCGATCGTACCGCCCATCTCTCGCAAGACGTCGCGGCAAAACGCCAGCCCGATTCCGGCACCGAGCGAGATGTCGTCAGTGATCGCCGAGGAAGTATAGAAGCGAGTGAAGATATGGGGAAGGGCGTCAGGTTCGATGCCGGCGCCATTGTCCCGGAAGAACAAGCGGTTGGCTTTGGCGGAACGCGCGAGGCGAATGGAAATCTGCGCGTCGTCGATGCTGCGCACGAAGCGCAACGCATTCTTGATCAAGTTGAACAGGACGTGGACCATAAGCGTATCCGAACCCCGAAACGCGAAGTCGTCGGCGAGATCGCATTGAACGTGGAGTCTTTCTTGTTCTCGGAACGGGTACCGCTGAAGCGCCACGTTGACGCAGTGTGCCATCGAGCATTGTTCGGGGTGCTGGGTATATCCACCCGTAAAGCGTGCGTTCACGAGCAGCATGTCGATCACCGAATTCGAAAGCAACGCTTCGTGCTCGATGCGCTCGAGAGCGCCGTGCATGGAGTACAGATGCGCAAGACGGATCTTCGGAACGTCGAGACCGTTGCGCTTCGCGAGATCGTAACTTTCCAGCAGCACAGGGAGGAAGCGACCCAGTCCCGCTGCGCCCGCGCGGATCGCAAGCATCGGTGTGCGAAGCTCATGCGCGACGCTGCCCGCCGTGGCCAGCATGGCGCGCTCCTGCTCGACCTGGATTCGTGCTGTGTCGTAGTTGGCGATTGCGCCGATGGCGATCGCGAACGAAAAAATCGCGAGATGCGCGAGGTAGGGCGTTCCGAGGTTGACGGGGTCGGCGGTGAAGCAATAGGCGAGCACGGCAATGCCGACGCCCACCATGAAGCTAAGTACGAGCATGAGCCAATCGAGCAGCAGCACCATCACGAAGGCTGCAATCAAAGCGCTTTCCACCCACACTTCGCAACCGTCGTTCTTCAACAGCATGAAGGTGAAAAAGAAAGGCAGCCCGTACGAGACGACGGCGTACCAATAGTGAGGCAGATAGCGTTTTGCCGCGGCCGGCCAATGGCGGTGGAGCAGGATCGGCATGAAAAGCGCCGACCCGACGAGCCTCAGCGTCAAATTCTCGTACTGCTGAGGAAAAACGTTATGCCAGACGTAGTAGTAAAGCGGGAAGCCGACAATCGCCAGAATTGCGAATGGGCGCAAACGGTTCTCCGCATACTGCATGTTTCTCAGCGCAGGTGCGAATGCGCGACGGACGAAGCGCTGAATCGAATCGCGTAGGCCCAGTTTGCGCATAATCCCTTTCGACGAATTCATGTGTTCTCGGTTTAAGCGGCGGCCGAGATATTGTGCACGAAGGGATGCAGGCGAGGTGCTGCGAGCGTCTGACGTCGCCGGAAACGAAAAAGGGTTACATGCAGTTCGCATGTAACCCTTTATGTCTTTGGTAGGCCGTACGGGATTCGAACCTGTGACCAACGGATTAAAAGTCCGCTGCTCTACCAGCTGAGCTAACGACCCAAAGAGGCAAAATTATAGCGGCGGATCATTGCGCTTGTCAACGTTTCGTCAGCGAGACTATCATCCGGCCAAAAAAGAAAGCCCGGAGTGTTGATGCTCCGGGCTTTCCAGCGAGAGGCGCGCCTTGTGTTACTGGATCCACATGCGCGTGATGGCTTCGTTTATTTGATCTGCGAGAGCTTGTTTTGCGCCGTCTGTGCGACTTCTGACGAGCCGTATTGGTCGACGATTTGCTGCAAGGTCTTGCGGGCAGCGGCCTTTTGACCTTGTTCCAGTTGATTGTTCGCAATCGCCAGCAGCGCTTCCGGTGCGCGCGGATGCTGCGGATAGTTCTTCACGACACTCTGCCAGGTGGCCGTCGAGCCCTTGTAATCGCGCAGCGCATACAGCGCGTTGCCGAGCCAGTACTGCGCGGTCGGCTGATAGGGGCTCTGCGGATACTTCTGGATGAAATCGCGGAACGAAGCCGCCGCGTTCTTGAAGTCGCCGTTGCGGAACTGCTGCGACGCGGCGTTGAACGCTTCCGTCTCACCCGGCTGCACCGTGCCCTGGACCCCATCCACCGTCTGCTGCTGCGGCTCGAACTTCTTGAGCCGCGTATCGAGGTCGGTGTAGTAGTCCTTTTGCTGCTTTTGCAGGGTGGAGACCTGGTTCGTCAGGTCTTCGTTCTGTCCGCGCAGCGTGGCGACCTGCTGGTTGAGCTGGTCGAGCCGGTTGGATTGATCGAGGATCGTGCGCTGGGCGGCCGCGAGCTGGGTAGTGAGACTGTCCGTCTTACTGCGCAGATCGAGGATCGCCTGGCGCGCCTGATCATCGTCGAACAGGCCGGCGTGCGCCGGCGCCGCGACGAGCGCCGATCCGGCCACGCAGGCGGCTGCGGCAAACCGCAGCCAGGGGAAACGGTACGTCATACGCCTATTCATCCATTATTGATAGACGAGGTCGGCGCGGCGGTTTTGCGCCCACGACGCTTCGTCATGACCGGTTGCCAGCGGCTTTTCTTTACCGAGGCTCACGGCTTCCATTTGCGAATCCGGCACGCCGAGCAGCGACAGCGCGCGACGGACGGCTTCAGCACGCTTCTGGCCGAGCGCCAGGTTGTACTCGCTCGTGCCGCGCTCGTCGGTGTTGCCTTGGATCAGGACGTGACGTTCCGGATGGCTCTTCAGGTAATTCGCGTGGACTTGCAGCAGCGATTGGTACTCGTCCTTGACCGAATAGCTGTCGAAGTCGAAGTACACGCTGCGCTTGGCGAGCGGGCTGTTCGGGTTGTTCAGCTCGTCGACCACCACCGGCGCCACCGCATTCGGGTTCGGTTGGGTGCTGACCGCGCCTTGATTCGCGTTTTCGGTCTTCTTCACGCCCGAGCTGCAAGCAGCCAAAGCACCAACCAGCAACACGGCAAACGCCATACGAAGTTTGGACATCATTCGTTACTCTCCTTGTGTGTCATTGCATAAACGGGCCCCAGGTCGGCTCGCGCACGCTGCCTCCCTGAACGGACAGGACCTGCCGCGTCCGACCATCGGTCGATACAGCGGCCAACACGCCACGGCCGTTCACCTGTGTGGCGTAAAGAATGTACTGACCATTCGCCGCGAAGCTCGGCGATTCGTCATGTGTCGTGTCGGTGAGCGCCGTGGCTACGCCGCTCGATAGATCCTGAACATACAGCTTGAAGGCGCCGCCCACACGGGAGATATAGGCAAGCGTCTTGCCGTCGGGGCTGATGCGCGGGCTCGTATTGTAGTTGCCGTTGAACGTCACGCGCTGCGCCGCGCCGGCGCTTTCGCCCTGGGCCGGCATCTTATAGATCTGAGGCTGGCCGCCGCGGTCGCTGGTGAAGTAAATCGACTGCCCGTCGGGGGAGTAACAAGGTTCGGTATCGATGGAGCTGCCTTGCGTGAGGCGGCGCAAGCCGGTTCCATCGGCGTTGACTGCGAAAATCTGCGTATTGCCGGTCTTCGAGAGGGCGACCGCCACCGTGCGGCCGTCAGGCGACCAGGCCGGCGCGCTGTTGTTGCCCTTCTGGTCGGAGACGATCACGCGGCGGCCGGTCGGCAGGTCGTGAATGTAGACGATCGGTTTCTTCTTTTCGAACGACACGTACGCGACTTTCGTGCCGTCGGGCGACCAGGCCGGCGAAATGATCGGCTCCGGGCTCGTCAGCGCGGATTGTGCGTTCTGGCCGTCGGAGTCGGAAATCTGCAGCAGATACTTGTTGCCGCTCTTGATCACGTACGACAGGCGCGTCGCGAACACACCGCGTGTGCCGAGCAGCTGCTGATAGATGTAGTCGGCGATCTTGTGCGCGCTCATCCGCAGCCCGCTTTCCGGGCTCACGAGCGACAGGCCGCCGAGGCTTTGCTGCTTGACCGTGTCATAGAGCTTGAAGCGCACTTCGTATTGGCCGTTCGCAAGGCGCGTGACGCTGCCCGAGACGAACGCATCCGCGCCCTTGGCCTTCCAGGCGCCGAGGTCGACCGAATCGGTTTCGGAGACCGGCGCGCTGCCGGCGTCGATATTCGTGAACTTGCCGCTGCGGGCCAGATCCTGGCGCACGATCGTGCTGATCTGCTGAGGAGAATTCACTTCGTTGGCGAAATTCGCCGTAGCAATCGGAAACTGGGTAGAACCGACGCCCGTCACGAGGACGTTGAGTTGGGCATGGGCGGCAGCGCCTGCCGTAATCAGGCATGACGCCACGAGTGTTCTAAGGCCTAGCTTCGTCATCAAACTCATGCTGTATAAATTCCCGAATAACGATATGTAACAACCACTGCACAACAGCAAAGAGACCAGCAAACCGTCGATTCGTTCCCGTATTTCCCCCTGCCGGAGCGGGGCAGGGGACTTGGTTCACGCCGCCGGACGCATCGTGATCAAGAACGTTGCGGGCGCGCGGCCGTCGGTGTCGAGCGGCATCGGGTCCGAGCGCTGGACGGCGCGCAATGCCGCGTCGTCCCACTGCGCGTTGCCGCTGGAGCGCTGGACCGTGGCGGACAGCAGCGTGCCGGTCGGCGCGCAGCGCACCGAAATCACAGTTTCCAATCCCTGTGTGTCACCCGCCCACACGATGTTCGGACGCACTCGACGCTGCACCTTCTCCGCGTAGCCCGGTGACGTTGCCGTCCCGCCCGCGCCGCTGCCGGTGCCGCTCTTGGCCAGGCCGTTGCCGGTCGAACTTTCGCCGCCGGCCATGCCTTGCATTTGCGCTAGGCGCGCACGCCGTTCCTGATCGAGCTGTTTCTTGGCCGCTTGCTGCTGAGCCAACTGCTTAGCCTTCGCGGCCTTGTCCGCGTCGGCCTTCTGCTGCGCTTCGAGCTGCGCTTGCTGCTGGGCTTTTTGCTGCTCGAGCTGCTGCTGTTTCAGCTTTTCCTGTTCGGCCAGTTGCTGCTGCTTGAGCTTTTCGGCCTGCGCCTGCTGTTGCTTCAGTTTGTCCGCAGTCGCTTTCTGCGCAGCCAGTTGCGCTGCCTGCTGCTCAGCGAGCTGCTGCTGGCGCTTGGCTTCCGCTTCCTGCTGGGCCTGGAGCTTCAGGCGCTGCTGCTCGGCGAGGAGGGCGGCCTTGGCTGCGGCTTCCTCTTGTTGCTTGCGTTTCTTCTCCTGCAGCGCGATGTCGGCTTCTTCGTCCTTGACGGGCGGAGTAGGCGCGACCTGCACCGGCGGCGTCACAACCGGCGCGGGCGTCGGCTGATTCGGGATGTCGGTCCAAAGCTCGGCCTCGGCGCCGGCCGGCGTGCTGTTCTGCCAATGGATGCCGTGATACAGGAACAGCCCGAGCAGGACATGCATCAGCGCGGCGAGCGCGAACGCTCGCCAAGTGCCCCGCTCCTTAGGCGGGTGAAACGGATAAACGGACTTCTTCCGGTTCATTGCGATTTGACCAGCAAGCCTACGCGCTTGACGCCCCGCGCCTTCAGGTCGGACATCACGTTCATGACGACTTCATACTGGACGGTCTTGTCGGCGGCAATCACGACCGGTTGATCGGGATGCGATGCCTGACGATCGACGACGAAGCTGTTCAGATCCGCGCGAGTCATGTCTTCCTGCTGCGTGGCGCCCGAATCGTCCTTGTATTTGACGTTCATCTTGCCGTCCGCGCGAATGTTGACCACGACGGGCGGCGTTTGCTGTTGCGGCGCCGCGCCGCCGACGGTCGGCAGATTGACGATGGAAGGCGCGACGAGCGGGGCCGTCACCATGAAGATGACGAGCAGCACCAGCATGACGTCGATGTACGGCACGACGTTGATGTCGGCCATCGCACGGCGCGAGCGGCCGCCGCGCATGCTGGAACGGTTGGTGGAGCCGGCCATCGAGTACTCCTTAATGCGCCTGGCGCTGCAGAATGTTCGAAAACTCTTCGATGAAGGTCTCGAAGCGGATCGCGAGGCGATCGATGTCGTGTGCGTAGCGATTGTAGGCGACCACGGCCGGGATGGCGGCGAACAGGCCGATGGCGGTCGCCGTCAGCGCTTCGGCAATGCCGGGCGCGACGTTGGCGAGCGTCGCCTGCTGCACGTTGGCGAGGCCGCGGAAGGCGTTCATGATCCCCCACACCGTACCGAACAGACCAATATACGGGCTGACGGAGCCGACGGACGCGAGGAACGCGAGGTTGGCTTCGAGCACGTCCATTTCCCGCTGGAACGCGGCGCGCATCGCACGGCGGGCGCCGTCGAGGATCGCGCCCGGATCGTTCAGACGCTTTTCCTTACCCTTCAGAAACTCGCGCATGCCGGACTCGAAAATACGCTCGAGCGCGCCGATCGTGTGACGGTTGTTGGCGGCGCTTTGGTAGAGCGCCTGCAGGTCGCCGCCCGACCAGAAATCGCGTTCGAAGCGTTCAGTTTGCGCGCGTGCGCGGCGAATCGCAAACCACTTGCGGAAGATGAAAGTCCACGACATCAGCGACAGCAACAGCAGGAGCGCCATCACCGCCTGCGCGAGCACGCTCGCGTTGAGAACCAGAGTAATGATCGAAAGATCTTGTGCGTTGTTCATATAGGTTTGCTTTAACGTCCCGGATGGGGCGTCCGGCTGCAAGGCTTATTCAGGCTTTCAGTCGGGGACTCGAAAGCGTTCGCGGCCTCCCGCCGAACCATGCTTAGTATCGTTGCGGGCGATACAAGTTCATTGGCAGAGTCTCAACGGTGTTTATGCACTTGCCGTTGACACGTTGGATGGATTTACACCCGGTCCGCGCCGCAGCGCGGCGAGCACCGGCGCCGGAATCGCCGCGGGTTTCAGCGCGCCGCGATCGACACACCCGACGCGAATCTGGCCCGTCGCCAGCAGCACGTCGTCGCGCCAGGCTTCTTGCGTGAAGTCGACGGATGCCCGCCCGATCCGCTCGATGCGGCTCTCGATGGTCACGACATCGTCGAGGCGAGCCGGCGAGTGATAGTCGAGCGCGGTGCCCCGGACGACGAAAACCACGCCGTCCTCGTCAGCGAGCCGCCTTTGGTCGACGCCGCACGCGCGCAGCCACTCGGTGCGCGCGCGCTCGAAATACTTCAGGTAGTTCGCGTAGAAGACGATGCCGCCTGCGTCGGTATCTTCGTAATACACGCGGATCGGCCACGTGAAGCCGATTTCCGCCTCAGAACGGCTGGTGGTCAGTTTCATGGACCGGCATTTTACCGGAACGCGCGAGCACGTCTCAAAACACTGGGCATCCTTCCTCGCAATGCCCGTCAGCCCCGGTGCACAGAGAGTCCCGCAAACGATTGAGCAACCGGCATCAGCTCGATCGTGTTGACGTTGACGTGCTTGGGGAGAGTCGCGATCCAGTAGATCGAGTTGGCGATGTCCTCGGGGGTCAGCGGCTCCACGTTGTCATACATTTTCGCGGCTTTCTCGTCGTCTCCCTTGAAGCGCACGTTCGAGAACTCGGTGCCGCCGCACAGGCCGGGCTCGATATCGGTCACGCGCAGCGCCGTGCCAGCGAGGTCCGCGCGCAGGTTCAGGCTGAACTGCCGGACGAATGCCTTGGTCGCGCCGTAGACGTTGCCGCCTGCGTACGGGTAGTTCCCGGCCGTCGAGCTCAAATTGACGATATGCCCACGATTGCGCTCGACCATGCCCGGCAGGAGTGCGCGGGTGACGGTGACGAGACCGGTGCAGTTGGTCTCGATCATCGTGTGCCAGTCGTCGAGATTGGCGCGCTGGGCCGGTTCGATCCCAAGCGCGAGGCCGGCGTTGTTGACGAGCACGTCGACGGCGGCGAAGTCTTTCGGCAGCGTTGCCGGCACGGCTTCGACGGCGGCGCGATCGCGCACGTCGAGTTCGAACGGCAGAAGGGCGTCGCCGAGTTCGGCGGCGAGCGCGTCGAGACGGTCTTTGCGGCGCGCGGTGGCGACGACGCGATGGCCCCCGCTGACGAATGCGCGGGCGATGGCGGCGCCGAAGCCGGCAGAGGCGCCTGTGACGAACACGATCATTGCTGCTCCCTGGTCGGGTCGATGGATGGGAAAAACGGAAGCGAGAGAGCCTACTTCGATTGCGATTTCGCGGCAAGAATGGCCTTTGGCCGATGGTATGGCCAAGCCGCAGTCTGGCGATCGTATGCGTTCGCAAGGAATCGCGCTTGGCGCAGACGCGCGACGTCCTCGGCGAAGCCCTGCCGGAAGGCGCCGTTCTGGTCTTTCGCGACACCTGCCGCAGGACCCGAAATCGGCTGTGAAGCTCGCCCGGCGGGCGCCTCGTGCAGTGGTTCGAACCGGAAGCGTCATGCGGTTGCCTATTCAATGAGGTTCCAATAAACTAACGCGCTCATCCCTGCGTGACTGGCGATAGCACCCCATCGGGGTCAAGGTGGAGCCACCCACCGTGAAGCGCAGGGTGCCGTTTTGCCGTTCGCCTGGGCAGCCGAGAGTCGCGCGTCGTCGATTGCGCTGCTGCTGGCTGCCGCGCCCGCGTAACGGATCCTCATGACTTCATCCGCCACGTCAGGGCTGGCCCAGTCGCCAGCAGCGCAGCGTACGATCGGTACGTATCCGCGCACGCCCCGGTCAACCTGCACACACTTTACGGAACCCGTATGTTTGACAGAGCCCAAAGCACCATCGCCAACGTCGATCCAGAAATCTGGAAAGCGATCCAACAGGAAAACCACCGTCAGGAAGAGCACATCGAACTGATCGCGTCGGAAAACTACACGAGCCCCGCCGTGATGGCCGCTCAGGGCTCGCAGCTCACGAACAAGTACGCCGAAGGCTACCCGGGCAAGCGTTATTACGGCGGTTGCGAATACGTCGACGTCGTCGAGCAGCTCGCGATCGACCGCGTGAAGGAGCTCTTCGGCGCGGAAGCCGCGAATGTGCAGCCGAATTCGGGCTCGCAGGCCAACCAGGGCGTGTTCTTCGCGATGCTCAAGCCGGGTGACACTATCATGGGCATGAGCCTCGCCCACGGCGGCCACCTGACGCACGGCTCGCCCGTGAACATGTCGGGCAAGTGGTTCAACGTCGTCAGCTACGGTCTGAACGAAGCCGAAGACATCGATTACGACGCCGCTGAAAAGCTCGCGCAGGAACACAAGCCGAAGCTGATCGTCGCGGGCGCATCGGCATTCGCGCTGCGCATCGATTTCGAACGCCTCGCGAAAATCGCGAAGTCGGTCGGCGCATACCTGATGGTCGACATGGCGCATTACGCCGGCCTGATCGCCGCGGGCGTCTATCCGAACCCGGTACCGCACGCCGATTTCGTCACGACGACCACGCACAAGAGCCTGCGCGGTCCGCGCGGCGGCGTGATCCTGATGAAAGCCGAGTACGAGAAGCCGATCAATTCGGCGATCTTCCCTGGCATCCAGGGCGGCCCGCTCATGCACGTGATCGCCGCGAAGGCCGTCGCGTTCAAGGAAGCACTGTCGCCGGAATTCAAGGCGTATCAGCAGCAAGTCGTCGACAACGCCCGTGTGCTGGCGGAAACGCTCGTGAAGCGTGGCCTGCGCATCGTGTCGGGCCGCACCGAAAGCCACGTGATGCTGGTTGACCTGCGCGCGAAGCACATCACGGGCAAGGCGGCGGAAGCGGCGCTCGGCGCGGCGCACATCACCGTCAACAAGAACGCGATTCCTAACGATCCGGAAAAGCCGTTCGTCACGAGCGGCGTTCGCCTCGGTTCGCCGGCGATGACGACACGCGGCTTCGGCGTGAAGGAAGCCGAGCAAGTGGGCAACCTGATCGCCGATGTGCTCGACAACCCGGAAGACGCCGCCACGATCGAACGCGTGCGCGGGCAAGTCGCCGAGCTGACGAAGCGCTTCCCGGTCTACCGCTGATCGCCTATGCGCTGCCCCTTCTGCCGGCATGACGATACGCAAGTGGTGGATTCGCGCGTGTCCGAGGACGGCGCCGCGATTCGGCGGCGCCGCCGTTGTTCGGCCTGCGACAAACGTTTTACGACGTACGAACGGGTCGAGCTGGCGTTGCCGGCAGTCGTGAAGAAGGACGGCAGCCGCACTGAATTCGACCGCCGCAAGATCGCCGCGAGCATGCAACTGGCGCTGAGAAAGCGCCCGGTGGCAGCCGATGCGATCGACGCGGCGGTTGCACGTATCGAATACCAGCTGCTTGGCAGCGGCGAGCGCGAGGTCAAGAGTGACCGCCTCGGTGAACTCGTGATGAGCGAGTTGCGCCAGCTCGATACCATCGCCTACGTGCGTTTTGCTTCTGTCTACCGGCAATTCGAAGATGTCTCCGAGTTCGCCGACATCATCGAAGAGGCCCGCCGCGCCGCGGCGCCTGCCAAATCGTCGCGCAAGCGCTGATTCTTCATATCGCTTCATCGCATTCCCTGCCTGCTTTTTCGGTGTGACACACGATTCTTGCTTGTGATCGCGCTCGCGCGCCACTAGGCCGAATGGCCGATTGTGGCGTCTCGGCGTCGCCGCTAGATTCGTCGTGTGCGGACAGCCGGGAAACTTTGGAATGCAAAGCAAATTAGTGTTGGGAGCAGGGTCGCGTTGGAGCGGCTGCAGGGGTTTCACGCTCGTGGAATTGTTGGTCGTGGCCGTGCTCGTTGCGCTTTTCGGCGTGATGGCGATGCCGTCTTTCATCGCGTGGCGAATGCGGGATCAAGTCGATGCGCGGGCAAGGGTGCTCGTGTCCAGTTTGACGTACGCGCGCAGCGAAGCGATCCGGCGCGGCGTGCGCGTCACGCTTTGCCGGATCGATGCGGCGCGCCGTTGCTTGGCGGCGCGAGCTCCCTGTGACGATGGTGCGCTCGATTGGTCGTGTGGATGGGCGGTGTTGGCCGACGCGCGAGTCGCGCCTTCCGTTTTGCGGATGCAGCCGCGCATGGCAGCGGTTGCCATCAAGGGAAACGCGGCGGAGATCGCTTTTACCCCGCCTGCAGGACAGGTAATTGGCGGCTTCCGGAGTCTCGAGGTGGCGCCGCGCGATGTCGGGGCCGGCACGCGCCGCGACGGCTGGCGACGCTGTATCCGCATTGCCGCGGGCGGGCGCGCCCGGCTCACCGAAGGCCGTTGCAGGAGCGCGGCATGACAGCACGGTCGTGGCGCAAAGGGCAGGGCGGAACGCTGCTCGAAGTGCTGGTCGCGATCGCGTTGATGGCAGTGAGCGCGCTTGGCGTGATATCCGTGCAGTTGTCGCTGGCGCGTGGTGAAACCGAGGTGGCGATGCGCGAGCGCGCCTCGGTGATCGCGGACTCGCTGGCCGAAGCGGCGCGAGGCACGACGTCGGAGGCTATCGCGTTGGAGCAATGGCGGGCGCAAGCCGTGAGCGCGTTGCCGAGCGCTGATGTGAGCGTCCGTGAGCAGAATGGCCGCCTAGCTCTGTCGATGGTGGTCTGGGCGGCCTGGCGGCGCGATGCTCGAGTGCCCGTCCATCGGCCAGTGGGGTGCGGTGAAGTGACTGCGGGCACTTCCGCGAACATGTCGTGCGCGTCGATCGCGTTCGTCCGGTGAGACGCCTATGCGCGACGTGAACGGCATTCAAGAGCGCGTGAATCGGCAACTCGGTCATACGCTGGTCGAATTGATGATCGCGATGACGCTGGGGCTGGTCGTGACGGGTGGCGCCGTGTCGCTCTACCGGTCGCAGCGTCAGGCGTTTACGCAGGCGGTTGATGCGGCGTCGATGCGCGATGCCGGCATGACGGCGTTGATGCTGATCAGCCAGCAAGTGCAAATGGCCGGCTTCGTGCCGATCGATGCGTTTCCGAGCGGCCTGCTGGCATCGCCGGGCAGTCCGGCAAGCGTGCCGGCGCTCTTCGGCTGCTCCGGTGCGCGGCCGGTGGGCGCGGGCAGCACGCCGAACTGCGAGCCGCTCGCAAGCCGGTCCGACGGGATCGTTGTGCGCTATATCGGTGACGCAGTGTCGACGTGGCCGACCACGGCGGGGCACGCCACTGACTGTCTTGGGCAAGGCGTGGGATCTGCCGGCGCCGCCGAGCCGATCGTCAATCGCTACTACGCCCGACTCAGCGGTTCCACCGGTGAGCCAGAACTCTATTGCGAGGGCAGCGGCAGGGGCGGGGTCGGGCAACCGCTCGTCGAGGGTATCGAGCGGTTGCGGTTCAGGTATTGGCTACAAGGGGCTTCCACGCCGGTCGCCGCAAACCTCATCGCGGCTGGCCAATGGAGCAACGTCGTCGCGGTGGACGTCTGCGTGCTCGCACGCGGCGCGCTGACTCAGCGGCGCGTGCGGTATATCAATTGCGACGGAGCGTCGGTGCTCGCCGCCGACAAGCATGCGCGGCAAGCGTTCTGGCGCCGGGTCGCGGTGCGCAATAACGAGCCGGTTCCATCGTCATGAGCGCCACGCTACCGATCGTCCTGACGATATCTTCGATGCTGCTCGCGACCTCGGCGGCATGGCTCGAAACGTCGACCGCAAACGTTCGTCGCGCCGCCAACATGCACGACTATCTGCAAGCGTTTCACGCAGCGGACGGCGCGCTCAAGCTCTGCACCCGAGCACTGCGCGCAGGCGTAGCGCCGACACTGCCTGCCGTCGACCGCGAACCCGTCGAGTGGAAGCACGCGAGCGCCTTCGACGGGCCGTTCGCGCTCACGCCGCATCCGCAATGGCCGGGCTCGGCGAGAGCGCCGCAGTGTCTGATCGAAGCATGGAAGCTCGTTAGCCGCCCGCAAGCAGAGGCTTATCTACTGACCGCGCGTGGCTTCGGCGCGAGCGCGGCAACGCAGGTCTGGCTGCAACTCGAGGTCGTTTTCCAAGAGGGGGCGATGATCGAAGCGCGCTGGCGGCGCGTCGTTGAGAGTTCATCATGAGGGCCACTCCGAACCGGTGGCGCGGCCACGGCTTCACGATGCTCGAACTGGTCATTGCGCTGGCGATTGCCGCGATTCTGGCCGCGTATGCGGTGCCTTCGTATCGGAGCCACGTGGCGCGCGGATATCGAATCGATGCTGCCGCCGCCGTGTATCGCGCGGCGCAATACGTCGAAGCGAATGCCTTTGCCGGCTTGACGACGTTGCCAAGCGGGCTCGACCAGTCACCGCAATACGGCACGGCCATTTACCGGCTGCGGCTCTTGCCCGGAGACGAAAGCAACGGAGGCTATGCGGTGGAAGCGAGGGCGGTCGATACCGGGCCCATGAGTGACGACGCTTGCGGCGCATATATGCTTGATGCAACCGGCGCCCGATCGAATCGGTCCGTCTCCAAAGACGGTGCGCTGAGCACAGACGATTGTTGGCATACGAGATAAAAACAGGCGCATGCCTAAGGCGAGACTACGGCGGCTATTACGAAGACGACGCGGCCCCATCGTCGTCTTGATCTACCTTGGTTTGCTTGATTTGCCGCCAGATTCGATACGCTTCCCAAACCGCGAGGCCGAGGCCGCCCCACTTCAGCGCGGGCTTCACGCCGGCCTTGAGAGCGCCGCGAAGAGGCTTCGCAAGCACCATCGAAGCGATCGAGCTGACGAGCGGATATCGCGCGACCAGCTCGCTGAGGCTCGCGTTGATGCCTTTGCCGGAGCCGCCTCGTTGTGTGAAGCCGAAGCCCGGCACAAGCATCTTGAGCCAACTGAAATTCGAAACATTTCGCCGCAGGTCGGCTGTAGCCTGCCGGAGCTCGGCGCGTTCGACGTCCGCGCGCAACAGCAATATCTCTTTGCGTACCGCGCGCAGTTGCGGCGCGCTCAGGTCTTTCGAGAAGGTGCGTTTGCGGCGAACTGCGGATTCCGGCGGGTTCTGGCTCATGGTCGGGTGCGTGACGATTCGGGGGAGGCGGAGCCTGCTCTCACGGCTTGCGGAATGCTTCGCGGTCTTTCTCGAATTCTTCGAGCAAGCCTTCGAAGACGAGCGGCGCTTCGCGCAACCCGGAACGCGCCCGCAGCATGCAAACCAGCGCGGCTACGGCATAGACGATCGTGATGCCGGCCAGCGCCTGCCAGCGATAGGTGTCCCAGAACGCGATCGCGATCAGCACGGTCAGGCTGACGAGCGCCATCATGCCGAGCATCATCGCAGCCAGGCCGAGGAAGAGCACCACGAGCAGGCGTTCCTTTTCCTCTGCGAGTTCGATACCGAGCAACTCGAGCCGTGTCTGCAACAGCGCAAATACAGAGCTCAGCATTCGCCGCAACGGCCGATGTTGCGCGTGTTGCGATTGTGATTCTTCGTTTGACATGGCTTATGCGCGAGACGTGCTGCAGATGCACCAAGAGAAGGCGACCGGCAGCCGTTGCGCCGGTTCGCCTGTGGTTTCAGGCAAGCCATTCGATGGTCAGACTTGCCTGGCAGGCGTGTACCCGCTTGGCCTTGATTGCTTTACTTGCGATTGATCAAGAGACCGACCAGCACACCGACGCCGGCAGCGATGCCGATGGACGCCCACGGATGCTCGTGCACGTAGTCGTCGGTGGCGCGGACTGCTTTTTTGCCCTTTTCGACGACGACGACTTGTACGTCCGCTGCCTTTTCCTTGGCCTGCTTGAGGCGGCTAAGCGCCGTTTCACGCAGTTCTGAGGCACGTTCGCCCGTAGCGCTCGCGGCTTGCTTCAACAGATCCTCGGCGTCCGCGAGAACGGTTTTGATATCGGACATCAATCTCTCCTTGTTGACTTCTGACATTACAGCTCCCTTTTTGTCGTGCCACGCGAGCATCGTAACCAAAGACGCGGCGGCTGGCGAGCCTGGCACGCCCGATGTGTACCGTTCACGCACGGTCTATTCCCGGGACGATGGCCCACGTCGGCGAGTCGAGCCCGGTTGGAGTTGAGTTGATCTGGAGCGAAAAGTTTCTCTCAGAAATGCGGAAATTACAAAAAATAATGTCGATGTGACGGAATGTTCGTTCGTCCAGTACGTCGATTTCCGTATATTCGTGGTTTCGACGAACCGTCGTTCGTTTTGCGCGAGCACGGTTACCCCGGACCTTCAAGGAGCCCCTATGAGTCTACGTCTTGGCGACATCGCGCCCGATTTCGAGCAGGCATCGAGCATTGGCCACATCAAGTTTCACGAATGGCTTGGCGACAGTTGGGGCGTGCTCTTTTCGCATCCGGCGGATTTCACGCCCGTCTGCACGACGGAACTCGGCCTGACGGCGAAGCTCGCGAGCGAATTCGAGAAACGCGATGTCAAGACGATCGCGCTGTCGGTCGATTCCGCCGAATCGCACGTCGAGTGGATCAAGGACATCAACGAGACGCAGGCCGCGAGCGTCGGTTTTCCGATCCTTGCCGACGGCGACCGCAAGGTCTCGCAGCTCTACGACATGATTCATCCGAACGCGAATGAGACGCTAACCGTGCGTTCGCTTTTCGTGATCGACCCGAAGAAGAAGGTGCGACTCATCATCACGTATCCGGCGAGCACCGGCCGCAATTTCGATGAGGTGCTGCGTGTGATCGATTCGCTGCAGTTGACTGACAGCCATCAGGTCGCGACGCCCGGCAACTGGAAGCAGGGCGACGATGTGGTGATCGTCCCGTCGCTGAAGGACGAGGAGGTGATCAAGCAGAAATTCCCGAAGGGCTATAAGGCATTGCGTCCGTATCTGCGGCTTACGCCTCAGCCGAACAAGTAAAACGGCATGTAGTCAGTTCAGCGGATGCCCGCATTGCGCGCGCATCCGCCGGAAACAAGCGAATCAATCAGAAGAACGCCTGAATTCCCGTCTGAGCCCGGCCGAGAATCAACGCGTGAATATCGTGCGTGCCCTCGTAGGTGTTCACGACCTCGAGATTGACGAGATGGCGCGCAACGTTGAATTCGTCCGAGATGCCGTTGCCGCCGAGCATGTCGCGCGCGAGCCGCGCGATGTCGAGCGCCTTGCCGCACGAATTGCGCTTCATGATCGACGTGATTTCGGTGGCCGCCGTCCCTTCGTCTTTCATCCGCCCCAAGCGCAGCACGCCTTGCAGCCCGAGCGTGATTTCGGTCTGCATGTCGGCGAGCTTCTTCTGGATCAGCTGGTTGGCGGCGAGCGGGCGGCCGAACTGCTTGCGGTCGAGCACGTATTGACGCGCCTGGTGCCAGCAGGCTTCCGCCGCGCCGAGCGCGCCCCACGCGATGCCGTAGCGCGCCGAGTTCAGGCAGGTGAACGGGCCGCGCAAGCCGGTCACGCTCGGCATCAGGTTCTCTTCGGGCACGAACACTTCGTCGAGCACGATCTCGCCGGTGATCGAAGCGCGCAGGCCGACCTTGCCATGAATCGCCGGGGCGGAGAGACCTTTCCAGCCTTTCTCGAGAATGAAGCCGCGGATCGCGTCCTTGCCGTTTTCCTCGAGCTTCGCCCAGACGACGAACACGTCGGCGATCGGCGAGTTCGTGATCCACATCTTCGAGCCTGACAGCGAGTAGCCTCCATCAACCTTTTTTGCGCGCGTCACCATGCTGCCCGGATCGGAGCCGTGATTCGGCTCGGTGAGGCCGAAACAGCCGATCCATTCGCCGGTCGCGAGTTTCGGCAGGTACTTGGCCTTCTGCGCGTCGGAGCCGAATTCGAAGATCGGCACCATCACGAGCGACGACTGCACCGACATCATCGACCGATAGCCCGAATCCACGCGCTCCACTTCACGCGCGATCAGTCCGTAGCTCACGTAGTTCAGGCCCGGGCCGCCGTACTGCTCGGGGATCGTCGGTCCCAGCAGTCCCAGTTCGCCCATCTCGCGGAAGATTTCGATGTCCGTGCGCTCGTGGCGGAAGGCTTCGGTGACGCGCGGCAAGAGCTTGTCCTGCGCGTACGCTTGGGCGGCGTCGCGCACCATGCGTTCTTCTTCGGTGAGTTGCTGGTTCAAAAGCAGCGGGTCGTCCCATTGGAACTGAGCGGCGTCGGACATCGCGATATCTCCTAAGCAGGTCTTGACTGTAGTTCCGCTGTGCGGAACAATGTTTTGCAAATCACGACCGAGTGTATCACCCTGCCATGTCCGCTTCTACTCCGTCCGATTTCGACGATTCCCCCGATTCCATCGACGAGCGCAAGTTCGTCGTCGCGCTCGCGCGCGGCCTCGATCTGCTGCGCGCGTTCCGGCCCGGCGAGACGTTGCTCGGCAACCGGGATTTCGTCGCGCGCACGGGACTGCCGAAGGCGACGGTCAATCGGCTCGCCTACACGCTGACCGTGCTCGGCTACCTGCGTTTCGACGAAGGGCTCGGCAAGTACGCACTCGATGCGGGCGTGCTGTCGCTCGGCTACGCGCTGCTCGCGGGCACCGATACGCTCGAACTCGCGCGGCCGCACATGCGTGTGCTTGCGCGCGAGGTCGGCGCCGCGGTGTCGCTCGGATGCCGCGACGGGCTCGACATGATCTACCTGGAGACGATCCGCAGCGAAACCGCACTGACGCTCGGGCTGGCGTCGGGCTCGCGCCTGTCGATGCTCACGAGTTCGATGGGGCGCGCCTATCTGGCGGTGCAGCCTCTGGAAGTTCGCGCGGCGCTCCTCACGGAGCTCAAGCGTGCGGCCGGCGACGACGCTGCCGCGCTCGTCAGTGCGACACAGCGCGCGATTGAAGGATTCGAAGGCGAGCGCTGCTGCTATTCGTTTCGCGATTGGCACGAAGACGTGAACGCGGTCGCCGTTCCGTTTCGCGAGCCGCGCGATGGTCGCTGGCTCGTCCTGAGCTGCAGCGGACCGGCGTCGTCGATGGGAGAGGACGTGTTTCGCGAGCGCGTCGCGCCGAAGCTCAAGGCGTTGGCGCGGCGCCTCGGACAGGCGGAATAAGGCGGAGTAGCGGGCTTAGACCCGGAGGCTTGGATCCGGGCTTAGACAGCCCGGTCGTGCGTCGCGAACAACGGCCCTTGCACGAAGCGCACGTCGTATTGCTGAAGCGCGTCGAACTGGGCTTCGTCGGCGACGCGGCTGAAGATGAGCGGAATCTTGAGCCGATTCGCGTAGCCCACGAGCGGCTTCACCATCGAATCGCGCAGCGCCGCGCCCGCATCCATCTTGATGAAATCGAGCCGCGCCATATCGGACACCGAAAGGATGTGCCCTGCGTTCGGCAGATTCCCCGCCACCTTGAAGCCATAGAGCTGGTAGCTCTTCGTCAGATAGCCAAGAAACGTCCGGTGCCCGACCGCCGCGCTCGGCAGCTCGATTACGACTCGCGCCGGGTTCAGCCCGAACGAAACCAACACCGACGAAAAGTGCCGGCCGTGGTCGTACTTCACGCTCTTGAGCAGCCGCTCGTGCACGCGCAGAAACAAGAGGCCGTGCCGCCGCGCACCGAAGAAATTGATCGCGTGCAGCGCGCGGGAAAGACGATCCAGCGCGACGAGTTCCTGATCGTCCACAGCGGTGTCGAACGGGTCGAAGGCGGTGCCGTCGAGCCGCTGCGTGACCGCCTGGAAGCCCAGTTCGTCACCGAAGCGGTCGACGCTTTCAGGCGACGACGTCAGCGTCTGCGGAATGCCGTGCATGCTGACGTCGAAGATCGGTTCGTAGGCGCTGCCGATCTCGACGTTGCGAAACCGTGCGCAGGCCACGCCGCTGTGTTCGCCTTCGCCCATGACCAGATGCTGGCCGAGGAACGGGTGGCCGGCGGCATGAGCGACGAGCGCGGGAATGGTCGACGGGATCATTGAGGGGCAAAAATGGCGCAAAAGTGCGGCAACTCGCCGCATCAGCTGATGTTAGCAGTCTGTGCGGCGCTGTCTTGAAAAAAATACTGATATCGATCTTGAGCGTTTCCTCGGTTACTCAGGGTTTACGTTAATTTAACTATCCGTAATTGGTTTTACTATGCGTAAATTCTCGGCCGACGGCGGCAGGCTTGCGATTGATCGGCGCAAGCGCCTCGTTGCCGCTCGGAATCCACGGAGACAACACATGCAGACTTCCTCTCGCCACGAAATCGAACCGGGCTACCAGTCCGGATTCGCGAACGAGTTCGCGACCGAGGCGCTACCCGGCGCCTTGCCGAGCGGCCGTAATTCGCCGCAGCGCGCGCCCTATGGCCTCTACGCTGAGCAGATATCCGGCACGGCTTTCACAGCGCCGCGTGGACACAACCGGCGCTCGTGGCTGTACCGCATCCGTCCGGCGGCGGTGCATCAGCCGTTCACGCCGCTCGAATCGCACAAGCTCGTCGCGAACTTCCACGACGTGCCGCCGACCCCGCCCAACCAACTGCGCTGGGACCCGCTGCCGATGCCGTCCGAGCCGACCGACTTCGTCGACGGCTGGGTGACGATGGCGGGCAATGGCTCGGCCGACGCGATGAGCGGTTGCGCGATTCACCTCTATGCCGCGAACCGGTCGATGCAAGACCGCTTCTTCTACAGCGCCGACGGCGAGCTTCTGATCGTCCCGCAAGAAGGGCGTCTGCAGATTTCGACCGAGATGGGCCACATCGACCTCGAACCGTTCGAGATCGCCGTGATTCCTCGCGGCGTGCGCTTCGCCGTCGCGCTGCCGGACGGCCGCGCGCGCGGCTACATCTGCGAGAACTTCGGCGCGCTGTTGCGCCTGCCGGATCTCGGGCCGATCGGCTCGAACGGCCTCGCAAACCCGCGCGATTTCCTGACTCCGCATGCCGCCTACGAAGACCGCGAAGGCGCGTTCGAACTGGTCGCGAAACTCAATGGCCTCCTGTGGCGTGCCGACATCGGCCACTCGCCGCTCGACGTCGTCGCGTGGCACGGCAACTACGCGCCGTACAAGTACGATCTGCGCCACTTCAACACGATCGGCTCGATCAGCTATGACCACCCGGACCCGTCGATCTTCCTCGTGCTGCAGTCGCAAAGCGATACGCCGGGTGTCGATACGATCGACTTCGTGATCTTCCCGCCGCGCTGGCTCGCGGCCGAGGACACGTTCCGCCCGCCCTGGTATCACCGCAACGTCGCGAGCGAGTTCATGGGGCTCGTGCACGGCGTCTACGACGCGAAGGCCGAGGGCTTCGTGCCGGGCGGCGCGAGCCTGCACAACTGCATGTCGGGGCACGGGCCGGATGCCGAGACCTTCGAAAAGGCGTCGGCGGGCGATACGACCAAGCCGCACAAGGTCGGCGACACGATGGCATTCATGTTCGAGACCCGCACGCTGATCCGCCCGACGCGCTTCGCGCTCGAAACCGCGCAGCTGCAGGCGAATTACTACGAGTGCTGGCAAGGCCTCAAGAAGCATTTCAATCCGGAGCAGCGATGAGCACCACTTCCATCGATCAAGCCGATCTCCAGGCAACCCGCGACGCGTCACGAAAGAGCTGGCTCGCGTCGGCCAATGACGCGCAGTGCGATTTCCCGATTCAGAACCTGCCGTTCGGCATCTTCAGCGACAAGAGCAACCCCGCGCCGCGCGCGGGCGTGGCGATCGGCGATTCGATCGTCGATCTCGCCGCGCTCGCCGACGCGGGCAAGCTCACGCTTCGCGCAGACGGCAACGTGTTCGCGAAGCCGGCGCTCAACGACTTCATCGCGCTCGGCCGCGATGCGTGGCGCAGCGTGCGAATTCAACTGAGCACGCTGTTGGAAGCGAACTGCCCGACGCTGCGCGACGACGCCGCGCTGCGCGCACGCGTGCTCGTGGAGCAAGCCGACGTCACGCTGCATCTTCCCGTCGACATTCCCGGCTACACGGATTTCTATTCGTCGAAGGAACACGCGACGAACGTCGGTTCGATGTTTCGTGATCCGAAGAACGCGCTTTTGCCGAACTGGTCGGAGATGCCGATCGGCTATAACGGGCGCGCGTCGTCGGTGGTGGTGAGCGGCACGCCGGTGCGGCGGCCAAATGGTCAGTTGAAGCTGCCCGATCAGGAGCGCCCGGTCTTCGGCGCGTGCCGCAAGCTCGATATCGAATTGGAGACGGGCTTCATCGTCGGGCGCGGCAATGCGCTCGGCGAGCCGATCGCTTGCGCCGACGCGGAGGATCACATCTTCGGCATGGTGCTCTTGAACGACTGGAGCGCGCGTGACATCCAGCAATGGGAATACGTGCCGCTCGGCCCGTTCAACTCGAAGGGCTTCGCGACGACCATCTCGCCCTGGATCGTCACGCTCGATGCGCTCGAGCCGTTTCGCGTCGCGCAGCCTCAGCAAGAACCGCAGCCGCTCGCGTACTTGCAGCACGACGGCCAGCACGCGTTCGATATCGAACTCGAGGTGCGCTTGCGTCCGGACGATGCCGGCGAAGCGACCACGATCTCGCGGACCAATTTCAAGCACATGTACTGGACGATGGCGCAGCAGCTCGCGCATCACACGGTGGCCGGCTGCAACACGCGCGTCGGCGACCTGTTGGGCTCGGGCACGATCAGCGGGCCCACGGCCGATTCGTTCGGCAGTCTGCTGGAGTTGACCTGGAACGGTCAGCGGCCGCTCGAGTTGGCGAGCGGCGGCACGCGTGCGTTCATCGTCGACGGCGATGAGCTGACGCTCGCCGGATGGTGTAAGGGCGATGGTTATCGCATCGGGTTCGGCTTGTGCGAAGGGACGATCCTGCCTGCACGCTCGTCGTAAAGCGGCCCAGGGTGTTTCGGGCGGCTAGCCGCCCAGCAGCCCGAACACCCCCACGCCCGTTGCGGTCCCCACATAGACCTTTCCGTTCGCGATCATCGGCGTAATGAATTTATTGCCCTGTCCGAATTGATCGCGCGCATTCGCCGCCTGCGTGCTGTTGTAAAGCTCGTGCGAGAGGTTGCTTGCGTCATACGCGTAGAGTCCCGCGATGTCGCCGTTCATCGCCACCCATACGATCCCGTTTGAAGTCCCGTTCGCCGAGATGCTCGGCGTCGCGCCCGGCGTGCCGAACGATTCGGCCGACTGGCTGGTCGGCGCTGTCGCCACCTGCGCGTTGCTGATCGGGAACGCCTTGATTTTGTCGCCGATCGAGCCGAAGTAGATCCTGCCGTTGAAGTACGCGGGCATGCCGAATTCCGCTCCGACGAGCTGTCCGTTGATCTGCTGATAGATGTTGTTCGCGCTCGCGTTGAATTTACCCATCGAGTCGCGGTTGACGACGTAGATGCTCGAATCCTTGCCCGCGCCGACCGCGAGATGGTGGACGGCGCCGCTCGAATCGGTCTGATCCGGCAGTACCAGCGCGCCGCCCGAGCCGAGGTCCTCGTCAGCCTGTGATTCGGCGAGTGTGTTCGACATGTTGAAGTAGTCGGAGACAGTCAGGCCGTTCGTTGTGCCGAGCTTCAGGAACGCGTTGCCGTAGTCGCCCTGCGAGGGGAAGCCGTTGGCCGTGAGCGTCGTGTCGAAGGTGCCGTTCGCGTCGAGGAAGTAAATCGACTGGCCGTCCGAGGCCATGCCCGCGCCGCTCATCCAGATCGAGCCCTCCGTGCCGTTCGGCGTGAGGCTCAGCACGCTCGTCTGCATGAGCGTATCGGCGCTATAGGCGATCACCCAGCCATTGTAGGGCTCGACGTCGCAGTGCGAGGTCCAGCCCGTGTAGATGATGCCGTTCAGCTCCAGCAGCGACTGGCGCTCCGCGTATTGCTTCGGATTGAACGTGAGCGTGCCACCCGAGCCGTTGGTGCTGTTGCCGGGATAGGACGCCGCGATGGTCGTCGGGCCGCCGAAGAGCTCCGCACCCGTCGTGATGTCGAGCGCGTGGATGCGCTGGTGATAGTTGCTCGAACTGTCTTTCGACATGGCGACCACATAGATCGCGCCGTTCGGTCCTTTCGTCCGGTCGATGACGGGCGTCGACGTAATGCCGATCTCAGGCGAGATCTGCGTGCACCCTAGGTCGTCGCTTGGCGTCTCGTGCGCGCCGAGCGTCGAGACCTGCCAGAGCACGGCGCCGTTGTCGGCGTCGAACGCGTAGACGCTCGCATTTTCGGTCGCCACGTAGAGCACGTTGTGCTTGCTGCCGCCGATCGTCACCTGCGAGAGATAGAGCGGCTCGGCGTCGACTTTGCCGTCGGTCGTGTCGAAGCCGATCTTGCCGAACGTCGCCGAATTCACGTTGGCGAGCGTGAGCGTCGTCTCGGCGAGTTGCTGGCCCGTGCGACCGATGTCGTTGTGATAGGTCACGACATCGGCGGCCATCGCGGTGCCTCCGCCTGATGAGCCGCTGCCGGAACCCGATCCCGAACCGCCGCTTCCGGCCGACGAGCCCGAACCCGTGCTGGAGCTTGAGCTGGAACCACCGCCTCCGCCGCCGCTGCAGTTGGCGAAAATGGCGACGATCAGCAACGCGAGCACGCGCTGCACGTAACTCGGGCGTTTCATGTGTGCTCCCCCAACGCTAGAGCCTGTTCACGCTAGTAACAGGCTTGCGAACATACCTTGCGGGTGAACAAGCGGGGCCGGTGGAACCGATAGCCGTGCGCCGATTATCCCGCCGCGGTGCGAGACGGATCGCGCACGGCTGAAGCTATTGGCGGGAAAGAGGGAAGGTTTGGCGGGAAGTGCGGCGCCGCTCCCAAACGGCGGCTGCGAGAAATGCGAGCGCGCTGGCCAGGAGCACGCCGATCAGCGCATTCGCGCCGATGCCGCGCATGAGCGGCCCGGCAATCAGCGGGCCGCCGAAGCTTGCGACGCTCCATGAGGCCCCCACCAGCGAACTCGCCGAGACGAGCGCGGCGCCGCGGAAGCGCTCGCCGCACGCGACGATCGACAGCGTGTAGATGCTGCCGGCCGCCGCGCCGAGCACATAGAGGATCGGCCAGCACAGCCACGGATGCTCGACCGCCCACGGCAAGGTGGGCAACAGCGCCACGACGACGATCGCTGCGCCGGCATGCACTCGCTCACGTCCGAGCCGGTCGGCGAGCCAGCCGATCGGGAATTGCAACGTCGTGTCGCCGAGCAGCAGCGCCGAGGCGAACAGCACGGCGACTTCGCTCGACACGCCGTGCGCCATCGCGAAGAGCGGCAACAACGACAGCGCGAGCGTATCGAGAAGCGCGAAGAATGCGGTGCCGACGATGATCGCGGGCATCTGCGGCAGCACGTGACGCCAGTCGCTCGATGACCCCGATGCGCCGGATTCGTCTGCGCTGCCGTGATCATCGTGCGCGATCGGCGCGGTGCGGATCGCGGCGAGTACGGGCAGCGCGAGCAGAAAGATCGCGCCGCACAGCAGGAAACGCCACGCGGTGAAATCCGCGATTTGGCTGACGAGCACGGGTCCGGCCATCTGGAACAGCGTGAAGTTCGTCGCATAGATCGCGACGACGCGGCCGCGCGTGGCGTCGTCGGCGAGCTGATTGACCCAGGCTTCGCCGATCGTGAAGAGCAGCATCAGCGATGCGCCGCACAGCACGCGCAGCACGGCCCAGACGGCCAGGTTCGAGGTGAGCTGCATCAGCGCGGTCGCGCAGGCGACGGTGAGCACCGAAGCGACGATCACCTGCCGCCCGCCGAAGCGCCCGGCGATCCGGCTCGCGAGCGGCACCACCAGCAGACCGCCGCCG
This sequence comes from Trinickia camelliae, assembly GCF_053525655.1. NCBI lineage: Bacteria > Pseudomonadati > Pseudomonadota > Betaproteobacteria > Burkholderiales > Burkholderiaceae > Trinickia > Trinickia camelliae. The sequence continues at coordinate 190,057 of NZ_JBCHAA010000013.1, forward strand.
GCCTGCGCGGCGGTCAGCAGGCCGACGACGTCGGTGCCGTAGCCCGCTTGCGTGAGCGCGAGCGCGGTGAGCGGAAGCGTCGCGCCGGTGCCAAGGCCAACGACGGCGACGGAGAGGATCAAAGCGAGGAAGTCGCGGGTCAGGACGGTTTTCATCGGACGGGATGCTACTACGCCGCGACTGGACTAATGGTCCAACTCAGGCCCAACCTAGACGCACCTCACGCGCAACTTAGCCCGGCGCGCCGACCGGCATGCGTCGCGTGCGGCGCTCGAGCTGCACCGACCACAGCGTCAACGCCAGCGCCGCAATGGCCATCGCCACGCCGACCCACGGCAGCGACGTGAGCGGCGCGCCCGCGGCGATCGCCGTTCCGCCGAGCCACGCGCCCGTCGCATTGCCGAGGTTGAACGCGCCTTGATTGAGCGTCGATGCGAGGTTCGGCGCATGGCTCGCCCGATGGACGATCAGCATCTGCAGCGGCGGCACGATCGCGAACGCGAGCACGCCCCAGAAGAAGATCGTCGCCATCGCCGGGTAGGCCGAGTGCATGGTCCCCGCGAAGATCGTCAGCACGACGACGATCGCGAGCAGGAACGCGAGCAGCGACGGCATCAGACGCCAATCGGCGAGCTTGCCGCCAAGCGTGCTGCCGACGGTGAGGCCGAGCCCGAAGAGCAGCAGCACGAACGTGACCGCGTGCGGTGTGAAGCCGGTCACGTCTTCAAGAATCGGCGTGATGTACGTGAACACCGCAAAGAGACTCGCCGACGCGAGCGCGCTGATGCCGAGCACCATCACCACCTGCGGGTCCTTGAGCACGCTGAATTCGCGCACGAGGCTCGTCTCCTGCATGTCGATTTGCGCCGGAAGGCAGACGGCGAGCGCGCCGGCGGCGAGGATGCCGATGACCGTCACGGCCCAGAACGTCGCGCGCCAGCCGAACTCCTGGCCGAGCGCCGTGCCGAGCGGCACGCCGAGCACGTTGGCGAGCGTGAGGCCCGTGAACATCAGCGCGATGGCCTGCGCGCGGCGGTTCGGCGCGACGAGGCCGGCCGCGACTACCGAGCCGATGCCGAAGAACGCGCCGTGGCAGAACGCGGTGACGACGCGCGCGGCCATCAGCACCGCGTAGTGCGGTGCCACCGCACACAGCAGGTTGCCGACGATGAACACGCCGATCAAGTTCATCAGCGCTTTCTTGCGCGGCATGCGGGCGGTGGCGATCGCGAGGATCGGGGCGCCGATCGTGACGCCGAGCGCGTAGCCCGAGACGAGCATGCCGGCAGCGGGGATCGTCACGCCGAGATCGCGCGCGACGTTGGGCAGCAGCCCCATGATGACGAACTCGGTGGTACCGATTCCAAAGGCGGCAACGGCGAGGGCGAGCAGGGGCAACGGCATGGCGGGGGAACTCAGGCAGAACTTGCCGGCGCGCGTTTCGGAACGAGAGCGCGAGCGCCGGCTAGGGAAAACAGCTAGGGGATTCTACCTAAACCGAAATTGTCGCGCTGAGGCTCGAAGGGGAGTGTTGCTAGGATGCCGAATCCCCATGCCGTCCCGCGCCCGCGGCGAAGCGCGTGGCACCCGCGAGGCCTTCGTCGAGGACCGCCCGGTAGCCGCCGGCGCCTTCGCGCTGCAACGCTTCGGCGAGATCGCCGAGCATGCTGTTTTCGAGCGCCGAACGCCGGTCGGCCAGCAACGCCGCCTGCGGAAACGCGGCAAGTTGCGCGGCGAGCGCTTCGGCCGCGGCGCGCGCCGTGCCCGGCGGCACCACGCGATTGGCGAGGCCGATCGCGAGCGCTTCGGCGGCATCGACCGCGCGTCCGGTCAGGATCAGATCGAGTGCGCGCGACAAGCCGATCAGCCGCGGCAACCGGATCGTGCCGCCGTCGATCAGCGGCACGCCGAAGCGGCGGCAAAACACGCCGAGCACGGCGTCTTCCTCGACGACCCGCAGATCGCACATCGCCGCCAACTCGAGCCCGCCCGCCACCGCATGTCCCGCGATCGCCGCGATCACGGGCTTCGTGAACGCCATGCGCGTCGGTCCCATCGGCCCGGGGCCGCTGCCGTCCGCATGCAGTTCGTTGCGGCGCGCGTCGTCGCCAAGCGCAGTGAGATCGGCGCCGGCGCAGAACGTGCCGCCCGCGCCGAACAGTACGGCGGCGAGCCAGCGAGGCTCGCTTTCGAAACGCTCGAAGGCGGCGCGCAGCGCGTCGGCGGTAGGCCGGTCGACGGCATTGCGTCGAGCAGGCCGATCCAGCACGATCGTGGCGACTGCACCCTGCGTTTCGAGGCGTAGGGACTCGCTGAAATGTTCGACCGCGTACGGTGTGCTCACGTGAGTCTCCTGGTCGGCAATTGCTCACCTACACTGTCATGCAGGCGTCACGATGGCTTGCTAGGCTGCAACCCCATTTTTAAGCGAACGCTTCTTTTTGGTGCGTTGCGCACGGTTTTTTGAGTGCCCGTCCATGTTATCCCCCGAGCCCAATCGCGAAGTCGCCACCGATGCCGATCCCATCTGGATCGTTCAGCTGCCTGGTCATTCGCACTATGACCATGTCCGCTTGAAGCGTGTCTTCGTGGACGACGGCACGCGCCATCAGGTCGTGATGGTCGACGCCTTCAAGCTGCTGCAATGCGCGAACCGCGACGAGACGGACTACGTCCTGAAATCGGTCGACGATTGGCATGCCGGCAAGATCAGGGGCATCCGCGAGTTTCTCGACCCGGACAACGCGCGGATCCCCGAGATGCCCTATGTCACGATCACTCAGCGCAAGCGGCGCGGCCTCATGGGCTGGCTCGGCATCGAGCACGAAGGCGTGGTCGCGTTTCGCAACGGACAGCACCGCGCGCGCTACCTGGCGTATGCCGGCGCTGCGAACTTTCCGGTCGAAGTGGCTGAACGCGAAGCCGAGCTGTTGATCAGCTTGTGCGGCGCGTGAGTTCCTAGCCTTCGCGCACCACGTTGCTCGGCGATCCGGCGTGCCAGTCGCGCGCGTTGCCGAGTGTCGTGCCTGCGATTTCCATCATCGCTTCGCGCGTGAAGAACGCCTGGTGCGCGGTGATCATCACGTTCGGAAAGTTCAAGAGGCGAGCGAGCACATCGTCTTGCAACGGGCTGTCCGAATGGTCCTCGAAGAACAGCCCGCCTTCTTCCTCGTACACGTCGAGCCCGAGATGCCCGAGGTGGCCGCTCTTTAGCGCGCCGATCAGCGCGTTGCTTTCCACCAGGCCGCCGCGTCCCGTATTGATCAGCATCGCGCCGCGCTTCATGCGCGCGAGCGCGCCTTCGTCGATCATGTGGTAGGTCTCAGGCAGCAGAGGGCAATGCAGGCTCACGATGTCCGACTCGGCGAGCAACTCGTCGAGCGGCACGTAGCGCGCGCCGAGCGCGAGCATTTCGTCGGCGGGCTTGGGCGGGCTGTACGCCAGCAGCTTCGTGCCGAAGCCCGCCATGATCTTGCCGAACGTGCAGCCGATCACACCCGTGCCGATCACGCCGACCGTCTTGCCGTACAGATCGAAACCGAGCAGGCCGTTGAGCGAAAAGTCCCCTTCGCGCGTGCGTGCGACCGCGCGCGGCAAGCGCCGGTTCAGCGCGAGGATCATGCCGACGGCGTGCTCGGCGACTGCGTGGGGCGAGTAGGCCGGCACGCGCGCGACCGTTATGCCGAGCCTCGCGGCCGCGGCCAGATCGACGTGATTGAAGCCCGCCGAGCGCAGCGCGATGAGGCGGGTGCCGCCGTCCGCGAGCTTTTCGAGGACAGCCGCATCGACCGTATCGTTGACGAACGGGCAGACGACTTCATAGCCGTGCGCGAGGATGGCTGTTTCGGCATCCAGCCGGCTTTCCTGGAAATGCAGGCGAAATCCGTAGGCGGCGTTGGCTTCGTTAAAGGTATCGCGATCGTATTGGCGGCTGCTGAACAAAATCACACGCACGGTGTGCCTCCCTTCATCGAAGGCGCGCCGCTGTTACGACGGCACGCTGGGCATTTCATGGAGCGTCACGGGAATACGTCTTGCATTCACGTGGCTTCGCTCGATTGTCTCATCGTTGCTGTAATGCTCGAGCGTGTAGTCGATGAAGCTGCGCGTTTTCGCGGGCTGGAATTGGCGCTCGGGATAGACGATCGACACCTTGGCTTCGGGGGCGTCGATCACGTAGTCCTTCATGATGTGCTTCAGCTCGCCGAGCGCGAAGTCGTCCGCCACGAAAGGCAGCGGCAGGATTGCGATGCCCATGCCGGCAAGCGTCGCGAGGCGCACCATCGGCGCGCTGTTGACGGTGTAGACGGGCGAAAGGCCGACTTCGTGCACGCGCGAGTTGCGGTCCATCAAACGCCAGGTCGGCTCGTGCTGGTCGGCGGGGAGCGAGACGAACGCGTGCCCCGACAGCTCGCAGGGCGTATGCGGTTCGCCATGCTCCGCGAGGTAGTCCGGCGACGCGCATGCAACGAGGGCGTGAAAGCCGAGCGCGTGCTCGACCAGCGGGGCGTTCTGCGCCCGGAAGGCCGTCACGATGGCGACGTCGTAGTTGTCGTTCGCGAGGTCGGCCGGCTGCTCTGCGAGCGTCAGGCGGATCTTGACCGACGGATAGCGGCGGCGAAAACCGTCGACGAGCGGTGTCACCCACAACGGCGACAGCGCCGCGGATACGGTGACGCGCAACGTGCCGCTCGGACCGTGCTCGGTACTTGCCACGGTGGCGTCGAGCTGGTCGAGTTCCTCCAGCATCGAACGGCAGCCCTCGAGATAACGGTTTCCCGCTTCGGTCAGCGAGAGATTTCGCGTCGTTCTATTGATAAGCCGCGTATTTAAGTGCGATTCGAGCATTGCGATACAGCGCGTAACAAAGGCATTCGAGACTTCGAATTGACGCGCGGCACGGCGAAAACTCCTCGTTTCGGCTACGTGGACAAAGACTCGCATGGCTTGGATTTGATTCATGATTTTTACAAAATAGTCTGGCTATTTGATTGACTGGGTCGCGTCACCGATCTGGAGATGCAGTATTCCTGCAGCAATTCGGCATTTCGTCAATGGTCAATCAATGTAAAAAAATAACGTTGACACTATCTTAAAACCAGAATAAAAATTACGCCCTACCTTATATAAAAGTAAGAGGAATACGAGCGCTGGCGTTTAATTCGACTGAAATCTAGAAGACGAGATGATTAAGTAGTGTACTGATGTGTACGTCTAGCCGCCTTGCGCGGCGGGCGGTTGCGCAGTGCTGCTTTGCGGTCTCTCTTTGCCGCGATAGCCATACCGCATTCAATGGCGAATTTGCTTTTGTTGATCGTACGTCCGCTTTCAAACTAGTCAGTCCCAATATGTGACTGTCTAGTTAATCTGCCGGACGCCTGATCCATTTAATTGTGTCGCGGAGAACGCCTGAATGATCGGCGAATTGTTACGGAATCAGCCCGAATTTGCGTTGTTTGCCAGTCTCGCGCTGGGTTATCTAATCGGTTCGTTCAAGATTGGACCGATTCAGCTCGGCGGCGTTTGCGGCACCTTGATTGTCGCGCTGGTGCTCGGGCAAACGGGTGCCCGCATTAGCCCCGATCTGAAAAATATCGCATTTGCTCTATTCATTTTCGCGCTCGGATTTACTGGCGGTCCCCAATTTTTTGCCAATGTCGGCAGGGGCTGGCGTTACGGACTGCTTTCGCTGATTGAGATCTCATCCGTTCTGGCATTGGTATTCACTGCCATTGTGCTGCTCGATCTGGACCAGGGCACGGCGGCCGGGCTCCTCGCCGGCGCGGCGACGGAATCGGCGGTGATCGGCACGGCTTCCGAAGCGATCGGGCGGCTTGGCTTGCCCGCCGCCGAGACGGCGCGCCTGCAGGCGAATATCGTCACGGCCTATAGCGTCAGCTACCTGTTCGGGCTGATTTCGATCGTGCTGTTCACCAGCCAGATCGCGCCGCTCCTCATGCGTATCGATCTGCGCGCGGAAGCCGAGCGCCTCTGGCGCAAGCTCGGCGGCGACGGCGCGCTCGAAGAGGGGCAGCGCGTCGCGGCGCCGTCGCTCGTCGGGCGCGAATTCAGCGTCGGTCCGGCTGCCGGCTCGACCATCGCCGCGCTCGAAGCGCGCTACGGCTACAACCTCGCGGTCGAAGGCGTCTTGCGAGAGTCGGCGACGCTCGCCGTCGAGCCCGAACTCGTGCTCGAGGCGGGCGATCACGTGGTGTTGGTCGGCCGGCGCGAGGCGCTGGTCGAGGCCGCGCATGCGATCGGCGACGAGCTGATCGGCCACGACGCGTCGGACGTTCATACGCAGCGGCTCGACGTGGTGCTCACGCGCCGCGAAGCGCATGGTCTGACCATCGCGGAAGTCCGCGAGCGCGCGGCGCCCGAACAAGGGCGCGGCGTGTTCATCTCGGCGGTCACGCGTCTCGAAAGCACCGTGCCCGCGCTGCCCGGCACCGAACTGAACCGCGGCGACGTGCTGACGCTCGTCGGCGCGCCCGCCGACGTCGAGCGCGGCGCCGCTCAGCTCGGCTATGTCCTGCCGGCGACGAATAAGACCGATTTCGTGCTGCTGGGCGTCGGCGTGCTCGTCGGCATGGCCCTCGGTCACTTGAGCGCGCGCATCGGCAGCGTCGCGCTCACCCTCGGCACCGGCGGCGGCTGTTTGCTGTCGGGGCTCCTCTTTGGCTGGATCCGCTCTCATCACCCGCTCGTCGGCTCGTTGCCGTCGGCCGCCGCACAAATTCTGAAGGACTTCGGACTCGGGGCATTCATCGCCGCCGTCGGCCTCTCGGCCGGCTCGGACGCGCTCGCGCTCGTACGCCAGTACGGCTTCGCGCTGCCCCTCGTCGGCGTCCTGATGGTGCTCGTGCCCGGGCTCCTGTCGCTTTGCATCGGCCGCGCGCTCTTGAAGCTCGACGCGCCGATGCTGCTCGGCGCGATCGCCGGGCAGCAGTGCAGTACGCCGGCGATCAGCGCGCTCGTGGGGGTCGCCGGCAATTCGACGCCAGTCATCGGCTACACGATCACGTACGCGCTTTCGAACGTTCTGCTTCCGCTCGCGGGGCCGATCGTCGTCGGTTTTGGAGGCGGCTTGCGTGCGTTGCATCTGTAGCGGATGCCGGTCGGCACGGCGGCGCGTGGGCAGCCGCAGGTTTTTTCAACAACAAAGAGGACACGATGACTTGGCTACATGACATCTTTCACAGGTCGCCTGAGATCGCCCTGTTTTTATCGCTGGCGATCGGCTATTACATCGGGCAGATCAATTTCGGCAAATTCCAGTTGGGCGGGGTGGGCGGATCGCTCCTTGCCGCCGTGGTTGTGAGTCAGGTCGGAGTGCAGGTCGACAACGGCGTGAAGTCCGTGATGTTCGCCGTGTTCATCTACGCGGTGGGTTACGAGTCGGGGCCGCAGTTCTTCAACTCGATCAACCGCAAGACGCTGCGCGAAATCGCGATGGCCGTGTTTCTCGCGGTGTCGGCGCTCGTCACGGTGGTTGTGTGCGCACGCATCTTCCATCTCGACAAGGGCCTCGCCGCCGGTCTCGCGGGCGGCGCACTGACGCAGTCGGCGATCATCGGCACGGCCGGCGACGCCATCGCGCGCCTCGGCTTGCCGCCCGATCAGGTCAAGTTCATGCAGTCTGAAGTGGCGATCGCCTATGCGGTGACCTACGTGTTCGGCACGCTCGGCGCGCTCATCGTCTGCGTGAACATCCTGCCGAAGTTCATGGGCCAGGGCTTGCGCGAAGCGTCGATCGAAGCCGAGAAGCTGCTCGCGGGCGGCGGGGCGAAAGGGCCGGGGCAGCGTCCCGCGATGCCGGTGCTGGTCGGCCGCGCGTATCGCGTTGGGCCGGCGGCGGGGCGCTCGATCGCCGAGATCGAGCAAGGGCACGATGACCTCCTCACGATCGAAAAGGTCCGCCGCCACGGCAAGGCCGTCGAGCCGACGCCCGAGCTCAAGCTGCAGGCCGACGACGTGATTCTGGTGGTCGGCCGCCGCGAGGGCGTCGTCGAAGCGGCGCCGCTGATCGGCGAGGAAGTGGCCGACACCGACGGCGTCTCCACCGTGATGCAGACGCGCCAGGCCGTGTTCACGCGCAAGGGCATGAACAACGTGTCGATCGCCCAAGTGCGCGAGCAGGTCGATCGCGAGCTGCGCCACGGCGTCTACGTGGAAAGCGCGACGCGCGCAGGCCAGCCGCTGCCGATTTTGCCCGACACGAAAATGCAGCACGGCGACGTCATCACGTTCTACGGCACTCCGAAAGATACGAAGCGCGCGGTCGAGCTCGCCGGCTACGAAATGCCGTATTCGAATAAGACTGACTTTATCTACATGGGCGTCGGTCTCGTGCTCGGTCTCTTGATCGGGCTCGTCGTCGAACGGATCGACGGGATTCCGCTCACGCTCGGCTCGGGCGGCGGCTGTCTGCTGGCAGGCCTGCTGTTCGGCTGGATGCGCGGCAAGCATCCGATGTACGGCGTGATGCCGTCGCAAGCGTCGCAGCTCCTGAAGGATTTCGGCCTGGCGGCGTTCGTCGCGGTGGTCGGCCTCAATGCGGGTCTGCAGGCCGTGGTGACCGTCAAGCAAAGCGGCATGACGATTTTCCTGCTTGGCCTCGTCGTCACGATCCTCCCGCTGATTCTGACGATGCTCTTCGGCCGCTACGTGCTGCGCTACAACAACTCGGCCATCCTGGCCGGCGCGCTGTCAGGCTCGCGCAGCGCGAACCCGGCATTCGGCGGCGTGCTCGACAAAGCCGAAAGCGCGGTGCCGACGGTGCCGTTCGCGATCACCTACGCGATCGCCAACGTGCTGTTGACGCTGCTCGGGCCGCTGGTCGTCGGCCTGGTTTGATCTCGGGGCGATCTCGATAGGTTGTTGCATTTCATACGCCTCGCGCCAGCTGATGCGCGAGGCACCAAACTGGTTTTATCTGGAGAACACACATGGCAAAGCTGAGCAAGGAACAGATCGACAAACTGGTCGGATCGTTGGGGACGTTGAGCCCGTTCGAGCAAAAGGACGTGCTGATCAAGGTCGCTCGCGGTGAAGAAGCTGCACGCCCGGCCGATCGCCAAATGCTCAACGCGGGCCGCGGCAACCCCAACTTCCTCGCGACCGAACCTCGCCACGCTTTCTGGCAGCTCGGTCAATTCGCGACGCGTGAATCGGAGCGCTCGTTCGGCCATCTCGAAGGCGGCGTGGGCGGCTTCGCGCTGCGCGGCGGCTTGCGTGAGTCGTTCAGCCGCTTCCTCGACGAAAACGAGGGCAAGCCGGGCATTGCTTTCCTGAAGAACACGTCGCACTACGTGCGCGATCAACTGGGTCTCGACGTCGAAGAGTTTCTCTATGAAATGGTCGACGGCATTCTCGCGTGCAACTACCCGGTGCCGGACCGGATGCTGAAGATGTCGGAAGTCATCGTCGGCGAATATCTGCGCCGCGAGATGGTCGGCAAGCACCCGTTCGCTGGCAAGTTCGACACCTATGCGGTCGAAGGCGGCACGGCCGCGATGACCTACATCTTCAACACGATGCGCGAGAACCACCTGATCAAGGCAGGTGACACGATTGCGCTCGGCATGCCGATCTTCACGCCGTACATCGAGATTCCGGAGCTGAACGACTACAAGCTCAACGTCGTGCATCTCGATGCGAAGGTCGAGGACGGCTGGCAATATTCGAAGAAGGAACTCGACAAGCTGCGCGATCCGAAGGTCAAGGCGTTCTTCCTCGTGAACCCGAGCAACCCGCCGTCGGTGAAGATCAGCGACGAAAGCCTCCACTACATCGCGGAGATCGTCAAAGAGCGTCCGGACCTGATCCTCCTGACCGACGACGTGTACGGCACGTTCGCCGACAACTTCACGTCGCTGTTCGCGATCGCGCCGCACAACACGATCCTCGTGTACTCGTACTCGAAGTACTTCGGCGCGACCGGCTGGCGTCTGGGCACGGTCAGCGTGCACGAAGACAACGTTCTCGACCGCCTGATCCGCGAGCTGCCGGCGGATAAGAAGAAAGAACTCCACCACCGTTACGAGTCGATCACGACGACGCCGGACCAGCTGAAGTTCATCGACCGTCTGGTCGCCGACAGCCGCACCGTTGCGCTCAACCACACGGCGGGTCTTTCGACGCCGCAGCAAGTGCAGATGGTGCTGTTCTCGCTGTTCTCGCTGATGGACACGAAGGACGTCTACAAGAACTCGCTGAAGCAGCTGATCCGCAGCCGCAAGGCGGCGCTGTATCAGGAAGCCGGCATCAAGAACACGGAGAGCGAAGAGAACCAGGTCGACTACTACACGGTGCTCGACGTCGAGTATCTGGGCGAGCGCGCTTACGGCCGCAAGTTCGTCGACTGGCTGCTCAAGCAGGTCAAGCCGTCGGAGTTGCTGTTCCGTCTGGCGAGCGAAGCGCAGGTCGTGCTGCTGCCGGGCCGCGGCTTCGGCACGCCGCACCCGTCGGGCCGCGTGTCGCTCGCGAACTTGAACGAAGCCGACTACCGGAAGATCGGCCGCGCGCTGCGCGGGATGATCGAGGAGTACGCCGAGCGGTACAACAAGGAAACCGGCGAATCGCTCGACAAGCACAAGATTCTGTAACGAACCGGCGAACGCACGCGGCTTGCCGCGTGCGCGATCTCTAGGTTGCCCCTCAGTCACGGCATCGCGCCCGTGGCTTACGACGCTCGTGGCGCAAGCCACGGGCGTTTTTTTTGCCGGTCCCATGCAGCGCGGTGAGCTCGCGCTGCGAATCAAGACCCGAGCGGGCAAATGACTTGCGCAATCGCGCGGAAGGAGGAATGATCGAAGACCCGCTGCGCTCGTCTTGAGCCGCGAGCCCCGAATCCGTACAACCCACGTCATCGATCATGTCCACGCCGTTCACTCCCATCGTTTGCCCCGACGTCGTCTCGCTCGACGAGATCCTCCCCGAAGAACCGTTGTTGATGATGGGCGCCGGCCCCGTGCCGATTCCAGCCGCCGTCGCCAAGGCGAACGCGATCGTCATCAACCATCTCGGCGCGACGATGGTCAAGGTGATCGGCCAGGTGAAGGAGATGGCGCGCTACGTGTTCCAGACTCGCTCGAAGTGGGTGCTGGGCGTAGCGGGCCCCGGATCGGCCGCGATGGAGATGGCGATCTCGAATCTCGCGTGGCCCGGCACGCGCGTGCTGTCGATCAAGAACGGCTTCTTCAGCGAACGGATGGCGGAGATGGCCCGCCGTACCGGCGCGCACGTCGTGACGCTCGATGTGGCGGACCGCTCGGTCGCGCGGCTGGAAGACGTCGAGGCGGCCTTGCGCCAGGAGCGGCCCGATATCGTGACGATCGTGCAGGGCGAAACGTCGAATACCGTTTGGAATCACCAGTTGAAGGAGATTGCCGCGCTCGCGAAGGCGGCGGGCGCACTGGTGGTCGTCGATGCGGTGTGCACGCTGTCGACGATGCCGCTCGAGATGGACGCTTGGGGCATCGATGCTGTGATTACGGGAGGGCAGAAGGGCTTGTCGTCGATTCCGGGCGTGTCGCTGATCGCGTTTTCGGACGCCGCGTGGGAACGCGTGAAGGGCCGCGAGCATGCGAACGCGCACTGGTGTCTCGATGCGTCGCTCGCCGAGAACTTCTGGCACAACGCGGGCTATCACTACACGGCGCCGGTGTCGGGGGTGCTGGCGCTGCATGAGGCATTGCGGCTCGTCTGCGCCGAGACGCTCGAAAAGCGCTTCGCGCGGCACTTGAAATGCTCGCTCGCGCTGCAGGCCGGGATTTCGGCGCTCGGCCTCGAGCTATACACCCCCGAGCCGTGCCGGCTGAATTCGGTGGTCGGCATCGAGGTGCCGAAGGGCTTGAGCCCTGCCGATATCTGCGGACACATCTCGCGGGAGCATCAGGTCGAGATCTCGGGCTCGTTCGGCTTGCCGATCGTGCGCATCGGGCAGATGGGCGAGCAGTGCCGCGAGCACAACCTGTTCAGGACGCTGCACGCGTTCGGCCGCACGATGGTGGATCTCGGCGTGCGCGTGGACTTGCCCGCGGGCGTGGCGGCGCTGGAGCGGTCGCTGGCGGGGAATGGGCGCGGGGCGGGGGCTTAGCGGTCCTTGCCGGTGCAGTTTGTACGCCGGCCCTCTGCCATTCGGTGCATTGACAAAAAATCACTTTAGTAGGTAAAGTGATTTTTTGTTTAGATGCTGTGAGGGCCGATCGTGCCTGAATTCATTACCCCGAACACACTGAAAGAGCTGATTGAGGCCAACGCCACCATCGGTGCAGTGGTTCACGGCGAAAAAGGTGGCTACGTCGTCATCGTCAAATACGGGTCCGTCGAACGGACGGTCGCCGCGCGCAGTAATAAGGGCGAGCTCAGTATTCGCGTGTTTGCCACCCTGGATTCGGCCGACAATTTCTTGCGCACGCGGGTGCATCTCACGCACTACGAAGTCGAGAGCAGCGGTTTCGAGCCCGCGGAGCGCAAGACGCGCTACGAACCGGTGTCCGCACGAATGAAGCGTGCGCACGAAGCGGCGGAGCACGACAAGTGGTTTCGTGAGGAGGTGCAACGCGGACTCGACGATCCGCATCCCGGCATCCCGACTGAGGAAGTTAGTGCGGATTTCGCAGAACGCCGCGCGGCGCTGCGCAAGCTGATCGACGATGAGCTGGAGAAAAAAGCTTGAGGCTCGTTTGGAAGCCCCAGGCGATTGCCGACCGGTCGGAGATCATGGAGTACATCGCGCAAGACAGTCCGTCGGCTGCGATCGATATCGATGAAGCGATCGAAGAGCAGGTCGAGAGCCTGATCCGTTTTCCGGAGCTAGGCCGGCATGGGCGGGTGCCGGGTACCTGCGAACTGGTGATTGCGCGTACGCCGTATATCGCCGTCTATGCGCTCGATCTCGAGAGGTCGGTTATCAGCGTCATCCGGGTTCTGCACGGCGCGCGGCTGTGGCCGCCGGAACGCGACTGACACGTATCCATCTCACCTCGCTTCTTACCGGAGGGCGCTTCAACCATGCTCACCAACCTACTCACCGGGCTTCCGTCGGCCATCGATCTGGCGGCCGAAGAAACGTTCGAGGAATTGCTGAGCCGGCCGGGCGTGCGCATCGAGCGCATCGTGTCGGGCGGCCAGTGCAGTCCGCCGGGATTCTGGTATTGCCAGCCGCAGGGCGAGTGGGTGCTCGTGCTCGCAGGCTCGGCTGGCTTGTTGCTGGAGGGTGAGCCTAAGGAACGCGTACTGCATACGGGCGATTTCGTCGATATTCCCGCCAATTGCCGCCATCGAGTCGAATGGACCGACGAATACATACCGACCATCTGGCTCGCCGTGCACTACGGCGCGGCGTAATGATCACAGCGGCTCACAGCGCCGCAGGCGCATTCGGCACGCGCGCATTGCGCAGATAGAGGCTCGTCGATAGCGCCACTGCTGCCGCGGCTGCAATGGCCGCGAACAGGAACACCGACTCATACCCGAACTCGCCCGCGACATACCCCGCGAGCGGCCCCGTAATCCCGAGCGACAGATCGAGAAACACCGAGTACGCCGACAGCGCCGCACCGCGGCTTGCCGGCGGCACGAGGCCGACCGCCTCGACGCCGAGCGCCGGGAACACCAGCGCGAAGCCGAAGCCGGTCAGCGCGGCGCCCGCGAGCGCAACGTGCGGCACCGGCGCGAGCCACAGCATCAAAAGGCCCGCGCATTCGAAGCAGAACGACACGATTGCCACACGGAAACCGCCGTACGTCTTGATCGTATTCGCGAACAAGAGGCGCGCGCCGACGAACATCGTGCCGAACACCGTCAGCGACAGCGCGGCGTTCGGCCAATGCCGCGCCGCATAGAAAAGCGTGATGAACGTCGCGATCGAACCGAATCCGGCCGAGCCGAGCGCGAGCCCGATGCCGTGCGGAAGCACGCGCGTGAACACGCTTGCATACGACATGCGCTCGCCGTGCACGAGCGGCACCGGGGCGATTCGTTGCGCCAGCGCGTAGCCGATGGCGGCAAGCCCGATGATGAAGATGCCGAGCGTCGCGGGCCCGAACGAGTGCGAGAGAGCGACGCCGAGCGGCGCGCCGATCGCGAGCGCGCCGTAGGTGGCGATGCCGTTCCACGAAATCACTTTGGCGTTGTGCGAGGTGCCGACGCGCCCGATTCCCCACAGGATCGCCCCGGTTCCGCACAGGCTTTCGCCGAAGCCGAGCACGAGGCGGCTCAGCACCAGGATCGCGAGGCTCACGAACGGCCAGTCCTTGCACAGCACCGCGATGAGCAGCAGCACGCCGCTCGCGCCGCAGCCCATCAGACCGATCGACACCGTCCGCTTCGGCCCGAGCGTATCGGCTGAGCGGCCCGCGAGAGGCCGCGAGGCGAGCGTCGCGAAGTACTGCGCGCTGATCGCCGCGCCCGCGAGGATCGCGCTGAAGCCGAGGTCCGTGTGGACGAAGCCGGGCAGCACGGCGAGCGGCACGCCGATCGTCAAATAGCAAAGAAACGTGAAGAAAACGACCGGAATGATCTTCAGGGTCGTCGCAAAGTCGCTGCGAGACGAAGCGGAATCGGCGGGCATGAGGGAAAACCAGACTTGAAAACGGCAAGAAGTCGCAATTCTCCCATGGAACCGGTTTCTGCGTGAATCGAAAAATTATCCTTTTAGTACATAAAAAACGGTGTCGGAAGCGATGAGACGGGGACGGATGCTGAGATCGTCACTAGCGATCGCTACGATCAGGTGATAGCTATAGAGGCGTGTCGATATTTCAACAAAACCGTCGAAATAGTCGTGATTCAGCCGATTTTTGGTCTGACAAAATGTTCCCGAAGACGACCGACATATGGATTCAAGAATATGTCCTGCATGTGTCGGTGCCTATGGGTTATGGGATTTGTCGGTGATAGCGTTCGAACCGTTACTGCAACGCCGTGTGTCAGCCCCCAACTGAGCACGTCAAAACGAGATACGAGACATGAGCCAGCCAATCCGCTTCTACCATCGCAACGCGATCCGCGAAGTCAGCGACGCACCCGTCACCCGCACCGTCCTGCAATACCTGCGCGAAGACGCGCACTGCACCGGCACCAAGGAAGGCTGCGCGGAAGGCGACTGCGGCGCGTGCACGGTGGTCGTCGGCGAGCGCAACGAAACGGGCGGCATGAGCTTCAAGGCGGTCAACGCGTGCATCCAGTTCCTGCCGACGCTCGACGGCAAGGCGCTTTTCACGGTCGAAGACCTGCGCCAGCCGGATGGCTCGCTGCACCCGGTGCAGGAAGCGATGGTGGAATGCCACGGCTCGCAGTGCGGCTTCTGCACGCCGGGCTTCGTGATGTCGATGTGGTCGCTCTACGAAAAGCACGGCCATGAGACGTGCGAGACGAGCTGCGCGGGTAAAACCGTTCCGTCGCGCCAGGAAATCAACGACGCCCTGACCGGCAATCTGTGCCGCTGCACCGGCTACCGTCCGATCGTCGACGCGGCGGTGCGCATGTTCGACGCTCGCCCGAAAGCGCCCGTCGACGTCGACGCACTCGCGCAAAAGCTCGTGGGCCTGCAGCGCGGCGAGACGTTCCACTACGAGCACGCGGGCCAAGCCTTCGACGCCCCGCGCACCGTCGCCGAACTCGCGCGCATCAAGGAAGCGAAGCCCGCCACGCGGATTCTCGCGGGCAGCACCGATATCGGCCTGTGGGTGACGAAGCAGATGCGCCAGCTCGGCGACATCGTCTATGTCGGCCAAGTCGAGGCGCTGCAAAAGATGGAAACGTCGGCGGATTGGATCGAGATCGGCGCGGGCGTGACCGTCGAGCGCGCGTATGCCGAGCTGGCCAAGCACTACCCCGAGCTGACCGAGATGTGGAAGCGCTTCGCGTCGCTGCCGATCCGCAACGCGGGCACGCTGGGCGGCAACGTCGCGAACGGCTCGCCGATCGGCGACTCGATGCCGGGCCTGATCGCACTCGGCGCGCGCGTGATCGTGCGCGGCGGCGAGATCGAGCGCGAGATGCCGCTCGAAGACCTCTACCTCGCGTATCAGAAGAAGGACATGGCCGAGCACGAGTTCGTCGTGGGCCTGAAGGTGCCGACGCGCACCGGCGCACGCAAGAACTTGCAGTTCCGCACGTACAAGCTCTCCAAGCGCTTCGACTCCGACATCTCGGCCGTGTGCGCGGCGTTCTCGTTCATCGCCGACGGCGAGGTGATCCGCGAGCCGCGCATCGCGTTCGGCGGGATGGCCGCAACGCCTAAGCGCGCGACGACCGCCGAAGGCGTGCTGAACGGCGCCGACTGGCACGAGGCCACCGCCCAAGCGGCAATGCAGGCGCTCGCGCAGGACTACGCGCCGCTCACCGACATGCGCGCGACCAACGTCTATCGCCTGGAGACCGCGCAGAACCTGCTGTACCGCTTCTGGCTCGAAACGCGCCCGAACGATCCTCTGACGGCGGAAGCCCTCAACGTCCGCTTCGTAGAAGCCGAAGCCGCGAGCGTCTAAAGAACCAAGGAACCGGAGACACCCCAATGAACCAGCAAGCCGAACCGTTCCTGAAAGAACTGCGCGAACTCGACGACTTCAAGCAAGTCCACGTCTCGCGTCCGCACGAATCCGCGCATCTGCACGTAAGCGGCCGCGCCACCTACACCGACGACATCCCGATCGTCGCCGGCACGCTGCATGCCGCGCTCGGCCTGTCGACGAAGGCGCACGCGAAGATCGTGTCGATGTCGTTCGACGCGGTGCGCGCGACGCCAGGCGTCGTCGCCGTCTTCACCGCCGACGACATCCCCGGTCACAACCAGTGCGGCCCGATCATCCACGACGATCCGATTCTCGCGGAAGGCGTCGTGCAGTTCGTCGGCCAGCCGATGTTCATCGTCGTCGCGACCTCGCACGACATCGCGCGCTTGGCCGCGCGTCGCGCGACGATCGAATACGAAGAGCTGCCCGCGGTCCTGACCGCGCAGCAGGCGCGCGCAGCCGAGCAATACGTGCTGCCGCCGATGAAGCTCGCACGCGGCGCGGCCGCGGCGAAGATCGCGCATGCCTCGCATCGCGAAGCGGGCGAGATGCTGCTCGGCGGCCAGGAGCAGTTCTACCTCGAAGGCCAGATCTCGTACGCGGTGCCGAAGGACGACGAAGGCATGCACGTCTACTGCTCGACGCAGCACCCGAGCGAAATGCAGCACCACGTCGCGCATGCGCTCGGTGTCGCGTCGCACAACGTGCTGATCGAATGCCGCCGCATGGGCGGCGGCTTCGGCGGCAAGGAATCGCAGTCGGCGCTGTTCGCGTGCTGCGCGGCCGTGGCCGCGTGGAAGCTGCTGTGCCCGGTGAAGCTGCGTCCGGACCGCGACGACGACATGATGATCACCGGCAAGCGCCACGATTTCCACTACACGTACGAAGTGGGCTACAGCAACGACGGCGTGATCGAAGGCGTCTCGGTCGACATGACTTCGCGCTGCGGCTTCTCGGCGGACCTCTCGGGCCCCGTGATGACGCGCGCCGTCTGCCACTTCGACAACGCGTACTACTTCCCGGACATCTCGATCGAAGGCTATTGCGGCAAGACCAATACGCAGTCGAACACCGCGTTCCGCGGCTTCGGCGGTCCGCAAGGCGCGTTCGCGATCGAATACATCATCGACGACGTCGCGCGCTCGTTGAAGCTCGATCCGCTCGACGTGCGCCGCAAGAACCTCTACGGCAAGGCCGAGCGCAATCTGACGCCGTACGGCCAGACTGTCGAAGACAACGTGATCCACGAGCTGCTCGACGAGCTCGAAGCGACGAGCGGCTACCGCAGCCGCCGCGCGGCCGTGCGCGAGTTCAACGCGAAGAACACGGTGCTCAAGAAGGGCATCGCGATCACGCCGGTCAAGTTCGGCATTGCGTTCAACGTGACGCACTTCAACCAGGCCGGCGCGCTGGTTCACATCTACACGGACGGCTCGGTGCTCGTGAACCACGGCGGCACGGAGATGGGCCAGGGGCTGAACACGAAGGTCGCGCAGGTCGTCGCGCATGAGCTCGGCATCAGCTTCTCGCGCGTGCGCGTGACGGCGACCGACACGAGCAAGGTCGCGAACACGTCGGCGACGGCGGCTTCCACCGGTTCGGACTTGAACGGCAAGGCCGCGCAGGATGCGGCAGGTCAACTGCGCCAGCGTTTGGCGGCGTTCGCGGCGATCAAGTACGGCGCGGGCGCGGTGAGCGCGAATGACGTGCGCTTCGCCGACGATTGCGTGGTGGTCGGCGAAGTCGTGGTGCCGTTCGAGGAGATCATCAAGAACGCCTACGTCGCGCGCGTGCAGCTGTGGTCGGATGGCTTCTACGCGACGCCGAAGCTCTACTGGGATCAGAAGACGCTGCAAGGCCGGCCGTTCTTCTATTACTCGTATGGCGCGGCGGTGTCGGAAGTCGTGATCGATACGCTGACCGGCGAGATGCGCGTGCTGCGCGCCGATGCGCTTCACGACGTGGGCGCGTCGCTGAATCCGCAGCTCGACATCGGCCAGGTGGAAGGCGGCTTCATCCAGGGCATGGGCTGGCTCACGACCGAGGAGCTGTGGTGGAAACCGGACGGCAAGCTGATGACGCACGCGCCGTCCACCTACAAGATCCCGACGGTAAACGACACGCCGCCCGACTTCCGCGTGAACCTGTTCAAGAACCGCAATGCCGAGGACAGCATCCACCGCTCGAAGGCGGTTGGCGAGCCGCCGCTGTTGCTGCCGTTCTCGGTGTTCTTCGCGATCCGCGATGCGGTCGCGGCCGTCGGCGACTACGAAGTGAATCCGCCGATGAACGCGCCGGCGACCGCCGAAGAAATTTTGAAGGCGGTGAAGGCGGTGCGCGCAGCGCGTGGAGAGCAATCGTGATGACCGTGCTGCCCTGTGTGTCGGACGTGCGTATCGGACGACGCGGCGCCGACGAGCCGAAGCGTCCGCCGATGCACGTGGTGCTGTTCGGCGCGGGGCATGTCGGTCATGCGTTGATCGCGCTGCTGGGACGGCTGCCGTGTGTCGTGCAGTGGGTCGACGAGCGCGACGAACTATTCCCGGACGAAGTGCCCGCGAACGTGCAGATCGAGGCCACCGACACGCCCGACGCGATCGTCGATACGGCGCCGCCGGGCGCGTACTTCCTGGTGATGACGCACAACCACGCGCTCGACTTCTCGCTGGCGGCGCGCATCATGCGGCGGCGCGACTTCACGTACTTCGGGATGATCGGCTCGAAGACCAAGCGCGTGAAGTTCGAGCGGCGTCTGATGGAGCGCGGCGTCGAGCCGGAACGGCTCGTGGAGATGACGTGCCCGATCGGCGTGAGCGGTATCGTCGACAAGGCGCCGGCTTCGATTGCGGTAGCGGTCAGCGCGCAGTTGTTGCAGGTGAGGGCGGGGCAGGGGGTGAGCGGCGGCGGCTTGCCGTTGTCGTCTGTCCAAGAGTCGCTCGCATAGGCCAGTACACCAAAGCTCAGGCAGGATGGCATTACTTGCAGAGAGGCAATAAAAACGGGTCCCGGCAACACCGGGACCCGTTTTGCATTTCGCGCCAAGCAGCGGGAACGGCAGCGTGCCGCTTCCCGCGAATGCCCAGCTTACTGCTGCATCACCGACAGCTTGTTCGTCACCGACGTGACACCCTTCACGCCCTTGGCCGTTTCGCCGGCCGTGTCGATCTGGCCTTGGTCCGGCACCGTGCCGGTCAGCGTCACTGCACCGCCGCGCGAGCGCACCGAGATGTTCGACACGTCGAGACCTTGCGCCTTGGCGAGCGCCTTGCGCACGGTGTAGCCGAGCTGGCGGTTGGCCTTCTTGACTGCCTTGGCCGCCGGGGCCGAAGCGGTCGCGGGCGCCGTCGCCGCCGCGCTCGTATCGCTCGCTTGCGCGTACGCGCTGCAAGCCAGAACCACGCATGCCACACCACCCAACGCCTTCAGATAGTTCACTGCTTTCATGTTTTCTCCTAGTTCACTTCATTCACATCGATGAGAACCGCCTAAGCGAGGCGGATCGGTACCACACCTGCGGCACGGCGCAACGCGCGAGGCATCGCTGCCTGGTGCGCCGGCGTTGGGTCTGACACGGTGAAGCGAGAGAGGCGAGAGAAGGCCGCGGCGCGGATAGAACAGCTTGCGCCCGCCGGCTCGCCGCGCGCCTCTCGTCGCGCCCGGTTCTTTTGAGTCGTGCCGGGTCGCGTGTCGCGAGGCTTCAATGCGCGGCAGCGACGCACAATTTAGTGCAGGTTGCCGACAGGCGAAAGGGTTTACCAGTGGCAGCGCAGGGGGTGCGGGCTTCTTGCAACACTTCATGCAAATTTTTGTTGCAAGTTTGCGCGCCTTGCAAGTATGCCGCGCGCCGTGATCGCGCGAATCTCATGTACCATCGGCGCCAAGCGCGCGCGGATTTGCCGCCCTCCGCCAGCCGATGTTCGCGGGCGGTCGCGGTCCCACGCAGCCTCTTGCCACGGCACGCCTTTCCCTCGTACGCACCGCCTCAAGAATTGCCGATGAAGCCTTCCAACGGCCGCCGCCGACCCGCACCCCGTCTCGTCGCCCGTTTCGTCGCGATCTCCTGGCGCGATCTAGCGGTTTCGTTCGGCCCGATACTCCTCATCAGCGCGCTCGCCATCTGGCTTGCGATCCGCCTGATCCAGCCCGCGCCGCCCAACACGATGACCATTACCGCCGGACCGGTCGGCAGCTCGTTCTGGAACGCGGCGCAGAAGTACAAGACCATCCTCGCGCGCAACGGCGTCACGCTCGTCGTGCTCCCGTCCGAAGGCTCGATGCAGAACCTGCAGCGCTTGGCCGATCCCAAGGCGAACGTCGACGTGGGCTTCGTGCAGAGCGGGCTCACGACGGTCGACGCAAAGAGCCTCGTCGCCGGCAATACCGAAGACCTGATGTCGCTCGGCAGCGTGTCGTACGTGCCGCTCGTGATCTTCTACACGGGGACGCCTGAAGCGCGCCTTTCGGAGTTTCATGGCAAGCGCATCGCGATCGGCCCCGAAGGCAGCGGCACGCGCCAGCTCGCGCTGACGCTCCTCAAGGCGAACGGCATCGTTCCCGGCGGGCCGACGGAGCTCTTGCCGCTGACCGGCGACGCCGCCGCGAAGGCGCTGACCTCGGGCGAAATCGACGTCGCGTTCCTCGCCGGCGATTCGGCGCAGCCGCCTGTGATGGCGGCGCTCTCGCGCACGCCCGGCATCCGCCAATACAGCTTCACGCAGGCCGAGGCCTACGCGCGGCGCTTTCCGTACCTCACGCAGATCGATCTGCCGATGGGCGCGTTCGATCTCGGCAAGAATCTGCCGCCGGCGACGATCCATACGATCGCGCCGACCGCCGATCTGATCGCGCGCGATTCGCTCCATCCGGCGCTTTCCGATCTCCTGATCGAAGCGGCGCGCGAAGTGCATGGCCGCGCGAACCTGCTGCAGCACGCAGGCGAATTCCCGGCGCCGCTCGTGCACGACTTCCCGTTGAGCGACGACGCCGCGCGCTACTACAAGTCGGGCAAGAGCTTCCTGTACCGTTCGCTGCCGTTCTGGCTCGCGAGCCTCGCGGACCGGATGATCGTGCTGCTGGTGCCGATCATCGTCGTGCTGATTCCGGGCCTGCGGGTCGTGCCGTCGCTGTACGCATGGCGCGTGAAGTCGCGGATCTACCGCTGGTACGGCGCGCTGATCGCGATCGAGCGCGGCGCGCTCGCCGAGACCTCGGAGGCCGAGCGCTCGGTGCTGATCGAAAAGCTCGATGCGATCGAGGAGTCGGTCAACAAGCTCAAGATGCCGCTCGCCTATGCCGACCAGTTCTACGTGCTGCGCGAACATATCGGTTTCGTGCGCGGACGGCTCACGTCGGGCTATGGGCAGGCGGCGGATGATCGCGGTCAAAGCAGCGGGCAGACCGGTGCGCAGGCGGACGAGGAACCCGAAGCTCCAGCTGATGGCGAGCCGCCGGCGCCCGAACGCCACGACGCATGAGCCGGCCGGCTCCTACACATCCAACATCGCACAGGGAGACACTCATGCCAAAAGCCAAAGACACCGCGCCACCGCTGTGGTTCTACGACTTCATCTCGCCGTTTTCGTACTTGCTCCTGGAACAGCACGACCATTGGCCCGAGGTGCCGTTCGAGCTGACGCCGATCTCGCTCTACGGTCTCTATCGCCACTGGGGGCAGCGTCCCGGCTATGAAGTGCCGCAGCGGCGCATCTTCACGTTCCGGTATGCGCTGTTTCGCGCGGAGCAATTAGGCATTCCGTTCAAGATGCCGCCCGCGCATCCGTTCGATTCGACCAAGGCGCTGCTGCTGGCAACCGCCGCGAAGGCCGACCTCGCATGCACGCGTGCGATCTTCCGCTTCATTTGGCGCGAGGGGCGCGACCCGTCGACGGACGAGGGTTTCGCCGACCTGTGCCATTACGCCGGTATCCCGGATGGCGAACGCCTGATCGCGCTCGAGGAGACCAAGGCGCAATTGCAACGCAACGGGGACGAAGCGATTCGCCTCGGCATCTTCGGCGTGCCGACCTTCCGCTTCAACGACCAATTGTTCTGGGGCGAGGACGCGTTGCCGATGGTGCTCTACTGTGCGCGCACGCCGAACTGGCTCGACTCGAAAGAGGTGAAGCGCATCAGCACGCTGCCGTTCGGCGACATGCCTTAAGACATCAAGACAGCCAGTGTGATCGGCGGGATCAGGCCGCAGGCCCTGATCCCGGCCATACCGGCGTCGCTATGCCGGGCACGCGCGATTGGGCCTAACGTTACGCGTTTGGTAATTCGATATCGCATGGACGACTACGACGACAGCCCCGCCACACTCGATATCTGGCTCGTGCGCGTGTTGCGCACGCTCCTGATCGAGCGCAGCGTGACGCAGACGGCGTTGCGCCTGAATCAGACGCAGCCCGCGATCAGCACGGCGCTGAGGAAGCTGCGCGAGACGCTGAACGACCCGATCCTCGTGCGCGGCAAATCCGGCATGGTGCCGACCGAGTACGGCGCATCGCTGCTCGGCGCGGCGCAGCGCGCGCTGCGCGAGGTCGATTTCGTCGCGACCCCGCATGGCGATTTCGATCCGTCGCGCTCGCGCCGCACGTTTCGCATCGCCGCGCCTGATTATCTGAACGACTTCTTCATGCCGACGCTGATCGCGCAGTTCAGAACGGCCGCGCCGAACGCGCATCTCGAGATCGACTCGCTGAATCCCACGCTAGACCACGAAGCGGCGCTCGATGCGGGCGAGCTCGATCTGGTCGTCGGCAACTGGCCGAAGCCTGATCCGCGCTTTGAGAGAAGCGATTTGTTCTCCGACACGATCGTCTGCATGATGCGCGCCGACCACCCGCTCGCGCGCGAGCCGCTCACGCGCGACGCCTATGTTGCCGCCGCGCACCTCGCGCCGACGCCCTATAGCGGCGCGCGCCGCAACGCGATCGAAATCGGCTTGGCGCGCGCGGGCGTCGCGCGTCGCGTCGTGATCACGCTGCCTTACTTCGGCCTCGTGCCGCAGGTGCTGTTGCAATCGGACCTCATCTTCACGACGACGCGGCGCTTCGCCACGCACTACGCGGCCATGCTGCCGCTCGCGGTCGTGAACGCGCCGATCCCGTTTCCGCGCATCAAGTGCTATCAGATGTGGCATCCGCAGCCGGATCGGCCGAGCGATGTCGAGTGGATGCGCGATTTGATGGCGTCGGTATCGACGATGCTGACGTCGCGCGCGAAGAAGGACTCAGTTGTCGTCTGAGCGGCGCCGTCCGGCGATCCGATATTCCGTCGGCGAAATCGACAAACGCTTCCTGAAGATTTTCGCGAGACCATCTCCGCTGCCCACGCCGCAGCGCCGCGCGATCTTGTCGACCGGCAGATCGGTCGCGACGAGCAGCAGGCAGCTCGCATCGAGCCGCGCGCGCAGCAGGTACTCGGATGGCGTGAGCCCGATCTGCGATTTGAAGCGGCGCAGAAAGCTGCGCTCGCTCATCGAGGCGACCTGTGCCGCCTCCGCCACCGAGATTTGCCGTCCGTAGTTCTCGCGAATCCAGCGCGCGGCCGCGTTGATCTTCTCGCGCGCGCCGCCTTCGTCGAGATCGCCGAGCACGGCGCCCAAGCGCCGCCATGCGCCGGGCATCGAGCGTTCCGAGATTTCGCGGGCCGCGGACGAGCCGTAGTCGCGCTTGATCACCGACAGCGCGGCGGCGATCGGCCCGAGCGGATCGTCGAGGGCGGCGGGCTGTTCGACGGCGACGAGCGCATGCGCCTGACCATGCAGCGGCGCGTGCGAAGAAGCGTGAGATTCGCGCGCGGCAAACGCCGCACCGGACGGAAACTCGACGCCGCTTCGTTCATGCACGAGATTGGCCACGGCGAGAATCGCCGCGCCTTCGCCGATTGCTTTGACGACGCGTGTCTTCTGCAGCATCGTGCGCAAGCGCCGCACCAGGTGCTCGTCGTCCTTCGCGTGCTGCGCGCCGGGACCGCCTGCGATGAAGAGCGCGTCGAAACCGGTCAAGAGCGGCGCATCGAGATTCTCCGACCAGACCCGCATCGAGCAGCTGCTCGCGACGCTGCCGCCCGCGCTCGAGAACACGACAAGCGTATACGGTTCGGCTTCGCTCGCCCGCTCGATCTCCATTTCGTTGGCGAGGCGGAACACTTCGGCGATCGAGCTGACTTCGACGAGCGAGAACCCATCGAAGATCAGGATAGCGATGCGTTTGGCCATGTGAGCGGCTCTGACGATGTCGTTGAGCGGACGAACATCTGCGCGCCGGTCGAATCGCGAAACCGTCGTTCGCCCATGAGGCATCGACGCTTCGTGGTCCGCGAAAGCGCTTCGGCGTACAGCCAGGCGACAGGAGTGGAACGGCATGCCTGATGCGTCGCATCATACGCGGCGGCCCAAGCGCCATGCGGCTATCGTCTGAAAAGGGCGAGATGTTGGCAGATGCCATCGGTACCTGGGGAATACGCTGAGCCAACACGTTTTTAATCGTTCGATAGGCAAGGGGGGCCCATGCTCAGCGTCAACAAGGCGGTGTTTCCGGTCGCGGGTCTCGGCACGCGTTTTTTACCTGCAACGAAGGCGAGCCCGAAGGAAATGCTGCCCGTCGTCGACAAGCCGCTGATCCAATACGCGGTCGAAGAGGCGATGGCCGCGGGCATCACGCAGATGATCTTCGTCACGGGGCGCAGCAAGCGCGCCATCGAGGATCACTTCGACAAGTCCTATGAGATCGAAGCGGAGTTGCAGGCGCGCGGCAAGCTCGACTTGCTCGAACTCGTGCGCAGCATCAAGCCGAGCCACGTCGACTGCTTCTATGTGCGGCAGCCCGAACCGCTCGGGCTCGGGCATGCCGTGCTGTGCGCGGAGAAGCTCGTGGGCGACGACCCGTTCGCCGTGATGCTCGCCGACGACTTGCTCGATGGCGAGCCGCCCGTGCTCACGCAGATGGTGCAGGTGTTCAATCATTACCACTGCTCGGTGGTCGGCGTGGAGCAGATCCAGCGCGAGGCATCGCGCTCGTATGGCGTGATCGACGGCCGCGCGTGGGACGATCGCGTGATCAAGATGCACGGCGTCGTCGAAAAGCCGGCGCCGGAGGAGGCGCCGTCGAATTTCGGCGTGGTGGGGCGCTACGTGCTGATGCCGGGCATCTTCGGGCATTTGCGGCGCGTGAAGCCGGGCTTGGGCGGCGAGATCCAGCTCACCGACGCGATTCAATCGCTGCTTTCCGACGAGCAGGTGCTCGCGTTTCGCTATAAGGGCCAGCGGTTCGACTGCGGCAGCAAGCTCGGCTACTTGAAGGCGACGATCGAGTTTGCCTTGCGGCATCCCGAGTTGAAGGCGTCGTTCGAAGCGTATTTGCGCGAGCAGTTCGGGCCGGTCGATGCGCCGGTGGTGCTTTCGTCGCTGGCTGCGTGAGAGGGGGCGGGCGATGCCGGTGGCTTGGCTCATTCAAAACAAAACTCGCGCCAGCGATCGGTTTGCCGCCAATTCCGACAATATCCCTTCCGCATCCGGCAGTTCGGCACACGCATATTGAATCGACACGAACCGTCGCCTTCAATGGAATCGGCGCTACCCCTGTGGCGCTCAAAATGGTCCTTTCGCCCGCCAAGAAGCGGGCGTTTTTTTGCGACCCAAGTTAGCGCTTTAGCGCTTACTCCAGGCCCACAGCGCGCCCGCCCCACTACCTGCAATACGCCTTCGTATTCTCATGCACGTCCCGGCGCGCGAGCAGTTCATCCGGCCTGAGCCACTCATACCGGCTGTGCTGGTCGAAACGGCCAATCGGTGCGCTGCCCGTCAGCGTGATCGCGTAGGCGAGCACCACGTAGTGCGTCGAGATGCCGGGCTCGCCCGCGAAGTTGTCGTCCGGGTAGTTATGCTCGAAGACGCCGTAAAAGCGCGCGGCCGAGCGCTCCATACCCGAGATGCCGAGCTCGCTCTCGACGGTGCGCGTGAAGGCCGCGTCGAGCGTTTCGTCTTTTTGCACGCGGCCGCCCGGCACGAACCAGGTGCCGCGCGCTGGACGGTTGCGGCGCTGTCCGACCAGAACGCGCCCGTGCGCATCGGTGACGATCAGGTCGATCGATACGAGCGGCGTCAGGCGAACCACGTCGAGAAAATCGAGTTCGGTAAGCATCGGGTCTCAGCCAAAGTTGTCGTTGTGCCATGCCGCGCGTTTCGCACGGCGTAGAGGCAAGAATCGCTCAGCGGCTTTGGCATAAAACGCCGAAATATCGCTTTGTACAGTCAAATGCACGCGGGCCGCTTTCCAATGTCGCGCATTCAATGTGCCACGTAGCCCGCGGGCGCTGTGACGTGGGCCCGCATCGCCGCAGCGTTCGCCGAGACGACGTAGATCGGCGATTCGCTCAGCGTCAGCGTGACTTGACCGTCGGTGTAGGGCTGGGTCCAGGCGTTGCCCATGGCGTCGAGCACAGTGACTTGCCCTTGAGTTTGCGGCGCGTCGACGCGCAAGCGATAGGTCACGTTGTAGCCCGCGCTGAAGCCGTCTTTTGCGTTCCAGTGCGCGTTGTCGTGCGTCCATAGCGCAGTCACGATCTTGCCGCCGTTCAAGCGCTGGAACGCGTAGGCGTACACGCCGCTCGGCACGTCGTTCAAAAACCCAAGCGTGACCGTGCCGTCGATGATGCGCGTCATCGCGGCCACTTCCATCGCGGCGGGTTTCGGGCTGATGAGGCTCGGGCCGTACGCGCCTTGCGCATCGGCAAGATCGAAGAAGATGCCGTAGCCGGGCGGCTTGTCGGGCGTATCGGCCATGTAGAACACGTAGGTCATATCCGCGCCTTCGCCGAGCAGAATCAGATGCGTGCGCGCCACGACCGCGCCGTGGGCGTAGAGCACGTTCTGCGTCGGATAGTTCGGGCCGTACGCGGTGTCGATGTCGTAGCTGACGCCGGTCTCGGTCGCGAACAGCTTGGCGCCCGGCTTCAAGTCCTTGACCATGCGCTGCCTCAATGCGCGCATCGATGCGGGCAGCGCTTGCGCGGCCTTGCCGGAGTCGCTGTCGCCGACGAACCGTTCGGGCGGATGCGACGGCGAGCAGCCGATATCGTAGTAACCGTGGATCGCGACGCCGTCGAGGTAGCGCCCGATGCCGAGCGGCGCGAGCCGGTCGAGCCACTCGATGTTGTTTCGCACCGAGTTGTTGGCGATGCCCATCACGACGGCGTTGGGGTCGGTCGCGTGGATGCCTTGATACGTGGCGCGGTACAGATCGACGAAGTGCGCATCCGTGTCTTTCCACGGCAGGCCGCCGCCGTAGTCGGGCTCCCAGGTCACCTGATAGTAGTTGCTCGACTGGTTCGGGAAGGTCGCCGCGCGGATCTGCGCGGAGTCAGCGCCGACGCGGCTCATGTAGTCCTGATAGGCCGCGAGCGAGGCCGGAGCATAGCTATGCGTCTCCTTGCCATCCGGGCTCGCCCAGCCCGGGATGCCGTCGAGCTGGATCAGCCGCATGATGTCGCCCTTCCTGAAGTACGGGGCGAGCGTGTCGCGCGAAGGCTTGAACGTGTTCTGCTCTTTGGGCTCCTCCATATACCAATTGCGATTGTCGTTCGCCCATGAGAGGCCGAGGCCGGGGTAGAGCGGACGGTAGCCGTCGCCGTCGCAACAGTGCTGGCCCGGCGCGAGATAGGCGGTGCCCTGGCCGCCGAAGCGGTGCTGATCCTGATGCGCGTAGCTCGCCGCGGGCAGCGTTGCGCTGACGTCAGGTAACACGCCGAAGGTTGCGATGCCGCCGGGACGCGTGCCGCGCGACGGCAGCTGACCGCCAGCTTTGGCGAGCGTCGCTTGAATCGCGAAGTAGCCTGCGCGTGACGAGGTGCAACTGAGCGTCACCGTCTGCGCGCCGGTTGCGACGGGGAATTGCCCGCTCGCGCGCACGATGTTCCAGTTGTCGAGCACTTGCCAGCGAACGGTGTCCGCGTCTTTCAAGCGAGTCGTGAACGCGATGTTGAAGTTGCTGCCGCTGGCGAACATGCGCGTGCCGTCGCTGCCGGGCGTATCGGCTTCGATTGGGTCACCTTTGGCCGAAGCGGCCGGTGATGGCGCGGAGGGCACGCCGCATTTCATCGCGAGCGAGGCCGATTCGGGCGCCGTGGCCGCGGCGGCGTTGGGTGCGGCAGCGGGCGCATCGTTGCCGTTGCTGCGGCTGCAGGTGACGAGCAGCAGGCACGTCACGCAGAGCGTGAAGACGGCAAAGCGGGAGGCAAAGCGCGTGCGCCGCGCGCGAGCGGAGCGGGCAGCCTCCGCGCAGGTTTCCTTGTGGGTAGCGTGCATGGACAGCGTTGCCGGCGGATTTCAGACCTTTAACTGAAGCACGGCGACACGCAGGTTGACTGTGTTTTAGCGAACACTGCGAACGAATGCGGGGCGGCGCTGGCCTACATGAAACCCTACATCAAACTCTACTGAGATTCATAAAAAATAATATAAATCAATGTGTTGAGGCATATAATCTCGGACTTGGAACTCTACATTAAACCACCGGCCCGCCATGACGACAGTCGTTTCGTTCGAACCATTGTTTCCTGAAGATCGCATGCTCGATCCGCTGCTCGAGCGCACCACCGAACTCGTCACTTCGTCGCAAAAACTGCTCCCCGTGCGAGGGACTCCGCTTGCCGAGGCAACGGTGCCGCAGTTGCGCGCCATGAATTCGTACTACACGAACAAGATCGAAGGCCAGCACACCACGCCCGCCAAAATCGAGGCTGCCCTGAAGCGGGATTACTCAGCCGACGACGTTGAGCGCAAGAAACAACAGCTCGCTATGGCGCACATCGCAACGGAATCCGCGCTGGAGGATGAGTGGAGCGCGCTCCCGGTGGCAGCGCTCTTCGAGCCTGCGCGTGTTTCGACGATTCACGAACGATTTTTTTCTTACCTGCCTGCCGGCGAGCGAGCCTTCGATGAAGGCGATCCGATTGTGCCGGGCGAGCTTCGTAAGGTGGACGTCACAGTCGGGAACCATCTGGCGCCGGAGCCCGAAATGATCGAGCCCCTGCTGAATGCTTGGGCCGCACGGTACGCCCGCATCCGAGTCAAGGAATACCAATTGATCGGCATCGCCTGCTCGCACCATCGTCTGACTTGGGTGCACCCGTTCGTGGACGGCAACGGCCGAGCTGCGCGCTTGCATTCACACCTCGCGTTGCGCGCCGCCGATTTGACCCACGGGTTGTGGTCACCGCTGCGCGGCTTGGCGCGCGAGCACGAGCAATACTACGCAAGACTGAGCGGGGCGGACCAGACGCGCCGCAACGATCTGGACGGCCGAGGCAATCTCTCCCAGGAGGGACTGGTGCAGTTTGCCCAGTTTTTCCTCGACTGTTGTCTGGATCAGGTGAGCTTCATGGTCCGTATGACTGAGTTCGATGGCGTTGCAAACCGCTTGTTGGATCTTTTGCGGTACCTCGACTCCAATCCGTGGACGATCGGCTCGGAGAAATCGGTCATCAAGCCGGAGGCTTCGGCGCTGGCCATGGAATTTGTGGCGCTTCGGCGTGCCGTCTCGCGCGCTGAATTCACCCAGATGCTAGGCGTTAGCGACGTTCTGGCCCGCCGAATCTTGCGCTCGCTACTCGATTTTGGCTTGCTGACGTCGCCCTCGCATCGCGGCGAACTTTCTTTCGCACTACCGCTGCGGAGCCTTCGATTCTTGTTTCCGAGGCTCTGGCCTGAGGTTGATCAGGAGTGAACCCATCGACCGTCTTCCGCGATGAACGTAAAAACGGCCATGAGGTCATCAAAACCCTCATGGCCGCTCAAACCCCGGGCGGTGCGTAAATCGCCCGTTACTTCACTTCCCGCACTCAGTTCGCCACGTACCCCGTCGGCGTCGTCACATTGGCTTGCATCACCGACGCATTCGTCGATACGACATAGATCGGCGACTCAGTCAGCGTAAGCGCTACCTGCCCGTTGCTGTACGGCACCGTCGAGGCGTTGCCCATCACATCGAGCACGGTCACGTTACCCGACGTGCCCGGCGAATCCACCGTCAGCGAGTACGGCGCGCTATACGTCGCGCTGTAGCCGCCGGTCTGGCTCCAGTTGGCGTTGTTATGCGTCCACAGCGCGGTGACGATCTTGCCGCCGCCCAGGCGCTGGAACGCGTACGCGTAGACGCCCGTGGGCACGTTGTTGACATAGCCGAGCGTGTTCGTGCCGTCGATGATGCGCGTCATCGCCGCGACTTCCATCGCGGCCGGCTTCGGGCTGATGTTGCCCGCGCCATAGCCGCCCTGCGCATCCGCGAGGTCGAAGAAGATGCCGTAGCCGGGGGGCGAGACGGGCGGATCGGCCATGTAGAACACGTAACTGACGTCCGCGCCTTCGCCGAGCAGGATCAGGTGCGTGCGCGCAACCACCGCGCCGTGCGCGAAGAGCTCGTTCTGCGTCGGATAGCTCGCGCCATACGACGTGCCCGAGTCGTAGCTGATGCCGGTTTCCGTCACGAAGAGCTTCGAAGCCGGCTTGAGGTACGTGTTCATCGCACCGCGCAGCTCGCGCATCGAAGCGGGCAGCGCGTTGGCGGCGTTGGCCGCGCTCGGATCGGTCGCGAGGCGCTCGGGCGGATGCGACGGGTAGGTGCCCGCGTCGTAGTAGCCGTGGATCGACAGGCCGTCCAGGTATTGCGCGAGGCCGAGCGATGCGTAGTTCTTCAGCCACTGCGTGTTGTTGCGCACGAGCGAGGCGGTCACGCCCATCACGACGGCGTTCGGGTCAGTCGAATGAAGGCCGTTGTAGGCCGCCTGATACATCGCGACGAAGTTCGCCTGCGTGTCGAGCCATTGCGTCGGGCCGCCGCCATCCGGCTCCCAGGTCACCTGGTAGTAGTTCTTCGACTGGTGCGGGAAATAGGCCGCGCGGATCTGTGCGGAATCCGTGCCGACGAGACCCATATAGCTCTGCAGCGCGGATTCGGAGCTCGGCGCATAGCTTTGCGTAGCGGCGCCCGTCGGGCTCGCCCAGGCGGGGATGCCGTTGAGCGTGATCAGCCGCATGACGTCGCCCTTCTGGAAGTACGGCTCCGACGCGAGCGAACTGGTGCCCGGCGTGAAGGTGTTCGGGCCGTTCGGTTCTTCCGTGCCCATGCTGCGGTCGTCGTTCCCCCACGAGAGGCCGAGATCCGTATAGACCGGGTGGTAGCCGTCGTTGCCGCCGGCCGTGATGAAGTCCGTGCCCTGGCCGCCGAAGCGGTGCTGGTCCTGGCGCGCGTAGCTCACGGCGGGCAGCGTCGCGGACACGTCCGGCAGGATGCCGAAGGTCGCGATGCCTTGCGGGCGCGTGCCGGCGTTCGGAAGCTGGCCGCCTTCGTTGGAGAGCGTCGCCGAGACCGCGAAGTAGCCCGCCAGCGACGACGAGCACGACAGCGTCACCGTCTGCGCGCCGCTTTGCACCGGGAACGAGCCGCTCGCGCGGACGACGTTCCAGTTGTCGAGCACTTGCCAGTTGAGCGTGTCGCTTTGCGCGGCTTGCGTCGTGAGCGCGATGTTGAAGGTGCTGTTGACCGCGAACAGGCGGGTGCCGTCGCTGCCCGGGGTGTCGGCTTGAATCAGATTGCTCGAGGAGGCCGCGCTCGAGGCGGCGGACGGCGTGCCGCAGGTCATCGACTTGCCGGCGGAAGCGACCGCTTGCGTGCCCGCCACGCCCGCCGAGGAGCTGGACGAGGCCGATTGTCCGGCCGCGTTGCTGGCAGAGCCGCCGGAGCCGCCACCGCCGCCGCCGCATGCGGCAAGCGTGGCCGCCGAGGCGATCAGCAAGACGCCGGTGCTGCGCGCGCGAGCTGCGCGCGCCAGTTTGCTTGCGTTGAAGTCCTTGAGGTCCTTTAGGAACGGAAACGTTGTGTTCATCGCATGTTGTGTTGGAGCGCCAGGCAATAGCTAGCGCTGCGCATCGAGACAACGACGATGCGCGCGTCGCCCTACGGCGACGGTGAAAAGGATTGGCGCGTGCCTGGACCGGGCAGCTGGGTCGCCCAGGGCCGGTGTGCATCGCGGCGGACACTAATGTGAAAAGACCCTAGGTCCCAAAGCGATGCCAAGCGGTCGAGCCAAGCGAGATTTCCGGCGCGGCGGGCAGCGGCCACGGCGCACCGGATCAGCAGAAGAGACGAGCGAAGGATAGGGCGTGCGACTGTAAACATCGGACGACACCCTGATTCCGGTCGAATCGCAGGCGAGAGACTACAGGGCTTCGGAAAAATCCGGGAGCGTTCAATCTAGTTCTTTTGCGCAAGTTTTTTGGCGGATTCGAACGGGGCCTCCGCAAAGCCTGTGCCTGCTTGGGTTTGCGAGGGTCGCACCAATGCGGATCGCTTTTTTCCGCCAGCCGATTCTCGCCATTTTTTTCGGTAAGACCTGCGAACTATCGCCGTCTGGACCGCGATGCCTGCCACGAAAGCCTTACAGAGCCGACCCTCTTTGCTTCGCGGCGCGGACGTTTCCACGCTGAAACGTTTCCGCGCAGATTCGAATGAAGAAATTCGGCATTTCCCGGCATTACGAATTTACCATTTCGGTGCGGTGCACAATTACCGATCGAAAAAGGGACCGCACGATCTTGCCTATTAGCGCCTATTCATTAGACGATTCCGTGAAATTAGGGAATTCATGATATAAAACGCTCGGTCTCAAATATTAGAAAATCTGGATTAAGAAAAATGAATCAGATTAGAAACATCGTGGTGTGATTTACTGGTGTCTCTCGTAATACGAAAGACAAATATCGGAATTCGATTCATTTGGGGTCGGCTCAGATAGGCGTTCAACCTGCAATTCAATGTGGGCCGGGCAACACTGGAATTTTCGGTTCGGGTTTACCTTGCATTCAGCAACTGCTGTGTTTGGAACCGAGCAAAAGCAGTTGGCGGGCAATGCCCGGCCGTAAGCAGGCGATATCGCCGCAGGCGCATGGGTTCACACAAGCGCTTCGGGGTGGATCCTTTCGGTATGCGGCTCGCGAGGTGACGGATGTGGTATCGGGGACTCCCCTCGCGCTCTGAATATTTCGCGTCTTCAATCGTTTTTGGTTGAGTGCGCGTTATCGACAAACGAGCCGGCTCGAGTGAGCAGCTGGTTCTCGTATGAATAATAGGCGGTAATCAAAAAGGGGGTCGGCTGCCGTATGGGCCGATCGGTCTTGGCATCTTTTTTGCCAAGTTTGATTGGCGATTTTTAGCTAATTAATGCACGGATTTTGCGTCATTGGACTGAATTTGTCCGATTTGTCTGGCTTATGCGTCGGGCGAATTAAGTGTTTGTCAAAATCGGCGCGGAATGTGCGGATTAATTCCGCCAAGATCTCGTTGATATCCGTCAGCGGGTCCGCAAACGGTTTTGTAAATAACTATGATGCACTGCAAATAGATTGCTAGATCGGCCAATTGCGTTTCCAACAATTCGAGGGGAAGGCCATGCCTTATGCGAGTATCGAGCCCGCACTAATGGGGTGGTTACATGCTTCGAACAAAAGCACGAAGTGTGTGACGCGCCGGATCGCAATCCTGCTCTTTGACGGTTTCTCTCTTTTGGGAGCGGGGCTCGTCGCCGAGGTGTTCCATGTCGCCAATGAACTCGCGTCAGCGGGCGCGAACGACGACTGGGTCTATGACGTCTGCTTTCTCTCCGCCGACGGCGGCAATGTCACGTGCTCGTCGTCGGTGCGCGTATGGACCGACGGTCTCGACGCACGTCATTACATGGGGTTCGATGCGCTATTCGTCGCCGGCGGCAAGGGCGCGCGCGCCGCGGC
Source organism: Trinickia camelliae (assembly GCF_053525655.1). Classification (NCBI taxonomy): domain Bacteria; kingdom Pseudomonadati; phylum Pseudomonadota; class Betaproteobacteria; order Burkholderiales; family Burkholderiaceae; genus Trinickia; species Trinickia camelliae. Next base: position 224,365 of record NZ_JBCHAA010000013.1, read on the forward strand.
CAACGACGAGCGGCTGATCGGCTGGCTGCGCCGCGTGCATACGAAGACGACCACCGTGCGCTCGATCGCCGAAGGCTGCGTGCTGCTCGACGCGGCTGGCATCGGCAGCCACGAAATGCAGCGCCACTTCAGTTCCTACATGATCCATGCGGGCCACGAAGAGCATGCGGCCGATACGGGCGATCGTCTCGAATCGATGAAAAGCGCCCTCACGATGGTCAAGCGCGACCTCGGCCTCGATGTCGCGCGCGGGGTGGCCGAACGGTTGATGCCGGGCTCGAGCGCAAGACTCGTGCCGTTGCTCGGCGACGCCGGGGCGGCCAGCGCGGGCGACAAGATTCGCGCCGCGGCACGCTGGTTGCAGGACAACTGCGAACGGCCGATTTCGATTGCCGATGCGGCACAGGTCGCGGCGATGAGCGAGCGCAACTTCTTGCGCCGTTTCAAGCTCGAGCTGGGCATCACGCCCTCGGACTATCTGTTGCAGGCGCGACTTGCGATCACCTGCAGTCTCCTGACCGACTCCGAATTGCCCGTCGACAAGATCGCCCGACGCAGCGGCATGGGCAACGGCGACCGGCTCGCGAAGATCTTTCGCAAGCGAATGATGATTTCGCCGACGGAGTTCCGCATTCAAAGCCGCCGCGAAGCCGGCGGTTAGCGATTCGTCCCGCCTTTTTCGACGCGTTCGGTAAGAGCGCGCGACAGCGGTCCCGAACGAGGACCGCGCTACGTTAATTCGTTGATTGACGCTCGGCGCGAGGCCGGGCGCCGGCTCAGATCTACGAGATGCACATATAGGGGAGTAACGATATGGCGTTTCACGAACAACAGAACGATGGGGGTCATGGACATGGTGCGGCCGCCGCGACGAAGGCGGCCCCTGCTGTGTCGCCGATGGAAGCGGCGGCACGCGGTGGTTCGGGCCATTCGTCTGACCTACCCGACATGGCCGCGCTGGCGGCCACGCCCTGCTCGCGGCTTCTGCCCGTCGTGCTCGCCGGCGGCTCCGGCACGCGGCTGTGGCCGATGTCGCGCGAGCACTATCCGAAGCAATTGATCGGCGTGGTCGGCGACGATTCGCTCCTGCAAGCCACCGTGCGCCGCATGGAGGGTTTCCCGGCCGGTTGGCAAGTCGCAACATCGCCGATGATCGTCTGCGGCGACGAGCACCGGTTCGTCATCGTCGAGCAATTGCGCGCGAGCGGCGTGGAAGCGCGCCTGATCGTCGAACCCGCGCGGCGCGATACCGCGCCGGCGCTGACGCTCGCCGCCGCGCTCGCGTGCGCCTCTGGTGACGACGCGATTCTCGTCGCGATGCCTTCAGACCATTCAATTGCCGACGTGCCCGCGCTGCAGCGCGCGATCGAAGTCGCGGCGCGCCACGCGGAACGCGGCGCCATCGCGACACTCGGCGTGCCGCCGACGCGCCCCGACACGGGCTTCGGCTATATCCGCATCGGCAACGCGCTGGAAGACGGCGCGCATCTGATCGACCGCTTCGTCGAGAAGCCCGCCGCCGAACTCGCGGCGCAATACGTCGCCGCGGGCACCTACTGGTGGAACAGCGGGATCTTCATCGTGCGCGCGTCGGTATGGCTCGACGCGTTGCAGCGCCTGCAGCCCGACATGCACGCCGCTTGCCTTGCCGCCATCGTGCAAGGCGACGCCGACGGCAAGATTTTCAAACCCGATTCCGAAGCGTTTACGCATGCACCGTCCGACTCGATCGACTACGCCGTGATGGAACGCCTGGGCGGCGCCGACGCGCCGTGCGAAGGCGTCGTGGTGCCGCTGGTGGCGGGCTGGTCCGATCTCGGCTCGTGGGATGCCGTGTGGGACGCGCTCGATAAGGACGATTGCGGCAACGTCGCACGCGGACGCGTCGTGTTCGAAGGCGCGACGTCGACGTACGCGCACTCCGACGGCCGGCTCGTCGCCTGTGTTGGTACGACGAATGTCGTGGTCGTCGAGACGGCCGACGCCGTGCTCGTCGCGGACCGCTCGCATGTGCAGGACGTGAAGGGGCTCGTTGCGCGCATCAAGGCGGAGCACGCGCCCGAAGCGGATACGCATCGCAAGGTGCGCCGTCCGTGGGGTTTCTACGATTCGATCGATCACGGCGAGCGCTTCCAGGTGAAACGCATCGTCGTCACGCCCGGTGCGCGCCTCTCGCTGCAACTGCATCACCACCGCGCCGAGCATTGGGTCGTCGTGCGGGGCACGGCGCTCGTCACGCGCGGCGAGGAGCAGTTCTTGCTGAGTGAAAACGAGTCGACCTTCATTCCGCTCGGCACGCGTCACCGCCTCGAAAACCCGGGGAAGGTGCCGCTCGAAATCATCGAAGTGCAATCGGGAGCTTATCTGGGTGAAGACGACATCGTGCGTTTCGACGACACGTATGGACGTTGCGGAAAGGACGCAGCCAAGCAGTAATTTGTAGGCCTAAAAGTCTGCGGAATTCTCCACCGGCTGAGAAGAACTGTGCCGGTGGGGGCGGCTCGCGGCATCGCATCGATAACGTCGTGGCGGTCGTACCGATCAAGCAGTGAAAGACGGAAGTGCGGGGTAAGAAAATGCGTGACTTGCAAAGCTTTTTGGCGAGGATTGTGGACGTGGCGCTCATCATCACGGGCGCAGCCGTCGCGTCCCAAATTCGCTTCGAGGATTGGGAAAGGAGTGGTTTTTACGCGGCATTCGTGATTTTCTCGGCGGCGTTCGCGCTGGTGCTGTTTCCGGTGTTCGGCGTCTACGAGTCTTGGCGCGGCCGCTCGAAGCTCGTGTTGGCGGGACAGGTGTCGCTCGCCTTCTTGGTCGTGCAGGCGGCCGCGATGATGGCGATGTTCTCGGTGCGGCAGATCGATATGGTGTCGCGCCTGTGGTTCGCGTATTGGACCGCGATGGCGGGCGGTCTCTTGATCACGTACCGGCTCGTCATCCATGCCGTGCTCGCGCGTTTGCGCAACGCCGGCTTGAACCTGCATCAGGTTGCGATCGTCGGCTGCGGCGCGCATTGCGACGCGATCCTGCGCCGCATCGAACGCGCGCCGGCCACCGGTTTTCGCGCGACAGCGGTCTACAACACGCATCCGGAACAGCACCTGCCGCCCATTCCGCGTGTGAACACATTCGACGACCTCGAGGGGTTTGCTAGCTACATCCGCGGCAACGACGTGCACGAACTGTGGCTCGCGCTGCCGCTGTCCGAAGAACGCATCATCTTCACGCTCGTCAGCGAGTTCCGTAACGACCTCGTCAACATCCGCTTCATGCCCGACGTGCGCAGCATTGCGCTCTTCGACAACAGCGGCGTCATCGATTTGCTCGGCGTGCCGGCGATCAACCTCATCGCCTCGCCGCTGTCGCCGTCCGCGCTCTTCAAGAAGGACTTGTTCGATCGCGTGTTCGCACTGGCCGCGTTGATCGGCTTGGCGCCGTTGCTGATTGCGATCGCGCTCGCCGTGAAGCTCACCTCGCCGGGTCCGGTGTTCTTCAAGCAGAAGCGCAAGGGCGCCGACGGCCGCGTCTTCACGATCTACAAGTTCCGTTCGATGCGCCTGCACACGGAGGAAAAGGGCGTCGTGAAGCAGGCGACGCGCAATGATCCGCGCATCACGAAGCTCGGCGCGTTCCTGCGCCGCACGAGCCTCGACGAGCTGCCGCAGTTCTTCAACGTGCTGCGCGGCGATATGTCGGTGGTGGGGCCGCGGCCTCACGCGCTCGAACACGACGATCTCTATCAAAAGGTGGTTGCAGGGTACATCCACCGCTATCGCATCAAACCCGGCATTACCGGCTGGGCACAAATCAACGGGTATCGGGGCGAAACCGATCGCATCGAAAAGATGGAGCGGCGTGTCGCCCACGATTTGTACTACCTGGGGAACTGGTCGTTTGGACTCGACATGCGGATCATCGCGGCGACCATCGTCAAGGGTTTGGTGCACAGCAACGCGTATTGACGCGAGGCAGTGAGCCAAATGAAGCATCTAACAAGAGCGGTACGGAGGGACGGACCATGAACCTATTGAATATGAATATGCGAAATCGCTTGTGGATGTTGATGGTGATCACCGCTGTCCTGTCGGCATGCTCGATGGTGCCGGGCCAGCGCATGGTTACGCCGCCGACCGTCGCGCAAAGCGGCGGGGAATACAGCGCCGAGAAGGCGGAGGGCGTGCCCGTGCCGATCACCGACATCAACCTCAACCTGATCCATCAGATGAAGGCATCCTCGGCGCAGCAGGTCTCGACGGAAACGCAGAGCCTGTTCGGCAAGCCCGGCCCGTATCAGATCGGCCCTGGCGACGTGCTGCAAATCACCGTCTGGGATCACCCGGAACTGGCGGCCGCGCTTGGGCAGCCGAACGCATCGACGGCCACGAGCGACGCGATACCGGGCTTTCTCGTCGACGAGCAAGGCAACGTGCAGTTCCCGTACGCGGGCACCGTGCACGTGGCCGGGATGAACGTCGAGCAGATCCGGCGCACCGTCGTTTCGCGCATCAGCAAGGTCTATAAGAGCCCGGAAGTGACGGTGCGCGTGGCGTCGTTCCGCTCTGGCACGGTGTATGTGGACGGCGAAGTGCGTCTGCCCGGCGCGTTCACGATGAACGACATTCCGATGACGCTCACGGAGGCGGTGGGCCGCGCGGGAGGCTATACGGGGAATGCCGACCAGAGCCAGGTGGAACTCGTGCGCGGCGACAAGACGTATCCGATCAACGTCGGCGAGATGATCCGCACCGGCCACAGTCCGAATGAAATCGTCCTGAAGAGCGGCGACCTCGTGCGCGTGAGTTCGCGTGACGAGCACGGCGTCTACCTGATGGGCGAAGTGAACAAGCCGGCCACCATCATGCCGATGCGCAACGGCACGCTGACGCTCGCCGAAGCGCTCTCGCAGGCCGGCAGCCTGAACCCGAACACGGCGGAGGCGCAGCAGTTGTTCGTGATTCGCGATTCGACCGGCGACAACCCGCAGATCTATCACCTGGATGCGACGTCACCGGTGTCGATGGTGCTCGCGAACCAGTTCTATCTGCAGCCTAAGGATGTCGTCTACGTCGATAACGGCGCGCTCGTGAAATTCAACCGCGTGCTGAATCTGTTCCTGCCTGCGATCAACGCGGGGTTGACCGCAGCCATCGTGACGAAATGAGTGCGACGCCGCCCATGGTTTGAGTGTGGGCGGCCCCTCGTGACGTGACGAGATTGGAGTGAGTGAACTGACATGGCTATGAACTTCGACAACCGCTACACCGACGTGGCGGCCGGCGACGAGCTACGACTTGCCGATTATTTAGCGGCGATCGCAGCGAGCTGGCGCACGATCCTATTCATCACGCTCGCCGTGCTGACGCTGGGACTCGCCTATGCGTTCCTTGCGCCGGCGGTCTATAAGGCCGACGTGATGATCCAGGTCGAGGATGCGGGCAACGACAACAACAATAACAACAACAACCGTCAGCAGATCGAGCCGCTGGCCGGCATGTTCGCGACGAAGGCGACGACCGCGGCGGAGATCGAGCTGCTGAAGTCGCGGCTCGTCACCGAGGAAACGGTCAAGCGCCTCCATCTCGACATCTCGGCGTCGCCGAAGGCGCTGCCGATCGTGGGCGGCTTCGTCGGCGATCTCGTGAACGGCCGGTGGGGCTTCACGCTGCCGCCGTTCATGAACCTCGCGGGCTATGCGTGGGGCAACGAGACGATCAACGTGTCGCGCTTCGACACGCCGAGCGACCTGTACGGCAAGAAGTTCACGGTGACGGCGGGGCCGAACGGCGCCTTTACGCTGAACAACTCCGACGGCATCGCGATCGCGAGCGGCAAGGTCGGCCAGGACGTGACCGGCATGACTTCGGCCGGAGCGGTGACGGTGCATATCGACCAGATCTCGGGCCGCCCTGGCACGCAGTTCGAATTGCAGCGCTTCTCGACGCTCGATACGGTCCAGCGGCTGCAAAAGGCGATGCTCGTGCAAGAGATGACGTTGCAGTCCGGCATCATCAGCGTGAGCCTCGAAGGCAGCGATCCGAAGCTCACGGCCAACATCGTCAACAACGTCGCGCGCCAGTTCATCCAGCAGGACGTCGACCGGCGCTCGGCCGAAGCCGAGCACACGCTCGCGTTCCTCGATCAGCAACTGCCGCAACTGCGCAAGGAGCTCGATAACGCTGAGCAGCGCTACAACACGTTCCGTAACAACCACGGCACGGTCGATCTCTCCGAAGAAAGCCGTCTGCTGTTGCAACAGATCGTCGCGAACAAGACCAAGCTTGCCGACCTCCAGCAGCAACGCGCGGATCTCTCGCAGCGCTTCACGCCGAGCCACCCGGCCGTCGCCGCGCTCGATGCGCAGATCGCCCAGCTGCAAAGCCAGCAAGGCGATATGACGAAGAACGTTTCGACGCTGCCCGATACCGAGCAAACCGCACTGCGTCTGTTGCGCGACGTGCGTGTCGATACCGAGCTCTATACGAACCTGCTCAACAGCGCGCAGCAGTTGCGCATCGTGAAGGCAGGGCAGGTCGGCAACGTGCGCGTCGTCGACTTCGCCGAAGCGCCCGATCAGCCGGTGTGGCCGAAGCGCTTCCTGGTCGTGATCTTCAGTCTCGGCGGCGGCCTGTTCGTCGGCGTCGTGGTGGCGTTCGTCCGCAAGTCGCTCTATGGCGGCGTCGAGCGTCCGGACGAGATCGAGAACGCGATCGGCGTGCCGGTGTTCGCGGTCGTGCCGCGCTCCGGCCAGCAGTTGCGTCTGCAACAGAACGTGATGATGCGCCGTCAGGGCCTGCACGTGCTCGCCGCGCAAGCGCCGCAGGACGTCGCGGTGGAAGGCGTGCGCAGCCTGCGCACCTCGCTGCAGCTCTCGCTCGACCATGCGCGCAACAACATCGTGATGGTGACGGGCTCGCGCCCCGACGCCGGCAAGTCGTTCCTGTCGGTCAATCTCGCCGCGCTCGTCGCGTCGGCGGGCAAGCGCGTGCTCGTGATCGACGGCGACATGCGGCGCGGCGAAGTGCACTCGCACTTCGGCGTGCGCCATCAGCCGGGTCTCTCCGATGTCCTGCGCGGCGGCGATGCCGAGCCGGTGATCCAGCACGACGTGCTGCCGGGTCTCGACGTGCTCGCCAAGGGTTCGCTGCCGACGCATCCGTCCGAACTCCTGATGAGCGACCGCTTCCGCGAGATGCTCGACGACCTCAAGAGCAAGTACGACCTCGTGATCATCGATACGCCGCCGGTGCTCGCGGTCACGGACTCGACCGTGATCGGCAAGCACGCGGGCACGACGCTGCTGGTCGTGCGCTACGGCCGCCATCCGATCGGCGAGATCAGCGAGACGGTGAAGCGCCTGCAGACGGGCGGCGTGAACCTGAAGGGCGTGCTGCTCACGGACGTGCCGCAAGCGACGCCGCTGATCGGCGGCGCGTATCGCGGCGGCTACTACGGCTACGACAGCATCGCCGAGCAATGAACGCAACGGACTCAATGACGTAACTGACGACGCCGCGGCTGCGGGGGCGCAACCTGCACGCGGCCTTAAACATACTTTGGGGGAATGGAAGATGAATCGAAAGGTCGCTTTGATTACCGGCATCACGGGGCAGGACGGCTCGTATCTGGCCGAATTGCTGCTCGACAAAGGCTACGAAGTGCACGGCATCAAACGCCGCACGTCGCTGTTCAACACCGACCGGATCGATCACCTGTATCACGATCCGCATGAGCCGGATCAACGGCTCTTTTTGCATCATGGCGACCTGACCGACTCGACGAGCATGCTGCGCATCATTCAGCGCGTCGAGCCCGACGAGATCTACAACCTCGCTGCGCAAAGCCATGTGGCGGTGTCGTTCGAGGAGCCCGAGTACACGGCGAACGCCGACGGTCTCGGCGCGCTGCGCATTCTCGAGGCGATCCGCATTCTCGGCATGGAGAAGAAGACGCGCTTCTATCAAGCGTCGACCTCCGAACTCTATGGTCTCGTGCAGGAAGTGCCGCAGCGCGAGACGACGCCGTTCTATCCGCGCAGCCCGTATGCGGTCGCGAAGCTCTTCGCCTATTGGACGACGGTCAACTATCGCGAAGCGTATGGCATCTACGCGTGCAACGGCATCTTGTTCAATCACGAATCGCCGGTGCGCGGGGAGACCTTCGTCACGCGCAAGATCACGCGCGCGATCGCCCGCATGGCGGTGGGCCTTCAAGACGAGCTGTACCTCGGCAATCTGTCCGCGCTGCGCGACTGGGGCCATGCGCGCGACTACGTCGAGATGCAGTGGCTCATGCTCCAGCAGCAGACGCCCGAAGACTACGTGATCGCCACGGGCGTGCAGTACAGCGTGCGCGAATTCGTGCAATACGCGGCGGCTGAATTGGGCGTGACGATCCGCTTCGAAGGCAGCGGCGTCGACGAAGTCGGCATCGTCGAGAAGGTGGAAAGCCGCGAGACGCGACTCATGCCGGGGCAGGTGATCATCCGTGTCGATCCGCGCTACTTCCGGCCGACCGAGGTCGAGACGCTGCTCGGCGACCCGTCGAAAGCGCATGCGAAGCTCGGCTGGCAGCCGCGCACGCCGTTCATCTCGCTCGTCAAGGAGATGGTGCGCTCCGACTATCAGATCGCGCGGCGCGATGCGCTCGTGACCCTCGCCGGCTTCACGGCGCTGGAACACCACGAGTGAGCGCCATGGACAAGAACGCACGCATCTATGTGGCGGGCCACCGCGGCATGGTCGGCTCCGCGCTCGTGCGCGAGCTCCAGGCGCACGGCTACGGCAACCTCGTGACGCGCACGCATGCGGAACTCGATCTCACGAATCAGTCCGCCGTGGAGCACTTTTTCGACGAAGCGAAAGTCGACGTGGTGCTGCTTGCGGCGGCGCGCGTCGGCGGCATCTTCGCGAATGCCTCGCAGCCGGCTTCGTTCATCTACGAGAACCTCGCGATCGAGACCAACGTGATCCACGCCGCGTATCAAGCGGGCGTGCAACGGCTCGTGTTCTTCGGCTCGTCGTGCATCTATCCGAAGGCCTGCCCGCAGCCGATTCGCGAGGAGTACCTGCTGACCTCCGCGCTCGAGCCGACCAACGACGCGTATGCGATCGCGAAGATCGCGGGCTTGAAGCTTTGCGAGTCGTACAACCGTCAGTACGGGACACAGTACGTCGCGGTGATGCCGACCAACCTCTACGGCCCGAACGACAACTACGACTTGAAGAGCAGCCACGTGCTGCCTGCGCTGATCCGCAAAGCCCACGAGGCGAAGCTGAACGGCGACGCGGCACTGACGGTGTGGGGCACCGGCACGCCGCGCCGCGAGTTCCTGCACGTGGACGATCTCGCGGCGGCGACGCGCTTCATTCTCGAGCGCGACGTGACAGAGGGGCTCTACAACGTCGGCGTGGGCGTGGATCTGTCGATTCGCGAACTCGCCGAATGCATTGCCCGCATAGTCGGCTATCGCGGCCAGCTCGTCTTCGATACGTCGAAGCCGGACGGCACGCCGCAAAAGCTGCTCGACGTGTCGCGGCTAAGAGAGATGGGATGGCAAGCGCAGATTGGTCTCGAGGACGGGATCCAGCACACGTATCAGGAATTCGCAGCGGGCGGTGCACAAGCGGGCGCGCAAGCGGCTCGCCAGCCCGCGCATGCATAAGCACAAGGCTCCAACGAGACAAATAAAGGACGAACGGACATGACAGCTTCGGTCACGATTTTTCATAACGTCGTGTGGTCGCGGCACAAGGGGGTGGTGTTTTCGGCTTTGCACAACATCTCCGCAGCGGGTGCGATCACGTACTCGGTGGTACAGATCGCCGATACCGAGGTTTACCGGATCGGCTTCTCCGACGTGGACTATTCGTACCATCGCTATCCGATGCAAAAGCTCTTCGACGGCTGCTACGAAGACGTGCCGACGTGGAAGATGATCACGCGCCTCACGTGGGAGGTGCTCAGGGCGAAGTCCGATCTGATCGTGCTGCCGGGCTACCACCGTCCGGAGTATTGGGCGATGCTCGCCGCCTGCATCGTGACCGGCAAGCGCCGCGCGGTGTTCTGCGATTCGACCGGGCGGGACCGGCCGCGCAAGCTCATCACCTCGATTCCCAAGCGCGTGTTCTTCTCGCTGTGCGACGGCTACTTCGGTTTTGGCGAGCGCAGCCGCGACTACCTGATGTCGCTCGGCGCGAAGAAGGAAAAGATCTTCATTCCTTGCCAAGCCGCCGCGATGCCGCACACGTTCTCGCCGGAGCGCGCGCTCGAAGAGCGCGTGCACTATCGCAGCGACCACAAGCCCGTGTTTCTGTACGTTGGCCGGCTGTCGGAGGAGAAGGGCATCGGCACGCTGCTCGATGCGTTCGCCGGCATTCGCGCGCGACTGCCGGGCGCGACGCTGCGCATCGTCGGCACCGGCCCGATGGGCGACGCGCTGCGTGAGAAGGTGACCGACCTCGGCCTCGACGACGTCGTCTATTTTGCCGGCAGCCTGCAGGACGACCCGCTCTCGCGCGAATACTACGGCGCGACGTGCATGGTGCTGCCGAGCTACAGCGAGCCGTGGGGCCTCGTCGTGAACGAAGCGTTGAGCCATGGCTGCCCGGCGGTGGTCAGCGAAAGCTGCGGCTGCGTGCCCGAGCTGATCGTCGAAGGCGAGAGCGGCTATGCGTTCACGGCGGGCGACGTCGCCGGCTTGCAGCGCACGCTGTTGAAGGCGACCGAGGCGTTCGTCGATACCAGCGGCACGGCCAAGCGCTGCATGGAGGTCATCCAGCGTTTCGACCCGCCCTCGGCCGCGGCGAACATCGCACGCGGCTGCGCGATGATGCTCGTGGATTGATGCTGGCGCCGCGGCGATGAAGATCTTGATCTACGGGCTGAACTACGCGCCTGAACTCACCGGCATCGGCAAGTACACCGCGGAGATGGCCGAGTCGCTGGTGCTGCTCGGCCACGACGTGCGCGTCGTCTGCGCACCGCCTTACTACCCCGAGTGGCGCGTCGCAGCGGGCTATTCGCCGCGGCGTTACCGCTGCGAAGTCGTGCGCGGCGTGCATATCTGGCGCGCGCCGCTGTGGGTGCCGGCCAAGCCGAGCGGCGTGACGCGGATGGTGCATCTGGCGTCGTTCGCGATCTCGTCGTTGCCGTTGCTGTTGCGCCAAATGATCTGGTGCCCGGACGTCGTGATGTCGATCGCGCCGGCGCTGATGTGCGCGCCTGCCGCCGCGCTGCTCGCGCGCGTGACCGGTGCGAAGAGCTGGCTGCACATTCAGGATTTCGAAGTCGACGCGGCGTTCAATCTCGGCTTGCTCAAGGGCGCGAAGTCAGCGCGCTTCGCACGTGCGGTCGAGCGTTCGCTGATGCGCAAATTCGATGTGGTGTCGTCGATCTCGGCGCGCATGGTCGAGCGCGCGCGACGTCTGGGCGTCGACGCGGACAAGGTGTTCTCGATGCCGAACTGGGTCGATACGAAGGTGATCTATCCGCTCGGCCGCACAAGCGACTACCGGCGCGAGCTGGCGATTCCGGACGGCAACAAGGTCGTGCTGTACTCCGGCAACATGGGTGCGAAGCAGGGCATCGAGCTTCTGGCCGAGGCCGCCGCGCGTCTTGCCGACCGGACCGACATCAACTTCGTGTTCTGCGGCAACGGCGCGACGAAGGGTGAATTGGTGAAGCGATGCAACGGGCTGTCGAACTGCCGCTTCATTCCGCTGCAGCCGGCCGAACGCCTCAACGAATTGCTCAATCTCGCGGACATTCATGTCTTGCCGCAGCGCGGCGACGCGGCGGATCTCGTGATGCCGTCGAAGCTGACCGGCATGCTCGCGAGCGGCGGCGCAATCGTCGCGATGGCGCGGCCGGAAACCGAGCTCCATGCCGTCGTGGCCCCGCGCGGGGTGGTGGTGGAGCCGGACAACGTCGAAGCGCTTGAGCAGGCGATCAGGGTCCTCGCCGACGATCCGCTGCGGCGCGCCATGCTGGGCGAAGCCGCGCGCCGCTACGCGGAAGAGACGCTCGCGCCGGCCGCCGTGCTGGGGCGGCTCGACGCGCGCCTCGTTACCACGGCGAGCGATAAATCGGCTGCTGTTTTTCGGGGTTGACCGGATCCGACGAGCCTTTGTACACCGACTTCGCCGCGTTGGCCGGCGTGCGGGGCTGGCCCTGCTGCGCTTCCTTCGCCATGGGCTTGGCGAGCGCCGCGCCTTCGAGCGCGGCGCCTGCGCCCTGTTTGCGGTTGCCGGCGGTGCCGTTCATCGGCACGTTTTCGGAGTTGATCAGGTTGCTTTGCGCGGTTCCGTTTGAACCGTTTTCGAATTGCTTGCGGTAGGGGTCGCCGTAGGCCTCCGGCGCGCCGAGTAAGTCGCTTTCGCGCGCTGCGCCGCGCATGCGGGCGGCGTCGGTGTCCATCGCGGCGCCGTGGTCGTGTTCGGTCGGGCCAAGCGCTTCGTTATCGTCGGGGCGCGCGGCTGCGGTATTGCCGGCGTTGCCCGCGTTGCCATATCCCGCCGCGTTCTGCTGCGCGAGCGCCGGCGGGCTGACCGCCAGCACGAGCGGCGTCAGCGCGAGCAGTAGCGCGATGCGCGTGTGCCGGAAATCAATCGTCATCTTTACAGCCTCCCATGCAACGTACTCAAGCATGCTCCCGCAATCGAGCCGCCCATAGCCGCCAAAAGTCCGGCACATGCGGCCATCGAGGGCTAGGCCGCAGACGGTGCGAGGGGTGCCGAACCATAATCGACGCGTGGTCCAATCATTGCGCTCTGCCATTGCGAGGACAGGCGAATGTCCTCTTTTGAGCGAGCCAGAAACGTTCCTGGGGGTGTGCTGATGGAGCGAATCATCGAACACGGCGGGATCGATGCGGAGCATGTTGGGGCGGGACGCGAGCGCTCCATGCCGGAGGCCGGGAAGGTCATCGATCTGAGCCTGGCGGGCAAGGGCAACTATGTCGCCAAGCGCAGCTTTCTGATCGAGACGATCTGGTTTTTCGTCGAAGCCTGCATCATCAACAACAAGCTCGTGCCGAGCTCCGCGCTGCGCGTCGCGCTGTTGCGGCTGTTCGGCGCGAAGATCGGCACGGGGTGCCGTTTCCCGCATCCGCTGCGCGTGAAGGCGCCGTGGAATCTCGAAGTCGGCGACCACTGCTGGTTCGGCGTCGACGTCTGGATTTACAACCAGACGCTGATCCGCATCGGCTCCGACGTTTGCATTTCGCAAGGTACGTTTCTCACCGCCGGCTCGCACGATATGGCGACGACGATGGATCTGCGCGTCGAACCGATCGTGATCGAAGACGGGGTCTGGATCACGTCGAAATGCGTCGTGCAGATGGGCGTGACGATCGGGCGCTCGGCGGTGGTGACGCCGCTGTCGGTCGTGCACCGGTCGTTGGCGCCGGAGGGCGTGTATGGCGGAAATCCGTGCCGGTTCATTCGCAAGCGGTTCGATCGTTGAGCGCGCTTCGCGCCCCATTAAGACATCCTTAAGAAACTCGTCGTGCGTTTTCGTTTTATTTGACGCAACGAATCGTAACGAACGCGTATTCCGTCGCCTTGCATGCGGCGCTATTTCCGGATGTGCGCTGCCGCACGGGAACCCCCCTTGCTTGGCTGGCTTCGCAGCGATGTTGGCGGGTGGCGACGAGACCGGCGTTCGAAGATTGCATACAAGTGTTTGCAGGAAATACGGAAAGAACGCCGCAAAGAAGACGGGAGCCTGGGGATATGTTCATTGATACACGAGGTGTCGAGGAAGGCGTGGAAGTCGAAACCACGGTCTGCATCATTGGAGCAGGCGTGGCCGGCATTACGCTCGCGCTGGAGATGAATCGCCTCGGCATCGACACGTGCCTGCTCGAGAGCGGCGGCTACAAGGCGGACGACGAAACCCGCGATCTCTATCGCGGCGAAAACATCGGCTTGCCGTACTCGTTCGCGGACGGCAGCCGCAGCCGCTATCTGGGCGGCAGCAGCAACTGCTGGGGCGGCTGGTGCCGGCCGCTCGACCCGTGGGACTTCGACAAGCGCGATTGGGTCGCGCATAGCGGCTGGCCGTTCGGTCTCGAGGAACTCGCGCCGTACTACGTGCGCACGCACGACTTCCTGAAACTCGGCCCGAACAATTTCGACCCGGCGTATTGGGAAAACGCGATCGGCCGCGCCGACGTGCGGCGCGTGCCGCTCGTCACGGGCGACGTGCGCGACACCATCTCGCAGTTCAGCCCTCCCGCGCGTTTCGGCAAGCTCTACCGGGTGGATCTGGAACGCTCGACCCACGTGCGCGTGTTCCTGAACGCGAACGCGGTGCATATCGATACCGACAGCGATGCGAAGACGGTCACGCGCATCCAGGTCGCGACGCTATCGGGCCGGCAAATGAGCGTGAGCGCGAAGCACTTCGTGCTCGCCACGGGCGGCATCGAGAACGCGCGACTGCTGCTGGCATCGAACCAGGTTCAGGCGGCGGGGCTCGGCAACGGCAACGATGTCGTCGGCCGCTTCTTCATGGACCATCCGCGCCTCATGACGGGCAGCGTGAGGTTTACCAAAGCGTGGGCGCGCAACAAGCTTTACGACATCAAGTATCACTATCAGAACGCGGCGGTATCCGCGAACGGCACGTTCATCTCGTCGCAGTTCGCGCTGACGCACGAGGTGCTGCAGCGTGAGCGTCTGCTCAATTCGCGCGTCTGGTTCTACTCGCTCTTTTATGGCGAAGGCAGCGCCGGTGCCGAAGCGCTGATTCGCTGCAAGCAGGCGCTGTTGCGCAAGGATCAGCCGGGCTGGAAGCTGCGGGACGATCTGGCGACGATGGCTGCGCATCCGGTCGATACGGTCGGTTTCGGCTTGACGCGATTGTTGCAGCCGCGCTCGCTCATCACCGACGTCAAGATGCAGGCGATCGTTGAGGCCGCGCCGAACCGCGACAGTCGCGTGACGTTATCGGATCTGCGCGATCGGCTCGGCATGCCGCGGGTGAGGGTCGAATGGCGTCTTGGCGAACTCGTGCAGCGCACCTTTGATCGCACTTTCGCGCTGGTGGCTGAGGCGCTGCGCGCGGGCGGTGTCGCAGAGGTGACGCTCGATGCGCCGCTGCAAGGGCGCGCGTGGCCTGAGGCGCTTGAAGGCACTTGGCATCATATGGGGACGACGCGGATGCACGATTCGCCGAGGGAAGGTGTCGTTGATCGCAACTGCAAGGTGCATGGCATGAGCAACTTGCATATCGCCGGTAGTTCGGTGTTTCCGACGGTCGGGGCGAACTTTCCGACGATTACGATTACGGCGCTGGCGTTGCGGCTGGCGGGGCATCTTGCGCAGACGCTCGGCAATCCGGAGGCGGTCATCACGACCTCCGACGCGCTCGGCGGCGAGCGTCACGCGACGGAATCGAAAGCCGTGGAGACGATGTCGTTTGCGGCTTCGTCGCTTGCGCATGCGGCTGCTGCTGCGCGTGCTGCTAAGGATTGAGGCTTTCGTCGCGGGAATTTTGAATTTGTGGCGGGTGCTGGGGTTGTTGTCGTTCGCTTGTGCTTTCGCGATAACTTTGATTTCGCGCCGTTCCGTATAGTCCGTCCCTCCCCGGGACCGGGGTCACTTTGGTCCTTGCCCAAAGTAACCAAAAGCGCGTCCTGGGCGGACGGCCTAGCCCGGAGGCACTCAACCCTGTTAGTACCGGTGTCCCGAGCGCAAGCGTGGGAAACCGTTACTACTCGCCGTGCGTCCCGGTAGCACGCGGCACAGAATTGCGCAGAGTCGCAACAAATCGAAGCTATCGATTTGGCCGTGCTCCAATCATTTCTTCTCCTTCTCGCCACACGGCCGTATCGCCTCCCTCTGTCTAACGGATAGGTTGTTCGGATGACTGATTACCCATACAGTGGTCCGGCGACTTTCACCCAACTCAACCGCTCACACAGGAGGCGCACGCGCATTTGACGCCGTAAACGCAGCGCGGGCCGCAAGTGCTACCAACACTCACGACCCGCTGACCACTATCAACTCTGTACAGGAGTCGACTATGGCTGACGCCAATGTTACCTCACGTCCCGCTCTCCCCGAGCGCCGCGTCACGATTCAGCAATCCCGTCGCTGGCGGCCCTACTCGCCTCGGCCCCGTAACGGCCCGCCCCTCATACTCTGGTTCAAGCTCTCCGGGCGATGGCTCGAGCACGCCGGTTTCAAACCCCGTCAGCAACTCAAGATCGAAGTCCAACAAGAACGGCTTGTGATCACGCCCGCGTAAGTGATCGCATAGGCAGCGAACCCGGCGCGATGAACTGACCCCGCAAAGTTGGACGGATAAAGACTAAGCGATCGAGGGCTGGGTCCTGAATTGAACAGGACTTAGCCCTTTCAGTTTGAGCCTGATGCGCTCGTGGTTGTAGTAGTGAATGTAGTGCTTGAGTCCAGTCTGCAATTGCTCAATGCTCGTGAAGCGATTCAGCCGGAAGTACTCGGACTTTAGCGTAGCGAAGAAGCTCTCCATGGCCGCGTTGTCCAGACAGTTGCCCCTGCGGGACATACTTTGCTGCACGCCATGCAGGGCCAGGGTGTGTCGGTAAGCAGCCATCTGATACTGCCAGCCCTGATCTGAGTGCAACAACGGCCTGTCCTGGCTGCCCAGCCGGTTCAGCGCCTTTCTGAGCATGCCGCTGACCAGTTCGAAACTCGGGCGGCGAGCCATCTGATACGCCACGATTTCGCCGTTGTAGAGGTCCATGACCGGCGACAGATAGAGCTTTTGACCGTTGACGTTGAACTCCGTCACATCGGTCGCCCACTTCTGGTTGGGCCTATGTGCTTCGAACTTGCGGCTGAGCAGGTTCGGCGCAATCCGTCCGAGCTCGCCACGCCATGACCGGTAGCGCTTGGATCGCACCAGTGACTTCAACTGCAGTGCGCCCATGAGCCGCTGCACCGTCTTGTGATTGATAGTCTGACCAGTATTGCGGATGGCAGCCGTGATGCGCCGGTAACCATACCGACCCTTGTGGCGCTCGTAGAGTGCCCGGATTTGCGCCTTGAGCTCGACCTGGGGCTCGCCCGCCTCTTGCGCTCGAAGCTGATAGTAGAACGTACTGCGCGCCAATCCCGCGACCTTTAGCAGCGCTGCGAGCGGATGCCGCGCCCGGAGCTCGCTCACGATTTGCGTTTTTTCTTTTGCGCTGCCTGCCGCTTGGCCTTGAGCAGCGCATCGAGCTTTTTTAGGTAGGCCACCTCCGCACGCAGGTATTCGTTCTCCTTGAGCAATTCTTCTCGCGTGCGCGCGTCAGGCGCCTTGTCTTCAGTGGGTTTGTCGGGTTGCTGGGCGTCGGTCATCTTGCGGGGGCGCTCGCGGGGACGGGGCGCCAAAGCGGCTATACCGCCCTCATCATACAGACGCGCCCAGCGCGATACGCTGCCCACATCGCGAATGTCGTACAGCGCCGTGACCTCACGCGCGGACAATCCATCGCGCCACATGCGCTCAAGCACCCGCTTCTTGAACTGTGCATCGTAATGGCCGCGGGTCTTGCGGCGCAGCCCCGCGCTGCCGTGCCGCTGGTAGGCAGCAACCCAACGACGCAGCATCGAATAATCGATTCCATGACGCGCCGCCAACGCCTCCAAACCGACGTCACCACCCAGATACGTCTTGACTACCTTCTGCTTGAACTGCTCGTCGTACTTCGCCATGAAAAACACCCCAAAGGTTGGATCGGTGTCCAACTTTTGGGGTGCAGTTCACGAGGTCGGGTTCGTCTCCCTGCTGCTCTCCGGTCAGCAGAATGCGGTGCAGCCTTGAGCCGTTACCAGTGCCAGACCTGATCGAAGCGGTCAAACAGGGCGGGGATCTCGGCACGCGCTAGCAGCGTCAGGCCGCCGATGACATCTTCCTGTGTCAAGCCACAGTCGCGCACGTCCTCGGTGACCGCATAAACGGCAACGCCGACGCCGATCATTTTGTCCAGATCCTTATCGAGTGCCGGCGGATGGACCTGCCGGCGCGCGCCGAAGGCGAGGCCGGTAGCATCCTGCCCGCGCGCTGCATAGTTCACGGCGCTCCCGCACAGCAGCAGGCCGATGTCCGCGCCGGCGTTTTTCAGTACATGGTTCAGCCACAGGATGGTGTCATCCTGTTCTTCCAGGGTAGCCCGGTACGCTGTCTCAACAATGCTCAGGATTTTCATGGCGCGGCTCCTATTTCGTCGGGATTACCAGCACAGCGTTGCTCTGGATCGCGGAGTCGAGAAAATCCTTCGGGCTGCCTCGGCGGGGACCTTCAATCCAGTCGCCCGCGCCGCGTTCGTCCACACACAGGCCGCAGTTGATCCAATCGAGCTTGACACCCTGCTGGGCAGCGAGTTGAAACAAGGCTGCCACCCAGTCCCTGGTGGTCGGGTGATCCTCCTCCTCCACGGATGTGCCCTTGACTGGATTGGCATGTGGGGCTTGCGCCTTCATGGTCAGATTGACTGCACCTTCGTAGGCGAACACCGTTACGCCGTGCCCTCGTCGCAGTGCCGCATCCACAATGCGCAGCGCCGTCGTGCTCGCTGCCTTCTCATACGGGGGATCCATCAGTGCCAGGGTCAATTTCATACCAGTAGCCATCACGTTCTCCTTGACTCAATGCCAAATGGCCTTGGTCCCAGCCACAAACAGAAGATCCACGAGTTGTCCGATGTCCGCCTTCTGGACACCTTCCGCCAGCCGTTTGATCGCCCGTTCGCGCAGGGAGAATTCATCGGCAAGGACGGTGATGCCGCTGCGCGTCAGATCCGCATATCGCCCGCTGAATTTTGCCCCTGGGCGAGTGGAAAGCACGCCGTTCTGAACCAGGAACAGCGTGACCGTGTTGCCCCTCTGGCGTACGCCCCTGATCAGTTCCTCCACGTGCTGGGTATCCCCGGCACCATATGGGTCGCGCGATTCTACGAACAGGTAATTTGCCATGTCAGCCTCCTGCCAGCCTTCAGCCCGAAGAAGCGGTTCCCACCGATGTGTTGCCCCTGTGTCGCCCCCGTTGCAACGGGCACTCGACTCGCCGTGCGGCACGTGGGCCGCGCACAGCTCATGAACTGGGTATAGCAGAACGGACAGATAGTCCAAGTAACTCTACGTGTCATAGCTCGGGAAGGCTTATGCGTGTGGTCACGCCGTTGTTGAAGCACGGCACGAGCAGGCAGCTTCTCCGGAGTGTTACGGCAGGTACGGGCCGAGGAGCGGACATTCCCGGCGGGCGCGAACGTCTCTGCCTGGCCGCGTGCCACCGGACCCGTCGGGTGCATTTCGACCCCTACCGGTCGTCGCCGGAACCGATGGCAATGGCAGATGTTGGCGGGAAGACGGTCAACTGGATACTCCACCAGGAAAGACCTCCATCTTCCCTCCGATGGATACACGCTGAATTGTCGATAAATCGGGTATTCCCAAATCCGCGCAAATC
>NZ_JBCHAA010000014.1:0-243035 GCF_053525655.1 Trinickia camelliae
CACCCGATAACGATCCCTACATCGTGCAGGGTGTGCGCGATGACGAATGGAACCGACTGTTTCCCAACGGAGTGGCACAAGGAATCAAGCAATGAGTCCCGCTTCACGATACCTGCGCCGATGCGTTACTGCGGGCCTGCTGTCGGCCATCGCGCTGTCGCTTTCAGCGTGCGCCGAATCTCCGCCACCCGCGATCACGCATGTCGTGGTGCAACCTCAGGTTGAACTCATGAGCGGCGGAAGCAAATCGCTGAACTACACCCCCTGGTACATCCATACGTGGGAGCTGGCTGGTCCGGCCGGCACGCACATTGGAGGCGGAGGTCCGAACGTTATGCCAGCGCACGACGATGGCAGTCCTTCTGGTGGTGCGAAGGAAACCTGCTGCACCAGCATTCCACAAAACTGGCAACCGGACCTGCGCTTGACGGTGCGCTGGCTAGTGGACAAGAAACAGGATGGCAAGACACCGGGCTATTGGTACAAGGCCGAGAACGTGCAGATCGCAAAGTACAACGGCTATCAGGTCGGCAGCATATGGGCCATCTTCCTGCCGGGCGATCGTGTCCGGTTGATGGTTGCCGACGGCAACAGCTCTGGGGGAAACGATCTCAACCACCGTCCACCCGATAACGATCCCTACATCGTGCAGGGTGTGCGCGATGACGAATGGAACCGGTTGTATCGCGACGGAGGGGATGCGCAATGAATCTCCCTTCACGATACCTGCGCCGATGCGTTACTGCGGGCCTGCTGTCGACCATCGCGCTGTCGCTTTCAGCGTGCGCCGAATCTCCGCCACCCGTGACCACGCATGTGGTGGTGCAACCTCAGGTTGAACTCATGAGCGGCGGAAGCAAGTCCCTGAACTACACCCCCTGGTACATCCATACGTGGGAACTGGCTGGTCCGGCCGACACGCACATTGGAGGCGGAGGCCCGAACGTTATGCCAGCGCACGACGATGGCAGTCCTTCTGGAGGTGCGAAGGAAACCTGCTGCACCAGCATTCCACACAACTGGCAGCCGGAGCTGCGCCTGACGGTGCGCTGGCTGGTATTCAAGGATGTCAAGAAGCTCGGCGCGAAGGCGCCGGGCGACTGGTACAAGGCCGAGAGCGTGCAGATTGCGAAGTACGACGGCCATCAGGTCGGCAGCATATGGGCCATCTTCCTGCCGGGCGACCGGGTCCGGTTGATGGTTGCCGACGGCAACAGCTCTGGGGGAAACGATCTCAACCACCGTCC
This sequence comes from Trinickia camelliae, assembly GCF_053525655.1. Classification (NCBI taxonomy): domain Bacteria; kingdom Pseudomonadati; phylum Pseudomonadota; class Betaproteobacteria; order Burkholderiales; family Burkholderiaceae; genus Trinickia; species Trinickia camelliae. Next base: position 1,248 of record NZ_JBCHAA010000014.1, read on the forward strand.
ACCCGATAACGATCCCTACATCGTGCAGGGTGTGCGCGATGACGAATGGAACCGGTTGTATCGCGACGGAGGGGATGCGCAATGAGTCTTGAATGGCCTGAACAGATGCCGGCAAGCGGCCGTGTGACGAAAAAGGAAAGCGATGAGGCCTGGGCGACCGGTATCTGCCGTGTGACCGACCCGAACATGTCATGCCCGCAGACGCTGCACATCACGCTGTTCTTCGACGGCACCAACAACAATGATGCCAAGGACAACAAGATCTGGCGGGATTCGAAGAAGAAGGCCCACACGAATGTCGCACGGCTTTTCAACGCCGCCGTGGATGACAAGGACAAGGGTATCTTCCCGTACTACATTCCCGGCGTCGGCACGCCGTTCCCGCAGATCGGCGAGACCACCTACAGTCCGTTGGGCAAGGCAATGGGTGCCGGCTTTAGCGCACGCTGCGTGTGGGGTTATACGTGTCTACTGAATGCGGTGTATTCCGCGATTGGCACGGACAAGACACGGGAACTCATTTCTTTTGATGATGCGCATCGGCTTTCCATCGCCGGTGCAGACGGCCACATGGCCGGTTTCAAGCCATATCTCGACCGGCTTGGCGGCGCAATGAAAGATGCCGTCGACGACAGCGCATGGCCCCGTACGGTCAAACAGATCTGGATCAACGTGATCGGCTTTTCGCGCGGCGCAGCCGGTGCCCGGGCGTTCGTCCACAAGCTCATCAACGAGTGGGCTCCCGGCGGTAGGCTCGGCCACAAGACCGGTAAATATGCACTGCCCTATACGGTCAACTTCATGGGTCTGTTCGATACGGTCGTATCGGTCGGCCCGCCCGATTCCGCGCGTGTGCTAGCAAATGATAAGGATATTGCAGGGCATTACGAGTTTGCCGGCGGCGGCGCAATGGCCATTCCCCCTCAGGTCAGGGCGTGCGTGCATGCGTTTTCGATTCACGAACAGCGCATGAGCTTTCCGCTCGATTCGATCCGCAAGGACGCCAGCTATGTGGGCGACATACGGCACGAAATCGGCTATCCCGGCGTGCATTCGGATGTGGGCGGCGGCTATGGGCCTGGCGAGCAGGGCAAGGGTTGTGACGACAAGGGGCAGGGCGCCGATTCACGCAAGCTCAGCCAGATCCCGTTACACGACATGTACATCGCCGCGCTGAAATACGGCGTGCCGCTCATGCGGGCCGAGGACATACAGAATACTCCTAGGGTGGCCGGAGATTTTGCGCTGGACCCTTCAACGGTGGCAGCCTTCAACGCGTGGCTCGGGACCACGGCGTCGGTCAGCCGCATCGAAGATGCCATCAAATTCGGCATGGGCCAGTTGCTCAGCTGGCGCACGCTGCGCGCGCAGATCGGCACTGCCGACTACGTCACCGAACGGCCGTTTTTCCGGCGTGCAAAGGAAGATCCGAAGAACCCCGAGCAGGTTGCGCTGGGTGTGGGCGACGCGGTGAAGACCGATTCCCAGATTCAGGACCTGAATGCACAGTTGAAACGGGCCGAGCGGCAGCAATGGGAGGCCACGGGCGGTCTTGGTCAGCCGTATGATCCTTCCGGGGTGAGTGCAGCCAAGAGCCAGATTTCAGCCATCAAGGACGCGATTCAGACACGCACGGAAAAACTGTGCGGCCAGGTTGCCCATCCGGATGCGAAACCTGGCCCCAACGACCCACCGAACGCAGCACGTCCGGGCGAAACGGCCTACGACATTGGCACGAACGACAAGACAGACCTGCGGCAGGGAGCCGAAGAGATGCGGCTGCTCCTCGGCCGCCTACACCCCGATCAACGGAATCGCTGGCAGGTCCGTGCGACCGCGCAGCCCCGACCTCCCGCCGTTCGGGCCTATGCGCGCCCGCCTGCGCCCCCGCAACTCTCGGTGCAGCATGACGGAATCCGTGATGATCCGCCGGGGAGTACTTCGCCACAGGTGAGGCTGGTCGACGGTGTCAAGCTGGACACCGTGCGTACCTTGGGGGTGCGAAGCTACAACGTAGCTGACGATGTGGTGCTCGAGCCGGTCGAGAAGGCGCTCCCGTTCCTTCGCCAGCACGCCTCGCTGGAGGCGGCGAGGCAGTTGCCCGATGCTGCCATCAGACTGTTCGACGATTACGTGCATGACAGCCGTTGCTGGTTCCGCGTGCCGTATTTCCATGAATACGCGCCGGGCGGCTACTTTTGGGCGCGCATCGTTTTTATCGGGGATAACACCCGCGCCAGCGTGCTCGGTTTCGATCCGCTTCTGGTGGCACTGAACGACGCCACCGAGGCCACGCAGGAAACGGAGTTGGCATGACTCGCGATGCCAGGACAAACATGCGTGAACGATCCAGGCAACCTGTGCTTGCCATGACGCCCATTTACCCGATGGTGCGGGAATGACGTCGAGTCCCACCCGGGCGCGCACCCGCCTCCTGGGCCTGATCGATGCTGCGGCAAGCCCAGGTCTCATTTACCCCTTGCTGGAGAAGTCCGGTGCTGACTTCTGCTCCGTCTTCTCCGGCCTGCCCGAGGAAGAACTGGGGCCGGCCTCGCTGTTTCTGGCTCCGATCACGGATACCGAGGCTGACTGGGTGGTTGAACTCGACAGGATCGATCGGCACTCACCCTGCCTGTCGCTGGTCTGGAGCCGCGTAGATGCGCAGACGCTGATTGCACATCTGCAGGCATTCCTGTTCGCCGACATCGGCGATGGCATGACAGCCATGGTGCGCTATTTCGACCCGCGCATCACGGACGCCGTGTTCAAGGTATGGGGCGAGCAGATCGGCGGCATGTTCATGGGACCGATCGAGCGATGGATGTACCGGGGCCGTCACGAGCACTGGCAACGCATCGAGAACGACTCGCTGACGGGTGCCCGCATCTGCCGCTCAATCAGGATTGAGCTGGAGCAGTCCGATGTCGATACGCTTTGCGCCCATACCGAACCCGATGAAATGCTGGCGTCACTGATGGAATCCGGCCTGGTCGATCCAGGTGGCTCCTATCTGGAACGGTTCAACGGGTTTTTGCCCCGCTACCAGCGGGCCGTGCAATGGGGGTTTTCTGAGCCCGCCGAACGACTCGCATTCTGTCAGCACAGTTACCTCTACGGTTCTGACTTCGACCACCATCGCCGCATCCACGATGCGCTGGCAGGCAGGGCAAAGGGCAAGTCTTTTGGTGCAGTGATGGACAACATTCCGCGCCATGTCTGGGACGAACTCAGGCACAAACGCGACGTGGAAACTAGCGCCGCCCGATAGAAAAAGCGTTTGATGAAGGAATGAACATGGCAATGCAGATTATCGTGGTCGGCGACCTGACCTCACATGGGGGACGGGTCATCTCCGGCTCGGAAACGCACACGATCGGCGGTAAGCGGATTGCGCGGCTGTTTGACCTGGTCGACTGCCCGCAGAAGTACCCAGACGGACGACAGCACGGGATTAACAAGATTATCGAAGCCCACCCGACGTTCACGATCGGCGGCGTACGTGTGGCGCTGCATGGTCACCATACCGAATGCGGCTGCACGCTGATTGGCAGCACAACCACAGGCGTTGGAGACTGAGCGCATGGCAAAGATTAGTGGCTTGTCTGGCATCGAGTCGCCCGCAGGCTCCCCGCACGTATCGATCGAGACACCGTCCACCCGCGATGTCAACGCCGCGGCCACCAACGCCGAGGCTGGCGTGCAGATACCACTCAAGGCGGCACCACCGGAACCCTTTGACGAGCGTCTGGCCGGGGTACTTGCGGCAAGGAACCCGCTACTGGAGGCGGCGCGGGTACTGCTGCGTGCGCAGGCCGACATGCCGGAAAAGCTCTCGTCCAAGCCGGCCATTGCATCGCTGCGCGATTTGCTCCAGCAGGAAATGCGTACTTTTCATAAGTTGTGCGAACAGTCCAACATCCGGCGAGACCACATGATCGGCGCTCGCTATTGCCTGTGCACGTCGCTTGACGAGGCTGCCATGCAAACCGAGTGGGGCAAGGGCGGTGACACTGGCGTCGAATGGCTCACGAGTGGTCTGGCGACGACCTTCCATGAGGACCGTCAGGGCGGCGACAAGGTTTATCTGTTGATCGGCCGGCTGCTGGAAGACCCGCGCGAACACTACGATCTGCTCGAAGTCATCTACCGCATTCTCAGTCTCGGCTTCGAAGGACGCTACCGGCACGAGGCCAATGGCAAACGCAAGCACGACGCGATCCGCCAGCGCCTCTACAACGAAATCACGGCGCAGCGTGGCGCGCCGCCGATGTCGCTCTCACCTCACTGGCAATCCGATGTGAAAGGCAAGCGTCTGTCTTTCTACGATTTCCCTGTGTGGATCACGGTGACCGTTTTATCGGTGATCCTGCTCGGTCTGTTCGGCTGGTTCAAATACGAACTGATGAGCCGCAGCACGGACGTCCAGAAGCAGATCGCCGACATCGGCCGTATGACGCCGCCACCCGCGCCGCCGCAATTGCATTTGAAACAGCTGCTCAAGAATGAGATTGCAGCCGGGACCGTGAGCGTCGACGAGGACGCGCGTCATAGCGCGGTCACCTTCCGCGGCGACGCGATGTTCCAACCCGGTGGCGCATCGGTTAAGGCGACGATGGGACCGCTGATCGCGAAGATCGCGGGCGAGATCGCGAGGGTGCCCGGCAAGGTGACCGTGCTCGGCTATACGGACAACGTGCCGATCCGCAGCCGCCAGTTCGCATCGAATCAGGCGTTGTCGGAAGAGCGGGCGACCCAAGTCGTGCAGATGCTGCAGTCGGCCGGCGTGCCGGCGCACCGTCTCGAGGCCGTCGGCAAGGGCGACGCCGATCCGGTCGGCGACAACCGCATCGCCCAGGGACGCGCGCAGAACCGGCGCGTCGAGATCGTCGTCGCGCAATGAGCCAGACCTGCTTCCGGAATAGAACATGAAGAAGTTCCTTTCGTTTCTCGCATCGCGCCAGTTTCTTGCGTTCGTCGCGCTGATCGTCGTCGCGCTGGTGATCTGGTTTGTCGGACCGTTCTTCGCGTTCGGCGGACTCAAGCCTCTTGCCGCGGTCGACATGCGTGTCCTGCTGATTGCCCTGCTGCTCGCCGGCGTGCTGCTCTGGCTCGCGGGCTGGTCGACGGGCATCGTATTCGTCGCGCTGCTGTGCCTGCTGATCTGGTATGCGGCGCCGCTTCTCTCCTTTGGTCATGCTGCGCCATTCGAACCCGTTTCGGCCCGGTTGGTTGCCATCGGTCTGGTGCTGACGATCTTCGTCATCTACTGCATGTTCCGCCTCTGGCAGAAGATGCGCGACGACGAACAGTTCCTGAAGAAGATGCTGCAGTTCGGCGGCCAGAAGGAAGAATCGCCCGCTGCGCCGCGGCTGCAAAAGGTCAACGCGATCGTCACGAGTGCGCTGGCGCGGCTGAAGTCGATGCGCACGGGCGCGCGTGGTCCCGGCAGGCTGTTTCAGGGCAAGCGCTACCTGTACGAGTTGCCCTGGTACATCACGCTCGGCTCGCAAGGCTCGGGCAAGACGAGTGCATTGCTTAACGGTGGCTTGTCGTTCCCCGTCGCGGAACAGATGCAGCGTGCGGCCGGGGCGCTGGAGGGCCATGCCGCCGCAGTGGACTGGTGGCTGACCAACGATGCGGTGCTGATCGACACGGCGGGCTATTACACGCGCCACGGCACTTCGACGGCGAGGGCGGACGAACAGCCGGCCCAGCAGCCGGATGAGCTCGCAACCAGCACGTCTGGCGCGCACGGAGCGGCTCAACCAGCGGCGGAAGGGGCCTCGGGCAGCGGTAAGGATGAAGCGTCGTCCGAATCCCGTACAGCCGCAGTCACGAAATCCAGCGTGAATGTCGTTCCGATCCGCGCCGACGGGGGCGACCGGCGACAGGAGCTGGATCGGGCGGAATGGCTGGGTTTTCTCGGCATGCTGCGCCGGCATCGGCCTCGCGCACCCATCAACGGCGCGCTGCTGTCGGTCGATCTTGCCACGCTCGCCAGGGCTGACGAACAGGCGCGGATCGCCGAGGCGGCCGTGCTACGCGCGCGACTCGCCGAACTGCGGCGCGAACTGGGTATCCGCTTCCCCGTCTACCTGCTCGTCACGAAGATGGACCGCCTGACGGGATTTGCGGAGTACTTCGGTGGGCTGACGGCCGAAAGCCGCGCACAGGCGTGGGGTTTCACCCTTCCGTACGGGAAGGAAACGGTCGCGAAGGAAGGGCTGCGGCCGCGCTGCCACGATGAGCTTCGCCAGCTTGCGGGACGAATTGCAGACACAGTCGATACACGCCTGCAGGATGAATACGATTCGCGCAAACGGCGGCGGCTCGCCGCGCTTCCCGAGGAATTTTCGGCGCTGGTCGGACCGCTGGTCGATCTGATCGACCGCGTGTTTCTCGATTCGCGGTACGACGACACCCAGCTGCATTCGACGCTGCGGGGTGTGTATTTCACCAGTGCGCAGCAACGCGATAGTGTGGTTGCCGCCGATCGGCGCACGGTGGTGCAGCGTCTTGTGTCGACGGCAGAGAGCCCGGCCGTCGACGCTGCGAAGCCCGAGGGTAAGCAGAGCTTCTTCCTCCACGATCTTCTGACGCGCGTGGTGTTTCCGGAAGCGCATCTCGTCAGCCCCAACCTGCGCTGGGAATACCGCTACCGGCTGCTGCGCCTGATCGGTCATGCGCTCGCCTTGCTGCTGTTCGTCTGGCTCGCGATTGGCCTGCGCGTGAGCTTCGGCAACAACAGCGACTATCTGGATGCGATCGGCCGCAAGGTGCAGGCGCTCGCAACGCGCGTCACCCAGCTCTACAAGGAGCCCAAGCCGGAAGCCGTGCCCGATACGCTGACCGAGGCGCGCTACCTGCCGACCTTCCCGAATCTCGACCTGTCCGATCCCGACAGCACATGGCGCTATGGTCTCTATGCGCCGCCGGACATCGCGACGGAGAGCGGCGACACCTACGATGCGCTGGAGGGAAACCTCCTGCTACCGCAGATCGTGCACCGGATGGAGGACGTGATCTCCGGGGCTGTCGCCAACAAGGATTCGAAGACGGCCTACGACGCGCTGCGGGTATACCTGATGCTCTACGACAAGGCGAAATTCAATGCCGCCGACGTCGAGGCGTGGGTGCTCGACGACTGGGCGAAAAACGATAGCGCGGCGATTTTCGGCGGACGGGCATCGATGATCGACCACGTCCGGCAGCTTTTCTCCGGCGAGCGCGTCGTGCAGTCGCCGCTTATCCGCAACGATGCGCTGATCCAGCAGGCCCGGGCGTTCCTCGACGGCAGCAACGCCACTGACCGTCTCTATCAGCGTGCGAAGGCCGCGATGCTGAAGGAAGCGCCGGACGAGTTCACGCTGCTGCGCGCGGTCGGTCCGCAGGCAGGGACGGTGTTCACGCGGGCGAGCGGGGAGCCCCTCTCGCGCGGCGTGCCGGGTCTCTTTACTTTCGACGGCTACCGGAACCTGTTCGACAAGCGGCTACCCGAGTTCGTGCAGATCGCACGCGACGACGACGCGTGGGTCATGGGGCGCTCATATCTTGGCGAGGCTCAAAAAAAAACTGCTGAGATCGTGAGTACGGCAACGAGCGTGGACGACGCACTGACCGACGCAGTCCGCCGCACGTACCTGATGGAGTACGCGCAGCAGTGGGACGCGTTTCTCAACGACATCCGGACCGTGAGCGGCACGAGCCTTGCGTTCGATCTCCAGGTGCTGCGCAGCTTCGCGGCGCCGGATTCGCCGCTCGCGCGTCTTGCTCGTGCCGCCGTGCACGAAACGACGCTCACGCAGCCAGTTGCCGGTTCGGATAGCTCGTTTCTGCAGAAAGCAGCCGACCAGCTCAACCAGAAGGCCGACAAGGCACTCGGCATCCGCGCGTCCGAGCGCGTCGAGCAGGAACTGGTCGACAACCATTTCGCCGCGCTGCGCGAGGTCGTGACCGGTAATGCCGACGCTCAGACCGGTCCACAAGCGGCCGCCGCGCAGGCCGGCAAGACCGGCCTCAATGGCGTCACCAACCTGCTGAACGATTACTACACCGCGCTGACTGTCGCCGATAACGCAATCTCGAACAACAGTATGCCGCCCGCGAGCGACACGGCGGCGAAGCTCAAGATGACCGCCGACACGATGCCGGCGCCATTCCGGGCGGTGCTGCTGCAGCTTGCGGTCGACGGTTCGCACGAAGTCAACCAGGGCATCGGCCAACTGCTGTCGCGCCAGATGCAGGCGGTGGTCGGCGACATGTGCCGGCTCGACATCGAGGGCAACTATCCGTTCTCGCCCGACAGTAGCCGCGACGTCAGCATCGACGACTTCACGCGCGTGTTCGCGCAGGGTGGTGTGATCGACGATTTCTTTACGAAGACGCTGGCGCCGTTCGTGGACACCTCCGCGAAGCCGTGGCGTTACCGAACGCTGCCCGGCGCGACAGAACCGGTGCAAGGGCCGGATCTGGAGCCGTTCGAACATGCGAAGGCGATCCGTGACGTCTTCTTCAGTGATCCGACCCACAAGCAACTGGCCTGGAAGGCCGACATCCGGATTCCAGAGCTTGATCCGTCGATCACGAGCCTATCGCTCGACATCGACGGTCAGAACTCGCTGTATCAGCACGGTCCGGTCGTGCCTTTCACGGTGTCGTGGCCGGGGCCGCGCGGCGGTGTTCACACGGAGATCACAGCCAGCCCCAGCATCCGCCCGGACACGTCGACGATCACGACCGATGGCCCGTGGGCGTTGATGCGCCTTCTCCAGAAGGGCCATATGGTCGAAACGGCTACGCCGGGCCGCACGCGTGTCGCATTGGATTTCGACGGTCGAAAGGCGGTACTCGATATTGCGAGCGCCGGGAGCGTCGCGAATCCGCTGACGAGCGACGTGCTGAAGACGTTCCGCTGCCCGACCTCGATGCCGATGTTCAATCTGTCCGATAGCGGTCCGCCGCCTGGATTGCCGCGCGGCACGTTGCCGTCGAGTCCGGGAAGCGTTTCCCGATGAACCGGGGGGAGCATGATGACTATTTCTACCGCCGATCTGCGCAATGACGCCGGTGTACTGGCGTCACCGCCCATCGCCGCGCGGCTCAAGGCGGCAGAGCAAGCGGTCAATCCGTTACTTGAAGCGGCGCGCGTCTTGCTATACGCGCTGGTTGATACACCCGAAGCGCTCGATGCCGATGCCGTTGTGCGACGACGCCGATGGCTGGAACACGAGCTCCGCCTGTTCACGCGCGTTTGCAGTGAACTAAGGCTTCGGCCTGAGCACGTCAGGAGTGCGAGCTATTGCCTGTGCGCCGCGCTCGATGAAGCCGCCATGCAGACGAGCTGGGGAAAGGGCGAGACGACCGGTGCCGAATGGCAGACGACCGGTCTGGCGATGGCGTTCGGCCACGATCGACAGGGCGGTGATCGCGTTTTCCATCTGATCGACGAGGCAATGCGCAGTCCGCGCGAGCATCTCGATCTGATTGAGTTGTTCCAGAACGTCCTCGATCTCGGCTTTCGGGGGCGATACCGCTTTGAGAACGGTGGTCAGAAGCGCCTGCTGGACATTCGCGAACGCGTACACGACGTGGCGGTAATGGGCGGGCTCAGCGGGGCCCGCGTCGACGAGCCTGGCCTGTGGTCGAGACAGACGTTGGATCGGTGGGCGCATCCCGCGCCAGCGCGTCGGTCGAGCCTGCGGATCATCAGCGGTCTTGCCGTTGCGCTGATGCTGGGGGCGGGGGGCTACGCCGCAGTGGACCATTGGGTTCGCGCGAAGCAACCAGCGGCCACATCGTCATATCTTGATTCGTTGGCGCAAGGACTGGAAGAGCGACTACGCGATGAGATCGTCGCTGGGAATGTTGAACTGAACCGGGATGCGATGAAGAACACGTTGACGCTCAGATTCAATGGGATGTATGCGTCCGGCGACGTGACGGTAGCCCCTTGGTGGGCTTCCGTGGTGGCTTCGGTCGGCCGGGAAATCGCAACGTCGCCGGTGAATGCGAATGTGCGAGTTGCCGGGTATGCAGACAGCATGGCAGCGAGTACGACACACCAGGGTTCGAATCAGGCGCTCTCGGAAGCGCGCGCCCGACAGGTTGCGCAAATTCTCGTTGCAGCTGGCGTGCCGATGCAACGCGTCGACGTGACCGGACAGAGCGATGCCGACCCTCTGGCCGACAACGGCACGAGCCAGGGACGGGCGAGAAATCGCCGTGTCGAAGTAATCGTATCGAATTGATGCACGGGACCGAATCACTTAGTGCCTGAAACGGAGCTGCATATGCAGGATGTGCAAGGTCGCGACATGGTTCATCCGCGCAGCCGCAAGGGTTGACAATTGCGCAGGCCGTGAAGGTGAGCATCCGCATCGCGACGGACAGGAATAACGGCGCAGAGTACGTGGCGTTTGCGACTACTGCGGTGGTTTGCGTCGCTGCTTTTTCTTTCGGCAGGAAATCCCGACTACAGCGTTACCGCGTCCATCGCTTCAACAGCGTTGACCCGCAGAGGAGTCAACTCTTGCAGTCGACCAGCCAAACCGCGCCATCCGATTGTTTCGCAGTCCACACGCAGAGTATTGATTTTCCCGTTGCCGTATTGATGGCTTCCGCAAGCGGGGCGATTTCGGTGGGCTCCGTGATCGCAGGGATGTGTCCTTTCTTGTGTCTCGGGATGACACCGCGCAGCGATAAGGGAATGCCGTCCTCCCTCAGGCTCTGGTGGATCGCGTAAGTGACGATGCCGCCCACGTATTGCCGCACCACGAATTCCGCTTTGCGGTAGGTCTCGTCGGCCCACTCCTTCCGTTTGAAGGCGAGCCAGTTCTCGGCGACGAGGTGGAACGCGCCCTCAGCAGCACGGTTGCGTGCGGCAGATTTGGCATCTGCGATGCTCGATCGGATCGGTACCCTCTCGAACCAGGCTGCTGGCGATCGCGGCAGACTTGCGCGCCTCGACGAGCGCGACCTCAGGGTAGGGCCCAAGGCTGAGAACGTTTTCCTTTCCGGTGCCCGGTCGGCGATAGCGAAGCAGCCACGTTTTGCTTCCGCCCGGCCAGACGCGCAGGGCGAGTCCGTTCCCATCGGTGATCAGGTATGGACGCTCGCGCGGTTTGGCGACACGAAACACCACTTCGGACTTCGGTTCAACGCGCGTGGGCATGGCTTGGCACCTCGACTCCGCGCATACGCAAAAATCTTCGATACCACAGGTATGTGGCAGTCGTCCGCGGAAACAAAAAACCCCGTAAGACTTTGATCTTACGGGGTTTCTCGGACTACTTCGGCTTGCGCCGGAACTGCTTGTGGTGCCCAGGAGAGGACTCGAACCTCCACGGAGTTACCCGCTAGTACCTGAAACTAGTGCGTCTACCAATTCCGCCACCTGGGCTTGCTTCAAGCTAGAGCGCTATTGTAACGAGATGGCGGATAGTGTCAATTGGAAAGTGAATCATTGACGAGGAGGGCGTCAGGCTCGCACAAAGTGCGTAGACACGTCGCTTTCTCGACTGGAAATGAAAAAGGCCAGCGAATGCTGGCCTTTTCGAATCTGGTGCCCAAGAGAGGACTCGAACCTCCACGGAGTTACCCGCTAGTACCTGAAACTAGTGCGTCTACCAATTCCGCCACCTGGGCAGGTGCGTGTGCTGCAAAGACCGTAATTATAGCGGGCCTCGAGAGGCTGTCAAGCATTTTGATTGGCTTCGATGGGCCGCCGCCGCACTGCCGCGCGGCGCTTGCTGCGGGGCTGGTCGGCCGCACGGCGGGTGATAGAATGGCCCGCACTGCCCGCCAGCCCGCTCAAGTCAACGACCAGCGACCCGCGATCCGACCGAGACGAGTACAAATCATCGACAAGCCCTTGAGCAAATATCCCTATCCGATCCCGAGCCGGGAAGAAATTCTCGGCGTGCTGCGCACCAGCGAATCGCCGCTAGCCGCAAACGACATCGCCGAAACGCTGTCGATCAAACGCCAGGAACGCGAAGGATTTTTCAAGCGTCTGGCTGCCATGGAACGCGATGGCCAGATCCGCCTCGACAAGCGCGGCTACTATCAGTTGACCCATCCCTCGAACTTTGTCGCAGGCCGCGTGCAGGGCCACCGCGACGGCTTCGGCTTCGTCATCCGCGATGACGGCCAGGACGACTTGTTCCTGCCCAACACCGAGATGCAGAAGGTCATGCACAACGACCGCGTGCTCGCGCGCATCGTCGGCTATGACCGGCGCGGGCGGCCGGAAGGGCACGTCGTCGAGGTCACCGATCGCGCGAACAAGCGCGTCATCGGCCGGCTCTTGAACGAGAACGGCGCGCTGATCGTCGCGCCCGAGGACAAGCGCATCGGTCACGACATCCTGATCACGCAGAACACGAAGAAGGCGAAGGTTGGGCAGGTCGTCGTCGTCGATCTGACCGATTTCCCGAGCCGCCATTCGCAGCCGCTCGGGCGCGTGGCCGAAGTGCTCGGCGACATCGACGACCCCGGCATGGAAATCGAAATCGCGGTGCGCAAGTACGGCGTGCCGCACGAGTTCAGCGATGCCGCGCTTCAGCAGGCGGCGAAGCTGCCCGACGAGGTGCGCCCGGTCGACATTCGTCATCGCGTCGATTTGCGCGACGTGCCGCTCGTCACGATCGACGGCGAAGACGCTCGCGATTTCGACGATGCCGTCTATTGCGAACCGATCAAGGTCGGCCGCGGCGATGGCTTCCGCCTGATCGTCGCGATCGCCGATGTCTCCTACTACGTACAGCCGGACAACGGTCTCGATGTCGACGCGCTCGAGCGCAGCACGTCGGTCTATTTCCCGCGCCGTGTGATTCCGATGCTGCCGGAGAAGCTGTCGAACGGGCTGTGCTCGCTCAATCCGCAGGTCGACCGTTGCGTGCTCGTGTGCGACATGGTCATCACCACGCGCGGCGAGATCAAGGCGTACCAGTTCTACCCGGGCGTGATGCATTCGGCGGCGCGTCTCACGTATACCGAAGTCGCGGCGGTGCTGGCGAACACGAAGGGTCCGGAGGCGGTGCGTCGCGCGGCGCTTCTGCCGCAATTGCAAAACCTTTACGGCGTCTACAAGTCGTTGTTCGCCGCGCGCCAGAAGCGCGGCGCGATCGACTTCGACACGACCGAGACCTACATCGTCTGCAACGCGCAGGGCAAGATCGAGCAGATCGTGCCGCGCCAGCGCAACGACGCGCACAAGCTGATCGAAGAATGCATGTTGGCCGCGAACGTCTGCGCAGCCGACTTCATGAAGCGCAACAAGCACCCGGGCCTCTACCGCGTGCACGCGGGGCCGACGGCGGAAAAGCTCGAAAACCTCCGCACGTTCCTCCGCGGCATGGGCTTGACGCTTGGTGGCGGCGACACGCCGCACGCGAGCGACTACGCCGCCTTGATGGCGCAGATTCGCGACCGGCCCGACGCGCAGATGCTGCAGACGATGCTGCTGCGCTCGATGCAACAGGCGGTCTACAGCCCGGACAACATCGGCCACTTCGGTCTCGCTTACGACGCCTACGCGCACTTCACGAGCCCGATCCGCCGCTACCCCGACCTGCTCACGCACCGCGCGATCTACGCGATCCTGTCGGGCCGCAAATACCAGCCGGCCACGCCGCACGGCGTCGCGCTCAACACGGCGATTTCCCCGCGCGCGCGTGCGATGCAGCAGGCCGACGACGAATCGCGCGGCCGCGCGCGTTCGAACACGGCGATCTGGGAAGAGCTCGGCCTCCATTGCTCGGCGAACGAGCGGCGCGCCGATGAAGCGTCGCGCGACGTCGAAGCGTGGCTCAAGTGCTACTTCATGCGCGACAAGCTCGGCGAAGAGTACGGCGGCATGGTGAGCGGCGTGACGTCGTTCGGCATCTTCGTGCAGCTCGATGCGCTCTTTATCGAGGGCCTCGTGCACGTGACCGAGCTCGGCTCGGACTACTTCCAGTACGACGAGGTCAAGAACGAATTGCGCGGCGAGCGCACCGGCATCCGCTACCGGCTGTCGGACCGCGTGCGCGTGCAGGTGAGCCGCGTCGATCTCGACGCGCGCAAGATCGACTTCCGCCTCGTGCGCGATACGCCGATCAAGGCGCCCGGCAGCCGTCCGGCGCTCGCCGACAAATCGATGCTCGATGGCGAAGCGGGGCCGCGCGTTCGCTCGCTGCCCGCAGTGGACGGCGCGCACCGCAAGAAGGCCGCGCCCGCGAAGTCGGTGGCCGTGAAGGAAGCGCGGGCTTCGCGCGGCGGAGCGCCGAAGAAACGCGCGGCGTCGAAATCGGCGTCGAAAACCCGCTCGCGCAAGAAGTATTGATGCAACGCGTGCCGCGCGCCGCTTGATGGCGCGCGGTACGCGGCGCCCCATCGCGCCGCATGGCGGGCCATCTGGTCTCGCTGTGCGGCGCCTTTCATTGTGTTACGCGCGATGGTCGTGCAGCCTGGCTCCGGCCCGTTCATCATCGTCGCGCTCGTTCAAGCAAAGGTTGTTTCAGTCATGGCACGTCACAAGGTTCTATACGGTTTTCACGCAGTGACCGCGCGTATGCGGCACGACGCGTCGACGGTCGAGGAGGTGTTTTACGACGCGACGCGGCGCGATCGCCGCATGCAGGACTTCCTGCAGACGGCCAAGGAGGCGGGCGTGCGGCTGATCGCAGCCGATGAGACGCGCCTGTGGGGTCTCGCGCGGACCGAGCGCCACCAGGGCGTCGTCGCGCTCGCGGGCGACGTGCCGCTCGCGCAGAACCTCGCTGAACTGCTCGACGGTATCAACGGCCCGGCGCTCCTGCTGGTGCTCGATGGCGTCACCGATCCGCACAACCTGGGCGCTTGCCTGCGGGTTGCCGATGCGGCGGGCGCGCACGCAGTGATCGCGCCGCGCGACCGTTCGGCGGGCTTGAACGCGACGGCCGCGAAGGTGGCAAGCGGCGCGGCCGACACGGTGCCGTACATCACCGTCACGAATCTGGCGCGCGCGCTGCGCGAATTGAAGGACGCGGGCGTGTGGGTGGTCGGGACGGCAGGCGAGGCGACCGCGAGCCTCTACGAGACCAAGCTCGACGGCCCGGTGGCGCTCGTGATGGGTGCGGAAGGCGAGGGCATGCGCCGTCTCACGCGCGATACTTGCGACGAGGTCATGCATATTCCGATGGCGGGGACGGTGGAAAGCCTCAACGTATCGGTGGCGAGCGGGGTGTGTTTGTTCGAAGCGGTGAGACAGCGCGGCGCGGTCAAGGCCGGCGCCAAGGCGTAGTCATTTCCGTCGTCCCGACTCCGGTAAACTTCCGCTTTTCTGCAAGCCTCTCTTCCTCAAGCCATGACTCAAGACGAACTCAAGCAACTGGTCGGCCAGGCCGCCGCTGACTACGTGAACGCCCATGTCCCCGAAGGCGCCATCATCGGCGTCGGCACGGGATCGACGGCGAACTGCTTCATCGACGCGCTCTCCGCCGTCAAGGGCCGCTACCGCGGCGCGGTGTCGAGCTCGGTCGCGACGACCGCGCGTCTCGAGAAGCACGGCATCAAGGTGTTCGATCTGAACGACATCGAATCGCTGCCGGTGTACGTCGACGGCGCCGACGAAATCGATCATGGCGGCGCGATGATCAAAGGCGGCGGCGGGGCGCTCACGCGCGAGAAGATCGTGGCGTCGGTGTCGGATGTGTTCGTCTGCATCGCGGACGCGACGAAGCGCGTCGACGTGCTGGGCAACTTCCCGCTGCCGATCGAAGTGGTGCCGATGGCGCGCACGGCGATCGGCCGGCGCGTGACGGCAGCGGGCGGTGTGCCGGTGCTGCGCGTGAAGCAGGACGGCTCGCCCTACGTCACCGACAACGGCAACGAGATCATCGACGTCAAAGGCTTGCAAATCGCCGATCCGTGCGCGTTCGAAGCGGTCGTGAACGCGTGGCCCGGCGTGGTGACGGTGGGCCTCTTCGCCGCCCGCGGCGCGGACCTCTGCCTGCTCGGCACCGAAACGGGTGTCGAAACGATCGACTACGCGAAGCGCTGAGCCCGAGGACACAACACTATGCAAGCCGAACTGCGCCACGCGCTCGACACCGCGTATGAAGGGATGAAGCGCAGCGATCCTTCACCCACGGCGTTTGCGAGCAACTACGCGCTTTGCCTCGGCATCATCATCGGCGGTCAGGCGTGCGACGGCATGAGCGATGAAGAAGCCGCGAGCGAGCGCGCTCACCTTGCGATGCTCGCCGCGCTCTACGAGATCGGCGAGCGCGTGCGCAGCGATATCAGCGAGCAATAAGCAGCAAGCCAACGAAGCGTGCGCCCGTGAGCGCGCGCTTCGTGAAGATCAGCTCACCGTATCCGTTTGATGCAGGGCCGGCAGCAGCCGGTCGAATTCGCGCTTCACGAGGCCATAACATTCGCACGCGCGGGTTTCGAGGCCCTTGCGGTCGAGCACCTTGATGTGGCCGCGGCTGTGATGAATCAAGCCAAGATCATGCAGCTTGCCAGCCGCTTCCGTAATGCCTTCGCGGCGCACGCCGAGCATGTCGGCGATGAGCTGCTGCGTCACGGCCAGCTCGTTGGTGGCGGCGCGATCGACCTCGATCAGGAGCCAGCGGCAAAGCTGCTTGGACAGCGAGTGATGGCGGTTGCATGCCGCGGTTTGCGCGACTTGCGTGAGCAGCGCCTGCATGTAAAGCAGCATCAGACGGCGCAGGAAGTCCGAGCGCGCGAATTCCTGCCGCAAGCGTTGCGCGCTCATCCGGTAGGCGAAGCCCGCGCATTGCACTTGCACGCGGCTCGGCATCGTTTCTCCCCCCGTCAGCACCTGGACGCCGGTCATGCCTTCGCGTCCCACGGCTGCGAGCTCGACGGAGCCCCCGTCTTCCATCATCGCCAGGATCGAGATGATGGCGGTCGTCGGAAAGTAGACGTGGTGAATCTTGTGGCCGCAGTCGCACAGCAATTGCTCGGTGCGAAGGTGAACCAGTTCGAGATGGGGCGTCAAAGCCTGCCACTCGTTCGATGGCAACGCCCCAAGCAAATGGTTGCCATGCAGGTCGGATTGTAGGGTCAACATATTCGGTCCTCGGTGGAAGCTGTGCTGTACACGCCTCGTGTTTCTGGTCCGTTCGCGGCATCTGTCAATCATCAGACTTGCAAGCATTTCGACAGGATTGCCGCGCTTTCTTGTGGCCTCGCGCTCTCTCGCGGTGGCGACCGTCTGTGCGGTTGCGCTCTGTGCGCCATCCTTCAGCGAGGATCGTGCCAAGCCCCCGAAAGGCCCGTTCAGATGGGACGTTGCTGTTGTTGCGACGCGGCTCGGGCACCAGTCGGTCCGTTTTTGTTTCAAATCTGCAAAATGCGGCGGTGCGCTGGCGCGCGCGGCGGGGTGGTCGTGTTTGAATGCGCCGCGTCCAGATAGGACGGGGCTTTAGGCGGTACGCGCCAAGCATCCGGCCAGCGACGCCAGCCCGACGATTCGGCCGCGTCGGCGGCGGATGGCGACCCGGGCCGGTATGCCGAAATTGATTCAGATGTGTTGCATCGAGGGTGGACTTTGCTGCACTGCACCGTATGGTCTGCGCAATTGCAATGCCTGACGGGACAAGGGCGCGCGCCGAAATGGTTGCAAATTCGAACGATGAATAGAAGCAGCCGCAACTCTGAAACAGAGGACACCGACGAGTCCGAAAATGTCACGGGCGTTGTAAGAAGTTAAGCGTGCCGCGAATGAATCATTGTTGAGACATGGCCAATGTCTGCGTAATACAGTTGTTATGGTCATATCAGTGCCTCAATCCTATGAGCGATAGCGAGCAGTGTCGTGGCCGCGCCAACATTCGTAAGGCCTCGTGCCGGTTTGGGCCGAACATCGTGGGCGTCGCCGCCGTACAAAAGCGCCTGGCGTGAATTGATAAGCACTGGCAATTAATCAGCTAAAGCCCGATTGCGTAAGATAGCCCTGGATTCGTAGGCTGAAATCGGTAAATTGGGTGCGATTGCGCACGGTGAGCACGGGTTTCGGGACGTACCGTGCAACCATGAAAATTCGTCTTACTTTCCTGGTGGACGCCGGCGATGAACTGGGCAACGCTGACATTCGAGCAACTGAGCGCGCGCGAACTGTATTTGATCTTGCGCGCACGCAGTGCCGTTTTCGTGGTCGAGGCGTCGCGCGTGCATCTCGATGCGGACGGCTATGACGAGGCGGCGTTGCATGTTTTCGCGCACGAAGACATGACCCGTCCGATGCCGATTCTCGCCTATGCGCGCATTCGCCCGGGCGAGCTCGAACATCAGGAAGTGTGGATCGACAAGATTCTGACGTGCCCGTCGCTTCGCGGTGACCGAGCCGCCTACGCGCTGATCGATCACGTGATGCGCGTGGTCGATGCACGTTGGCCGCGGCACACGGTGAGGGCGTTCGCGCCGGCGGCGCAGCGGCCGCTCTATGAAAGATTCGGGTTTCGCAGGACGCTGGAGACGGGCGCCGACTGCGGCAGGTCAGTCGCCGCGTTCGTACGCGGCGGGCCGTGCGGCTTCGTGGAGCCGATCGAGGTGCGCGACCGCCGCGCGGAGTATTACACGGCAGGGCCATTCGGAATGCGCTGAATCTCGCTGTCGAGAAAGCTGGCGCTATATAGAGAAAGCAGTAACGGGGGTAATAAGGGGTACGCGTTCGACGCACCGTCCTCATTGGCTTGAGCGGTGCGCCGATGAGCCGCGATGTGTGCGGTCGCGTACGTTTGGGCGTCGCTCATTTTCTACAATGTCCTATGGTACTCACCGGTTTAGAGGTACGGGCCGCCACGGCTTTTTGCAGTGCAACCACGTTCGGCTGCGCTTTTGTCAGACGGAAAAACCCTGACAGGTTTTTCCCATCTGGCATATTCAATTTGGCCGCCGCACCGTATCGGATCGACAACAGGGCACGCGAGGGCGCGAAATGAATCGGGCGTCGGACGGCGCATCGGGGGGTGTCATGGAGCAGGGCAAGGACCGCTCATTGGTCAGCAAGGTGATGGACGGGCTCGTCACGGGCATTGTCGAAGAAAAATACGGGGCGATTCTTCCGCCGCAGGACGTGCTGTCGAAGGAATTCGACGTGAGCCGCACGGTGATGCGCGAGGCGCTGTCGATGCTGCTCGCGCGGCACATGCTGGACGTGCGGCCAAAAGTCGGCACCCGTATCCGCTCGATGCGCGACTGGCGCATGATCGATGAGGATGTCGTGAACTGGCGCTTTCGCGCGAAGCCCGATCCGGTCTTCATGCGCGACGTGATCGAGTTCCGCATGCTGATCGAGCCGCGCGCGGCGGCGCAGGCGGCGGCGCGCGCGAGCGTGTCGGAAGTGGCCGGCATCCGCGAGGCGTTCGACGTGTTCAAGACGATTGCGCCCGGCGAACCCGGTTATGAAGCGGCTGACGAATTGCTGCACACGCGCATCGTGCATGCGAGCGGCAACCAGTTCTTCCAGCAGATGGCGGCGATCATTCGCGGCGCGCTGACCACGGTGAACCCGATGGTCAACCAGAAGCCGGGCGTCTGGGAGATCTCCGTGCGCACGCATGCGCGCATGGTCGAGGCGATCGAGCGGCGCGATCCGAAAGAGGCCGAAGCGGCGGCGCTGGCGTTGATCGACTTCACCGCGGACGAAATCGGCCGCGAGTTCTCGATCGAGATGCCCGGCCGCAAGTAAGCCGCGCGTGCCTGTCTGGCGCCTGCCGACGCAGGGCGCCACCCGAGCGTGTCCTGCGGTCGGGTTTTTCGTCTTCCCTCGGTTTCACTCGCCGCTTGCGCAAACGTTTGCGCGTTGTTGATTGCGCATGGATTGCCTGCCATTGGCCGATGGCGTTTCCCGCTCTTCCGAAAGTTCGCCCCAGCAAGCCACGCCGTCCGCGCGTGCCGATGGCGAGCCGCTTATCATTACGGCCATTCCCACGCTTCTCATGCTTCTCACGCGCCGGCGCTTGCGCCGCGCGACTCTTGAAACCGACCTCGACCACCCCGTTCTTCGATGAATCACGACACAACTAGCAGTGAAACCGTCCGCTGGGGCGTTTTAGGCGCGGGCAATATCGCGCGCCGCTTCGGGCTTGGGCTCGCGCACGTGCCGAATGCGCAGATGACGCATGTCTGGTCGCGCCGCGCGTCGACGACCGACGCCTACGCGCAGCAATTTAACGCCAGCGCCTGCCCGAGCCTCGATGCGCTGCTCGCGAGCGACGTCGATGCGATCTACATCGCCACGCTGCACGACAGCCATGCCGACTATGCGCTTGCCGCGCTCGCCGCAGGCAAGCATGTGCTGTGCGAAAAGCCGGCGACGATCAACGCGCGGCAGCTCGAACGCGTGCTCGCCGCGGCGCGCGACGCGAAGCGCCTGTTCATGGAAGCGATGAAGCCGCCGTTCTATCCGCTCTACCGCAAGCTGCGCGAGCACTTGGCGAGCGACCCGGTCGGCGAGATCGGCCTCGTGCGCGCCGGTTGCGCGATGGCGAACGTGCCCGCGGACCATCCCGCGTTTTCGTTCGAACACACGGGCGGCGCGCTGCTCGATATCGGCATCTACGAGGCGTTTCTTGCCATCGACTGGCTCGGCGCGCCGCTCGATGTGCAGACGATCGGCCGCCTGGGCTCGACGGGCGTCGATACGTTCGCGAGCCTCAATTGCCGGCACGAACGCGGCATCGCCCAGCTTTTTTGCGGACTGGACCTGCAAGGCAAGGGCGATGCGCTGTTGGCCGGGACGCTCGGCTGCGTGACGATCCACGAGAACTGGTGGAACCCGGTGCGCGCGACGGTTCGCTACATCGACGGCCGCGTCGTCGAACTCGAGGCGCCGTTCGAAGGCGGCGGTCTCAACTATGAGACGGCGCACTTTTGCGACCTGATCCGCGCGGGTGCGCTCGAGAGCCCGGTGATGACGCACGCGAAGTCGCTGCAGATGATCTCGATGATGGACTCGGCGCGCGCGACGCTCGGGCTCAAATACGCTGGAGAGTAAGGACGCATCGGCACGCCCAGTCGTCGCTGCTGGCGCGATAGGCCCGGTGCTATGATGGCCGCCTCATATGCTGCGTCCAGGGCTCGATGGGTTACTGGGTCTTGAGCGTGGCAAGCTTTCGAATGACTTCCAATGGAGCCGCAGCAATGCGCATGGTGGGCAAACTCTGGCGCGACAACAAGAGCCTGATCGCGTTTATCTTTTTGATGGTGTTGTTTCGCAGCGCGATCGCCGATTGGAACGTCGTGCCGAGCGGCTCGATGCTGCCGACGATACGCGAGGGCGACCGCATCCTCGTCGACAAGATGGCCTACGATCTGCGCGTGCCGTTTACGCACGTGGCGCTGGCCCATCTCGGCGATCCGCAGCGCGGCGATATCGTGACGATCGATTCGTCGGCCGCGCATGAGCTGCTCGTGAAGCGCGTGATCGGCGTGCCGGGAGATCGCATCGCGCTGCGTGAGAACGTGCTTTACGTGAACGGCGTGCGCGCCAACTACCAGCCGCTCGCGTCGGCGCCGATGGCCGATGAGCCGGCCGCGCCCGCCGACTATCTGACGGAGCGTTTCGACGGCGTCGCGCACGTCGTTCGTCTTTCGGAGATCGCTCCGAGCCCGCGCAGCACGTTCGGCCCCGTGGTTGTGCCGCCCGGCGAGTACCTGATGCTCGGCGACAATCGCGACGACAGTGCCGATTCGCGCTACTTCGGCTTCTTCCCGCGCAGCGAAGTGATGGGACGCACGCGCCGCGTCGCGTACTCGCTCGATCCGGATCGCGATTACCTGCCGCGTATGAATCGCTTCGGTAGGCTCCTCGATACGCCGGCGCCGCTGGCGGCGCGCTGAGAGTCTGATCGTCTGAAATTCAATGCCGCGACGGCAACGCAAGCCGTCGCTCATACCAGCGCTGGCCCCACTCGAGCACCTGGCACAGCACCCAATAAACAGCCGCCGCCGCGAGATAAAGCGGCAACGGCTGATAGGTCGTCGCGATGATTTCCTGCGCGCTGCGCAGCAGTTCGGTCACGGTGATGACTGACACCAGTGACGTGTCCTTGATCAAGCTGATCAGACTGTTCGACAGGCTCGGCACCGCGATACGCAAGGCTTGCGGGCCGATCACGAAGCGCAGCGTCTGACGACGCGACAAGCCCAGGCTATAAGCCGCGAGCCACTGTCCGCGATGGATGCCGTTGATCGCGCCGCGCATGCTCTCCGACAGATAAGCGGCGACGTTCGCCGAGAGCGCGAGGACGCCCGCCGGCGTCGGATCGAGCGAGATCCCGAGGCTCGGCAAGCCGTAGTAAATGACGAAGATCTGCACGAGCAGCGGCGTGCCGCGCATCAGGCTCACGTAGAGGCGCGCGATCCAATTGAGCGGCTTGCTGTGGCTGATGCCCATCAGCGCCAGCACAACAGCTGCGACGAGCCCGAAGACCATCGACAGCACCGCGAACTTGACGGTCAGGACGGCACCCTGCGCGAGCACCGGCATCGATTGGACGAGCAGGGAAGTGGTGGACATGTTTTACGAATTTCTAACGCGCTGAAGAGACGAAGGAAACGAATCGAGCGCACATCATAAACCGACGAAGAAAAAGCGAAGGGCGGCATCGAGAAGATGCCGCCCTTCGTTGTCTCTAGCCCAAGTGGGCCATTAAAGATTTTCGGCTTACTTCGTGATCGGCTTCGTCACGTCGATGCCGAACCACTTGTCGGAGATCTTCGAGAACGTGCCGTCCGCTTCGAGCTGGGTCATCGCGTCGTCGATCGCCTTCGCGAACTTCGGATTGCCCTTCTTGAACGGAATCGCCGACGGGTTGCCCGCGCCGACCGTCGCGCCCGTGCGCAGCGGCAGCTGCGAGTTCTTGAGCAGATACGCGAGCATCAGGCGGTCGTTGAGCGCGGCGTCGATGCGGCCGGCCGCGAGGTCGCGCAGATATTCGGGCGCGCCCGGATAAGTCACGACATCGATGCCCGCCACCGACTTCGCCATGTCCATGTAGTTCGTACCGAGACCGACGCCGAGCTTATGGCCCTTCAGGTCTTCGAGCGAACCGAACTGACGCGTGTCGTCCTTGCGCTGAATCAGCTGCGCGGCCGAGTACGTGTAGGCGGGGGAGAAGTCGAGCGTCTGCTTGCGCGCGTCGGTGACGCCCACTTGATTCACGATCACGTCGAACTTGCCGGCTTGGAGACCCGCGATGATGCCGCTCCATTCGGTCGTGACGAACTCGGGCTTCACGCCGAGCTTCGCGGCGACGGCCTTGGCGATGTCCACGTCGTAGCCGACCAGCTCACCGTTTGCCGCCTTCGAATTGAACGGCGGGAACGTGCCTTCGAGACCGATGCGCAGCGTGCCGCGCTGCTTGACCTGATCGAGCAGGTCATCCGCGTGCGCGGTGACGGCGGTGAAGGCGGCGCCGATCACGCCGGCGACGAAGAGCTTTTTCAGCAGACCGAGTTTCATCGTGTTCCTTTCCTTGCCCGCTTCGGGCGTTGTTGTGGGCGCAATGATAGCGAAAGAGCAATCGCTCTTTAAATATCGTTTGTTTATTTCTATATTACGCGGAACGGCTACGGGCGGCGGCTTCCGCGCATTCGGCGATCAGCGCCGGACCGCGGTAGATGAAGCCTGTGTAGAGCTGCACCAGCGACGCGCCCGCCGCGAGTTTCGCACGCGCGTCGTCGCCGGAGAAGATGCCGCCAACCCCAATGATCGGCACGGTATCGCCGACTTCGGCTTTCAGTTTGCGGATCACTTCGTTCGACGCGTCGAACACCGGCTTGCCCGACAGGCCGCCGGCCTCGTCCGCGTGCTGCAGCCCAGCGACGGCGGTACGCGAGAGCGTCGTGTTGGTCGCGATCACGCCTTCGATCTGATGGCGCAACAGCGTGTCGGAGATGGCCTTGATCTGCTCATCGTCGAGATCGGGGGCGATCTTCAACGCGAGCGGCACGAGTTTGCCGTGCATGTCGGCGAGACGCTGCTGCTTATCCTTGAGCGCGGCCAGGAGCGCGTCGAGCTCGCCCGCTCCCTGCAACTGCCGCAGGTTCTTCGTGTTCGGCGACGAGATGTTGATCGTCACGTAACTCGCGAACGGATACACGCGTTCGAGGCAGTACAGATAGTCTTCGGCGGCGCGCTCGATCGGCGTGTCGGCGTTCTTGCCGATGTTCAGGCCCAGCACGCCGCGATAGCGCGCCGCCTGCACGTTCTGCACGAATTGGTCGACCCCCTGGTTGTTGAACCCCATCCGGTTGATGATCGCGCCGGCCGGCGGCAAGCGGAACATGCGTGGACGCGGGTTGCCCGGCTGCGCGCGCGGCGTGACCGTGCCGACTTCGATGAAGCCGAAGCCGAGCTGGGCAAAGCCGTCGATGCAGGCGCCATCCTTGTCGAGCCCGGCCGCGAGTCCAACAGGATTGCGGAACGTGAGGCCCATCACCGTGCGCGGCGCGTCGGGCACGCGTGCGCCGAAGACGCGAGCAAGCCCGGTGCGGCCCGCGGCGCCGAGTGCGGCGAGCGTCAGATGGTGGGCGTTTTCCGGATCGATGCGAAAGAGTGAGGCGCGGACAAGCGGATAGAGGGAGGTGAACACGGGAAGGGGCCGGCTGCGCGGCTGAATTTTGATAACCCGCCATTTTAGCGGGTTTGAAGTGCATTCCCGCCGTTGCATGCGACCGATACGGACATCGGCGCGCAATTCGAAGCGAGTCCTTTGGTGAGTGCTTTACGGTCTGACCGGCGCAAGCATCGTCTCAGCGCTCGCCCGTGGGCAACGCCGCGTCGACCGGCGGCAGATCGACGCCTTCCGGGTCCAGCACGCTCCAGCGGCCATCGAAGAGACCTTCGAGCGGACGGAAGTTCGCCTTGTACGCCATCTTCGTGCTTTCGCGGATCCAATAGCCGAGATAGACGTGCGGCAGCCGCAGGCTTTTTGCCTGCTCGATCTGCCAGAGGATGTTGTAGGTGCCGTAGCTCGCGTGCGGCTCGTCCGGTTCGAAGAACGTGTAGACCGACGAGAGGCCGTCGCCGAGGATGTCGATCATGCTCACCATGCGCAGCGTGCCTTGTTCGGCGGCCGTGCGGTGCATGAGGTCGTGCGCTTCCACGGGCGCTTCGCGGAATTCCACCAGACGCGAGTTGATCCGGCTTTGCAGCAGGAACTGCTCGTATTGATCGCGGCTGTCGCGGTCCATGCCGCCGCCCGCGTGGCGCGCGGCCTGGTAGCGCATATAGAGCGCGTAGTGCTCCTCGTCGTAGTGCAGCGGCGCAACCGTCGCGATCAGCCCGCCATGTTTCTTCCACACGCGGCGCTGCGTGCGGTTCGGCTTGAACGCATCGACCGGCACGCGCACCGGCACGCATGCGCGGCAGCCGTCGCAATAGGGGCGGTACGTGAAGACGCCCGAGCGCCGGAAGCCGCTCTTGACGAGTTCGGTGTAGACGTCGGAATTGATCAGATGGCTGGGCGTGGCGACCTGCGATCGTGCGATGCGCCCATCCAGGTAGCTGCACGGGTAGGGGGCGGTTGCATAGAACTGCAACGCGGAAAGCGGTGAAAGCGGCAGCTCATTCGGGTGAGTCATCGGCGGCTCTCAATGCGTCGTCTTTTGGTATTGCAAGCCTCTTGGACAGCCACGGCAAGGCTATCGGACGGGCTCGGTCGTCTGGGCCGGCAGTGCACGATTCATGCATTGCCTATGCGTTAGTGACAAGTATATTGCGATGGCGCGAGTTTGTTTCGTCTCGTGTGCCATGGCGCGCATATCGCGCTGATACGGCATGACGGTGCTCTCGGCCGAGTCGGCGAAAAAAAGCGGGCTCCGGTGAACGGGCCCGCGAACTAGGGGAGGTTGGTGATGCTCGGGGTGTCGTGGCCGCCTGAAACGAGGGACGGGGCCGCCGACGGTGGACGGGGTCAGCCGAAGAAAAGCTCGATGGCGCTGATGATCGCGGTGTAGGCGCCGATGCAGGCGCCAAGTGTGAGCGAGGATTTGGCGAAGTCGGTCAAGCGGGTCTCCGTTGTGTCGAGGTCGAGCGCTAATTGGACTGCATACAAAATAAAAATGAAAGCTAATTTTAAGAAAAATGAATGATTCGGATGCGCTCACCTGACCGCCTTGCCGCCTGATGGCCGCGTCGAGCGTCGTTCGGCGTGCGCTGAGTCAGGAGGATCAGGACGTTGAGGCGAACGATGGCGCGACCAGGTCCGCCAGAACCGTCTTGTCGAAACGCCACGGGATCGGCGAAGCGGCGACCGCGCTCTTCACGTGCGTAATGAATGCCTTGCGCGCGATCTCGCGGCCGCCGAGCGATGCGAGGTGCGCGGTGTTCTGCTGGCAATCGATCAGCTCGACTTCATGCCGGCGCAAGTGTCCGACGAGTGCGGCGAGTGCGATCTTCGAGGCGTCGGTGACTTCGGCGAACATCGATTCGCCGAAGAACATCTTGCCGAACGACACGCCATAAAGGCCGCCGACGCGTTTGCCGTCGAGCCACGTTTCGATGCTGTGCGCGTCGCCGACTCGGTGCAGCGACGAGTACGCATCGATGATTTCCGCCGTGATCCACGTGCCGCGCTGTCCGCGCCTCGGCGATTGGGCGCATGAGCGCATCACGGCCGCGAATTCAAAGTCGATGCGCACTTCCCAGCGGTCCTCGCGCAGCACGCGCTTGAGCGTCTTCCTGAGCGACGGCGACACCTTGAATTCGCTGGGTGCGAGGATCATGCGCGGATCGGGGCTCCACCAGAGCACCGGCTGGCCGTCGGAGTACCACGGGAAGATGCCGCGCCGGTACGCGTCGATGAGGCGCGAGGGCAGGAGATCAGCGCTGGCCGCAAGCAGTCCCGGCGCGCCGCTCGTTGCGCCGAGCGCGCGCTCGACTGGGGGAAACGGATCGTCGGGGCCGAGCCAGGGGACCATGCGTCGTCGTGAATGCGCAGGGGGCTCAGCCGTCGCGCAGCGAGCGGAAGATGTCGCCGGTATGCAAACCGAAGCTGCCGGCCGCGCGGTCGGCGAAGAAGAAACGCAGGGTTTGGCCGACAGTCGGGAACGCGATGTCGTCCCACGGGATGTCGCGCTCGTCGAAGAGCTTGATTTCGAGGCTCTCTTCGCCGGGTTCGATGTCGAGATCGAGCATGCGCGCGAGATAGAAGAGATGCACTTGATGCACGTGCGGCACGTTCAAGAGCGAGAACAGATGCTGCACTTCGACGCGTGCGCCGGCTTCCTCGAGCGTTTCGCGCGCTGCCGCTTCGGAAGTCGTTTCGCCCATTTCCATGAAGCCCGCGGGGAGTGTCCAGTAGCCGTAGCGCGGTTCGATCGCGCGGCGGCACAGCAGCACCTTGTCGTCCCAAACGGGAACGGTGCCGACGACATTGCGGGGATTCTGGTAGTGCACGGTGCCGCAGTCTTCGCAGACGAAGCGCTCGCGGTTGTCGCCGGCCGGTATGCGCAAGGTCACCGTGTGGCCGCAGGCTGAACAGAATTTCATGGGAGGCGGACGGAAAAGTGTGATGGGAGTTTATCACCGGCAGGTGCGTTTCTCGTGTCTCACGCTTGATGCCCGCGATCGCAATCTTGCGAGGCACGGACAGCACGTTTTTCGGAAAAGTGCGCCGCTAAAGATGATGTGCAAAAGCAAAAAGCCCGATCGCGATGATCGGGCTTTTTGCTGAAAATCTTGCGGACTTTGCTGCTTGGTTGCGGGGGTAGGATTTGAACCTACGACCTTCGGGTTATGAGCCCGACGAGCTGCCAGACTGCTCCACCCCGCGTCCGTCGAAGAATTGAATTATAGGGGAAACGAAAACCTCGTGCAACACTTTTCGAAGAATCGACATTGAGATCGATGTCACGTCAGCGGCGCACGATGGATCGAAGCAGCGATAAAGCGGGGCGGACAGAGCGTGCAGGTGTGTCGCCGATTGGCCGAACGATGACGTCTTGCACGCGTTTGCGCTCGAATGCCGTGCGCTAGAATCGGGGCGAATTCAATCCGCATCGCTTCTTTTCATTGCGTGACGCACGACGCGGCACGCGGCGATGCGAGTCCTCTCGCATTTCATTTCGACTTCGGCTGATCTCATGGATATCGCTCACGACATGCAGGCGATTGCTGCACAAGAGCATGCGCTTGTCTTCCCTCGCTTCGACGCCGCCCGTGCTTGGCAACTCGGCGCCTATTTGCACGAAGTCGCGGTCGCGCGCGGTCTTGCGATCGCGATCGACGTGCGCACGTTCGGTCAACCGCTTTTCTTCTGCGCGCTCGACGGCACCACGCCCGACAACGTCGATTGGGTCCGCCGCAAGAGCAATGTCGTCGCGCACTTCAGGCGCAGTTCGTACGCGATCGGCTTGAAGATGCAGCAGGCGGGCACCACGCTCGCCGACAAAAACGGTCTGCCGCTCACCGAGTATGCGGCGTATGGCGGTGCGTTTCCGCTCGCCGTGGCAGGCGTCGGCGTGATCGGTTCGGTAACGGTGTCGGGCTTGCCGCAGCGTTCCGATCATGAGCTCGTCGTCGAGGCGCTATGTGCGGAACTGGGGCAGGACTACAGCAAGCTCGCGCTTGCAAAGGCGTGACGCGATGCCGGGATATGTGTGGCTTGCCATCGCGATCGTCGCCGAAGTGATCGGGACTTCGGCGCTGCGCGCATCCGAGGGATTCTCCCGCCTCTTGCCGTCGCTCGTGGTCGTGGCGGGCTATGGCGTGGCCTTTTATTGCCTGTCGATGACGTTGAAGTCGATGCCGGTGGGCATCGTTTATGCGATCTGGTCCGGGGTCGGGATCGTGCTCATCACGCTGGTCGCGATCGTGCTGTATCGGCAGGTGCCGGATCTCGCCGCGGTCGCGGGGCTGGGCCTCATCGTCGCGGGCGTCGTCGTGCTCAATCTGTTTTCGAAGATGCAGGCGCATTGACGCTGCGTACCGACGGGCCATGACGCCTGCGCCCCACGACGAGCAGGCTTACTTCTTCGTGCTGAACTCGATGCGGATGCCGGCTTCGCCTACGGCGAGCCGGCTCTGGTTGCCTTCGATCGTGGCGGCATCTTCCCAGATGTCGATCGCGCGCGAAATTTCGATTCCGCTGCTCGCCGCGTGCGTAAACCATGCCGATGCCGCATCGGTTTCCGGCACCTCGCGGCCTTCCAAAAAGTACTGGCTCATTGCGCGCTCCATCGTTTTCAACGGAGTCGCATTTTACGTGCGCGCTATGGCCGGAGTTTGAACGCCGGCGATAGACATTGCGCATCGCCGCGCGCTCGTGCGCGGCCGATGCTTCGCCATCGCTTCGTTTCTCAGGCCGTAACCGGCTGCGCCGCCGCTGCATTGCGCGCGGCTTCCAGCGACAACCGGATGCCTTCCTCGTAGGGCGTCTTCTTGATCGGACCGATCAGCGCGTGCAGGGCGCTGTCGTCGAGGACGACGGGGTCGGTCTGCAGATAGTGCATTTCCACCAGCTCCCGCAGCATCGGATTGAAGAGGCCGAAGAGGCGCAACATCGGCTTGCTCGCCACCATCAGCTTTGGCGTGCGTCCAGCGAGGCGATATGCCGTCTCGGCTATCTCGCGCTGCGTGATCGTGCCGGCGCCGGCGAGATGCAGCACGCGCCCGTAGGCCTCCGGCGTGCGCGTGAGCTTTTCGATGACCGGGCCGACATCCGGCATGAACACGAATTCGTGCGGCACGTCGATCGGGCCGATCATCTGCGCGCGCGTGCCGTGTGCGGCGCCTTCGAACGCGCCGTGCAGGAAGCTGCGTTCGACGCCGGGGCCGTAGAAATCGGGCAGCCGCAGCACCAGGGTTTGCAGGCCGTCCTTGCCGTGTGCGTCGAGGACGAGGTTTTCCTGCGCAAGACGCATGCGGCCCTTGAACGTGTGCGGCTCGCGCGGATGCGTTTCGGTGACGGGATTCGTTTGCGTGCGCCCATACGGGTAGACGGTGCCGATCAGGATCAGGCGCTCGACGCCGGCGGTGCGCATGCCGTCGAGCGCTTTTTGTATCAGCTGCGGATGCAGCGCGAACTGGTCGTAGGGCACGCCGACCAGATAGATAGCCGTTTTCAAACCGCGCGCAGCGGCGGCGACGGACGCCGGGTCGTCCATATCCCAGGTTGCGATTTCCGCGTGCGGATCGCCGCCGAATTGTGCTTCGAGCGGCTCGCGGTGACGGCCGATGACGCGGTAATGGCGGCCCGCCGCTGCGAGTGCGGCTGCAATGCTGCGGCCCGCGGCGCCGGCCGCTCCGAACAACCCGACTTTCCCTGCAAGCGCGACGTTTTCCATGACGGCTCCTTGTGTCCCATGCATCGCTTGAGGCCGCGACGCCCAGTTAAATGACTATCGAACGGAAACTAAACAGTGTTCAGTGAACGGTGTTCAGTTTAATTTGACTTTTCAGTTTGTCAACCGGAAAATGCACGACATGGGAATCGCCGAACGAAAAAACCGCCAGAAGCAGGCACTGCGGGAACGCATCCTTGAAGCGTCGCGAGAGATCGTGATGCGCGAGGGCTTCGCCGCGCTGTCCATGCGCAAGATCGCCGACGCGATCGAATATTCGCCCGCCACGCTCTATCTGCACTTCGAAAGCCGCGACGACATCGCCCGCGCGCTGTGCGCCGAGGGCTACGACCAACTGCTCGCGAGCATGGCGCCGCACGCGCAGATCGCCGAGCCGCAAGCGCGTCTGCGGGCGATCGCGCACGCGTACGTCGCGTTCGGGCTCGCGAATCGCGAGACTTACCGGCTGATCTTCATGGAAGATCCCAGCTACACCGATGCGGCGCTGGGCGGCTCGTCGGATGGGGGCGCGTCGAGCGAAGAGGGGCAGTTAGCGGCTGTGGCCGCCGAGGGCGCGAACCCCGACGCGGGCGCCGCCGCGTTTCGTCTGCTGATCGACTCGATCGAGGAGCTGAAAGCGGCAGGACGCGTGAGCGCGTCGGCCGACAGCCAGGCGTGGGTCGAGGCGCTGTGGGCGACGCTGCACGGCATCGTCGCGCTGACGCTGACGTGTCCGGTCTATCCGCAGTCGCCGGTGGAAAAGCTGGTCGATGCGGCGATCGACGCGTGGTTCGGCGCGCCGGAGGCGAAGCGTTCGCGGCGCGCCTAACGTGTTACCGTTGTGCCCGTCCTTCACTGCCCGGCAGCCGCATTCGGCCCTATCGCTCATGTCCACGCCTGAACCGCTTTCCGCCACAGAGAACGAAGAGGTTCGCGCCTACGTCGCGAATCGCATCGGTCATATCGAGCTGAATCGTCCTAAAGCGTTGAATGCGCTGTCGACATCGATGATCCGCGCGATGCACGCGGCGCTCGACGCGTGGCGCAACGACGCCGGCGTGCTCGCGGTGGTCGTGCACAGCCCGCATCCGCGTGCGTTCTGCGCGGGCGGCGACGTGCGCTTTTTCCACGAAGCCTATACGCGCGGCGACCAAGCGGCCGTCGATAACTTCTTCATCGAGGAGTACGCGCTCGACCATGCCGTCTTCGCCTACCCGAAGCCCTACATCGCGCTGATGAACGGCATCGTGATGGGCGGGGGCATGGGGATCTCGCTGCCCGCGCATCGCACGGGCGGCCTGCGTGTCGTGATGGGCTCCACCAGGATGGCGATGCCGGAAACGCGCATCGGGCTCTTTCCCGATGTCGGCGCGGGCTGGTTTCTCGCGCGCACGCCGGGCGCGATCGGCCGCTACCTGGCGGTGACCGGCACGACCATCGAAGCCGCCGACGCGCTCTATTCGGGCTTGGCGGACGTCTACATCGACGATTCGGTGGTGCCTGCGCTCCTCGATACGCTGGCGCAGGAGCCGTTCGGAAGCGGTGCGGAAGTCGTCGACTGCGTGCGGCGCGCGGCGTCGCTTTGCAAGGTCGTGCCGACGCCCGATACGTCGAGGCTCGCGACGACCCGCGCCTGGATCGACCGGCACTTCGCGCAGCCGGACGTCGCGCGGATTCTGGCCTCGCTCGCGAGCGAAAGCGATTGCGCCGCAAGCGAATGGGCCGAGGAGACCGAAGGCGCGATGCGCGAGCGCTCGCCGCTATCGATGGCGGTGTCGCTCGAAGTCGTGGTGCGGGCGGAAAGCTCGATGGCGGACCGCCTGCGCAGCGATCTCGATCTGACGCGCTCGACGTTCGCTCGCGGCGACGTGATCGAAGGCGTGCGGGCGCGCATCGTCGACAAGGACAATCGGCCCGTATGGCGCATCGCGCGTATCGAAGACGTGACGCGTGAAGACGTGGAGCGGATGTTCGAGAGCCCGTGGCCTGCAGCGGAACATCCGCTGCGCTATTTGGTGGGCTGAAAGAGGCTCAATCCTCTTCCTGTCCCGCCATGAACGCGCGCATGAACACCAGCGCGCCCCAGCCCCACATCGCATTGGCCGCGAACCCGACCGCGAGGCGCGGCAGCATGTTGCCGCTCGGCCAGATGCCGCGCACGGGATCGACGACGAAGGTGCTCGCCGCCGTCAGCACGATCCCGCCGAACACGAACGCTTGAATCCACGGCGCGACGCGTTCAGGCGACACGCGCAAGAGCCACGCCATCAGCACCGCCCAGACAGCGCTCCAGATCGCATTCGCGATGAATTCGGGGATGCCGAGCGGCTGGAACGGCGTGGTCGAAAAACCGTTTGCGTCGATGAAGCCGGCCGCGTGCAAGAGCGCGAGCGTGGCCTCGTGGAAGAACAGGGCGGCGAGAAAGCCGGACACGAACGGCAGAATGATTTTTTGCATGGAGTGGTGCACCGCGAGGGGCGCGTCCGATGCTGTTCCTGCAAGCCGCGCCGTTATTCAGAACGAGCGTCATTATAGAGGGCGGCCGCTTTCGCATGGCTTCCTGCGCAGGCACAAGCGCGAGCGAACGCTTATGCAAAACCGATCGCTAAAGCGTCGCGCTAATCACAGAAGCGGAAAACCTAAGCTCAAATAATTCGTTCAAAACGCCAAAGGGCCTCCATAGACTGTCTGCTCCGACATCAACGACAAGCACCCGCAGGAGCAGCAGATGAATGTGTTCTGGTTCATTCCGACCCACGGCGACAGCCGTTATCTCGGCACGTCCGAGGGCGCGCGCGCAGCGGACTACGACTACTTCCGCCAGATCGCCGTCGCCGCCGATACGCTCGGCTACGAGGGCGTGCTGTTGCCGACGGGCCGTTCGTGCGAAGACGCCTGGGTGGTCGCGTCGAGCCTGATCCCTGCGACCAAGCGCTTGAAGTTCCTCGTCGCGATCCGGCCGGGCATTGCGTCGCCGGGGCTCTCCGCGCGCATGGCGTCGACGTTCGACCGGCTCTCTGGCGGGCGTTTGCTGATCAACGTCGTGACCGGAGGCGATTCGGCCGAGCTCGAAGGCGACGGCCTGTTCGCCGATCACGACACGCGCTACGAGATCACCGACGAATTTCTGCACATCTGGCGCGACCTGCTTGCCGCCTCGCACACGAACGAAGGGATCGAATTTACAGGCAAGCATCTGAGCTCGAAGGGCGGCAAGGTGCTGTATCCGCCGGTGCAGCATCCGCATCCGCCGCTGTGGTTCGGCGGCTCGTCGCCGGCCGCGCATGCGATCGCGGCGGACCATATCGATACCTATCTCACCTGGGGCGAGCCGCCCGCGGCGGTCGAGAAGAAGATCGCCGATATCCGCGCGCGGGCGGCGGAAAAAGGCCGCAAGATCAAATTCGGCATTCGCCTGCACGTGATCGTGCGCGAGACCGAAGACGAAGCGTGGGCCGCCGCGGACCGCCTCATCAGCCGTCTCGACGACGACACGATCGCCCGCGCGCAAGCGTCGTTCTCGAAGATGGACTCGGAAGGGCAGCGCCGGATGGCGGCATTGCACGGCGGCAAGCGCGGCAGCCGCCAGGAGCTCGAGGTCTACCCGAACCTGTGGGCCGGCGTCGGGCTCGTGCGCGGCGGCGCGGGCACGGCGCTCGTCGGGAATCCTCAGCAAATCGCGACCCGCATGCGTGAGTACGCTGATCTCGGGATCGAGACGTTCATCCTTTCCGGCTATCCGCATCTCGAAGAGTCGTATCGCTTCGCCGAACTCGTGTTCCCGCTCTTGCCGGGACGCGAGCGGCAACGCGCGAACGGGCCGCTGTCGGGACCGTTCGGCGAGATCGTCGGCAATAGCTATTTGCCGAAGGCGAGCCAGAGCTGAGCGGCTTGCCGCGTGCAATTCCATTAGCAGGGACATCCATGGCTCAAATCTCCTTTAGCGCGGGCAGCGCACGCCCGGCTTCGGCGGGCGCGACTGATGCAACGGCTCAGGCGGCGACATCGCGCCTCGCCGCCGCCTTCACACGCCACACGCTTGCGCGCCTGGCTCCGTGGCTCGTGCCGATCGCGATCCTCATCGCGTGGGAGCTGGCCGCCAAGAGCGGGACGCTGTCGGCGCGCATCCTTCCAGAGCCGCTTGCAGTCGTCAAGGCGGCGTGGGCGCTGATCCAGTCCGGCGAGATGTGGACCGACGTCAAGGTGAGCACGTGGCGCGCGGTGTCGGGCTTTGCGGTCGGCGGCGGGATCGGGCTCGCGCTCGGACTCGCGACGGGCCTCTTCAAGCCGGCCGAAACCGCGCTCGATACGACGATCCAGATGATCCGCAACATCCCGGCGCTCGCGATGATCCCGCTCGTGATCCTCTGGTTCGGCATCGACGAGAAAGCGAAGCTCTTCCTCGTCGCGCTCGGGGTGTTTTTCCCGGTCTACGTGAACACGTTCCATGGCATCCGCTCGGTCGACGCGAACCTGATCGAGATGGCGAAAAGCTATGGGCTCAAGGGCTTCGCGCTGTATCGGCACGTGATTCTGCCGGGGGCGCTGCCGTCGATTCTCGTCGGCGTGAGATTCGCGTTCGGGCTCATGTGGGTGACGCTGATCGTCGCCGAAACGATCTCGGCGCAATCGGGCATCGGCTACATGACGATGAATGCGCGCGAGTTCCTGCAAACGGACGTGGTGGTGGTCGGCATCCTGCTCTACGCGGCGCTCGGCAAGATCGCCGACCTGCTGGCGAAGGGACTCGAGCGCGTGACGTTGCGCTGGCACCCGGCTTATCAACGAGGAGCGAAAGCATGACGGCGACGACACTCGCGACCACCTTCGGCGGCATCGCCGGCACCGACCTCGAGGCCGAGCTGGCTCACGCGCGCCTGCGCGATCACGACCGCGACGAGGCGTCGGCGGCCGAGCGCGATGACGCGTTTCATGATGCGCGGCGCGCGGCGGCGAACGACGTGGCGCGCGTTGCGGATGCGGCGAGCGTGCCGCTGCTACGCACCGACCGCGCGGAGACGCACCGTCAACCCGGCGACGCCGCAGTCGAACTGCGAGGCGTCGGCAAGCGTTATGGCGAACGCGCGGTGTTGTCCGAATTCGACTTGTCGATCGAGCGCGGCAGTTTCGTCGCAATCGTCGGGCGCAGCGGCTGCGGGAAGTCGACGTTGCTGCGCCTCATCGCCGGACTCGAAAGCGCGGATGCGGGCGTTCTCGCCAAGACGGGCGTCGCGGGCGCGGCGTTGGAGACGCGCATCATGTTTCAGGACGCGCGTCTCCTGCCGTGGAAGACGGTCTTGCAGAACGTGACGCTCGGATTGGGCCGCGGCGCACGCGACGACGCTCGCGCAGTGCTCGACGAGGTCGGCTTGCTGGAACGCGCGAACGATTGGCCTGCGCAGCTTTCGGGCGGTCAGCGGCAGCGCGTGGCGCTCGCCCGGGCCCTTGTGCACCGGCCGCAACTGCTGCTGCTCGACGAGCCGCTTGGCGCGCTCGACGCGCTCACTCGCATCGAGATGCACGCGCTGATCGAGCGGCTATGGCGCGAACACGGCTTCACCGCGCTGCTCGTCACGCACGACGTGCAGGAAGCGGTCGCGCTTGCCGACCGGATCCTGCTGATCGAAGACGGACACATCGCGCTGGACCAAACCGTGCCGCTGGCGCGGCCGCGTGCGCGAGCCTCGGCCGCGTTCGCCGCGCTCGAAGACGACGTGCTGCAGCGCGTGCTCGCGAGCACACCGCGTGGCCATGCGTCGGCGCCGCTTCATGAAATCCCGGAGCGCGAACGCAATTTGCGCCCGAGCGACGTGCGCTGGGCTATCTGAACCGCTTTATTTCATCGATCTCGATTTCGACCGATCCTAACTGGAGCTGACACACATGGGCATTTCCGCAATCAACGTACGCAATCAATTCAAAGGCAAGGTCAAGGAGATCATCCGCGGACCGGTGGTGTCCGAAGTCGACGTCGACACGCCATTCGGCATCGTCACGTCGGTCATCACGACGCGCTCGGTCGACGAACTCGATTTGAAAGTCGGCTCGGAGGTGGTCGCGCTCGTGAAGTCGACCGAGGTTTCGATCGCACGTCTCTGATCGCTTCGATCGGTTCCCCGCGCGCGCTTTTCGGTGTGCGCGGGCGCTCGCTCGCCGCCCGGCGAATCGCATGGAAAGTGCTACGATGAATCGGGAACCTTGCGCGAGGAGCTGGCCATGTCCAAATCCCTGAGTGCCGATGCGGTCGAAGCGCTGCGACGCCTGAACGAGGTCGGCGTCGGACAAATGCCGCCGCAGCTGTCGAGCGCCGTTGCCGCCGAGCTGCTGCACGCCGGCCTCGCCGGCGAAACCGGCGAAGGCGCGATCGAAATCACCTGTGACGGCCGGAAGTACCTATCCGGCGACTGCGATTGAATCGATCGGCGGGGAGGCCACGGTGGAAGCGAAAGGCGTCGACATGGGCGACTATCAGGAAGCCTACAAGGGCTATGACCTGGAAGTCTGCGTAGAACAAGTGATGACCGGCGTGAAGTCCCACTTTCGGGTGCTGAAAGGCGACGAGGTGGTGGTCGCCTGGCGCCTCGTGCATATCGACGGCTACTGGCCGACCGAGCACAAGGCGGCTGTGGCCGCGCTCGAAGCGGCGCGCGAAGCGGTCGATCGCGAGCTGCAGTCTTGAGGCATGGCCTGCAGCCGTTGCCCGCTGACGGGTGCGGCGCGATCTGACTGACGGATATTGAAGGATAGGAAGGACCGCTGCGGCCGGCGCACGTCAAGTCGTGCGCCGGCCGTTTTCTATTGTCCGGTCGCGGAAGACGGCTGGCCGTCGCCGGCCGGCTCTCCCTCGGACGCCGGTGCCGGATCGCGCGTCTCGGGCAGCGCGATCCATACGAGCAGCACCGCCAGCGCGCCGGCGGCCGCCAGCACCATGAAGCTGACCGCGTTGCCGAAGTGATCGGAGATAAATCCGGCGACGAGCGTGCTGAGCGTGGCGCCGATCCCCGCCGTCAGGCCGAAGAGGCCGATACACAAGTTGTAGTGGCCCTTGTCGCCCGCGACGTCGGCGGCGATCAGCGGCAGCATCACGCCGAACACCGCGGCGCTGATGCCGTCGAACATTTGCACCGGCACGAGCAGGTACGGACTGCTGACACCCGCGAACAGCAGCGCCCGCACCGGCAACGCGGAAAAGCCGAACAGCAGGATCGGCCGCCGGCCCCAGCGCTCCGCCGAGCGCCCGACCCACGGCGACAATGCCGCCACGACCATCTGCGGCACGATGATGCACGCCGCGATCACGAGCTGGACGTTATCGCTCATGCGCGTCGTGACTTCGCCGGCGGCGAGGTTGAGCATCGCCGCGTTCGACAAGTGAAAGAGCGCGATACAGGCCGCGAAGATCAGCATGCGCTTGTCGCGCAGCAGCACGGACATGCTTTCGCGTTCCTCGGGCGGCGGCGGGGCGCCGTAGGGCGCGGCCCCGGTGTTCTCGATCATCGAGAGCGCGACGAGCGCGGGCACCGTGAGCGCGGCGGTGAGCCAGAACACCGCGCGCGCCGAGTAGTACTCGCCGAAGAGCCCCATCAGCCCGGCGGCGACCGCGCTGCCGATCGACGCCCAGCGCGCGTTGCGCCCCAGCCGGTCGCCGAGCGCGTGGCGACCGACGAGCGCGATCGAAATCGCCGCGATCGCCGGCGTCAGCATGCAGCTTGCGAAGCCGTGGAAGACTTCGGCGGCGAGCACCGGCAAGAGCGTCGGGCTTGCCGCGAGCAGGAGCGCGCACGCGGCGATCGCGACGATCGCCGCGGCGCCGGCGAAGCGCTTGTTGCGCATCGTGTCGATGAGCGCGCCCGCCGGAACCTGGCTGATCATCGCGGTCGCCGTGCCGACCGAGAGCGCCACGCCGATCTCGCCCTGCGTCCATTTGTTCGACGTCAGATAGGAGGCGATGAACGGACCGAAGCCGGTCTGCACATTCGCGAGGAAGAAGTTGAGCCAGTCGAGCGCGCGAAGGCTACGGACGAGTGCCATGTGCGGTTTCGTCACCGTTGGGGGCGCGTCGCCGAAGCGAGACCCGGTGACGAGCCGCCCGGCGTGGCCGATGCGGCGGCGCGAGGCGCAGCGGCAGGTGCGGCGGGCGCGGGCGATACGGCGTGCACGGGCTTGTCGGCGTCGTAGGGCGGCGCGGCGTCGATTTGCGCGTCCGACAGATCCATCTGCAGTTCGAGTTCGTCGTCTTTCGGGACGAAGCGCAGCGCCGACCAGTCGGCGGCAATGGTGCGGCGGTCATGGCCGATGAGGCTGCCGACGTCGAGCACGGCCGCCTGCGGCTGCGCGTTCGCGTCGATCAGGACGTCGATCACGCGGCCCACGCGATCACCGTTGCGGCGCTCGACCGTCGCGTCGATCACGGGCAGCGTCAGCGGCTCGCGCGCGGCGCCCGGTTTGCTTGCGGCGGTGCGCGCGTCTTTTGTGCGGGACCGCGATTCCTCGGCGCCGGGCGCCTGGTTCGGCCCGATATCGAGCGTGATCGGGGTTTTCTTCGGCGTCGGACCGAAGCGGAATGCACTCCACGGAAAGCGCACCTTACGGTCGCCGACGCCCAGGAAGCCCGTTAGGTTGACGAGCATGCTCGTCGGCTTGCCGCTCGCGTCGGTGGACATGTCGATCGCGCGGCCGATGATCTTGCCGTCGGGACGCTGCACCTTGGCGTCGAGCAGGCCGTGCGTCTGCTCCTGCGACAACAGACGCGTCGTGATGAGCGGCGGCGGTGCGGGCGGCGCAGGAGGCGCGGGCGGTGCAACGGGCTCGCGCGGGCGTTGCGTCGGTCGGTAGATGGGCTTCTTTGGCGGCGGACGTTTCGCTTCGGTGACTTCGTGCTTCGGCTCGACAACTGGCGCCGATGCGACTTCAGGCGCCGAGGCGGGCGCCTCCGGCTCGGATGCCGGTTCGGGCGGCGCCGGCTGCTCGGTTTCGGGCGCCGGCTTAGGACCGAATAGCGCGCTGCAGCCCGCGAGCGTCGACAGCAGTACGAGGACCGGAATACGCCGGGTTACGTATTGACGGGAAAAACCGCCGCTCATCAATGAAGCTCCTGATAGGTGAGTGCGTGCCGATGGCGAGCGAGGTTGCCGAGTGCCGGTGCTGTCGAACCGATGCGGCTGCGCCCTCGGACTTTGC
Source organism: Trinickia camelliae (assembly GCF_053525655.1). NCBI lineage: Bacteria > Pseudomonadati > Pseudomonadota > Betaproteobacteria > Burkholderiales > Burkholderiaceae > Trinickia > Trinickia camelliae. The sequence goes on from NZ_JBCHAA010000014.1 coordinate 40,710, forward strand.
GCGCGCTCCATTCTAACTGCGGGCTAGTGGTTGCGGCGTTTAGGGCCGGATGACGGTGCTGATCGGCTGAAACTCGACGCAAGCCGCTCGGAAGGCACGCAGTCTGCTGCCTACAACAGACTGGCGCATATCGGCGCCAGCAACATGGGAGAGGAGAGCGGATATGAACAAGACTCAGTTGAAGGGCGTCGCTCAAAAGGTGAGGGGCAAAGTCAACCAGTCCATCGGACACGCAACGGGAAATCCGGCACAGGAGCTCAAGGGAATTGTTCAGAAGGGAATCGGCGGCATACAGAAAGCCGTCGGCGACGAAAAGGAGCGGATGAAAAGGCGGGGACGGTAAGCCAGTCGAGCGGGCACGCCGCTTGCCTGTCATGATCCGCCAAAATGCAGAGGGAACCGCAAGAACTTGCGTGCCGTGCTAGGTTGGCTGGGGAGATAGTCCTACAGTGCACATGCGCGATCCTCGCGCATGCGATCGTGTTTGGGCCGCCAAGTTGATTCGGCGGCCTTTTTGTTTGTGCGGGGATCTGGATTGCGATTCCTGTCGTCGTCGGGTCTGAGGCGCGGACGACGCGCTCGAACGACAAAAGCCGACAACCTTGCTAAGCCACTTGGCTTGCCGGAGACTTTCGAAAACGAGGGGGAAAGCGAGAGATGTAGAGTGGGGTGGCTGATGGGACTCGAACCCACGACGACAGGAATCACAATCCTGGACTCTACCAACTGAGCTACAGCCACCACTGACACTTGCTGCTTGGCTTGCCAGAACTGGCTTGCCGATCAATCAAGAAGCGAGATTATACGAACATAGATCGGGCTTGCCAAGCCCCTTAATCGATAAATTCGATCGGCTCGCGCAAATAATTGCGTGCCTCGTCGAAGATCGCCAGATCGCGGGCAGCGAGCTTCTTGTTGTCCGACAGCACGCGGCGCCAGCCGCGCGCGCCCGCCACGCCGCGATAGAGGCCGAGCGCATGGCGCGTGATCGCGCCGAGGAACGTGCCGCCGGCAAGCTCGTCGGCGCAGTATCGGATCAGGTCCGCTTCAATCTGCTCGCGCGTGCGGGGCGGTTCGGTCGCGCCGTAGAAACGCGAGTCGACTTCGGCCAGCACGTACGGATTGTGGTACGCCTCGCGCCCGAGCATCACGCCGTCGACATGCTGCAAATGCGCGTCGACTTCGTCGAGCGTCTTGATGCCGCCGTTGATGAGGATCTCGAGTGCCGGGAAATCGCGCTTCAGGCGATACGCGTATTCGTACTTGAGCGGCGGAATCTCGCGGTTTTCCTTCGGCGACAAGCCCTTCAGGATCGCGTTGCGCGCATGCACGATGAAGACTTCGCAACCCGCCTCGGCAATCGTGCCCACGAAATCGCGCACGAATTCGTATTCTTCGACGGCGTCGACGCCGATCCGATGCTTGACCGTCACCGGAATCGACACGGCATCGCGCATCGCCTTCACGCAATCGGCGACGAGCTGCGGCTCGTTCATCAGGCACGCGCCGAATGCGCCGCGCTGCACGCGCTCGGACGGGCAGCCGCAATTCAGGTTGATCTCGTCGTAGCCCCATTGCTCGCCTAGTTTCGCCGAGCGCGCGAGGTCATCGGGCTCACTGCCGCCGAGTTGCAGCGCGACCGGCGCTTCTTCGGCTGAAAACGCGAGGTGGCGCGCGACGTCGCCGTAAAGCAAAGCGCCAGTTGTGACCATTTCCGTGTACAGCCACGTATGACGCGAGATCATCCGGTGCAGCGAACGGCAGTGACGGTCCGTCCAATCCATCATGGGCGCTACCGATACACGGCGAGGACTGGAACGAGGCAATGACGTCATGGGAAAAATCGGCGGTGAAAGGCGGGGGGCAAGCAGGCGCGTCCGCAAAACAATCGGGAATCGATCGGACGAGTGCGCCAATTCAGGCCGCAATTTTACCGCAATGGCGCCGTTTCCCGCCTGACGTGCCCGCTCACATGCGCACCCGCGTCTCGATCGAGCCCGAACACGTCGAAGATCCCCGCGAACCCGAGCGCCGCGACGAACAGGAATGCGAGCGCGAAATCGGCCGGCGTGCTCGGTTGCGCCGAATGACCGTGCAGCCAGGTCGCGGCGCGTAGCGCGATCGCGCCGAACGCGACCCCCATGCCCATCGTCATCTGGTTCAACGTGCTCGCGAGCGTCGAGGCGCCGCTCATTTGCGGCTTGGGCACGTCGGCGAAGCTCAGCGTGTTCAGCGCGGTGAACTGCAGCGAGCGCGACAGGCCGCTGACGAACAGCACGGCGATGACCCAGAAATAAGGCGTCGAGGGCGTGAGCAGACTCATTGCCGCGAGCGTCGCCGCAGCAAACGCGCCGTTTGCGAGCAGGACCGAGCGAAAGCCGAAGCGCTTCATGACGGGCATCGTGACGAGCTTCATCGACAGGTTGCCCGCGAACACCGCGAGCGTCAGCAGCCCCGAACGGAACGCGTTCATGCCGAACCCGACCTGGAACATCAGCGGCAGCAGGAACGGCACGACGCTGATCGAGATGCGAAAGAGCGATCCGCCCGTCATCGAGACGGCGAAGGTCTTCACGCGGAACGCCGACAAATCGACGAGAGGACTGCGGGCGCGGCCTAAATGCCCAAGCGCAACGGCGCCCGCCACGACGCCCGCGGCGAGGAAGACGAGCGCTTCATGCCACGGCGCGTCGCTCCTGCCGATCAGTTCGGTCGCGTACAGGAGCGTGGTGCACGCGAATCCGCACAACGCGAAACCGAGCGTGTCGAACGGGCGCTTCGCGTCTTCGCGCGCATTGCCGATAAAGCGCCACGCGAGCGCGATGCCGATCAGGCCGAGCGGCAGGTTCAGGTAGAAGATCCAGCGCCACGACGAATAGGTCGTGATGAAGCCGCCGAGCGGCGGACCGATCACAGGCGCGACAAGTCCGGGCCACGTGATGATCGCAATCGCGCGCATCAGATCTTCCTTGCGCGTCGCCCGCAGCACCGCGAGCCGGCCGACCGGGACCATCATCGCGCCGCCGATGCCTTGCACGACGCGCGCCGCCGTAAACTCTGCAAGCCCCTGCGTCATGCCGCAGACCACCGATGCCGCCGTGAACACCGCAATCGCAGTCGTGAACACGGTGCGCACGCCGAAGCGATCCGCGGCCCAGCCGCTCACCGGGATGAAGACCGCGAGCGTGAGCAGGTACGACGTGATGCCGATGCTCAAGTCGACCGGATGCACGCCGAACGAGCGGGCCATCTGCGGGAGCGCGGTGGCGATGATGGTGCCGTCGAGGTTTTCCATGAAGAACGCGGCCGCGACGAGCATGACGATCAGCGACGCGTCGTTCGCGGGCGCAGTGGCTGGCGGTGCGGAACCGGACATCGGCGGGAATCTCCTCTGGGCGGCGCGTTGGGTGCCGTTTGGTGCTGCGGGCACAGCCGCTGTGGTCCGTCATTCTAGCGGGCGTTCTCGCGTTGCGCCGGCGCGCCCGGAGCGCGACGACGCGACCGTCCGGCGCTTTACAGGGCGGCAGGACCAAACCATGCGGTGAGCGCGGTAGAACCTTTCCGCTCAAATCTGACGATTCGCACGCGAAAGCGAACTACACTTTTTTGAGGGCGGCGTTTGGCAACGCGGACGTTCCCTCGGCGGTCGGGCTGGAAACGTTGCCTGGCCGGTGGCGAAATTGCGCTTCGATGGTAGGATTCGGCCGGCAAAATTCACCGGTCGCGAAGGCAGCCGGGTAGCAACTCTTTGGACTCAGGAAATCGAATGGCGCAACAGAAAACCAATCCCAAACTCGAGCAAGCGCTGACCCGCGGCGATCTTGCGATGCGGCAGGCGAATTCCGCACGCGCGACCGCGCTGTTGCGCGCGCTCGGCAAGATGATCGTCGAGTCGTCGGCGACGATCGGCGTCGAGGCCTTCACGTCGATTCCCGATGGCGATCGCATTTACGATCCGGCTGGCGGTCTGTGGCCGCAAAAGTTGCTGGTGTCGCTCGACGGGCCGGTCGAGGACGCCGACCCGGACGAATTGCGCACCATCTGGCTGCTCGCCGACACGCCGAACACCGTGTTTCGCGTCGAATGGCAGCGGGCGGACGGCAAGGTCGGCCGCCAGGAAGGGCGGCCGCTTGCGACTGTCGGGTTCATCACCGACGTCGAGATTCCGTGGAGCGACGACGAGGACTGAGCGCTGTATCGAACGCAGCGGGCGCGCCGCCCGCTCGCACTCAGCGCATCATGCGGCGCCGGAATAGCACCGCGCAGACGAAGAACGACACCAGTGCGTAGCCGGCCAGCACGTAGATGTGCAGCGCCGCATCCTGCATCGGCCGGCCAAGCATGGCCGGGCGAATCAGCTCCACCGCGTTGAAGAGCGGCAACGCTTGCGCTGCGCGCTGCGCCAATCCCGGCAACTGCGTGATCGGAAAGAACACGCCGGAGAGCAGCAGCATCGGCGTGAGCACGAGCGTCTGATAGAACATGAAGAAGTCGTACGACGGCGCGAGCGCCGTCACGATCATCGCGAGGCTCGCGAAGGCCAGGCCCGCGAGCACGATGGCCGGCAGCGCCAGCAGCATCGACGGAAAGCTCGCGTAGCCGAGCAAGCTCGCCACGAGCATGATCGCGACACCGGAAAGCACCGCCTTGCTGGCGCCCCAGACGATCTCGCCGAGCACGATATCGCCGAGTGTGAGCGGCGTATGCATGATCGCTTCCCACGTGCGCTGCACGTGCATCCGCGAGAAACCCGAATACATCGACTCGAAGCTCGCCGACATCATCACGCTCGAGGCCACTGTCCCGGCCGCGAGAAACGCGATGTAGGAGACGCCCTCGACGCGTCCCACCATGAGCCCGAGCCCCAGGCCGAGACCGAACAGGTAGATCATCGGGTCGGCGAGATTGCCGATCATCGACGCCAGCGCGAGCTTCTTCCACACCAGATAGTTGCGGCGCCACACCGCGGTCCAATGCGTCGCGTTCGCGGGCAGCGCGCTGCGCCAGCGCGAGGTGGTCGTTTGCGACGTGTCGGGGGTGTTGGGCGTGTCGTAGCGGCGAGCGTCCATGTCGTTGGGTCCTGGCGCGTTTTCTTGTGCGAGTGGTCAGTCCTGCATTTCGCGGCCGGTCAGGCGCAGGAACACGTCCTCGAGATTGGCCGGGCGATGCAGATAGCGCAGGCCGGCGCGGCCGTCCAGGCGCGCATGCACCGGCTGCGGATCGCGCACGTAGCAAAAAAGCGTCTCGCCGCTGATATCCGTGCGCACGGCAAACGGCGCTAGCTCGTCGCGCAGCGCGGCGGGGTCGGCGCCGTAGATCTCGATGACCTCGCAGCCGATCTCCGCTTCGATCAACTCCTTTGGTGCGCCCTCGGCGATCTTCTGTCCTTCTTCGATCACGCACAGGCGATGGCAGAGCCGCTCGGCTTCCTCCATGAAGTGCGTCGTGAGCAGGATCGTCTTGCCGCGCGCGAGCAGTGAGCGCAGGCGCTCCCAGATCAAATGCCGCGCTTGCGGATCGAGACCGGTCGTGGGCTCGTCCATGATCAGCACGTCCGGGTCGTTGATGAGCGCGCGCGCCAGCGTGAGGCGCCGCTTCATGCCGCCCGACAGTTCGCCGACGCGTGCATCGGCCTTGTTTTCGAGCCTCGCGAATTCGAGCAGCGTCGGCACCATCGCGCGCGTTTGCGCCGACGAGAGCCCGAAGTAGCGCCCGAACACGAGCAGATTCTCGCGGACGGTGAAGTCGGGATCGAGATTGTCGAACTGCGGCACGACGCCGACGCGCTGACGCGCAAAGCGCGCGCGAGCGGGAATCGGCTCGCCGCAGAGCCGGATCATGCCGGCGTCGGGTTCGCTCATGCCGAGCAGCATCTTGATCGAAGTTGTCTTGCCGGCGCCATTCGGTCCGAGCAGACCGAAGCATTCGCCGATGCGCACATGAAACGACAGGCCGTTCACGACGGCTTTGTCGCCGAAATGCTTTTCGACTTCTTGAAACTCGATGGCAACGTCGGACATGGGCGCGTAGGTTCCAATAGGAGTGCGTGAGAGGCTTGGGCCATTTTAGTGCATCGGCCAACGCGGCTCTGTGCACGCCTTGCGCTGAGTTTGTGCGGTGCAGCGGGACTTGCACCGCGCGCGGAGATCGTCCCGTCCTTTCATGTGGCCCTCGTCCGATTTGGCGCACGAATCGGCCGATCTACTAAGCGTTTTCCATCCCTTGCAAGCGGAATTGCGGCGCACCATGATTAGGGCAAAGGCGCGTACAAGCGTCGAAGACGCGCACAAGCGCATATGGGAGGTCATGATGGCAAGCTACAAAAAAATTCTGTTGTGCTATGACGGCACGCGTGAAGGCCGCAAGGCGTTGCGCTGCGGCGCTGACCTCGCACTCGACTTGAAGGCGGAGACGCATCTGCTGTCGGTCGTCGACATGCGGACGAGCATCGCCCAGAGCGCCGGGCTCTTGACCGATGTGGCGTGCGGCCGCTTCGAAGATGCCGCTCGCGAGATTCTTCAGGAGGGCGTCACCTGGCTAACCGAACGGGGCGTGCAGGCGCACGGTCATTTCGCGTTCGGCCACCCGATCGACGAGATCGCCAATCTCGCCAATGAACTCCAGGCCGATCTGGTCGTGGTCGGCCACCGTTGCCGCAGCGGCCTGTCGCGCTGGTGGATGGGTTCGGGAAACACGCAACTGCTCGACCGCGTGTCGTGCAGCATTCTCGTTGCGTGTTCGTCGCCACAAGAGCAACGAAAGGAAGCGGAAACCGAAGCTGCGATGAGCGTGCGTTAAGTTCAGTCTCTGGTGCGGCCAGTTGCCCATGCTGGCCGCACGTCACCGTGGTCACGCGTGTTTGAGCGGGCTAAATGAGCGCGCTTAACCGATCTAAGCGCCTAGCGATCTAACCGTTTAGCTCGACGGCCACCAGCTTCCACGAAAACAACCCTTCGCGATGCAGAATCGCCGAATACGGCGCGTTGCCCGCATTGCGCTGGTAGGTGACGGCGAACTCGTTGACGCCGCGATAGCCCGCGGTGGTTTTCGCCGGCACCGGTGCCGAGGCCGACTGGCTCTGGGACGGCGCCGGCGCCGGTTGCGCCGGTTGTGAGGGGGCCTCCTTCGAAGCCGTGTCTTCCGAGGCCTCGCCCGGTTCAGGCGGATGCTCGCCGGGCGTACCGCGCGGCGGCATGCCGTCGAGAATCGCGGCCACGCCGTCAGGTGTCGCATAGGCGTCGACGAGCGGTCCGACCAACGCCATTCCGATCATTGCCCCAATAGCGGCGAACGGATTGTGGAGCTTTTGCTCGTCGATACGCCGTGTCAGCACTTGCGTGACTTGATCCTTGAGGCTCTGGCGCAAAGCCGGATAGTCGACGTACTGATTGAGCGTCTGCGCATCGCGTGCGTCAGCTGCGCGCTTCAAGCGATCGAGAGCAACGTACGGCGACGCGTAGGCATAGCCCAATACCGCGACCACAGCGATTGCGATAACAGCCTTTATCGCAAGAGCAACCGGATTGCGTTGCGTTGAGCGAACGGGATCGGACATGAGGGAAAGGTCTCCGCAAAAAAATAACGATGAACGGTGGACCGTCAAGCCAAGAAAATGATCCCTTCAGAATTGTTAGCTATTGCAACTGAGTGCGCCGCCGAGCCCATCAATCGAAAAGCCCTTGCTGCGCGCCCGAGCCTTCGGCGGCAATGCAACGATCGATCATCCGGCAGACCGCGTCGATGGTGCCGACCATGATCAGGCGCGACGCGCTGTGATAAACGCGCACCGGCCCGCGCCGCGTGGGTTCCGAGTTCAAGCCGCTATTCAACGACACCCGCGCGAACGCCGGCAGCGCCGACGGCAGTGCCGGCTCCCATCTCCCCGCTTGCGATTCGAACTGCAATCCGGGCTGATCGAAGCGTGTTTCTGCGACTCGCGCGGTGCGAGTCAGCGTGTCGATGGCTTCGAGCGGTGCGCAAGGCACGACGCCGCGCAAATGGCGCAGGCGGCCGAATTGACGGAAAGGCAAGAGGCGGGCAAGGCGGTCCATGGCATTTCTCCAGTCAGAGTCCGGGCAGCGTTCAGAATTCGGTCGGGCGAATCAGCCCCACCGCAATACCTTCGAGTGCGAATTCCGCGCTCCCGGCCTGAACAAAGATGTTGTCGTAATCGGGGTTCTCGGCGATCAGTTCGATGCCGTCCTTGCGACGCTTGAGGCGCTTGACGGTGACGTCGTCGCCGAGCCGCGCGACGATGATCTGGCCGTCTTTCGCTTCGCTGCGCTTTTGCACCGCGAGCAGATCGCCATCGAGGATGCCGGCGTCGCGCATCGACAGCCCGCGCACTTTCAACAGGTAGTCGGGCTTGCTCGAGAAGAGCGCCGGATCGCATGCGTAGTGCTGCGAGATGTGCTCTTGCGCGAGGATCGGACTGCCCGCCGCGACGCGCCCGACGAGCGGCAGCGAAAGCTGCATCAGGCCCGCGTGCGGCAGCGTGAACTGATGCGGCGCGTCGTCCACGCCCATCAGCAGGCGGATGCCGCGCGAGGCGCCGGCGGCGAGTTCGATCACCCCTTTGCGCGCAAGCGCCCGCAGGTGTTCTTCGGCCGAATTGGCCGAGCTGAAGCCGAGTTCGGCGGCGATCTCGGCCCGCGTGGGCGGAAACCCGCTTCTTTCGATCGTCTGGCGGATCAAGTCAAAAACCTGCTGCTGCCTTGCGGTGAGTTTGGTCATGGCACTGTATGGATAGACAGGTGACTGTATTTTTATACAGTATTCGTCACATTTCAAGCGTTACTTTAAGTGTTGCTATCCGAGCCAGCCGTGACGCTTGATCGAGGTCATCCGCGACGCCGGAGCACCCAAACGGCTGGCATAGCACCGATTCCCGCTGTCGCTATCCACTTTTTGTCATTAAAGAATGAAGATTTATTATTTTTGAGTATGTAGGCCCTTCGCTAGACTGGCCCGACGTAATAAGGCGGCAGTCTTGAAAACGGAGAACAAACGAATGGCCGAAAGGAATACGGGGAAGGCGGGCAAGGCTCGCCGGTGGGTTGCGACGCTGGCTTTGAGCGCGCTGTCGACGGTGGCCGGCGTGCTGACGCTTACCGCGAGCGCGCCCGTGCACGCCGATACGACGCTGTTGAACGTGTCCTACGACCCGACGCGCGAGCTGTACCAGGACATCAACCAGGCATTCGGCAAGGAGTGGAAAGCGAAGACCGGCGAAACGGTGACCTTCAAGCAGTCGCACGGCGGCTCGGGCGCGCAGGCGCGCTCAGTGCTGGACGGCTTGCAGGCCGATGTCGTGACGCTCGCGCTCGCCTACGACATCGACGCGCTCGCGAACAAGGGGCTCATCGACAAGAACTGGCAGAAGCGTTTGCCCGACAACGCGTCGCCGTACACGTCGACGATCGTGTTCCTCGTGCGCAAGGGCAATCCGAAGCACATCAAGGATTGGGACGACCTCGTGAAACCGGGCGTGTCGATCGTCACGCCGAACCCGAAAACCTCGGGCGGCGCGCGCTGGAACTACCTCGCGGCCTGGGCGTACGCGGTGCACCAGCCGGGCGGCAACGACCAGACGGCGAAGGCGTTCATCACCAAGCTCTACAAGAACGCCGGCGTGCTCGATTCGGGCGCGCGGGGCGCGACGACGAGCTTCGTGCAGCGCGGCATCGGCGACGTGCTGATCGCGTGGGAAAACGAGGCGTTCCTGTCGCAGAAGGAGTTCGGCGCGGACAAGTTCGAGATCGTCGTGCCGTCGGTGAGCATCCTTGCCGAGCCGCCGGTGGCGGTGGTCGACAAGGTCGTCGACAAGCACGGCACGCGCAAGCTCGCCGAGGCGTATCTGAACTTCCTCTATAGCGACGAAGGGCAGGAGATCGCCGCGAAGAATTTCTATCGTCCGCGTTCGAGCAAGGTGCCGGCCGCGCTGACGGACAAGTTTCCGAAGCTGAAGCTGTACACGGTCGACGACACGTTCGGCGGCTGGACCAACGCGCAGAAGACGCATTTCGCCGACGGTGGCGTGTTCGATTCGATTTATCAGCCTCAGTAACACAAGCAGTCACGCAGAAAGAGAGTCAACTGCCAGTTTCGGCTGGCTATAACAACGACGACGAGCGGCCCAGCGCGTCACACGACGACGCACCAGCCGCTCGCGAACGGCTCCTTTCGGAGCCGCACCCAAGAAGAGCATCCGCATGACGACGTTCACCTTCCGCAAGCCGAGCGCGCTGCCCGGTTTTGGCGTGACGCTCGGTATCACGGTGGCGTATTTGAGCCTCGTGGTGCTGATCCCGCTTGCCGCGACGTTCCTGAAGACGGCCACGCTCGAGTGGGATCAATTCGTGCGCGCGGTCGCGTCGCCGCGCGTGCTGGCGTCTTATCGGCTCACGTTTTCGGCGGCGCTCGGCGGGGCGCTCATCAACGCCGTGTTCGGTTTTCTCGTGGCGTGGGTGCTCGTGCGCTACACGTTTCCCGGCAAGCGCATCGTCGATGCGGTCGTCGATTTGCCGTTTGCGCTGCCGACTTCGGTCGCGGGCATTTCGCTTGCCGCCGTCTATTCGGGCAACGGCTGGATCGGGCAGTTTCTCGCGCCGCTCGGCATCAAGATCGCGTTCACGCCGTTGGGCGTGCTGGTCGCGCTGACCTTTATCGGTCTGCCGTTCGTCGTGCGCACCGTGCAGCCCGTGCTAGAAGACTTCGAGCGCGAGCAGGAGGAGGCCGCGGCGTGCCTCGGCGCGTCGCGCTGGCTGACCTTTCGCCGCGTCGTGCTGCCCGCCGTGACGCCCGCGCTGCTCACCGGTTTCGCGCTCGCGTTCGCCCGCGCGCTCGGCGAATACGGATCGGTAATCTTCATCGCCGGCAATGTGCCGATGAAGTCCGAGATCACGTCGCTCTTGATCATCACGAAGCTCGAGCAGTACGACTATGCGGGCGCGACGGCGCTGGCCGTCGTGATGCTCGTCGTGTCGTTCGTGATGTTGCTGTTGATCAATACGCTGCAGTGGTATTTGCAGCGGCGCACGAGCCGCGGGGCGAGCGGTCCGGTAGGTGGCGCAGCAGCGGCGTCTGAGATTGCGCCCGCGATTGAAGGAGCCGCGCGATGAGCCACGATTCCGCCGTCCTCCAGCGAGCGCCGAGCGCGCGCGCTGCAAGTGAATCAAACCCAGTTACGGAGCCGCGCTTGGTGCGCTGGGCGCTGACCGGCATCGCGCTCGTGTTCCTCACGCTCTTTCTCGCCGTGCCGCTCGCGGCGGTGTTTTACGAGGCGTTCAGAAAAGGCGTCGGCTATTACTTCGACTCGCTCGCCGATCCCGACGCCTGGTCCGCGATCAAGCTCACGCTGCTGGTCGCGGCCATTGCCGTGCCGCTGAACCTCGCGTTCGGACTCGCGGCGTCGTGGGCGATCGCGAAGTTCGAATTCAAGGGCAAGGCGCTGCTCACCACGCTGATCGATCTGCCGTTTTCGGTGTCGCCCGTGATCTCGGGGCTCATCTACGTGCTGATGTTCGGCGCGCAAGGCTGGTTCGGCCCGTGGCTCGCCGATCACGACGTGCAGATCATCTTCGCTGTGCCCGGCATCGTGCTCGCAACGGTCTTCGTCACGTTTCCTTTCGTCGCGCGCGAGCTGATTCCGCTGATGCAGGCCCAGGGCAACGATGAGGAAGAAGCCGCGCACGTGCTCGGCGCGTCGGGCTGGCAGATCTTCCGCCGCGTCACGCTGCCGAACGTCAAGTGGGGCCTGCTCTACGGCGTGATTCTCTGCAATGCGCGCGCGATGGGCGAGTTCGGAGCGGTGTCGGTGGTGTCTGGTCACATTCGCGGGCAGACCGATACGATGCCGCTCCACGTCGAGATTCTCTACAACGAGTACAACTTTTCGGCCGCGTTCGCGGTGGCGTCGCTGCTCGCATTGCTCGCGCTCGTGACGCTCGGCCTGAAGCTCATCGCCGAACGCGGAATGGCCGCGGCGCGGCCGGGCGCAACCCAGTCGGACCAGTAAAGAGGCGTATCACGCATGGGCATCAACGTTCGCAATCTGCAAAAACGTTTCGGCGATTTCACGGCGCTCGACAACGTATCGCTCGACTTCCCTCCGGGCGAGCTCGTCGCGCTGCTCGGGCCGTCCGGCTGCGGCAAGACCACGCTCTTGCGCGTCATCGCCGGACTCGAACACGCGGACGCCGGACAGGTCGTGCTGCAAGGGCAGGACGTCGGCGGCGTCGGCGCGCGCGAGCGGCAAGTGGGCTTCGTGTTCCAGCATTACGCGCTGTTCAGGCACATGACGGTGTTCGAGAACGTCGCGTTCGGGCTGCGCGTGAAGCCGCGCCGCGAGCGCCCGTCGGAGGCCGTGATCCGCGAGAAGGTGCACGAGCTGCTCAAGCTCGTGCAGCTCGACTGGCTGGCGCAACGGTATCCGTCGGAACTGTCGGGCGGTCAGCGTCAGCGGATCGCGCTCGCACGCGCGCTCGCCGTGGAGCCGAAGGTGCTCCTGCTCGACGAGCCGTTCGGCGCACTCGACGCGAAAGTCCGCAAGGAATTGCGCAGCTGGCTGCGGCGGCTGCACGACGATTTGCACATCTCGACGATCTTCGTCACGCACGACCAGGAAGAAGCGCTCGAAGTGGCCGACCGGATCGTCGTGCTGAATCACGGACGCGTCGAGCAAGTCGGCAATCCGCAGGACGTCTACGATCATCCGCAAACGTCGTTCGTCTACGAGTTCCTGGGCGCGGCGAACCGCTTGAGCGGCAGCGTCGGAGCGGGCGGCTTCGTAGCGGAGGGCGCCGCACGGCCGATCGCGGTCGCGGCGGGGTTCACGGGGCCGGCGCTGGCGTATGTGCGGCCGCACGACTTGGCGCTGTATCCGCGCGCAAACGCCGACGAGAAGACGCAAGGGGGTATTGTCGTCGACGTGCGGCGCGTCGTGACGCTGGGCGGTTCGGTGCGCGTCGAGCTCGAAGGGCGTGGCGGCAACGTGCTCGAAGCGGAGCTCGACCGCGATACGTGGCGTCAGCTGCGGCTCGACGTCGGCGACGGCGTGACCGCGGTGCCGCGCTCGCTGCGCGTGTTTCCCGCGCGCTGAGGGCGCGAGCGGCGCGGCTCAAGCAAGCGATTCAACACATCGATAACAAGACAACAACGACAACATCTGTCCGGAGAAGCACACATGAACTTCCAGCAACTGCGCTTCGTACGCGAAGCCGTGCGTCAGAACATGAATCTGACCGAGGTCGCCAACGTCCTCTACACGTCGCAATCGGGCGTGTCCAAGCAGATCAAGGATCTCGAGGACGAGCTCGGCGTCGATATCTTCATCCGGCGCGGCAAGCGGCTCACGGGCCTGACCGAGCCGGGCAAGGCGGTGCATCAGCTGATCGAGCGGATGCTGCTCGATGCGGAGAACCTGCGCCGCGTCGCGCGCCAGTTCGCGGACCAGGACAGCGGCCACCTCGTTGTCGCCACGACCCACACGCAAGCGCGCTACGCCTTGCCGAAGGTGATCCGCCAGTTCACCGAGGTGTTCCCGAAGGTGCATCTCGCGTTGCGCCAGGGCAGCCCGCAGCAGATTGCGCAGATGATCATCAACGGCGAGGCCGACATCGGCATTTCGACCGAGGCGCTCGACCGCTTTCCCGACATCGTGACGTTCCCGTGCTACTCGTGGCATCACGTCGTCGTCGTGCCGAAGAACCATCCGCTCGTCGGCCGCGAGAACCTGACGCTCGAGGAGATCGCCGAGTATCCGATCGTCACCTACGACCAGGACTTCACGGGCCGCTCGCATGTCGACCAGGCGTTCGCGCAGGCCGGCGCGCTGCCCGACGTCGTGCTGACGGCGATCGATGCGGACGTCATCAAGACCTACGTCGAACTGGGCATGGGGATCGGCGTGGTGGCCGCGATGGCGTTCGATCCGAAGCGCGATACGGAGCTTGTCGCGCTCGATACGCAGCATCTGTTCGAGGCGAGCACGACGCGCGTGGGGTTGCGCAAGGGGGCGTTCTTGCGTGCGTACGCTTACAAGCTGATCGAGATGTTCGCGCCGCATCTGTCCGAGGCGGAGATTGCGGTGCAGTTGCGGGAAGTGGCCTGAACGGGGCTGCGGGACGTGGCGCGATCAAGGAATCGACAGCTATTCGTCAGGTTGCGAAAGGGCGGCGGTATACTTCTGCACTTTTTGAAGGAAAGCCCATGAGTACCTTGCCCGCCTGCCCGCAATGCCAGTCCGAGTTCACCTACGAGGATGGCGGAATGTATGTCTGTCCGGAGTGCGCTCACGAGTGGTCGTCCGAAGCAAGCACGCCCGCTGAGGCGGCCGCAAAGGTCTATCGGGATTCAGCCGGCAATGTTCTCCAGGATGGCGATACGGTTACGGTCATCAAGGATCTGAAACTGAAGGGTTCCAGCGGCGTGGTCAAAATGGGAACCAAGGTCAAGAACATTCGACTGGTCGATGGCGACCACGACATCGATTGCAAGATCGACGGCTTCGGCGCGATGAGCCTGAAAACCGAGTTCGTTCGAAAGGTCTGACCCGCCGGCATTTGGCGCGTCTAAAATGGCGCCCATGAATACTCCGACCACCACCTCCTCCCCGCGCGCGCTGCCGCGCATCGCCGTGCTCGCCACCGGCGGCACGATCGCCGGCTCGGCGGCCGATTCCGCGCAGACCGCGGGCTATCAAGCCGGCGTCGTCGGCGTCGACAAGCTGCTCGCCGCGGTGCCCGGTCTCGCGAACGTCGCGCGCATCGACGCCGAGCAGGTCGCCAGCATCGACAGCAAGGACATGCCGCTCGCGCTGTGGGCGACGCTCGCCGAGCGCGTCAACACGTTGCTCGCGAGCGACGACGTCGACGGCGTCGTCATCACGCACGGCACCGATACGCTCGAAGAAACCGCGTACTTGCTGCATCTGACCGTCAAGCACGCGAAGCCCGTCGTGCTCACGGCGGCGATGCGGCCGTCGTCGGCGCTTTCGGCCGACGGTCCGCTCAATCTGCTCGGCGCAGTGACGGTCGCGGCAAGTCCGGCGGCGCGCGGGCAGGGCGTGCTCGTCGCGTTCAACAACCGGATCCACAGCGCGCGCGACATCGTGAAGACCAGCACCTATGCGGTCGATGCGTTCCAGTCGCCGGAGATTGGCGCGCTTGGGTGGGTGCAGGATGGGCGGGTCGAATTTCAGCGCGGCGCGGTGCGGCCGCATACGGCGAGCACGCCGTTTTCGATCGGCTCGGTGGCGGCTGAATGGCCGGTCGTCGAGATCGTCGCGAGCTATGCCGGCGTGTCGCGCGTGATGGTCGATGCGCTGGTGGCGGCGGGCGCGCGCGGCATCGTCGTCGCCGGAACCGGCAACGGTTCGATCCACGCGACGCTGCAAAGCGCGCTGGCCGATGCGGTGAAGAAGGGGATTGCCGTGGTGCGTTCGTCGCGCGTGGGCTCGGGCCACGTGATGCGCAACGGCGCGGCGTCCGACGATGCGCTGGGCTTCGTGAGCGCGGGGACCTTGAATCCGTACAAGGCGCGCGTGTTGCTGATGCTCGCGCTGGCCTCGGGCAAGTCGACTGCTGCGGAGCTGCAGCAGATCTTCGACCAATACTGATACCGATAAAAACGTAGCAATCCGACAGCCGGACACCCGACGACGACGTCTGACCGACCAAGGCTTCCCCGGCGCCGCCGGGTGCCGCTGCGGACCCCACCTGCCGCTCTCAGCCCAGAGCGGCTCGTTTTGCCCGTCCGGCGCGCGTGGCTCGATATCTCGAGATTCACACGTGCCGGACAAGGCGCCCCACATTCCGGGGCCGAGCTAAACGCACGGCCCCGATGTACCTACATCCTTTGCTGCATGAGGCCGCGTAACAGCGCGGCCTTCGTCTTTCTTAAGCGTTGGCGATTTCAAAGTTCGCCATGATTTCGAGCGCGCGAATCAGCGCCGAGTGATCCCACGCCTTGCCGCCGTTCGCCGCGCAGACGCTGAACAGTTGCTGCGCGCTGGCCGTATGGGGCAGGGCGATGCCGAGCTTGCGCGCGCCGTCGAGCGCGAGGTTCAGATCCTTCTGGTGCAGCTCGATGCGGAAGCCCGGGTTGAACGTGCGCTTCGTCATGCGCTCGCCGTGCACTTCGAGAATGCGCGACGACGCGAAGCCGCCCATCAATGCCTTGCGCACGCGCTCCGGATCGGCGCCGGCACGCGAGGCGAACAGCAGCGCTTCCGCCACGGCTTCGATGTTCAGCGCGACGATGATCTGGTTGGCGACCTTGGCGGTCTGGCCGTCACCGTTGCCGCCCACCAGCGAGATGTTCTTGCCCATCAGCTCGAAGAGCGGCTTCGCGATCTCGAACGCTTTATCCGGGCCGCCGACCATGATCGAGAGCGTCGCTTCGCGCGCACCGACTTCACCACCGGACACCGGCGCGTCGAGGTAGTCGCAGCCGAGCGCGTTGATCTTCTTCGCGAACCCTTGCGTTTCGAGCGGCGAGATCGAGCTCATGTCGATCACGAGCTTGCCGGCCGAGAGGCCTTTCGCGACGCCGTCGTCGGCGAACAGCACGTTCGCGACGTCAGGCGTGTCCGGCACCATCGAGATGACGATGTCCGCGGCTTGCGCGACCGCCGTCGAGTTCGCGACGACCGTCGTCGTCTTGCTCAGGTCGTCCGGCACCGGATACGCGCCGTTCACGAACAGCGTGTGGCCACCCTTGATGAGATTGCGCGCCATGTGCGCGCCCATGATGCCGAGGCCGATAAAACCGATCTTTGCCATTTCGTTGTCTTCCGTATGTTTGATCTTGGAATGAATGCGCCGCGCGGCTTACACGTGAGAGGCAGGCGGCGCCGTGAATCACGCCGCTTGCTGTCCCGCGACGCTCTGCAGCCAGCCCAAGCCTTCGACGGTCGTCGTGCGCGGCTTGTACTCGCAGCCGATGTAGCCGTCGTAGCCGAGCGAATCGAGCAGCGCGAATAGGAACGCGTAGTTGATTTCGCCCGTGCCCGGCTCGTTGCGGCCCGGATTGTCGGCGAGCTGGATGTGCGCGATCTGCGGCAGGTTCTTCTTGATCGTGGCGGCCAGTTCGCCTTCCATGCGCTGCATGTGATAGATGTCGTACTGCAGGAACAGGTTGTCCGAGCCGACCGCGCGGATCACGTCGAGCCCTTCGGACGAACGGTTCAGCGCGAAGCCGGGAATGTCGTACGAGTTGCACGGCTCGACGAGCAGCTTGATGCCTTCCTTCTTCAGCTCGCCCGCGGCGAAGCGCAGGTTGTCGACGATGGTCGAACGCGCTTTGTCCTTGTCCACGCCTGCGGTCGGAATGCCGACGAGGCAGTTCAGTTGCGGGACCTTCAGCGCCTTCGCGTACTGAATCGCGCGGCCCACGCCTTCTTGAAACTCGCCGACGCGATCGGGCAGGCAAGCGATGCCGCGCTCGCCGCCTTCCCAGTTGCCCGCAGGCAGGTTGTGCAGCACGAGGCGCAGCTTGTTCGCTTCGAGGCGCTCAGCCAATTCCGCCGTCGAGAACGGATACGGAAACAGGAATTCGACTGCATTGAAGCCCGCGTCGGCGGCCGCCTTGAAGCGGTCGAGGAACGGCACTTCGTTAAAGAGCATCGTCAGGTTTGCTGCAAATTTCGGCATGGCTATGTGTCTCGCTGGTCGGTCAATGGTGTGTTGCGCGGCGAGCGCTCAGTGATTACGCGTTGAGCGCTCGCCGGGGCGATCAAGGCTCAGTCGAGCATCGAGATCGCGGTCGGCGCGTCCTGCTTCTTCTCGGCCAGCTCTTCGAACTCGTTGATCGCGTCGATCTCGGTGCCCATCGAGATGTTCGTCACGCGCTCGAGAATCACTTCGACGATGACCGGCACATTGAACTCGGAGAGCATCGACTTCGCTTTTTCGAGCGCGGGCTTGATGTCTTCCGGCTTGAACACGCGGATCGCCTTGCAGCCGAGACCTTCGGCAACCGCCACGTGATCGACGCCGTAGCCGTTCACTTCCGGCGCGTTGATGTTCTCGAACGCGAGCTGCACGCAGAAGTCCATGTCGAACGCCCGCTGTGCCTGGCGGATGAGGCCGAGGTACGAGTTGTTCACGACGACGTGCACGTACGGCAGCTTGAATTGCGCGCCCACGGCCAGTTCTTCGATCATGAACTGGAAGTCGTAGTCGCCCGAGAGCGCGACGATCGGACGCTGCGGATCAGCCGCCCGCACGCCGAGCGCTGCCGGAATCGTCCAGCCGAGCGGGCCTGCCTGGCCGCAGTTGATCCAATTGCGCGCCTTGTAGACGTGCAGGAACTGCGCGGCGGCGATCTGCGAGAGGCCGATCGTGCTCACGTAGCAGGTGTCGCGGCCGAACACGCGGTTCATCTCTTCGTAGACGCGTTGCGGCTTGATCGGCACGTTCTCGAAGTGCGTCTTGCGCAGCATCGTGCGCTTGCGCTCCTGGCACTCCGCGACCCACGCGCCACGATCCTTCAGCTTGCCGGCTGCCTTCCATTCCTTGGCGACTTCGACGAACAGTTCGAGCGCAGCCTTGGCATCGGACACGATGCCGAGATCCGGACCGAACACGCGGCCGATTTGCGTCGGCTCGATATCGACGTGCACGAACTTGCGGCCCTTCGTGTAGACGTCGACGCTGCCCGTGTGGCGGTTCGCCCAGCGGTTGCCGATGCCGAGCACGAAGTCGGAGGCGAGCATCGTCGCGTTGCCGTAGCGGTGCGAGGTCTGGAGGCCGACCATGCCGACCATCAGCGGGTGATCGTCGGCGATCGCGCCCCACGACATCAGCGTCGGGACGACCGGCACGCCGACCGTTTCGGCGAACTGCACGAGCAGGTCTTCAGCGGCTGCATTGAGCACGCCGCCGCCGGAAACGATCAACGGCTTGTCGGCGTTGTTGAGCAGCGTGAGGGCGGCTTCGATCTGCTTGCGCGTCGCCTTCGGCTTGTAGACCGGCAGCGGCTCGTAGGTGTCGATGTCGAACTCGATTTCGGCGAGCTGCACGTCGATCGGCAAGTCGATCAGCACGGGACCGGGACGGCCCGAGCGCATCAGGTGGAACGCCTGCTGGAATGCGCGCGGCACGAGCGCGGGTTCGCGCACGGTGACGGCCCACTTCGTCACGGGCTTCGCGATCGACTCGATGTCGACGGCCTGGAAGTCTTCCTTGTACAGACGCGCACGCGGTGCCTGGCCCGTGATGGCGAGAATAGGAATCGAGTCAGCCTGGGCCGAGTAAAGGCCGGTGATCATGTCGGTACCGGCGGGGCCCGAGGTGCCGATGCACACGCCGATGTTGCCGGGCGCGGCGCGCGTATAGCCTTCGGCCATGTGCGAGGCGCCCTCGACGTGGCGTGCGAGCACGTGGCTGATGCCGCCGGCCTTCTTCATCGCCGAATAGAACGGGTTGATCGCGGCGCCCGGAACGCCGAAAGCGGTGTCGATGCCTTCTTTTTCGAGCACGAGCACGGCTGCGTCGACGGCTCTCATCTTGGCCATGGAATGTCTCCTGAATGTCAGCTAGAGGGTGGTTGAGGAGCACTGTAAGGCCGCGCTATAGGTTTGATAAGATCAGTCCGGGTCGTTTATTTCGAAACTAAAAGTATGGAATGTGCTGACGCCAAGTCAGCACCGGCACAGCGCGCTTTGCCATGTCCAGCATGGCAGCCGCGCCTAAGCAGAAACCCTGATGGGTGGAGACAAGACGATGGACCGCTTCAAGCAAATCGAAACTTTCGTGCGTGTTGCCGATGCCGGCAGCCTTGCCGCCGCGGCGCTGGAGGAGGGGGTCTCGCCGGTGATCCTCGGGCGGCGCATCGACGCGCTCGAAAAGCGGCTCGGCGTGAAGCTCATGTACCGCTCGACCCGGCGCCTGGTCGTCAGCGAAGAGGGGGCGTCATTCCTGGAGCGCTGCCGAGGGTTGCTCTCCGAATGGGACCAGGCCGAGAACGAACTCGCCGCGGGGCGGCGCTCGGTGGGGGGGCACCTGATCGTGTCGGCGCCGGCCGCCTACGGCCGCAAGCATGTCGCGCCGCTCGCCCCGGCGTTCCTGAAGGACAAGCCCGATCTGCAGATGTCGTTCAACCTGACCGACCGCGTCGTCGATCTCGTGCGCGAAGGCTATGACTTGTCGATCCGGATCGGCGGCGCGGTCGATCCCAATTTCGTCGCGGTGAAGCTCGCGTCGAACCGGCGTGTCGTGTGCGGCACGCCCGGCTACTTCAAAAAGTACGGGCGGCCGAAGTCGCTCGAGGATCTGCCGAACCACAACTGCCTCGCGTTCAACCTGCAGGGCGGCCAGAATCGCGGCTGGTATTTCCGGCGCAACGGCAAGCTCGTGACGGTGCGGGTCGCCGGCACGCTCGACTGCAACGACGGCGAGCTGCTGCACCGCTGGGTGTCGGAGGGGCTCGGGCTCGGCTGGCGCTCGACCTGGGAAATCAATCAACAGCTCGAACGAGGCGAGCTCGAAACGGTGCTCGACGAGTACGCGCTGCCTGATTACGACATCCTCGCCGTCTATCCGCAGCAGCGCTACGTGCCGGCGAAAGTCCGGTACTTCATCGACTATCTGAAAGAGGCTTACGCGCGCCCGGGGTATTGGAGCGAGAACGAATAGCCTCCAGCCGTCTCGATCCGCCCAGGCGCGATCCGAAAGCGGCTTAGCCGACGACGATCATCCCGTTCATCGTCTCGTGTCCCGAGCCGCGGAGCGCGATGCGGTTTATTCCCGCTTTTTTTGAAGCGACTTCAATCGATGTGGGGGGCACGGGAATAAACTCGATTCGTCACTGGTATTCCATGTGTAAGCCTTTTGGGGACTAAGGGTGGGCGACACCAAACCATGCGCGGCTGACCAGCGCGCGCTCGACGAGCGCAACCGCCGCTTCCAGCAGATGGCGCTGCCGCATCTCGATGCGGCGTACAACCTGGCGCGCTGGCTTTGCGGCAACGCGAACGATGCGGACGACGTCGTGCAGGAGGCCTATCTGCGCGCGTTCCGCTTCTTCGACAACTTCCGCGGCGACAGCATGCGCCCGTGGCTCTTCGCGATCGTGCGGCGCACCTGGTACACGGAGTGGCGGCGGCGCGCGTCGTCGCACGAGGTCCAGGCGTTCGAGGACGCCGAGCCGGGCGATGAATCCGCCGACGAGACGTTCGAAGGCTGGTCGCGCTCGATCGAGGACCCGCAGACGGTGCTGATCCGCGACGAAGACGTGCGGCTCGTGCATGCGGCGCTCGAAAAGCTGCCGGTAGAGTTCCGCGAGGTGCTGATCCTGCGGGAGCTGGAAGACATGAGCTACCGCGACATCGCGGCGATTGCCGATCTGCCGGTCGGCACGGTGATGTCGCGGCTTGCGCGGGGGCGCAGGAAGCTGGCCGCCGTGCTGCATGCGTCGGAAGCCTCGGGGGCAGGGGCCGCGCAGGGTGCGCCGGCCTCGCGCGCGGCGCCGGAGTCGCGGCGCGACGTCCCGCCCGACACTAGCGCCGATTCGTGGCCGAACCGGCGCCTGGCTGCCACCCCCGCAGCCGCTAAGGAGAATCCAGATGGACTGTAAAGAAGCGCGGCCGCTGATCGATGCGGATGCCGACCGCGAACTCTCGGCGCCCGACGCCCGGCGCGTTCAAGCGCATTTGGCCGAGTGCCCCGATTGCCGGCGCGAAAGCGAAAATGTGCGCGCGCTTGGCGACACGTTGCGCGCAGCCGGCTACTACCGCGCACCTGAGTCGTTGCGGGCGCGCATTTTGGCCGACTTGCCGCCGCTGACGGAGCCGGAGGCCGAGCCTGCTCGCCAGCCGGACGCCCAATTTCGACCCGAACCCACGCGTGCCAAGCCGCGCGGCCGCCAACCGCTCGACGGCTGGCGAAACTGGTTCGGTGGCCGCTGGCCGTCGTTCGGGCCGCAGCCGGGGGGCGGGGCCGCGTGGTCGCTGGGCTGGACGGGCGCGCTCGTTCTCGCGGTTGCGGCCGCGGCGGCGGGCGTGACGCTCGCGCTGCATCGGCCGGCGGGCGTTGGCCCGATCGCCGACGAACTGGTGTCGAGCCACGTCCGCGCGCTGATCTCGGAGCGCGACATCGACGTGATCTCGACCGACCAGCACACCGTCAAGCCCTGGTTCAACGGCAGGATCGACTACTCGCCGCCCGTGGAGGATCTGGCGGCGAGCGGCTTTCCGCTGGTCGGCGGACGGCTGGACTACGTCGAGCACCGGCGTGTGGCCGTGCTGATCTACCGGTACAAGAAACATCCGCTCGACGTCTACGTGTTTCCCGAGGCCGCCGACAGCTCGGGCCGCGCTCCCGCGACGCTCGTCCGGGACGGCTATTCGCTCTCGCGCTGGCAGGAGGACGGGATGACGTTTTGGGCCGTCACCGATGCGACGCCGGACGCGCTCGTCGCGTTCAAGGCCGCGCTGCAGGCGCGGCTGCATGGCGGGGGCTCGGGGGAAGCGGGATGAGGAGGCGGGCGGCTTCGGTACGCGCCGATGCGGCGTTCCCCGAGCCGCCCCCTCTAAATCCTTGAAAACACGGCCGAATCCGCAGAAGACAGTGTCATTTGGCTTGCACTTCGGCCGAAAGCCGGGTTACAATCTTCGGCTTCTCACTTGCCACACCGGTTCCGACGCCCGGGTGGCTTTAATCCACAAGGAGTGTGTATGCGTCATTACGAAATCGTCTTCATCGTGCACCCCGATCAAAGCGAGCAAGTGCCCGCGATGATCGAGCGTTACAAGTCCACGATCACCACGCACGGTGGCCAAATCCACCGTATCGAAGATTGGGGCCGTCGCCAACTGGCCTACATGATCGAGAAACTCGCGAAGGCTCACTACGTCTGCATGAACATCGAATGCGACCAAGCCACGCTCGACGAACTCGAGCACGCATTCAAGTTCAACGACGCCGTGCTGCGTCACCTCATCGTCAAGATGAAGAAGGCCGAAACCGGCCCGTCGCCGATGATGAAGGAAGTGCAGCGCGAAGAAGCCAAGAAGGCGGCTGCATCGTCGCAACCGTCCGAAGCGCAGGCTTAAGGACTCTGGTTTATTAAGCCACCAAGGCTCACTCTGCTCTCGTGAACCGGCTGCAACTCACGGCCAGCGTCGTCGAACGCGAACCGGTGCGGTACACCCCCGCCGGCGTTCCGATCGCAAGCTGCACGTTGCAGCACCGCACGGAAGTCGTCGAAGCGGGCATTGCCCGGCAAATCGAACTGACCATGCCGGCGGTCGCCGCGGGAGCCGCGAGCGGCAAGCTGGAAAGCTGCGAGATGGGCGTCGAGACGCTCTTCACCGGCTTCCTGGCGAAGAAAAACCGCAACGCGCGAACCTTGGTGTTTCACATCACTGAATTGCAGGACATTGGAAAGGACTGAACATGCCCCGCCCGACTGGTAAGAAATTCGACAAGCGTCGTCAGCAACAAAATCCGCTCTTCAAGCGCAAGAAGTTCTGCCGTTTCACGGCCGCTGGCGTCGAATCCATCGACTACAAGGACACTGAAACGCTGAAGGACTTCATCGGCGAAAACGGCAAGATCACGCCGGCTCGTCTGACGGGTACGAAGGCCCACTATCAACGCCAGCTCGACACGGCAATCAAGCGCGCACGTTTCCTCGCGCTGCTGCCGTACACCGATCTGCACAAGGCCTAATCAGACGACGCAATAAGGAGAATCCGAATGCAAATCATTCTTTTGGAAAAAGTCGTCAACCTGGGCAACCTCGGCGACATCGTCAAGGTGAAGGACGGCTACGCACGTAACTTCCTGATCCCGAAAAAACAAGCTCGCCGCGCAACGAAGGAAGCG
The DNA here is from genome assembly GCF_053525655.1 of Trinickia camelliae. NCBI lineage: Bacteria > Pseudomonadati > Pseudomonadota > Betaproteobacteria > Burkholderiales > Burkholderiaceae > Trinickia > Trinickia camelliae. The sequence goes on from NZ_JBCHAA010000014.1 coordinate 64,538, forward strand.
ATCGCCGAATTCGAAGTCCGCCGTGCGGAACTCGAAAAGGTTGCGGCTGAAAAGCTGGCAGCGGCTCAAGCTCAAGGCGAAAAGCTGGCTGGCCTGACCGTGCAAATCGCGCAGAAGGCTGGCGTCGACGGCCGTCTGTTCGGCTCGGTGACCAACGCCGACATCGCCGAAGCGCTGACGAAGCAAGGCTTCGCTGTGGAAAAGGCGCAAGTGCGTCTGCCGGAAGGCCCGCTGAAGCTGGTCGGCGACCATCCGGTGCAGGTTTCGCTGCACACGGACGTCCTGGTCGACGTCACGGTGTCGGTGCTGGGCGAGCACGCCTAAGCGCGCAAGCTGTATTACGCCGAGCCGGCTAATTGTCGATTCGGCGTGCAAGGAAAAAGACAGGGGCCGGGAAACCGGCCCCTGTCTTTTTTTATCGGCTTTCCGCATCCGCCGGGCTGGTACGAACACTGCCATTTCGCGATAATTCCTCCCCATGAACGCACCGCCGAAAGACCCCCAACTCGAGTCTCTGAAAGTCCCGCCGCATTCGATCGAGGCCGAGCAGTCGGTCCTCGGCGGGTTGTTGCTCGACAATGCGGCATGGGATCGTATCGCCGACTTCCTGGCGCAGAGCGATTTCTACCGCTATGACCACCGCATCATCTTCGAGCACATCGGCAAGCTGATCGCCTCGACGCGGCCGGCCGACGTGATCACCGTCTATGAAGCGCTCGGCACCTCCGGCAAGGCGGAGGAGGTGGGCGGCCTCGCGTACCTGAATGCGCTCGCGCAGAACACGCCGAGCGCGGCGAATATCCGCCGCTATGCGGAAATCGTGCGCGACCGCGCGGTGCTGCGCCGGCTCGTGTCGGTGGCCGACGAGATCTCCGCCGATGCTTTCAACCCGCAAGGCAAGGAAGTCCGCCAACTGCTCGACGAGGCCGAATCGAAGGTGTTTTCGATCGCCGAAGATGGCGCGCGCGGGACGCAGGGCTTCCTCGAAATCGGGCCGCTGCTCACGCAGGTCGTGGAACGGATCGACACGCTCTACCACACGGCCAATCCGAGCGATGTGACCGGCACGCCGACAGGCTTCGTCGACCTCGACCGGATGACCTCCGGCATGCACGGCGGCGAGCTGATCATCGTGGCGGGACGCCCGTCCATGGGCAAAACGGCCTTCAGCATGAACATCGGCGAATACGTCGCCGTCGAATACGGCCTGCCGGTCGCGGTCTTCTCGATGGAAATGCCGGGCACGCAACTCACGATGCGTATGCTCGGTTCGGTCGGCCGGCTCGATCAGCATCGGATGCGTACCGGGCGCCTCACCGACGAAGACTGGCCGAAGCTCACGCACGCGGTGCAGAAAATGAGCGAGGCGCAGCTCTTCATCGACGAAACCGGCGGCCTGAATCCGATGGAATTGCGCTCGCGCGCGCGGCGGCTTTCGCGCCAGTGCGGCAAGCTCGGTCTCATCATCATCGACTACCTGCAGCTGATGTCGGGCTCGTCGCAGGGCGAGAACCGCGCGACCGAAATCTCCGAAATCTCACGCTCGCTCAAGAGCTTGGCCAAAGAGCTCGACGTGCCGGTGATCGCGCTGTCGCAGCTGAACCGCGGCCTGGAGCAGCGTCCCAACAAGCGTCCGGTGATGTCGGACTTGCGCGAATCAGGCGCTATCGAACAGGACGCGGACGTGATCCTCTTCATCTACCGCGACGAGGTCTACAACCCCGACAGCCCCGACAAGGGCACGGCCGAGATCATCATCGGCAAGCAGCGTAACGGTCCGATCGGACCGGTTCGGTTGACGTTCATCGGCCAATACACGAAGTTCGACAACTTCGCGGGCCCGCAGCACTTCCACGGCGGCGAGTAATGACGTAGCAACCGAAGAGAACGAAGGTCGGCCGCAAAGTAAAGCGCCGCGTGAGAAAACGTTGCTTTCCACGTCTGCGCGGCACTTTGCGGGTTCGGCAGGGAATCCGGAACCGTTACAATGTTGCGGTTTTATGTCAGTCACACCGCGACCACTTTCTGGGATTCCAATGTTCGGCCGATTCATGCCCACCGAGGGCAAGTTCTTTGAAATCTTCAATGCGCACGCGAACTACATCGTGACCGCCAGCCAGGAGCTCGAGCTCCTGATCGACAATCTCGAAGACGCCGAGATTCACAAGCAGAACGTCCAGGTAAGCGAAAAGGCGGCCGACAAGGTTACGCACGAAGCGATCGACCTGCTGCACAAGACCTTCATCACGCCGTTCGACCGCGACGAAATCCACAAGCTGATCACCACGATGGACGACATCCTCGATTTGATGGAGGACGTCGCCACTTCGATTTCACTGTATGACGTGCAGAGTGTCACGTCGGAGGCGCGCGAACTCGCTCATTTGTGCACGGCGACGGTCAAGCACGTGCAGCAGGCGGTGAGCCTGTTGTCGGATATGAGTCAGGCCGCGCAAATCCTGAAGGCGTGCGAGGAGATCGACCGCCTGGAATCCGACGCCGACCGTGTGCTGCGCTCGGCCATCTCGAAGCTTTTCCGCGAAGAAGACGATGTGAAGACGCTCATCAAGCTGAAGGCGATCTACGAGCTGCTCGAAACGATCACCGACAAGTGCGAGGATGTCGCGAACATCATCGAAGGCATCGTGCTGGAAAACGCGTAAGCGAGCGGACCGTCACCGATGCAAACGATCCAACTCGCCCTTTGGGCGCTTGCGACGCTGGTCGTGGTCGCACTCGTGTTCGACTTCATGAACGGTTTTCACGACGCGGCGAACTCGATCGCCACGGTCGTGTCGACCGGAGTGTTGAAGCCGCAGCAGGCGGTGGCCTTTGCCGCCGCGTTCAACGTCATTGCCTATTTCATCTTCCACCTGAAAGTCGCACAGACGGTCGGTAAAGGCACGATCGACCCGGATATCGTCGACCACTACGTCATATTCGGCGCGCTCGTCGGCGCGATCGGATGGAACATCGTGACCTGGCGTTACGGGATTCCGTCGAGTTCGTCGCACGCGCTGATCGGCGGGCTGGTCGGCGCGGCGCTCGCGAAGTCGGGCTGGGGCGCGCTCAACTGGGACGGCCTTCTGAAGACCGTCGCGTTCATCTTCATTTCGCCGCTGCTCGGTTTCGTGCTCGGCTCATTCTTCATGCTGGCCGTGTCGTGGATGTACTTCCGCACGCCGCCGAGCAAGGTCGACGGGCGCTTCAGGCGCTTGCAGCTCGTGTCGGCCGGGCTCTATAGCCTCGGGCACGGCGGCAACGACGCCCAGAAGACCATCGGCATCATCTGGATGCTCTTGATCGCGACCGGCTACGCGTCGGCAACCGCCGAAGCGCCGCCGATCTGGGTAATCGGCGCGTGCTATCTGTCGATGGGGCTCGGCACGCTGTTCGGCGGCTGGCGCATCGTCCGCACGATGGGGCAGAAGATCACGAAGCTGAAGCCGGTCGGCGGCTTCTGCGCGGAGACGGGCGGCGCGATCACGCTGTTCGTCGCGTCCGCGTTGGGCATTCCGGTGTCGACGACGCATACGATCACCGGGGCGATCGTCGGGGTCGGCGCGACGCAGAAGCTCTCCGCGGTGCGTTGGGGCGTGGCCGGCAATATCGTCTGGGCCTGGGTCTTGACGATCCCGGCATCCGCGCTGCTTGCCGCCATCGGCTGGTGGTTCGGGCACCGGTTCATGTAGTTCGATTCACCGCTTCGCGACAGCCGGCGCCCGCTGGCTTGTCGTCGATGCGGGATGTCTCGGCGGCGCCCCATTGGGCGCTGCGTCTTTCATCTACTCCCTCCAGACTCTGTCCTCAGCGCGCAATCCGCTTGGCTGCGCGCGGCCGTCATGCCACCGAGCTGAGACTGAATAGCGCTCATCGATTTTTCGCCGGACCTCAATCGTCCCTGTCGCGGCCAAACACACCTTACTTCGCCCTGTCTGCGCCGTGTGAAATGCTGAATTCATCAGCAATCACTGATGCATTTATCTGCATCTCATAAATTAGCCAGTTGATTTGCCTATGAAAATCACGTATTCCAGTGCTGGCATGATGTCTGCGTTATTGGGTGTGAGAACTCAACAAAGAAGGTGATCGGCATGAAAAAGAACGCAGTGGTAATTGATCCCATCGATTGTGTCGCTACGGCGCTGCAGTCATTGAAGGCGGGCGACAAGGCAGCGATGTTTATCGGCGACGAGACGTTGGAGGTCGTGCTGCGCGACGCGATCCCGCACGGCCACAAGTTCGCCATCAAGGGCGTGGCCGCGATGGGCGAGGTTTACAAATACGGCGAATCGATCGGACGTGCGACTCAGGAGATCAAGGTAGGCGACTACGTGCATGTGCATAACGTCGAAAGCGAGCGTGGCCGCGGCGACTGGAAGTAACGCCTGCTTAATCTCCCAATATCGATACTTGAGGAACAGAAAATGAAAACCACAATTAAAGGTTATCGCCGCCCGGATGGCGCAGTGGGTATTCGCAATTACGTTTTGATTCTCCCCACCAGCATTTGCTCGAATAAGGTCGCGCAAGACATCGCCAATCAAGTAAAAGGCGCGACGTGGGTGAATAACACTTTTGGCTGCTGTCAGATCGCCACTGACGCCAAGCAAACCGAAAGAACGCTGATCAACGTGGCCAGAAACGGCAATGTCGGCGCGGTTCTCGTCGTTGGTCTCGGTTGCGAAGGCGCTGAGCCGACACACATCGCGGCGGAAATTGCCAAGAGCGGCAAACCCGTTTCGTGCATCACCATTCAAGGCGAAGGTGGCACGCTTCAATGCCAGGCGCGCGGGATCTCGATTGCGCGCCAATATGCGCAAGACCTGTCGACGATGGAGTTCGAAGCGCTGCCCGTCGGCGAGCTGATTCTCGCGATGGAATGCGGCGGCTCGGATACGAGTTCCGGTCTCGCGTCCAACCCCGCATGCGGCGTGGCGTCGGATACGTTGATCGCCAATGGCGGCACGTCGATCCTGTCGGAAACGACGGAGTTCATCGGGGCCGAGCATGTCGTCGCGAAACGCGCGATCACTCCGGAAGTCGGCGAGAAGCTGATCAAGCTCGTGGTGGGGTGCGAAGAGCGTGCAAAGTCGTTGGGCGCCGATATTCGCGGTGGTCAGCCGACGCCGGGCAATATTCAAGGCGGTCTCACGACCATCGAAGAAAAGTCCCTCGGCTGCATGCACAAGGCGGGCCACGCGCCGCTGACCGGCGTTCTCGACTACGCGGAACTGCCGACCTCCAACGGCCTGTGGGTGATGGACACGCCGGGACAGGATATCGAGTCGATCTCCGGCATGGTGGCCGGCGGTGCTCAAGTCGTTATCTTCACGACCGGACGCGGCACGCCGACGGGTAACCCGATTGCGCCGGTTATCAAGATCACGGCCAACGACGAAACGTTCAATCGCATGAAGGACAACATCGATATCGATGCGTCTGCCGTCATGCGTGGTGAGGCTTCGATCAACGATATGGGCCAAGCGATCTATGACGAAATCGTTGCGGTCGCCAATGGCAAAACCACCAAGGCCGAAGACCTGAATCACCAGGAATTTTCGATCTACAAAATCGCGCCATCTTTCTAAATAGACCAGACGGGTTTGTTTGATTGGAATGCTCTAATAGAAATCGATAAAATGAATTAGTTGGCATCGTGAATGAAGCGTGCTTTACGGCACGCTTCATTTTTGAGTCGTATTTGTTCTATGCGGGTGAAGGTCATGCGGAAACAACCGGAAATTTGTATCGTCTCTCCGTCTATCGAGCTTTCCGAAAAAGTGGAACGGCTCATTTCCCGCTACCAAGACAAGGTCAGTATTTCCGTATTGAACACATCGTTGCGAGATATCGCCGATGTGATTCCCGTACTAGAGAAAAAAAAGCCCGATGTGATTGTCAGTCGTGGCGGCATGACTTGGGCGCTCAAAAAGAGCATCGCGACGCCCGTAGTCGATATCCCCACTTCTGGCTACGACATCATCGATACGTTGAGCCCTTTTTTGCGCTCCAACAAGACGATTGGTGTCGTGGGGTTCAAGAGCGTTGTCGACGGCTGCAAGAAAATCGCCGATATGCTTGGCATCGACGTGAAAGAATTTACGATCACGGAACTCGATGTTCGAGCGATCAATAGTGCCAAGGCGGATTTTCGCCACTATGTTTACTCCAATTCCTTGGACGTGGTGATCAGCGACACGATTTTCCCCGTTTATTTCGGAGAGAGTGTTTATCAGTTCCTGCCGTTCAATACCGGAATCGACTCCATCGAGCGCGCGTTGGATGAGGCGGTTCAACTATGCGATTTGCTGCTGCGCGAACGCATCGAGCAACGGCAGCTCAATTTGATTTTGAATAGCGTGGATAAGACTGTCGTCACCATCAATCCACAGGGTGACATTTTGTATTGCAACGAGCAATCGCAGCGTGCATACAACATGAGGAAAAATGCGGCTTTGACTAAATTTTTCCCCAATCTGGAGATTGATTGGGAGCGCTTGAAATCCGGTGAGGCAGTGGAAAATGAATTGCTCGCGAGTGCGTCGGGAGAGCTCGTGGTCAATCAATATCCGATTGTGGAAGACGACGATTTAAACCGAGTGGTGGTGACATTTCAGACCGCTTCCAGCCTGAAAGGCACCGAGCAGAAAATTCGTCTGAAAGAGGCGGAACGAAAAGGCCTCTACGCGAAATATACGTTCGATGATTTCGTTACGCGCGACGCCGAAATGAAAACGCGCCTGCTGCTCGCGCAAACCTATGCGGCTACTCAGGCGACTATCCTCGTTTTGGGCGAAAACGGCACAGGCAAGGAAATCGTGGCGCAGAGCATCCACAACGCCAGTCCGCGGCGCGATGGGCCGTTCGTGGCGGTCAACTGCGGAGCCATTCCCGCTCCGATACTCGAAAGCGAATTATTCGGTTATGTCGACGGCGCTTTTTCCGGCGCCTCGCGAAAAGGCAAAGCGGGCTTGTTCGAGCTCGCGCACAACGGCACCTTGTTTCTCGATGAAATCAGCGAACTGGACAAATACCTGCAAACGAAATTGCTACGCGTATTGCAGGAGCGCCAGCTCATGCGATTGGGCTCTGACCATATCGTGCCGATCGATATTCGTGTGGTCGCGGCAACCAATAAAGATATCCCCACGCTGATCGAAAGCGGCGATTTTCGCGAGGATTTGTATTACCGCCTCAATGTGCTCAAAGTGACGATGTTGCCTCTGCGGGATCGGTCGGAAGACGTGCGGACAATTGGCGCGGTTCGGCTCGCTGAATTAAGGCGGCAATATCATATGCCGCCCCTGGAATTCAGCGAGGAATTGTGGGATTTTCTGAATCGATACAACTGGCCGGGTAACGTCAGGCAACTCAACAATATTATGGAGCGCCTCGCACTTTCTTTTAAAGAAGGGACGATCACGCTGCAGGATGCCGCGCTATTCATCGAGGATCTGACAATGCGCGAGACGGTGGATGCCGGAGACGAGCCTGGCGACCACGAAGAACATCCATGCACGGTTGAAGACTGCGCCTCGTGCCAGCTTTTGGACGGTTCCTTTAAGGAAATCCGCAACCGGATTGTCAAAGCTGTGGTCGTCAAGCAAAAGAACAATAAGAGCAGCGCCGCGCGTCAACTCAACGTCGATCGCAATTCGCTCAACCGCTGGCTTGACGATTAGGACGCGCGTTTTGCCGGCGCCGATGGTGGTGCAACGTCGGCCCGACCGTCAGATCAGAGCCGACGCGCCGCCATCCATCGGTACGATCGCGCCCGTCACGTAGCTTGCCCGGCGGCTCGCGAGAAAGAGCGCGACGTCCGCGATTTCCTCCGGCTTGGCGTATCGCCCGAGTGGCACCTGCGCTTCGCCGCGCGCAAGCGCTTCTTCGGTGCTGATGCCTTGCCTCGATGCCTCCAGTTGTAAAGCTTCCTGGACTCGCTCGGTCAGCGTCGAAGCGGGGTTGATCGCGTTGATCCGAATACCGAAGCGCGCGTAGTAATGGGCGAGTCCGACGCTCGCGAGCATCAGCGCCGCATTGGCCGCGCCGCCCGCGATATGGATGTCGCTCGCGATCTTGCCGCCCATCCCGATGATGTTCACGATTGCGCCCGGTTCGGAGACGCCGCCTGATTTCAGGCGCTCGGACATGCGGCGCAGCACCGCCTGCTGCGTGTGAATGTACGGAAAATATTTGGCGTCCATGGCCGCCTTGAATGCAGCGGCGTCGAGCGTCGCCGGGTCGTAGCGTTTTGCGGCGCCTGCGCTGTTGACGAGAATATCGATTGGGCCGACGGCCGTTGTGGCTTCTTCGACCACGTCCTCGGCGCTGTGCGCTTCGTGTAAGTCGGCGCGGGCGAGATGGATGTGATGGCCGTCCGCGGCAAGCACCTCGCGCGCTCGCGCAAGATTGGCCGGATCGCGCGAGACGATCGCGACTTTGGCGCCTTCCGCAGCGAACGCCCGCGCGCAAGCCAGTCCGATGCCCTTGCTGCCGCCCGTGATCAACACCACCTTGCCTTCGAGTCCGAGATCCATCGTCGTTCCTCGCCTGTGAATGCGTTGCCGAGTAGGGAACGATAGCAGAACGAGGTGGGCGGCGCTGTCGATTGGCGGCGCGGAACGGGAGTGCGTGCGGCGGTTAATCGCCGCCGTTGGCGAAGCGGGCGATCGGGTCGTCGGAGGTCGAGGTCGGGGCGGGCATGCTCGGCGATGCTGTGGACGCACGCATGATCTGCACGCGGCTCGGGGCGGCAGGCGAGGGCTGTGCCGCGGCTTGCTGCGCCTGTTGGGCCTGACGCGCGGCGACGGCCGCGGTGGGCGGCGGTGGCTCGAAGGCGTCGGCGGCGGCGTCGATTGCATCGGGGGCGTTCGGCGCGGGCGCTACAGTGGCGAGCGATGGGGCCGTCGCGCCCGTTGCGCCAGGAGCGCGCGCGGCTGCCTGTGCATTGCCAGCTGGCCGCTGCGTCTCGACCGCGACCGATGGCGCGACCGCGCCCGCCGCACGCGCCTGGACTTGCGCCGCGTTCATGCCGGGCGGAGGCGGCTCGAATGCATCGGCCGCCGGGCCGGGCTGGGCGGCGGCCGGCGCGACGGCCACGGCCGCCAGATTGCGGTTCGGCGACGCCGCAGCCGGATTCGAATCCGCCGGCGCAGCCAACGGTGCTGCGGAGGCGCTGCCCGCCGTCGCGTACGCGGCTGCGGCGGTCGCGGGCACTGGCGAACTCGGCGCCGGCGCTTCGCGCGGCGCGGCGAGATACGTCGGCGCATCGAATGGCGCCGGTTTGTCGAGCGGCGCGGCCACGCGCCGAATGCCGTCGAAGCGCTTCGCCCAATAAGGGTTCGTCAGATAGTCGAGCCGCACGGTGCCGCCCGTCGACGGCGCGTTGACGAAGCGCAGCTTGCCGACATAGATGCCCACATGCGAATGCGGCCGGCCGGTCGTATTGAAGAAGATCAGGTCGCCGGGCGCGATTTCGTCGGGCTCGATCGATTCGCCGCGGCTGCTCATGTCGGCGGTCGTACGCGGCAAATTGACCGAAGCGGCTCGCAGGACGACATAGCGGACGAGCCCGCTGCAATCGAAGCCGGCGTCGGGCGTATTGCCGCCCCAGCGATACGGCACGCCGACGAGGCTCATCGCCTGAATGGAGATCTCTTCGCGGCCGGTGCTGTGATCGACGAAGTTCGGGAATCCGGGCGGCGGTTCGGTCCGGTATGCACCGCCCGCGCTACCGGCGGAACCCGAGCTGCGCGTCTCCTTTTGCGGCGCGCTCGAACACGCGGCAAGCAACAGCACGATCAGCAGCGGGAACCAAAGTCGGCGCATGGACAGGAGCGATAGGGCGCGAGCAACGCTCGCCTATCGTATGGCTAACGGACGATGGGCCGATGGTAGCCCGCAGACGGACCTCCGGCAAGGATTCTTCAGAACTTACTTGAGCTTTCGCCGCTAAGTGTTGCTGTGCGAGCACGCATGAAATCATGCACATCGTGTACTTATTAAGCATCGAAATGATGAAAAAAAGCCGCATCCGGTTTCCCAGATGCGGCTTTTGAACCACGAAAAACGCGCTTTAGAGGATGTCGGACGCGTAATCGGCCAACCGCGAACGTTCGCCGCGCGCGAGCGTCACATGACCGCTATGCGCCCAGCCCTTGAAGCGGTCGACGACATACGTGAGCCCCGAGCTGCCTTCCGTCAGGTAAGGCGTATCGATCTGCGCGATGTTGCCGAGACAGATGATCTTCGTGCCCGGACCCGCGCGCGTGATCAGCGTCTTCATTTGCTTCGGCGTCAGGTTCTGGGCCTCGTCGATGATCAAGTACTTGTCGACGAAGGTCCGGCCGCGCATGAAGCTCATGCTCTTCACCTTCAAGCGCGAACGGATCAGTTCCTGGGTGGCCGCGCGGCCCCATTCTCCGGCCGCGTCATCGGTTTTCTGGAGCACTTCGAGGTTGTCGTCGAATGCGCCCATCCACGGCTGCATCTTCTCTTCCTCGGTGCCCGGCAAGAAGCCGATGTCCTCGCCGACCGGGACCGTCGCGCGCGTCACGATGATCTCGTTGTAGCGCTTGTCGTCGAGCACTTGCGCGAGACCCGCCGCGAGCGCGACGAGCGTCTTGCCGGTGCCGGCCTGGCCGAGCAGGGTGACGAAGTCGATCTCCGGGTTCATCAAGAGGTTCAACGCGAAGTTCTGCTCGCGGTTGCGCGCCGTGATGCCCCACACGTTGTTCTTGTGGTGGCCGTAATCGCGCAGCGTCTGCAGCAGCGCCGTCTTGCCGTTCAGCTCGCGCACGAGCGCGTGGAACGCGGGCTCGCCGTTCTGCGGCTCGAGATACACGAACTCGTTGACGAGCAGCGAGGAGCACAGCGGACCGGTCACGCGGTAGTACGTCGTGCCCGTCTTCGTGTCCTGCCAGCTCTCCATGCCCTTCGCGTGCTTGGTCCAGAAGTCCTGGGGCAGCGCGCGCACGCCGGAGAAGAGCAGGTCCTTGTCTTCGAGAACCTGGTCGTTGAAGTAGTCTTCGGCGGGCAGACCGAGTGCGTGGGCCTTGATCCGCATGTTGATGTCTTTCGACACCAGCACGACCTGGCGATCGGCGCGATCGCGTTGCAGCGCGCGCACGACACCGAGAATCTGGTTGTCGGCCTTGCCTTGCGGTAGGCCCTCGACCGGCTCGATGTCCGTCAGTTTGGTCTGGAAGTACAGGCGCCCGAGCGCTTCGCGGCTGCCCAGACGCGCGAGCGGCAGGCCCTCGGCCATGTCGCCGGCGTTGGCGACGAGCGAGTCGAGCGTGCGGCTGACTTGACGCGCGTTGCGCGCGACTTCGGACATCCCCTTCTTGTGATTGTCGAGTTCTTCGAGCGTCATCATCGGCAGATAGACGTCGTGTTCCTCGAAGTGGAAGAGGCAAGTTGGGTCGTGCATCAGCACGTTCGTATCGAGCACGAACAGCTTGCGGATCTCGGTCTCGCCGGTTTTGCGAGTGCGGGCTTTTTCCGTGCCTCGGGACTTCGGCGCAGCGGCGGCGGGCGCATCCGCCGGTTTGTCTTTATCCAGGCGCGCGACGGGCGCGTGAGCCGGCTGCGATGCCGGCACGGGCTGCAGCAGCGCTGCTGTCTGCTTCGATTTTCGGCCGCGCACGACCGGCGCGGCTTCTTCGGCTTCCGTAATCAGGGCGGCAGTCTTGACGGGACGCAGGCTCGTGGCGGTGTTGGCTGCGCGCGTCATCGGTTCGGCGACGCTTGCCGGGCCGCTCATCGAGCTATAGTCGGCCGTTTCTGCTTGCTCCCCAACAGTGTCCTGTTTTTTCGCTTGTTTCGCAGGCCGTGCTTTGGCTTTGAATTCATCCGGTGACAACAGGTTGCCGAGCTTGCTGGGTGGGGTAGGCAAAGGCATGAGTTCCCTCGAAAAAATCGGGTCGCATATCGTGCGCTGCGTGATCGATCCGCTCATTCCCCGTCGTGAGACGCAAGCGGTTATGACAAGCAGCGCGCTTTCAATTTCGAAACACCGGTTCGCCTAGTTTTCGATCGACTCCTTGACAGTAAAAACGCGCCGGCTTGCCGGGCCGGCTCGGTCCGAATAAAAATAAAAAAGCCGCTGCCCCGTGACCGGAGTAAGCGGCTCGACTTCAAGTATCGCGCGGCGCCTGGCGACTACGAGATCAACGGCCCCTAGGCCGGCGCGGCAGCGAAAAAAATGGGGTGGACAGGCACTCATTGAAACCCAATATAACGCGCCTCAAAGCGCTTGTACAGCCTCCAACGCCGCATCGACATGGCCCGGCACCTTGACGCCGCGCCACTCGCGCCGCAAGACGCCGTCAGCGTCGATCAAGAACGTGGAGCGTTCAATTCCACGTACTTCTTTGCCATACATTTTCTTCATTTTGATGACGTCGAAGAGCGCGCAAAGCGTTTCGTCGGCATCCGAGATCAGCGGGAACGGCAGTTCCAGCTTTGCCTTGAAGTTGTCATGCGAGCGAATGCTGTCGCGCGACACGCCGACAATCTCGGCGCCCGCCTTCTTGAATTTCGAATAGAGGTCGCGGAATTGCAGGCCCTCGGTCGTGCAGCCGGGCGTGTTGTCCTTCGGATAGAAATACAGCACCACCTTTTTGCCCCGCAAACCTGACAGCGAGAAGTCGCCGCCGGTTGCAGCGGCGGTGAAATCGGGGACGGGTTGGTCGACTGCGATGGACACGTGGTTCTCCTGTTGTTATGGCGAGGGCTGCCGATCGATCGATAGGCGGCCTGCGAGAGCTTGATGCGGAGGACGCGACCCAGGCTTGCGGTACGGGCTTGGCCAGACTGGGTTAATCGGGTTGGACGATCAGTTCGCCGGAGCGGCCCGCAATCTCGCCCCATACGACAGGGTACGATGGCAGGGTGTCGCGGTCCAGCGCAGCATGATAGTCGCCCATCGTCGCAAATGTGTGACCTTGTGCGCGCCAGCCTGCCAGCAGTTGCTCGAACACCGGCGCGAGCTTTTGGCCTTCGAGTTCCGCGTGCAGCGTGAAGACTTGATCGTGCGGGTTGTTTTCGGTCTGCCGCAGGATGCGCGCGGCGACGTTGGTCTCGTCGACGCCGTCGATGCCCAGCACTTCATCGAGCGTCGGCAGCGTAGTGGGCATTTGCACGTGCGTCAGTGTCTTGCCGTCGACGACCGGGAAGTACGGCGTGTGGCCGCGCCCATCGGACGCGTAGCGCATGCCCCAGGCGTCGATCTGCTTGAACGCGTGGCCGTTCATCTGCCAGCCGGCCGCGCCGTGCGTGACGGGCGGCGCGCCGAAGATGTCGATGAAGCGCGCGTAGCTCTGCTGCATTTGCTGCGCGGTCCAGTCGGACGAACGCGAGCGCACGTTGTCCTGCCAATAGACGTGGTCCCACGTGTGGATGCCGCACTCGAAGCCGGCCTCGTGGATCGCGCGCATTTCAGTGGCGGCCTTGACGCCGATATCGGGTCCGGGCAGCAGCACGCCGTACATCAATTGCTTGACGCCGTAGTGCTCGACCACCGACGTGCGCGACACCTTCTTCAGAAACCCCGGACGCAGCACGCGCCGCATCGCCCAACCGGTGTGGTCGGGCCCGAGGCTGAAGAGGTAGGTGGCGCGCGCCTTGAAGCGATCGAGCAAGCGCGCGAGATTCGGCACGCCTTCGCGCGTGCCGCGCAGCGTGTCGACGTCGATCTTCAGGACGATGCGGGCCAAGGAGCGGTCCTTATCCTTGTTGCTCGACCAGCGCGCGGGCCTCGGCGACGTGGCCTCGATACGCTTCGAAGATCTTGCGCAGCGCGTCGTCGAACGTGGCCAGCGGCGCCCAGTTCAATTCCTGCATCGTGTTGTCGATCTTCGGCACGCGGTTCTGCACGTCCTGATAGCCGTTGCCGTAGTAGGCGCCCGACGACGTTTCGACGAGCTTCACTTGCTTCGCCGAATCCGCGTACTCGGGGAATTCCGCTGCGAGGGCCAGCATCTTGTGCGCGAGTTCACGCACCGAGAAGTTGTTCTTCGGGTTGCCGATGTTGTAGATCTTGCCCGACGCGACGCCGTTCGAATTTTCGATGATCTTCATCAGCGCGCTGATGCCGTCGTCGATATCGGTGAACGCGCGCTTTTGCGAACCGCCGTCGACGAGGCTGATGTTCTCGCCGCGCACGATGTGGCCGAGGAACTGCGTGACCACGCGCGAGCTGCCTTCCTTCGGCGTATAGATCGAGTCGAGGCCCGGGCCGATCCAGTTGAACGGGCGGAACAGCGTGAAGTTCAGGCCTTCCTGCATGCCGTAGCCCCAAATCACGCGGTCCATCAGCTGCTTCGAGCATGCGTAGATCCAGCGCGGCTTGTTGATCGGGCCGTAGGTGAGCTGCGAGGCTTCCGGATCGAATTGCTCGTCGGCGCACATGCCGTAGACCTCGGAGGTCGACGGGAACACGAGGTGCTTCTTGTATTTCACGGCCGAGCGCACGATCGGCAGGTTCGCCTCGAAGTCGAGTTCGAACACGCGCAGCGGCTGCTGCACGTAGGTGGCGGGCGTGGCGATCGCGACGAGCGGCAGGATCACGTCGCACTTCTTGACGTGGTACTCGACCCACTCTTTATTGATCGTGATGTCGCCTTCGAAGAAGTGCATCCGTTCATGATTCGCGAGATCGCCCAGACGGTCGGTCTGCATGTCCATGCCGAAGACTTCCCAGTCGGTGGTCTCGAGAATGCGCTTGGACAGGTGGTGGCCGATGAAGCCATTGACGCCCAGAATCAGGACTTTTTTGCCGGAGCCTACGGTTTTCATGAATGACGGGAAGAGTGAATGAGCTGGACGAACTGCGAAGGAGTGACGACGGGTTGGTCGTCGTCGCGTTGGTGCCGCAGTTCGGAAATGGCGACGGCTCGACCGTCGCCGCAGACGCCAAGAAACGCATTATCGCTTACGTGGAGTCCCTGCGGCAAATCCGCCAGGCTTACCGAGTGCGGCGTGCCAGGCCCGGCCAGGCGCGCCCGCGCGACGATGAAGCGCTCGCCTGCGATGTCGGTGAACGCGCCGGGATAGGGCGGCGCGACCGCGCGAATCAGGTTGTAGACCTGCTGTGCCGACTGCGACCAGTCGATGCGGCCGTCTTCGGGCTTGCGTCCACCGAAGTAGCTGCCGTGCGCGAGGTCGTTCGGCAGATGCGGCGCTTCGCCCTTGACGAGCGCGGGCAGCACGCGCCAAAGCGTTTGTTCGGCGGCGACGGTGACTTTGTCGAACACTTGCGCGGCCGTGTCGTCGGGCAGGATCGGCACCGGCGTCTGCGCGATGATCGCGCCGGCGTCGGGCTTCGCGGCCATCTCGTGGAGCGTCGCGCCGGTCTCGGTTTCGCCGTTGAGCACTGCCCAGTTGGTCGGCGCGCGGCCGCGGTACTTCGGCAACAGCGAGCCGTGCATGTTGTACGCGCCACGCGCGGCGATCGCGAGCAGGTCGACCGGCAGCATGTGCCGGTAGTAGAACGAGAAGATGAAGTCGGGCTTCGCGCGGCTCACGGCATCGCGCAGCTCGGCGCTCTTCGGGTCGGCGGGCGTGATAGTCGGGATGCCGTGCTCGGCTGCTACCGCGGCCACGCTGCCGAACCAGATGTTTTCGGTGGCGCTGTCCTCGTGCGTGACGACGAGTGCGACATCGACGCCGCGCGCGAGCAGCACCTGCAGGCAGCGCACGCCGACGTTGTGATAAGCGAAGACGACGGCGCGTGGTTTCATCGGTTGATGCCCTGATCGGCGATGTTGGCGGGCTGCACGGCTTGCACCGGCTGCTGCACGGGCGCGCTTACGACGGGCTCGCCGTTGCGCTGTTCGAGAATCGTCTGCACGAGATAGCGGGGCCGTGCGCGCACTTGCTGATAAATGCGGCCGATGTACTCGCCGAGCAGGCCGAGCGCGAAGATGATCACGCCGAGCATGAAGAACGTGATCGCGAAGAGCGTGAACACGCCTTGCACTTCCGCGCCGATCACGAAGCGGCGAATCAACAGCAGCAGGAACAGGCCCGCCGAGCCCAACGACAGGATCACGCCGATGAACGACAGCCACTGCAGCGGCACGACCGAGAAGCCGGTCACGAGGTCGAAATTCAGACGGATCAAGCTGTAGAGCGAGTACTTCGATTCGCCGGCGAAACGCTCCTCGTGGGCGACCTCGACTTCGATCGGGTTCTGCGCGAACGTGTAAGCGAGCGCCGGGATGAATGTGTTGATCTCGCCGCAGCGGTTGATCGTATCGATGATGTGGCGGCTGTACGCGCGCAGCATGCAGCCCTGGTCGGTCATCTTGATGCGCGTGATGCGCTCGCGCAGACGGTTCATCGCGCGCGATGCCTTGCGGCGCCACAGGCTGTCCTGCCGCTGCAGGCGAATCGAGCCGACGTAGTCGTAGCCTTCATGCATCTTCGCGACGAGCTTGCCGATCTCCTCGGGCGGGTTCTGCAGGTCCGCATCGAGCGTGAGGACGATGTCGCCGCGCGACTGCTCGAAGCCCGCCAGGATCGCCATGTGCTGGCCGTAGTTGCCGTTCAGCAGGATCACGCGCGTCGTATCGGGGCGCGCGCGGAACTGCTCGGCGAGCATCGCCGCGGATTTATCGCGGCTGCCGTCGTTGATGAAGATGACTTCGTAAGTCGTCCCCAGTGCGTCGAGCGCCGGATAAAGGCGCGAGAAGAGCGCGGCGAGCCCCGCCTCCTCGTTGTACACGGGGATGACGACGGAGACTTCCGGCGGCGCGATGCGCTGTTCCGTTTGACTCATTTCCGCTTATTTTCCGTATTGTTCGCAAATTTCATTGACTGCGGCGCACACGCGTGCCACGTCGCCTTCGGTCATCTGCGTGAAGAGCGGCAGCGTGACCGTCGTCGCCCCGAAGCGCTCGGCGTGCGGGAACATGCCTGGCTTGAAGCCGCGTGCGCGATACAGCGTGAAGAGGTGGATCGCCGGGTAGTGCACGCCCGAGCCGATGCCTCGCAGCTTCAACTGCTCCATGAATCCCGCGCGGTCGAGCTTCAAGCGCTCGAGCGGCAGCGTGATCTGGAACATATGCCAGTTGGAGTTCTCGAAGTCGGCGACCGGCAGGCCGATGCCGAGCTTCACCGCCGCGCCGCCTTGGAGGCGCTCGAAATACGCGCGCACGAGCTGACGGCGCTGCGCGTTGAAGCGCTCGATCTGCGCGATCTGGCCGAGGCCGACGCGCGCGGCGACGTCCGTCAGGTTGTACTTGCCGCCGAGCACGTCGCAGTCCATGCCGTCGAAGCCGGTGCGCGTGATGCCCTGCAGACGGTACTTGGTCGCGAGCGTCGCTTCTTCCTCGTTGTTCAGAACGAGCGCGCCGCCTTCGATCGACGTCAGGTTCTTGTTCGGGTGGAAGCTGAACGACACGATGTCGCCGATAGCGCCGATGCGCTTGCCTTTCCAGGTCGAGCCGATGGCTTGCGCGGCGTCTTCGATCACGCGCAGCTTGTGGGCGCGGGCGATCTCGTAGAGCCGGTCCATGTCGACGGGCAGCCCTGCGAGATAGACCGGAATGATGGCCTTGGTGCGCGGCGTGATCGCTTTTTCGACGAGATCGAGATCGATATTGCGCGTGACCGGATCAATGTCCGCGAACACCGGCGTCGCGCCCACTTCATAGATGACGTTGCTCGTCGCGACCCACGACGCCGGCGTTGTGATCACTTCGTCTCCCGGCCCCACACCGGCGATCCGCAGACCGATTTCGAGCGTCGCCGTGCCGGAGTTGTACGCGCGCACCGGACGGCCGCCGAAGTACTCGGACAGCGCCGCTTCGAACTTCTGGTTCTGCGGGCCGGTCGTGATCCAGCCGGAGCGCAGCACGTCGGCGACGCCCTGAATCGTTTCCTCGTCGATCTCGGGCTTCACGAACGGCAAAAAGGGGAGTGATTCCTGACTCATGAATGCGTGGCTCGTGTAAGGGTTGGCAAGCTGTTCGCGTCGCTCGTGACGCCGCGGCAGCGGTTTATGCATTTGCTTAAAGCACTCGTAACGGAATTCAACTGCGTGCCAGCACGAACACGCCAATCAGGATGATGCCGATACCGACGAGCCGCTGCACCGACAGCACTTCGCCGAACAAATACCAGGCGGCGAACGCATTGACGACGTAGCCGAGCGAGAGCATCGGATACGCAATCGACACGTCCACCCGCGACAGCCCGATGATCCACACGGCCACGCTCACCACGTAGCAGGCGAGGCCGCCGATGATCGGCAGTTGCGTGGCGAGCTTGAACCCGATGGGCAGAATGTTCGCACGGGTGAAATCGAAGTGTCCAACGGCATTCACCCCGGCTTTGAGAAGCAATTGCGCGCCGGCGTTCAAGGCGACGCCTGTCAGGATGCAAAAGAGCGATATCGGGTTCATCGGTAATTTGGGGTCCAGCGGGTTGGGATCAAGGTTGCGTCGCGTCGATGGGCTACTTACTCGGCGGCGGGCTTCTCGACGATGACGCGCCGCGTGTCCTGGGCGATCACCTGCATCGGCAGATGTTCGGCGGCGAGCGCTTTATAGCGGTCCACCGGAATCAGCGCAAGTGCAGTTTTGTCGGCCTTCCAGCGCGTTTCCCATTCGGCGATGGTCGGCACCCATTTCTGCGGTTCTTCGGTGACGCCAAAGCGCAGCTCGTCGGCGTTCTCGACCATGATCATCGTATGGCCGACGTAGAAAGGCACCGTATGGTCGAGCACGCCGACCGAGTAGAACGGTGTGTCGGGCGGCAGCTTGGCGAGTGCCGCCTTGACCGCCGGAGCAAGATCCGCCCCCGAGCTCTGGCGGCCGAACACGTCGTGGCCGGTGCCCGCGATCGTGCCGAGCATGAGCCAGGCCGCGCCGAACGCGATCACGGCCGGCATCACGCCAGCTTGCTTGCGCCGCGTCAGCGCGATCGCCGCGAGCGTCAGCACCAGCGCGACGGCGATCGCGGCCCAGACCCACACCTGGTACTCGCGATAGAGCACATTCGGCGTGCGCGCGTCGCCCTGGGTGCCGAGGAAGATCGTGCCGAACGCGGCGATCACGAGGAAGGCCGCGTAGCCGATCCAATGGCGGCGCAACGTGTCGCTGTTAAGCGTCGTCAGGTACATCCCGAGCATCAGCGCGAGCGCCGGCGCGATCGGCAGCACGTACGAAATCAGCTTCGAATGCGACGCGCTGAAGAACAGGAAAATGAAGCCCGACCAGATCAGCAGCATCGTGGCCGGGGCAAAGCCGTTGGGCTGCCGCGGCAGCCGCAGCGCGTGGCGCAGGCTCTGCCAGCCGATCGACAGCCAAGGCAGGAAGCCCACCAGAATCACGATGGCGAAGTAGTAGACCGGGCCGGGCCGGTTCTGCTCGGGCGTCAGGTAGCGCGCGAACTGCTGCACGATGAAGAAGAAGTTGAAGAACTCCGGGTTGCGCATCTGCACGAGCACGAACCACGGGGTCGCGATCGCAAAGAAGAGGATGAGCCCGCTTCCCAGATACAGACGCTTCCAGATCGCCCAATCGCGTGCGATCAGCGTGTAGAGAACGAGCACCGCGCCCGGCAGGATCAGGCCGACGAGCCCCTTGGAGAGCACCGCGAGCGCCATTGACGCCCAGCACGCCCACATCCAGAGTCTTACCTGGCCTTTCGGCAGCCCCGGCCGCTGCGCGAGCAGGAGCGAGCACAGCGAGAGCGCCATCCAGAACGACAGGGCCATATCGAGCGTATTGAAGTGGCCCATCAGGTTCCAGTACGGCGAGCACGCGAGGATCACGGCGGCGGCGAGGCCGGCGGTCGCGTTGAAGACGCGCGCGCCCGTATAGCCGACGAGCAGCACGCCCGCAAAGCCGGTCAGCGCGGTGTAGAGGCGCGCCTGCCAATCGCCGAGACCGAACCACGCGAACGTGAGCGCGTTGGCCCAGGTTTGCAGCGGCGGCTTCTCAAAATACTTGTAGCCGTTGTAGCGGGGGGTGATCCAGTCGCCGGTGACGAGCATTTCGCGCGCCATTTCGGCGTAGCGGCCTTCGTCGCTCGGCACGAGGTGGCGCCAGCCGAGCGGCACGAACCACACGAGGGCGAGCGCGAGAATGAGGAACAGCAGGGCGTTGCGATTGAGCGGTAGCCGGGTAGGCGTATCGTTCATTTTTGTTGAGCCTGTCAGTCGATGCCGCACGAAGGCAGCGTGGTGAGCATGGGTGAAGCGCGGGGGTTCCCGCAATCCAGCCGGCGCCGTCGGCGGACCAAATGGGTTCGCGCAAATTCGACGGCGCGCAGCCGAGGGCCGTGCCGCGGACGCTTGAACTCCCAGCGTCGACCGGCGGCGCGGATAATACACGCCCCAACTTAGCGGCGGCTTATGACTCGATCAGCAACGCGGCCGCGACCTTGCGGCCTTCGGCCATCAAGATGTTGTAGGTCCGGCAGGCCGCCATGAAATCCATGCTCTCGACGCCGATGCGCTTGGCCGCCAGCGCGGCCGTCAGGCGCGGATGCGGAAAGCGCAAGCGCGAGCCGCTGCCGAACACGACGACTTCCGGTGCCGGCGCGATCAGGCATTCGAAGTGCTCGAGCGTGAGCGCGTCGAACGACGACACGGGCCAGGGGATGACGGGACTTTCGGGCATCACGATGATGCTGCCTTCGTAACGCTGCAGATTGATTTCGACGTAGCCGGCGCCGTAACCGGTCACGGTATTGAGGGCGCCGCTCGAATCCTGATGTAATTTCAAATTGAGTTTCCGTTGTGCCGATGGATTTCGCGCTTGCCGCACGCCATTGGTGCATTGCGGAAGTCGGTCAAAATCCGCTAAATTATAACTTTTTAGCCGCCCCACTGCGGCTGCCGCCTTGTGCGCCGCCATAAGCCGCGCCCAATCCTGTTCGGATAAGTCCGACATCTCATCAGACAAGTCCTTCGTGAGCGTGCTCGGACCGGCCGCTCGCGAGCGCCGCCGAGTACTATCGAGCACCGCCGAGCGCCGCCCAGTGCCAGGCTTCCCCGTCTTCAGGCTTTCCCAGGAATAGTGCCCGCCGTGAAACCGATTCTGAAATCGAACAAGCTGCTAAACGTCTGCTACGACATCCGCGGGCCCGTGCTCGAGCACGCCAAGCGTCTCGAGGAAGACGGCCACCGCATCATCAAGCTGAACATCGGCAACCTCGCGCCGTTCGGCTTCGACGCGCCGGACGAGATCATTCAGGACATGATCCGCAATCTGCCGATGTCGTCGGGCTATTCGGATTCGAAGGGCGTGTTCGCGGCGCGCAAGGCGATCATGCACTACACGCAGCAAAAGGGCGTGCAGGGCGTCGAGCTCGACGACATCTACATCGGCAATGGCGCGTCCGAGCTGATCGTAATGGCCACGCAGGGCCTCTTGAACGACGGCGACGAAGTGCTGCTGCCGGCGCCCGACTACCCGCTGTGGACGGCTGCCGTGAGCCTGTCGGGCGGCACGCCGGTGCACTACCTGTGCGACGAGTCGAACGCCTGGATGCCCGATCTCGACGACATCCGCGCGAAGATCACGCCGAACACGCGCGCGCTCGTCATCATCAACCCGAACAACCCCACGGGCGCGCTCTATTCCGACGAGCTGCTGCTCGATCTGATCGAGATCGCGCGCCAACACGGCCTCGTGATCTTCGCCGACGAGGTGTACGACAAGATCGTCTACGACGGCAAGAAACACACGTCGATTGGGGCGCTGTCGGAAGACGTGCTGACGGTCACGTTCAACAGCCTGTCGAAGAGCTATCGTTCGTGCGGCTACCGCGCCGGCTGGATGTTCGTCTCGGGGCTGACTGGCGACAACCGTCGCCGCGCGAAAGATTACTTCGAGGGTCTCGGCATCCTTGCGTCGATGCGCCTGTGCCCGAACGTGCCGGGACAGTACGCGATCCAAACGGCGCTCGGCGGCTATCAGAGCATCAACGATCTGATCGTGCCCTCGGGGCGCCTCTATAAGCAGCGCCAGATCGCGTACGACATGCTGACGTCGATCCCGGGCGTGACCTGCGTGAAGCCCGAAGCCGCGCTGTATATGTTCCCGCGCCTCGATCCGAAGATGTATCCGATCGAAAACGACCAGCAGTTCATCCTCGACCTGCTGCTCGAGGAGCGCGTGCTGCTCGTGCAGGGCACGGGCTTCAACTGGCCGAAGCCGGATCATTTCCGCGTCGTGTTCCTGCCAAACGCGGACGATCTCGCCGATTCGATCAACCGCATTGCCCGGTTCCTCGATGGTTACCGGAAACGGCATGCGGCTTGACCTGCTTCATTGACCTACGACAGGCAATGTTCGGGTTCGCCGATGCGCTGGCTCGGGGCGACTTACCGGTCCTTTATCATTAACGTTTCACTCACATAGAACACACACGCTGCATGGAACCGATCAAAGTTGGCCTTTTGGGCTTCGGCACGGTGGGCAGCGGCACCTTTACGGTACTGCGCCGCAATCAGGAAGAAATCAAACGTCGCGCGGGCCGTGGCATCGAGGTGGCGCGCATTGCCGTGCGCAATCCGGCCAAGGCGCGCGCCGCGTTGAACGATGACGCGCTGTCCGCGCTCGTCACCGATAACTTCGAGGCCGTCGTCGACGATCCGTCGATCGGCATCGTCGCCGAAATGATCGGCGGCACGACGATCGCGCGCGATCTCGTGCTGCGCGCGATCGCCAACGGCAAGCACGTCGTGACGGCCAACAAGGCGCTCCTCGCCGTCCACGGCACCGAGATCTTCGAGGCGGCGCGCTCGAAGGGCGTGATGGTCGCGTTCGAAGCGGCGGTGGCGGGCGGCATTCCGATCATCAAGGCGCTGCGCGAAGGGCTCACGGCCAACCGCATCCAGTACATCGCGGGCATCATCAACGGCACGACGAACTACATCCTGTCGGAGATGCGCGAGCGCGGGCTCGATTTCGCCACCGCGTTGAAGGGCGCGCAGGAGCTCGGCTACGCGGAAGCCGATCCGACCTTCGATATCGAAGGCGTCGACGCCGCGCACAAGGTCACGATCATGAGCGCGATCGCGTTCGGCGTGCCGGTGCAGTTCGACCGCGCTCACATCGAAGGCATCAGCAAGCTCGCCGCGATCGACATCAAGTACGCCGACGACCTCGGCTACCGCATCAAGCTGCTCGGCATTACGCGCCGTACCGAACGCGGCATCGAATTGCGCGTGCATCCGACGCTGATCCCCGCCAAGCGCCTGCTCGCGAACGTCGAAGGCGCGATGAACGCGGTGGTGGTGCACGGCGATGCCGTCGGCGCGACGCTGTACTACGGCAAGGGCGCGGGCGCGGAGCCGACGGCGTCCGCCGTGGTCGCCGATCTGGTCGACGTGACGCGCCTGCATACCGCCGATCCGGAACACCGCGTGCCGCATCTCGCGTTCCAGCCCGATAGCCTCTCGAACACGCCGATCCTGCCGATCGAAGAGGTGACGAGCGGCTATTACCTCCGTCTGCGCGTGGCCGACGTGACCGGCGTGCTCGCCGACATCACGCGCATCCTCGCCGATTCGGGCATCTCGATCGATGCGCTGCTCCAGAAGGAGTCGCAAGAGGTGGACGACGGCGGCGAGACCGACATCGTCATCATCACGCACGAAACGATCGAGAAGAACGTGAACGCGGCGATCGGCCAGATCGAAGCGCTCTCGACGATCGTCTCGAAGGTCACCAAGCTGCGCATGGAAGCGCTGAACTAGGTCTCTGAAATAACCCCCACGCTCCCTGTGGTCGCTGCCCCCCGAGGGGGCGTCAGCACTCTTGGGGGCGGCCCGGCGAGTACTGACATGAACTACATCTCCACGCGCGGCGCCGGCATCGGCGAGCGCCATACGTTCTCCGACATTCTCCTCGGCGGTCTCGCGAAGGATGGCGGCCTGTATCTGCCCGCCGAATATCCGCGCGTATCGGCTGACGAACTCGCGCGCTGGCGCACGCTGTCGTACGCGGATCTGGCGTTCGAAGTGCTGTCGAAATTCAGCGACGACATCCCGGCCGAAGACCTGCGCGCGCTCACGCGCCGCACCTATACCGCCGATGTCTACTGCAACGTGCGCAACAGCGAGAGCGCTGCGCAGATCACGCCGCTCAAGCCGCTCGGCGTCGAGTCGGGCGCGCAGTTGTCCTTGCTGGAACTGTCGAACGGACCGACGCTCGCGTTCAAGGACATGGCGATGCAGCTGCTCGGCAACCTGTTCGAGTACACGCTCGGCAAGACCAGCCAGACGCTGAACATCCTCGGCGCGACGTCGGGCGATACCGGCAGCGCCGCCGAGTACGCGATGCGCGGCAAGAAGGGCGTGCGCGTCTTCATGCTCTCGCCGAACAAGAAGATGAGCGCGTTCCAGACCGCGCAGATGTACAGCCTGCAAGATCCGAACATCTTCAACATTGCAGTGGAAGGCGTGTTCGACGAGTGCCAGGACATCGTGAAGGCCGTCTCGAACGACCACGCGTTCAAGGCGAACTACAAGATCGGCACGGTCAATTCGATCAACTGGGCGCGCGTCGTCGCGCAGGTCGTCTATTACTTCAAGGGCTATTTCGCGGCCACCAAGAGCAACGACGAACGGGTGTCGTTCACGGTGCCGTCGGGCAATTTCGGCAACGTCTGCGCGGGCCACATCGCGCGCATGATGGGCCTGCCGATCGAAAAGCTCGTCGTCGCGACCAACGAGAACGACGTGCTCGACGAGTTCTTCACGAGCGGCATCTATCGTGTGCGCGCCTCCGCCGAGACCTATCACACGAGCAGCCCGAGCATGGATATTTCGAAGGCGTCGAACTTCGAGCGTTTCGTGTTCGATCTGCTCGGCCGCGATCCGAAGCGCGTGCTGCAACTGTTCCGCGATGTCGAGGAGAAGGGCGGTTTCGACCTCGCGGCGAGCGGCGATTTCGCGCGCGTGCGCGAGTTCGGTTTCGTGTCGGGCAGCAGCTCGCACGCGGACCGCGTCGAGGCGATCCGCGACGTCTATCAGCGCTACAACACGATGATCGACACGCATACCGCCGACGGCCTGAAAGTCGCACGCGAGCATCTGCAAGCGGGCATCCCGATGATCGTGCTCGAGACAGCGCAGCCGCTCAAATTCGGCGAAACGATTCGCGAGGCGCTTGCGCGCGAGCCGGAACGGCCCGCGGCGTTTGCCGGGCTGGAAGCACTGCCGCAGCGGTTCGAAGTGCTGCCGGCCGATGCCCAGCAGATCAAGGAGTTCATCGCCGCGAACGTGCGCGACTGAACGACGCTGATCCGAGTATCGAAGCAAACAGTCGTACCGGGCGAGGGAGGCGCAGCTTCGCTATAAGCGGCGCCTTGCACGGCCTCTTCATGGGGCCGCTACAATGGCCTTTTCAAGACTCGCCCGCCACTGATCGATGTCCACGCCTTCTTCCCCGGTGCCTCGTGCGCCGATGCTGTCGACCGCCGAGGCGCTCGCCACGCTCCTTGCCGCAGCACGCCCCCTCGCCGAAACGGAAACCGTCGCCACGCTCGACGCGCTGAATCGCGTGCTGGCTGCCGACGTCGTGTCGCCACTCGACGTGCCGCCGATGCACACGAGCGCGATGGACGGCTACGCAGTGCGTGTCGCGGATCTCTCGCATGGCGATCGGCGTCTGCCGGTGTCGCAGCGCATTCCCGCGGGCCACGCGCCGGAGCCACTCGCGGCGGGCACGGCGGCGCGCATTTTCACGGGCGCCACGCTGCCGCCGGGCGCCGACGCTGTTGTGATGCAGGAGCAAACCCAGGCTGCCGGCGACGAGGTCGAGATCCTTCACACGCCTAAAGCGGGCGAGTGGATCACCGCGCAAGGCGCCGACATCCGGCGCGATGCCGTGATCCTGCCGGCCGGCACGCGGCTCACGCCGCAGGCGCTCGGCCTGGCCGCGTCGATCGGATGCGCGCAATTGGCGGTCACGCGGCGCGTGAAGGTCGCCGTGTTCTTCACGGGCGACGAATTGACGATGCCCGGCGAGCCGCTCAAACCGGGCGCGATCTACAACTCGAGCCGCTTCACGTTGCGCGGCCTGCTCGAGCGGCTCGATTGCCAGGTCACCGATTTCGGCATCGTCCCGGACCAGCGCGAGGCGACGCGCGCCACGCTGCGCGAAGCGGCGCGCAAGCACGATTTGATCCTGACCTCGGGCGGCGTCTCGGTGGGTGAGGAAGACCATGTGCGGCCCGCCGTCGAGGCCGAGGGGCGGCTCGCCATGTGGCAGATCGCGATGAAGCCGGGTAAGCCGCTCGCGTTCGGCGCGGTGCGCCGCGCTGACGAAGCGGGGCGCCCGGGTGGCGACGCGAACGAAGCGTATTTCATCGGCTTGCCCGGCAACCCCGTGTCGAGCTTCGTGACCTTTCTGCTGTTCGTGCGGCCGTTCGTGCTGCGCGTCGCGGGCGTGCAGCACGTCGCGCCGCGCACGCTGTCGCTGCGCGCCGACTTCACGCAGACGAAAGGCGATCGCCGCAACGAATTCCTGCGCGCGCGCGTGAATGCGGCGGGCGGTCTCGATCTGTTCCCGAACCAGAGCTCGGCGGTGTTGACGTCGACGGTATGGGGCGATGGCTTGATCGACAACCCGCCCAATCACGCGATCAGCTTCGGCGAGACCGTGAGTTTCATTCCTTTTTCCGAATTACTGAGCTGACGATGTGCGGGGCGCTTGCGCGAGCGAAGCTGACGAAGCGACGCATGGCGCCGCCACATCGAGGAACCCCGGCAAGATGAAGATTCAACTGAGATATTTCGCAAGCGTGCGCGAGGCGGTGGGCCTCGCGGACGAGTCGATCGAGCTGCCGGACGGCATCGCGACGGTCGGCGACGTGCGCGCGTGGCTGCGCGTGCGCGGCGGCGTCTGGGCCGAGGCGCTCTCGGAGGGCCGCGCGCTGCGCATGGCCTGCAATCACACGATGACGGATGCCGCCACGCGCATCACCGAAGGCTGCGAAGTCGCATTCTTCCCGCCCGTCACGGGTGGCTGACGCGCGCCGCTTCGCGCGTTCCAATGAACACAGCAAGAGGTCCACGATGTCAGTCCGCGTTCAAACCGCCGATTTCGACTTGACCGCCGAGGTGGCGGCGTTGCGCGCGGACAATCCGAAAGTCGGTGCGGTGGCGTGCTTCGTCGGCACGGTGCGCGACTTGAACGACGGCGAAAGCGTCGAGGCAATGGAGCTCGAACACTATCCGGGCATGACCGAAAAGGCGCTCGAAGCCATCGCGGCCGACGCGCGCCGCCGCTGGCCCGGTTCTGACGTGCTGATCGTCCATCGCGTCGGCAAGCTCTATCCGCTCGATCAGATCGTGCTCGTCGCGACGACGGCGGCGCATCGCGGCGACGCGTTTGCTTCGTGCGAGTTCGTCATGGACTATCTGAAGACCCAGGCGCCGTTCTGGAAGAAGGAAACGACGGAAGCCGGCGAGCGCTGGGTCGATGCGCGCGTGACCGACGACGCGGCCCTCGCGCGGTGGGGCGTCGATGCGGGTAACGCGGCTGGATCGGCGGAGTCAGCGGTCCGCGGCAATGCGGATCGCGTCGAGTACGACGAATAGGGCGCTGGGCGATTCCGCGGCGATTCAGCGTCGACGGTTGGGCGCCCGGAGGCGTCAGCGAGCCGGCGTGTCGCCGTCGTCGGCGGTTCGGCCGATGATCTTCGCTGGAAACGGCTCGCCGCGAGGTTTGCCGCGACCCTCAGGCAAGTGCGCATCCGGCGCCTCGTCTTTGCCTTGGCGCTTCGGCGCGACCAGATCGAGCAGCGCCTGCTGCTCGGCCGGAATCACATAATCCCAGCCGAAACGGCTCAACTGCAGGCTTTGCGCGATGCGCAGCGCCGGTTCCATGAAGCGCACGGCCGCGGCCGGCTCATAGCGGCTTTCGACGGTATCCAGAAAGAGATGCAGCCAGCGGCTGAAATGGCGCGGCTCGACGCCATCGAGCGGCGCATGCGCCTGCTGCACGTTGCCGCGGTATTGCTTCGCGCCCAGCACGAGACTGCCCCAGAAGGTACACATCTTCGGCAGATGATCGTCCCAGCGGCCTGTGAGCACCGCATCGAAGACCGGGCCGAGCAGGGC
Source organism: Trinickia camelliae (assembly GCF_053525655.1). Taxonomy (NCBI): domain Bacteria; kingdom Pseudomonadati; phylum Pseudomonadota; class Betaproteobacteria; order Burkholderiales; family Burkholderiaceae; genus Trinickia; species Trinickia camelliae. The sequence goes on from NZ_JBCHAA010000014.1 coordinate 92,631, forward strand.
GTCGGCGCGCACGCGGTCATAGAATGCGTAGACCAGTTCACGGATATTCGCTTCAGTGGGCTCGGTATATCGGGAATTCGGTCGGGAATTAGGCCGGACGTCCGAAGGCGGCGTGGAATTTGAATTCATCTGATGAATGGCGCGAATTTTGATCATTCGGCGCGGACAAAGAAAGTGATAAAAAAGCGTGAAGCGAATATCTGTTTGCTAAAACGTTAAATTGTTCTACCAATCGCTCGAATAGGCGAAAATTGAAGCACAATGGCGTTCTGGTAATCGCCTAAGCTGTATTGAAAATGCATGTTATGGCGAAGTCCGATTATCGGCAACCCTTTGCCCAGCAAGGTTTTTGCCGAAAATTAATGGCGCGTCGCATTGTGCGCCTGTCACGATTGCACTCATGAGACTAACCGACTATACCGATTACGCATTGCGCGTAATGCTGTACCTCGCGGTACGAGGAGACGAATTGGCGACGATTCAGGATATTTCGGATGCCTACGGCATTTCGAAAAATCATCTGATGAAAGTCGTGCAGCGGCTCGGCGAATTAGGCTGGATCGAAACGATTCGCGGCCGGAATGGCGGATTGCGGCTTTTCGAGCAATCGCGGCAATTGAGCGTCGGCGCAGTGGTGCGCGCCACCGAGAGCGATTTCGCGCTGGTCGGCTGTTTCGCGGATGAGGGTGTCGAGCCTCGCACGTGCGTCATCGAACCGCAATGCCGTCTCAAGCATGTCTTCCACGAGGCGCGCAATGCGTTTCTCGCGGAGCTCGATCGCCACACGATCGACGAGCTGACTCAACCAGCCGCACCGCTTGCCGCGTTGCTCGGTTTTCGGCGGCCCGTGGTGCAGATCGCCGTCAACGGCGCAGCGCCGCCCGACTGAGCGAGCCACGTCGCCCCGATTTGTCGTATCTCAACGGAAGCCGCCCATCCGCGCGAAAAATCGGAAAAAAGTGCTTGAAAGACGCAGGAGACGCCTCATTTTGGTGATATTCGAAAATTGGAGGTCTCTTGATGAGAATCGACAAACTCACCACCAAATTCCAAGAGGCGCTGGCTGATGCGCAGAGCCTGGCCGTCGGCCAAGGCAATCAGTACATGGAGCCGGTCCACCTGCTGGCCGCGCTCGTCGCGCAGGAAGACGGTTCCGCGCGTTCGCTGCTCTCGCGTGCCGGCGTGCACGTGCAGGCGCTGCAAACGGCGCTGAAAGAGGCGATCTCGCGCTTGCCGCAAGTGCAGGGCACCGACGGCAACGTGCAAGTGAGCCGCGAACTGAACGGCCTTCTGAACCAGGCCGACAAGGAAGCGCAGCAGCTCAACGACACCTATATTGCGAGCGAAATGTTCCTGCTCGCTGTCGCCGACGACAAAGGCGAGGCGGGCAAGCTCGCGCGCCAATACGGCCTCACGCGCAAGGCGCTGGAGTCGGCGATCGTCGGGGTGCGAGGCGGCGCGCAAGTGCACAGCCAGGACGCCGAGAGCCAGCGCGAGGCGCTCAAGAAATACACCATCGACCTGACCGAGCGCGCCCGCGCGGGCAAGCTCGATCCGGTGATCGGCCGCGACGACGAAATCCGCCGCTCGATCCAGATCCTGCAGCGCCGCACGAAGAATAATCCGGTGCTGATCGGCGAGCCGGGCGTCGGCAAGACGGCGATCGTCGAAGGGCTCGCGCAACGCATCGTCAACGGCGAAGTGCCGGATTCGCTCAAGAGCAAGCGCGTGCTGTCGCTCGATATGGCGGGGCTGCTCGCCGGCGCGAAGTATCGCGGCGAGTTCGAGGAGCGCCTGAAAGCGGTGCTGCACGACATCGCGAAGGACGAAGGCCAGACCATCGTCTTCATCGACGAAATCCACACGATGGTCGGCGCGGGCAAGGCCGAAGGCGCGATGGATGCGGGCAACATGCTGAAGCCGGCGCTCTCGCGCGGCGAACTGCATTGCATCGGCGCGACCACGCTCGACGAGTACCGCAAGTACATCGAGAAGGACGCCGCGCTCGAGCGCCGGTTCCAGAAGGTGCTCGTGGACGAACCGTCGGTCGAGGCGACGATTGCGATTCTGCGCGGCTTGCAGGAGAAGTACGAGTTGCACCACGGCGTCGAGATCACCGACCCGGCCATCGTCGCGGCCGCCGAGCTCTCGCATCGCTACATCACCGATCGCTTCCTGCCGGACAAGGCCATCGACCTGATCGACGAAGCCGCATCGAAGATCAAGATGGAAATCGATTCGAAGCCCGAAGAGATGGACAAGCTCGACCGCCGTCTCATTCAGTTGAAGATCGAGCGCGAAGCCGTCAAGAAGGAAAAGGACGAAGCGTCGCAAAAGCGCCTGCAGCTGATCGAGGAAGAGATCGAGCGTCTGAACCGCGAGTATTCGGATCTCGAAGAGATCTGGACCGCCGAGAAAGCGACGGTGCAGGGCAGTGCGCAGCTGAAGGAAGACATCGAACGCACGCGGGCGGAAATCACGCGCCTGCAGCGCGAAGGCAAGCTCGAGAAGGTCGCCGAGTTGCAATACGGCAAGCTGCCCGAACTCGAAGCGCGTCTGAAGCAAGTGACGCAGGCCGAGGCGAGGGAGCAGAACAACCCGACCCGTCCGCGTCTGTTGCGCACGCAAGTGGGCGCCGAGGAAATCGCGGAAGTCGTGTCGCGCTCGACCGGCATTCCGGTGTCGCGAATGATGCAGGGCGAGCGCGAAAAGCTGCTGCAGATCGAAGAAAAGCTGCATGAGCGCGTGATCGGCCAGGACGAGGCGATCAACGCGGTGGCCGACGCGATCCGCCGCTCGCGCGCGGGCCTGTCCGATCCGAACCGTCCGTATGGCTCGTTCCTGTTCCTCGGGCCGACAGGCGTCGGCAAGACGGAGCTGTGCAAGGCACTTGCCTCGTTCCTGTTCGATTCGGAAGATCACCTGATCCGGATCGACATGAGCGAGTTCATGGAGAAGCACAGCGTCGCGCGCTTGATTGGCGCGCCGCCGGGCTATGTCGGCTACGAGGAAGGCGGCTATCTGACCGAGGCCGTGCGTCGCAAGCCGTACAGCGTGATCCTGCTCGACGAGGTCGAGAAGGCGCACCCGGATGTCTTCAACGTGCTGCTGCAAGTACTCGACGACGGACGCATGACCGATGGCCAGGGCCGTACCGTCGACTTCAAGAACACGGTGATCGTGATGACATCAAACCTCGGCTCGCAGGTGATTCAGCAGATGGTCGGCGAGCCGCAGGAAGCCGTGAAGGACGCGGTCTGGGAGGAAGTGAAGCTGCAGTTCCGGCCGGAGTTCTTGAACCGGATCGACGACGTCGTCGTGTTCCATTCGCTCGATCGTTCGAACATCGAATCGATTGCGAAGATCCAGCTGCAGCGTCTGCACGATCGCCTCGCGAAGCTCGACATGCAGCTCGTCGTGTCGGACGCGGCGCTCGAGCAGATCGCCAAGGTCGGCTACGACCCCCTGTTCGGCGCGCGGCCGTTGAAGCGCGCGATCCAGCAGGAGATCGAAAATCCGGTCGCGAAGCTGATTCTGGCCGGCAAGTTCGGTCCGAAGGACGTCATTCCGGTCGAGGCGGACAACGGCAAGCTCGTGTTCGAGCGGGTCGTGCACTAAGCGGTAGCGCGTCGTGCATTAGGCCGTAGTGCAGTAAAAAAACAAACACCCCGCCTTCGTGCGGGGTGTTTGCTTATGTGCGCGACAAACTCGTCTGTCGCGCGGTGGTGTGCTGCTGCAAGGCGCCGCTTGAATAGCCGACGCCGCAGCGCGCGTTCAGGCGTCCTTCTTGCCGAACAGCCCGCCCGCGAGCGATGCCAGGCCGCCGGCGCCGCCGAGCGCACCTAGCACGCTCGACACATCGAGCTGGCCGCCGGCCGGCACTTCGCCGTCAGGCGTCGCGTGATTGACGACGTGCGGCAGCACTTGCGCGAGCAGCCCGGACACTTGATCGGACGACACGCCTGCCTTCTGCGCGATGCCGGAGAGCGCGTCGGAGCCGAGCACGTTTTGCAGCGTTTCAGGCGAGATCGCCTGGTTCGCGCCGTTGCCGATCCACGAGCTGACGATGTCGCCGGCGCCTTTCTCCTGGAACTGCTGGACCAGGCCGCTCAAGCCGCCCGGCTGGTTGTTGACGAACTCCAGGGCGGCCTGGATCAGATTCTGGCTGCCTTCGGGCGACGAGTTGTTGCCTAGCAGGGACGAGACGGTGTCGAGCAAGCTCATGACGGACTCTCTTTGTGAACGGCATCGCGTGTAGTGCTTGATGCCTGTGGTGAACGGCGCCGCGCGCGAAGCGCGGCGAACGGGGGGATGCGGATGGCGGCGATCAGCCGCCCGATGCGGCAGCGGCCGATGCCGCCTTGGCCTTCTTCGACTTCTTCGATGCTTTGCCGCCCGATGCGGCCATCGGCGCGCTCGCGGCGGTGCTCGCCGAGGCCGCGGCCATCGTCGACGGCGCGGCGCTCTTCGACATGGCCTTGGCGGCCGGCGCCGAAGCGGCGGGGCTCATCGCGCCAGTGGCGCCCTTCGTGCTATTCGTGCTCTTGCTGCCGGCGCCCGTCGGCGGCACCGATGATCCGCCGATCGTCAGGCCCTCGGATTCGAGTTTCGTCACCGATTTCGTGCCGAGGCCCTTGACGCGATTCGCGAGGTCGTCGGCGTCCTTGAACGGACCGTTCTTGCTGCGCTCGTCGATGATGGCTTTCGACTTGACGGGGCCGAGTCCCTTCAAGCTTTCGAGCGTGGTTTGGTCAGCAGTGTTGACGTCGACGGATGCCGCGAACGCCGCGGACATCGTCAGGAAGCAAGCAACGCACAGCAGTAACAGCTTCTTCAGCATGGCAACGACTCCATTGAGGGCAAAGGGAAACAGCCGGGAACGGACGACACATTGCAGCAGGCGCTGCGGTTAAGCATAGGACAATTTGCGCGCCCTTTTTATGACGCGCTCAAAGTTTGCCGGGGCCGTGCGAGCGCTGTAAAGCGCATCTGACCATATCTGACGATTCATTCTGGAACTATTGATGCGGCGTTACGCGGCTGCCTTCGCGCGCGGCGGCACGCTTCGCGCTCGCGCCGCGCACTTCGAAGCGCACGGTGTCGGCGACGTTGCCGTGCGCTTCGACGAGTTCGAGCACGTGTGTCCCGGGCCACGGCAGCCACGCGACGCGCGCTGCGCTGCCGAGCGGCTTGCCGTCGAGCCGCCAGGTGCTGCGCGCGGATGAGCCCGGCGCGCGCTCGAACCACACGCGTTGGCGTGCGGGCGGGATGTCGGGGTCGAGCGCGAAGATCGTGCCGTCGGTCGGTCCGACGATTTGCGGCGCGGCGGCTTGCGCGCTGGTCGTGGCGTTCGGAGTGGCGGCGGCGTTTGCAGCCAACCCGACGAACGGCGTTTGCGTGCCGGCCATGAACCAATCGTCGCGCGCAGGTTCGAGCGCGTTCTCGAAGACGACGCGCGTCCTCACGACGCCCGGCGGCGCGGCCGGCGCGACGCTCGGCGTGTTCCGGTGCAAATAGCCGGCGATCGCCGCCCACACGGGCGACGCGCCGGAGACGCCGGACACGTCCCACATCGGCGTGCCGTCGGCATTGCCGACCCACACGCCGATCGTGTAGCGCGACGTGAAGCCGACGGTCCAGTTGTCGCGCATGTCTTTGCTGGTGCCGGTCTTCACGGCCGAGAAAAAGCGCGTCGCGAGCGGACTGTCGAAACCGAACGTGCGCGTGCGGGCGTTGTTGTCGGAGAGCACGGTCGTCACGATGAAGCTCGCGTCGCGGCTGAAGACACGGGTTTCCTTGGCTGCCGATACCGACGCCGACGTTGCCGTTTTTGCGGAGGACGCGTCGCGCGGAATATCGAACGTCGGCCGCACCACGCCATCGTTCGCGAGTGTGCGATACGCGTTGCTCAGCGTAAGCAGATTCACGTCCGCACTGCCGAGCGCGAGGCTGTAGCCGTAGTAGTCGCCTTCCTGCGTGAGCGGCAGGCCGAGCGCGGTGAGCGTCTTGGCGAAGCGGTGCGGCGTGACCATCACGAGCGTACGCACCGCCGGCACGTTCAGCGACGACCCGAGCGCCGTGCGCACGCTGACCCAGCCCTTGAAGCCCTTGTCGTAGTTCTGCGGCATGTAGAGGCCGCCGCCGGCCGCGAGGTCGAGCGGGGCGTCGTCGAGGAGCGAGGCGGTCGTCACGCGCCGCTCGTCGATCGCTTCGGCGTAGAGGAACGGCTTGAGCGTCGAGCCGGCCTGACGCAGCGCGAGCACCGCATCGACGTCGCGCGCCTTCGACAACGCGCCCGACGAGCCGACGTAGGCAAGGATGTCGCCCGTTGCATTGTCGATGACGACGGCCGCGCCATCCTGCACGTTGCGCCGATGGGCCGGCGCGTTCAATTCGATCAGCGTGCGCGTGAGGGTGTCGCGCGCGAAGCGCTGCAGGCGCGCGTCGAGTGTCGAGCGCACGCGCATGCCCGCGCTTGGGTGGACTTCGTTGGCGACGCGTCGTGCGAAGTGGGGCGCGAGGGCATCCGAATCGGTGGACGCGCTCGCGACCGTGCTCACTACAGGCAGCGCCGGACGCGCAAACGCAAGCTGCACGAAGCCATCGAGATTCGCGCAACCGCTTGCCGAATCCATGTCGCGCAGGATGCGGCAGGCGCGATCCGCCACTTTGCGATAGGGCGCGTTCGGCGCGCGGATCAACGCGGCGGCGACGGCTGATTCGCGCTCATCGAGCCCGGACGGCGCCTTGCCGAAGAGCGTCTGCGAGAGCGCCGAGAGGCCGACGGTCTCGCCGCGAAACGGCACGAGGTTCAAGTACGCTTCGAGGATCTGGTCCTTGCGCCAGGTCCGCTCGAGCCAGAGCGCGCTCGCGGCCTGCGTGGCCTTTTGCGCGATCGATCGTTGTCCAGAGCGTTTCGGATCGTCGTCGAGCAGGCCCGTGAGCTGCATCGTGACCGTCGACGCGCCGCGCGTGCGCGTATTCCACAGGTTGCCCCACGCCGCGCCAGCAACGCCACGCCAGTCCACCCCGCTGTGCGCGTAGAAGCGCTTGTCCTCGGAGACGACGATCGCCTGCCGCAGCGCGGGCGACACGTCGGCGAGCGCCACCCAGTCGCCGCGCCGCTCGCTGCGGTCGACGCGCGTGCGTTCGAGCGGCTCGCCGTCGCGTGAGAGCAGCACCCAATCGGAGCTGCGCCAGTCGCTTTTGACGATGTCGAACGTGGGCAGTGCGAGGGCGTGGAGCGGGAGCAGCGCGAGGATGACGATGGCGGCTCGGCGCAACGTGGCGCGCGCTGTCGCTCGGCGTTCGCCCAGGCGTGCCGGCGCGTCGTCACGCGCGGGCAGCCGGATAGCGAACGTCGATATCCTCATCGCAGACTCACTTCGCCGCCGGCGCCGGCTGCACGGCCAGTTGGGCATTCGGCAGCACGCCGAACGTCGAAGGCGCATAGAGCGCCTCGACGCGCGTCGGCGGCAGGCCGAACGTGCCGACGTTGTTCAGGCGCACCGTGTACTCGACCGAGAATTTGCCCTTCGGCACGTACTCGTAGTACGCGCGATAGCCGTCGAAGCCGCGCTCGACGAACGCGGGCCAGGTGTCGCCGCGCTGCTTTTCACCTTGCGTTGCCGCTTCCGAGTCGCGCCCGAGCCCCGAGCCGAGGATCGTTGCGCCGGCTGGAATCGGATCGTTGACGACGACCCAGGTCATGTCCGTCTGCGCGTCGATGTCGAGATGGACACGCACGATATCGCCGCGCGAATAGGCGCCTTTGACAGCGGGTTCGACCGGCGTGATGGTCTTCATGATCCGGTAGCCGGCGGCGAAGGGCGCTTTCAATGCGACGGCTGCGAGGCTTTCGATCGTCGCCCACGGCTTGCCGGTGCCTTCCTGCGTCAACGTGAGCGGCGCGGTGGATTGCGCCGCGGGCCATGGCAGCAATTCGCTGCGCACATTGCGGGTCCGAGTGACGGGCGATGCGTTGACGCTCGATACGGCGGATGCCGAGCTCGCGGCCTGCGCGGGCGCAGCCGCGGCCGACGTCGCCGCGCTCCAGCCGATCGTTTTCGTGACGCCATCGAGCTGAATCTTCGTCTGCCCCGTGACCGGCGTACTCTCGAACACGCGCGAGAACCGCTCGACCGCCAGCGATCCATAGACGTTGGCAGTCGTCGTCTGCCATGCGCCGCGGGTCTGCAGCGCGAGCATGCCGGCCACGAGCCGCGGCATCTCGTCTTTCCAGCCGGGGTTGTCGACGAACGCGAGCGCCATGCGCGCCGCGTTGACCTCGGGATCGGTCATGAGCCACCAGAGCGTGTCGCCGGCTTCGGTCGAGAACGTGAGGCGCGTGCCCTGGTACGTGAGCCGCGCGCGCAGGATCTGCTCGGCTTGCACGAGCTTCTCGTCGCGCTGTGGAACGTCCTTCACGCGCGAGAGGATCTGGTAGTAGTCGAGCACCGCCGAGGTTGGCCACTGGTTCGGCGCGATCTCGATCGAGCCCAGCATGCGCGCGTTGCCCGCGCCATAGCGCGACAACGCCTCGATCGCCGCGAGCTTGCGCAAGTCGAGGTCTTTGCGCGGCGCCCAGAAGTTGCGCTCGATGCGGCCTTCGACAAAGCTCGTGAGGCCCGCTTCGAGCTTGCTGCGCAAATCGTCGGGCAGGGCGAAGCGCGGATCGAGCTTCGACGCTTCGTCGGTGACGGCGAGCAGATACGCCGACAGCGTGGGGCTGCCGTGACTCGCGTCGTCGTCGCTCGGCGGGAAGTAGTTGGCGAGGCCGTCGCGGTCGAGATAGACAGGCATGCGTGCAATCACCGCCTGCCATTGCGTCGCGTCGCGCAGGCCGATCGCGCGCGAGGTCTGCTGTTCGAGGCAGCTATACGGGTAGCGCTCGAACCAGCGCGTGACGCCGGGCATGCCCTCGGACAGCTTCGGCTGCAGCGAGACCGCGATGCCGCCGCGCAGGACGCCGGCTTGCGTCGATGTCGCGTTCGCGGGTGCGGCCACCGGGATCGACAACGTGCTGTCCACCTGGGCGAGCGTGGCCTGCTGGACCGTGACGGGCACGGCGGCAGCCACGCGCTGCGAGAGCTTCACCGCATCGGCCGCATGCGTGCCGCCTTGCTCGGCGGCGTTCACGGTCCAGGTGAGCGTGGGCGTCGGGGCGTCGGCAATGCCGTCTGGCGTGGTGACAGTCCACGCGATATCCTGCGCCGCGTTGGGCGCGAGGTCGATCGTCTGCGGCGCGAGCGTCAACGGCGCGGCGTTCGGAGTCACGACGACCTTCATCGCGCGCGCCGTCGTATTGCGCACGGTGAACTGCGCGCGGAACTGATCGCCTTCGCGCACGAGCGGAGGCAAGCCCGAGATCAGCTGCAAATCCTGCGTGCTGCGGATCGATGCGCTGCCGCTGCCGAACTGGCCCGTGCCGACTGCGGCGATCGCGACGATCCTGAAGCTCGTCAGCGAATCGTTGAGCGGCACTTCGACGCTCGCCTGGCCGTTCGCATCGAGCGTCACGCGCGGGTTCCACAAGAGCAGCGTGTCGAACAGCTCGCGCGTGGCGCTATGCCCACCGCCGCCGCCCGCGGGCACCGCCTTGCGGCCGAAGTGACGGCGTCCGACGATTTCCATCTGCGCGGTCGACGTCTCCACGCCGTAGGCACGCTGTTGCAGCATCGCGTCGAGCACGTCCCAGCTTTGGTTCGGCATCAGTTCGAGCAGCGCTTCGTCGACGGCGGCCACGGCGACCTGCGTGCCGGCCGGCGCCGGCTTGCCGTCAGGCAATTGCACGCGCACGGTGATGTGCGACTTGCCGCGCACGGGGTAGGACTTGGCATCGGGCGTGACCGTCACCGCGAGCCGATGCGCCGCCGTGCCGACCTTGATCTGAGCGAGCCCATAGCGGAACGCGGGCTTCGAGAGATCGACGAGAGGCGTCGGCGCCTCGTATTGGCGGCCCTCGTACCAGAACGCGCGCACCCATTCGAGCGGCGCCTTCCAGCCCCAGGTGAAGAACGAGTACCAGGGCACTTCGTGGATGCGCCCGCGCAGCGCGAGCACCGACACGTACACGTTCGGCCCCCACGCTTCGTTGACTTTGAGCTCCACGGTCGGGTCCTTGCCGTCGAGCTGCACGACGTGCGTCTCGATGATGCCTTCGCGTTCGACCGCGACCAGCGCGGTCGCGAAACGGAACGGCATGCGCACCTGGAAGCGGGCGGTCTCGCCCGGCTCGTAGCTGGTCTTTTCCGGCAGGACGTCGATGCGGTCGGTGTTCTCGCCGCCGAACCACAACTCGTCTTCGCGTGTGACCCACACGGAGGTGCTGGCGCTCGAAGTGTGGCCGTCGCCGTCCTTCGCGACCGCGATCAGATCGATGTTGCCCGCGTCGCGCAGCTTGGCGTCGCACGACAGGAGGCCGTGGTCGTCGCTCGTGCCGCTGCACAGCGTGCCGAGATCACGCGTTTCGGTGTGGTTGTCGTAGGCATAGAAGCCGCCCACCATGCGCTTGCGCGAAGTCGTCATGATGCGCGCGACGCCGCGCACTTCGAGCGCGACGCCGGAGCGAGGCTTGCCCTGCAGATCGACGGCGAGCGCCTTGACCGGCACAGAGTTGCCGACCGACACCCAGCGTCCCGATTTGATCCCCGCGACGACGGCCGCGGGCCACAGCGTCGCGTTGCCGCTGATCGTCTGCACCTCGCCGTTCGGATCGGCGAACGTGGCTTCGAGCGCGAGGCGCTTCGGCGCATCGACGCTCGGCAGATTCTTCAGCACGAGCGCCCCCGAGCCGTTTCGATCGAGCGTGACGGGCTCCTTGTCGGCAACGAGCTTCGCCACTTCCTCGGCCGCTTGCGTGTCGCTGTCTTCGTCGGACGAAGCGTTTTCGTCGCCGGCGTTGTTGTCGTCCGCATGACGGCGGTACGGCGCGAAACTGAAATCGGGGAAACGGTCGGTGAAGGAGGGCGTAGCCGGCTTCACGAGCGCCGATACCTGCACCGGCAGATTCGATGCCGGGCCGCCGGAGACATAGTCGATTTGCACCGAAACGGGCGCTTCCTTCGCGGCGACGAGCGGGCTCGTTTTCTCGTTACGCACGGCAATCGTGCCTTTGAAAACCGGCAGGCGGAATTCTTCGACGCGGAAGCTCCCGCTGTCGTAACTCACGCGCGGGGAATCGCCGGCGTCGCTGTTGTCGCTGTCGCCGCTATTGTCGTCACCGCCTTGACTATCGCCGCTCGCACCCGCGTCGCCGTTGTCAAGCGACACGCTGTACTCGCCGAGCTTCGCCGATGTCGGAATCGTGAACGTCGAATCCGCCGTGTGATCGGCGGCCCAGGTGAGCGGCAGATGATAGGTCTGGCCAGTGCCGAGGTGGCGGATCGTGACGCGCGTCGGATACTGCTTCGGAAACGCGAAGCCCTGCAGCGTCTGGATGCGGATCATGTGCTTCATCGACACCGTTTCGCCCGCGCGCAACAGCGTCCGGTCGAACACGGTATGCGCACGCACGGTTTGTTCGGTGCTGAGATCGGTCGGCACGTTGAAGCGCCACGATTCGATGCCGCGATTCCAGTCCGATTGGACGAAGGCCATGTCCGGACCGGTCTTCGGATCGTCGATGCGCGCCGAGACGAAGAAGCCGTTGAAGCGATCGTCGTCGCAGCGGCGCTTGGCTTCGAGCGGGCCATCGATGGTCAGGAGGCCGCGCGCATCGGTCTTGCCCGAGGCGATCTCGTCGCCGTCGCAATCGGACACGTGCACATTCGCGTTCGGCACGGGCTGCCCTTTGTCGAGCGTCGTGACCCACACGACGCTGTTCTCGCGCCCTTGCTTGAAATGCACGCCGAGGTTCGTGACGAGCACCGCCGTGCGCACGTACATCGGCGCCGGCTTGCCGAGCAGCGATGCGCCGAGCGCGGGCGACGCCAGCTCGATCACATAGAAGCCGGGCTTGCCGACCGGCACGCCGACGACTTCGAACGGCCGCAGCGTCTTCGGATCGGCTTTCGGCAAGTTCAGCGTTTCGACGCCCTTTTGCCCGGCAAGCAGCGACAGCGAACGGACATCGATGAGCGGATCTTTGCGGCTGGCGCTATCGGCTTGCGTATCGGTCTGTGCGTCATCGGACGAACCTCGCGGCGGCGGCACGATCACCGCGTTGGGGTTGCGCGCGAGCAAGCCCGGCAGGAGCTTGTCGATCGACGACTTGCTCATGCCGTATTCGTCGAAGCGCTCGACAAGCTGCATCCAACGGCGGATATCACTGTCTGCGCCGACTTGCAGTTTCGTGAACTGCGCGCTGCCCGCGTTGAGGCCGGCGATGTGCAGATCGGCTTCGACGTTGCGCAGCGTGACAGGCACGAGCGGCGGCATATCGGGCTCGGCGTAACGCTCGATGATGCCGAACGTCGACGACGAAAACTTCGCGAGCGGCGGCATCGGAGCAGTGCGCGTTTTGAGCGGGAAGAGGTCGGCGTTCGAGAGCGATCGACCGCTCGCGTCTTTGAGCGACTTGGGCACGTCGATCGTGAGTTCCGCGTTCTCGGGCAACGGCGCCGCGAATTCGACGATGGCGGTTTCCGCGTCTTTGTCGTCGGGCGCGAAAGTCGGCGCGATCGCGCCGCTCGGGCCTTGCACGCGGATGGTTTCGGCATCGGCGCGCTTGATCGGCGCGTTGAATTGCAGGCGGATCGGTCGCAGCGGCGTGCACGGCGCCTTCGCGTTTTCGCGCTCGCACGAAAAGCTCGCGGCGAACGGCTCGCGCACCGTGTAGTCGAAGCGCCGCTCGACATCGTTCGCGATGCCACTCGGGCTCGCGACCCCCTTGCCATAGACGAGCTGCATCTTCGCGCTCGAAGGCAGCGTCTGCTGGCAAGCAAGCGTCAGCACGCGCGCGCTTTCTTTCTTGAGGCGGAAGTGATCGAGGAGCGCGTTGCGCGTCGCGGCGTCGGCGTACTGCACAGGGATGCGATTGCCAAGGCCGTTCGATTCGCACCAGACATGCTCGCGCACCGATGCCTCGGTCGCCGGACCATTGAGCTTCACGACAAAGACCTGGTGCTCTTCGATTTCCCCGCCGCCCGGCATGACGTCGGTGGGGAACGGGCCGCCGGTTTCGAACGTGAACCGCCGCGTGCCCGTCACCGCGTTGCCGGCGCTGGACTTCAGCCCGCCATTCAAGTCGATCGTGCAGCGCACGCCCGGCGGGAGGTCGTTCGTGAAGTCGTAGGCCCAGGTCTTTTCGTCGATCCAGCGGCCTTGGCCGCTCGTCGCGGCGGCATCGTTGCAATGAAGCTGCGCGGGGTTGGGCAGATCGGGCGCGCCGAACGGCACCATCGCTTCATCGAATTTGACGACGGCCTGCCGCACCTGCGCGACCTTGCCTTGCGGGGACACGCTGATGGTGCGCGCCGCGTCGGCTCGCCACGCGGTCAGGCTGACGATACCGATGACCGCAGCCGTCGCGACGGCCCATATGCCTTGTTGTTTTGCTTTGCCGTTTCGCATCGACCGCGCTCCTGATGGCTTTCAGAGTGCTGGCGATTCTACCTGAGGGTCGTAAGCGGTTGTAAGCAAAACGGTGCCCAAGCATGACAAGCATGGACGCTTGACTTAGAGTGCACTCGAACTCCTAACCTTGGTGCTGTCATGTCAAACGCACTCACGATCGGCCAGATGGCCACGGCCACCGGCGTCTCGACGCACACGCTGCGCTACTACGAACAGGCGGGCCTGATCCGGGCCGTCGCGCGGACGGAGGCGGGGCACCGCCTCTATTCGGGCGCCGATCGCGACTGGCTGGTGATGCTGATGCGGCTGAAAGCGACCGGCATGCCGATCGCCGGGATGCAAGCGTTCGCGGAGCTGCGTGCGCGCGGCAATGCGACGGTGGGCGAGCGGCGCGAGATGCTGGCCGCGCATCGCGACGCGGTGCTGGCGCAGATCGAGCAGTTGCAGACGAACCTCGCGGCGATCGACGAGAAGATCGTGCACTACGCGACGCTCGAAGCGGACATGACAGGTAAGCATGAAAACCCCTCTCAACCTGCCAAGGACACGCCATGGAAAATACCAACGCACAAGCTGACCGCTACGCACGAGGATGGAACAAGCTGAAGGAGATCGACGGCGAGGCCGGTCAGCGCGTCGTCGATGCGCTCGCACCGATCGCGCCGGATTTCGCGCGTCTTCTGATCGAGTTTCCGTTCGGCGATATCTACAGCCGGCCGCAGCTCGACTTGAAAGCGCGCGAGATCGCGACGATCGCAGCGCTGGCCGCGCTCGGCAACGCGCAACCGCAGTTGAAGGTGCACATCGAAGGGGCGCTGAACGTCGGCTGCTCGCGTGAGGAGATCGTCGAGGTGTTCATTCAGATGGCGGTCTACGCCGGGTTCCCGGCGGCGGTGAACGCGCTCTTCGCGGCGCGCGAAGTGTTCGAGCAGCGGGACGCGCTCGAGGCTGCTTGACGCGTGCTTAGCGCGAGGCGGGACGCGCTGAGTACGGCTGTGTTGCGCTCAGACGGCGTCCGTCGATGCCGTCCGAGCGACGGCATGGAGGTGCCGCGAACTCACGTGGCGCCAATACAGGAACAGCCCGCCACCCGCGACCGCGAGGCTCGCGGCATTGGCTGACCAGAAGCCGCGCGCGCCGGTGAGCCATGCCGGTGCGAGGCCGCCGATGTCGAAGCCGAGCCAGTAGCCGCCGCCGAGCCCGACGCCCCACAGCGCGACCGCATAGATGACGGTCGGCACGATGACAACCTTGTACGCGCGCAGCACGAACGCCGTGCTGACCTGCAGCGCGTCGAACAGGTGATAGACGGTCACGATCAGGACGAGCGGCATCGCTGCCGCCGCGACGTTCGCATTCGGCGTATAGCCGGCGATGATCAAAGGCCGCAGCACCGCCACGGCGAAACCGAAACAGCACGCGATCGAGCACGCCATCATGATGCCGTGCCGCGAGAGCGTGCGCGCCGCTTCGGGCTTGCCGGCGCCGAGCGCCTGCGCGACGAGCGTCGAAGCGGCGATGCCGATCGACAGCGGCGTCATGTACAGCACGGCTCCGATGTTGCCCGCGATCTGATGCCCGGCGAGCGTCGTCGTGCCGAAGCGCGCGATAAAGAGCGCCATGAACGTATAGGACGTCACTTCGATCAGATACGACAGACCCATCGGCAAGCCGAGCTTGAGCAGCTCGACCTGACGCCGCCAGACCGGCCAGCAAAAGCGCGAGAAGATCGCGAACGGTTGGAACACGTCGAGCTTGGCGAGGAGGGCGAGGCCGGTCGCGGCGAGCGCCCAGTTGATCGCGATGCTCGCGAGCGCGCAGCCCGGGCCGCCCAGCGCCGGCACGCCGAGCCCGCCGAAGATGAACCACGTATTGAGCGGAATCTTGACGATGAGCGCCGCGACTTGCAGAAACATCACGAGCCGCGGCTTGCCGACCGCGTTCGTGAGCGAGTTGTAGACGCGAAACACAAGCGCGGCCGGCAAGCCGAACGCGAGGATGCGCAAATACGCGACCGTGCGATCGTGCAGCGCTTCCGGCGCCCGTGCGATGCGCAATAGCGGCTCGGGCGAAAACAGAAACCAGAAGCCGACGACCGCGAGCGCCGCCGCGAGCCAGAGCGCTTGCCGGACTTCCTCGCCGATCTCCGGCTCGCGCTGCGCGCCGAAGAGCTGCGCCGCCACCGGCTGCAGCGCGACGAGAATGCCGGTCAGGCCGATATACACCGAGATATAGATCGAGGCGCCGAGCCCCAGCGCGGCGAGATCGGTCGCGGAGTAGCGGCCGACCATCGCCGTATCGATCACGCCGAACGCGATGATCGCAAGCTGCCCGATCAGCACCGGCCAGGCGAGGCTCGTGATTTTTCGCACATCGGCGAACATGGCCCTAGCCCTTTGGTTGGCGATAGATGCGGCGCTTGACGGTGGGCGGAGGCTTCGGACGGTCGACGCGCACATACAGACGGAAGCGCTCGTCGCGGTCGGCCGCGCGGCGGCCTTCCCAGACCAGCTTCCACACGTAGCTCAGCATCGGGCTTGGCGCGCTGAAGTCCTGCGAATCCTGGCGCAAGATCACGTCGCAGTCGTCGGTGAACGAGAACTGCATGTCGCCGAAGTACGCGAAGGTGGCGATCTGCGCGTCGCCCAAGCGGATCGGCGAGATGCACGTGTAATCGTCGGGCAGGTGCGCGGCGATTTGCTGCGCGACGTCGCGATAGGTCCGGCTGTAGTTGACCATCGGCAGCCACAGCGTCATCAGCAGCACCCACATCAGCGTCGTGCCGGCGCTCGATAGCACCACGCTGCGCCAGAGCACCTTCGGATGCCGCGCGAGACGCCAGCGCACGAGCGCGAACCAGCTCAGCGTCACGACGACCGCGCAGACGAAGCTGATTGCGCTGAATTGCCCGACATACCCCGGCACGATCCGTGAGAGATTGCGGGCGAGTTGATGCGGCGTGCCCGTCAAGCTCGCGAGCCACACGAGCCAGACGAACGTGCCGAGGATCGTGAAGGAGAGGAGCGCGAACCAGTCGATCGCATTGATGGCGCCGCGCTTCAACGTGGGCAGCGCGAAGGCCGCCAGCGTCGCGAGCGGTGGCAACAGCAGCATGTAGAGGAGGTTGCTCTGATGGCTTTGCAGCACGACCAGCACGAGCAGCGGCGCGATCACGAGCAGCGGAATCGCGATGTGCGGCTTGCGGCGCAGGCCGCCCCAGCTGAACCACGCCCAGATCGCGAGCGGCCAGGCGGGCCACGTGAAGAGCGGCAGGTTCTTCAGCGCGTAGATCAGCACATAGCCCGGCGGCGCGGAAAAGCGGTTGAAGCTGCCGTTCGCCCATTGATTGAGGAACCACGCGGCGTCCTCGCGATACGTGAGCAGCGCGGCCACCGGCCATGAGATCGCGAGCGCGACCGCAAGCGGCAGGCCGATCAGCGGCCGCCAGACCGAACGCACTTCGGGAACGATGACGACCATCGCGATCGTGCCGACGAGCAACGCGGCGACGACGAGCGGATTGCTCGCCATCGCGATCAGCCCGAGCGCGAGCCCCCACCACAGCGCGCCTTGCACGGGCTTGTCGATGCCGCGCACGAGCCCGTAGACGAGCATGCCGATGCAGACGAACTGCGCGAGCTGCGGCGTCGTTTCATGGCCGCGCTCGGCCAAGCCGAAGCACGCGAGCAGGATCAAGAGCGCGCCGTCGGCGAGCGTGCGGCCGTAGTCGCGCGGCTCGGGCTCGCCGCCGAACGCATACTTGAACGGCTGCACCTCGGCGCGGCGGCCGAGCAGATAGGCCGTGTACCAGACGAACGCACAGGCTGCGCAAAAGAGCAGGCCGGTGAACAGACGCGACGCGTTGCTCGCATCGACCCATGGGCTGAGTGCGCGGATCGACGCCGCGCCGAGCCAGTAGCCGAGCGGGCCGTTGTCGGTGATGTACTTGCCCACGAGATTCGGCAGCAGCCAGTCGTGCGTGCCGCCGTTGGCCATCGTCCACATCACGCCGAAACCCGCCGCATCCTCGTTTTTCCATGGATCACGGCCGAAGAGACCGAACGCCGCATAGACGATGGTCAGCGTGAGCAGGAGCCAGCGCGGCAGCGCGCGGGTGGCGGAAGCGGTGAGGCGGACAACGGGTCTCATGCAGATTGAGCGGATATCGGTGAGCGGATCATCCCGCTTAGGCGTGACGCCAGCGGGCTTTTTTGAGCATCCGGCATTGTAGACGGGGCGGACGCCGCGGGACAGCGCACCTTACAGGCGGCAACGATATGTCGCGATTGGGAATGAGCTGAAAGTTTTGGAAACAGCTTGGTGGCCCCGTGCGTGGCCAGCCCGCCGACGGCCAAGCGCACGCGACAAAAAAGGGCAGCCGAAGCTGCCCTTTCTCGTTTGTGCCGGCTTGCCGTCGACTGAGTGCCGACGCCCGATCCGGGGGTATTACTTCGCTGCCTTGGCGCCAGCGCGCATACCGAACTTCTTGTTGAACTTCTCGACACGGCCGGCCGTGTCCATGATCTTTTGCTGACCCGTGTAGAACGGATGCGATTCCGACGACACTTCGATCTTCGCGAGCGGGTAGGTCTTGCCGTTGAACTCGGCGGTTTCCTTCGTCTGGATGGTCGAGCGCGTCACGAACTTGAAGTCGATCGACAAATCGACGAACAGGACTTCGCGGTAATTCGGGTGAATGCCTTCTTTCATGGTCTTTCCTTTAGTCTGGCGGTAGCCAACCCGCTGCGGTCGTCCGCATTGCCTCGGACGTTCCCAGGCGCGAGCCACTTGCCTAAGGTCGAAAAACGGCGATTATGCCAGAAAATCAGTCGGTTGACGAATTTTTGGCGGCCGTGGCTATGGCGCCCCCGGCCGTTTCGCCACCCGCGCCTGCCAGCACGCCGGTGCGGGCCGGATCCTGCCGGTAATAGCGCGCGAGCAGCCGGTACAACTCCGGGTATTCGGCTTCGAAAGCGCGCGGCTTCACGAACAGGGCCTCCGTGCATACGGCAAAAAATTCCGATGGATGGTCGGCCGCATAGGGATCGATCAGCGATTCGCGCTCGAAGCGCGCCCAGCGCCGCTCGGGGACAGCGTCCACGCGCGCGCAGAACTGGTCGTAGGCGTGATCGAACACGTCGGCCCAGTTAGCGGCGTCGAGGGGAGCGTGCCAGCGCCGGAAGAGCGGCGGGTGGCCGTCGGTTTCGCCCGTCAGCATATCGATCTTGTGCGCGAATTCGTGGATGACGACGTTGTAGGCGTCCTGGCCGTCGGTCATCTGCGCATCCTCCCAGGAGAGGATCACCGGGCCGCCTTCCCATGCCTCGCCGCTCGCATCGTGCTCGACTTCGTGCACGACGCCGTCCTCGTCCTCGACGGTCTTGCGGATGATGAACTCGCCCGGATACACGATTACGCCGACCCAGCCGCGGTACAAGTCGAGGCTCAGATTCAGCACCGGCAGGCATGCCTGCACGGCGATTGCGACGGTCATCGCGTCGGTCAGTTCGAGCTCGTGCGCGGTGGAGAACTCTTTTTGCGCGATGAAGAGGCTCGTCAAGTCGCGCAGGCGGATGACGTCGGCCGCATCGAGGTGCGCGAGAAACGGCAGGCCGTCGAGCGTCGCCTGCCAGACGTCGTCGGCGATCGCGTGCTCGCGCAGCGCGCGGTCGCGCCGCCGGTTATCGAACCACTGAGTGAATTTGGAAAGCATCGTCGGAGAGGGTGCGGTGCGCGCGGCAATCGGGCGCACCGCATCGCATGAATCAGTCGGTGAAGGAAACGTAACTCAATCGATCTGCTTTTGCCACGCCGCAAATATACCGCCGCAAACCGCCACGCCGATCAGGAATTGAAAACCGTCGAGCGAGCTTAGGAAGCTTGCCTGCTGCGAGACCAGCTTGCTCACTTCGACGAGCGCGAGCGAATGCGCCGCGCCGAGCGTGTGGCCCGCGGCGGCGAAGCCGTCGGTGAGCGCGGCGATGGCGTTCTGGAACTCCGGGTTATACGGGTTCGCAGCTTCGGCGAGCCGAGTCTGGTGCAGCGCTTGCCGATGCTGCTCGACGATGATGACAAGCGCCGTCGCAAAGGAGATCGTCAGTTGCCGCACGATGTTCTTGAGACGGTAGCCGTGCGTAAACTCTTCGATCGCGAAGATGCTGAACGTCACGTTGGCGACCGGCAGCACGATGAACAACAACAGCAGGCCGCGCAACAGCAACGGCACGATCAGCGCGCTCTGGCCGACGTCGGGCGTGAGGCGCGTCATCATGAACGCGGCCAGTGCCGCGACCGCGAAGCCTGGCACGACGACCCATTTTTTGTGCGTCACGAACTTCGCGTAGCGCAGATAGACGAAGAGGGCGGTCGCCGAAATCAACGACGTGATGCCGACGATTCGTCCTGCGTTTTCGACGGGATAGTCGAGACCCTGCTCGAGAAAGCGCGACACCAGGTAGCTGAAGGCGGTGGTCTCGAAGTAATAAAACATATAGAGGGCGAGCCCGACGCGGAATGTCTTTTCGCGCAGCGCATGCAGGCGCACGAGAGGCGCCGGGTGATGCCATTGATGGTAGGCGAACCAGACGAGCGCGGCGATGCCGGCCGCGGTCAGCCCGATCAGCAGCGGCGAGCCGCTAAAGAGCTGGAACCGCACCTGTTGCATGACGATCTGCAGCGCGCCCTGAGCGAACGCGAAGACGAGGTAGGGCCAGAAGTGGAGGCTGCCACGTGCTACCGGCTCGACGTCGCCTGAATTGGGCAGCGTGAGGAGAGCGAGCGCGGCGAACACGACGGCGGCGGGCGCCGTGCATGCGAACACCATGCGCCAGTCGAAGTGCGACACGAGCAGGCCGCCGATAAGCGGAGCAAGCGCCGTGCTCGACACGATCAACGTCAGGAAGGCCCGCGTCGCTTTCGGGCGTTCCTTCGGGGCGAAAGAGAGCTGGATCAAGATGCGGCAGGTGCCCATCATCGGTCCGATGAAGTAGCCCTGAAAGCCGCGCACGAAGGCGAGTTCGAGCGACGACTCAGAGGCCGCGGCCGCCATCGCTCCGGCCGCGTATAGCAACATGCAGCCCGCGACGTAGCGTCGATAGCCGAACCGCTCGACCCACCATTGCTGCTGCAGGATGCCAAGCACGGCCGCCACGGCATACGCGCTCGACGACCATACGAGTTCGTCGGGCGACGCATTGATGCCGCCCGCGATGTAGCTCGTAAAGAAGGAAAAGATCGAGTTGTCGAAATAGTCGAGGCCCGTAACGAGGGCGAGCACCCACGGAAATGCGTCGCCGCGCAGACGCTCGGAGAAGAGGGCTGGTGGGCTGCTGGTAGCGGTGCTCATGAACGGCGGCCCCGCGCCGGCGCTTTTGTCGGCGGCGTATCGCCGCGTTTCTTGCTGGCGGCTTGTGCGCGGCGCTCTTCGATCAATGCGTCGGCGTTCTCGCCGGCGAGACGCCGCTCGATGTAGTCGAGATCGCGGCCGAGTTCGGACTTGAGCGCCCGGGCTTCCTTCAATTCGCGCTGCACGCTTTCGATGCGCGCGTCCAGTGCCTGCACTTGTTCGGCCAGTCCGTCGCGAATCTGCTGTAAAGAGTCCGTGGAATAGCGTTTGCGCCCGCCCTCGACGGATTCGAGCGGACGCTTGAGCATTTCGATGATCCCGTTGAGCGAGAACCCAAGCGAACGCAATCGCAGGATACGTCCGAAGCGTTCGAGATCCTGATCGTCGTAAAGCCGATAGCGTCCCTCGCTGCGCGAGGGCGTGACGAGCCCGCGCTCCTCGTAGTACTTGAGTGTTCGAGGCGTCACGCCAAGCCGCTCGGCGGCGTCTCGAACGGTCATTAGGGCGGCGGATTCCTTGGTCATGGAAGGCTTGCGGGGTGTTGATCGAATGAGCGAAGTATAGCAAAACGTGAACGTTCACGTTCATGTTTGGAGCCGAATCGCCCTGATCGAATTGTCCAGCGTACGGGCGAAAAAAAACCGTCCGCGGGGCGGACGGCTTTTCTGGCGCGCAGGGCTGTGAGTATCAGCCGCCGCGGCGCATCAGATCGAAGAACTCGGAATTGCCCTTCGTCTGGCGGATCTTGTCGAGCAGGAATTCCATTGCCTCGACTTCGTCCATGTCGTGGATGAACTTGCGCAGCACCCAGATCTTCTGCAGGACTTCCGGCTTGATCAGCAGTTCTTCGCGGCGCGTGCCCGACTTGTTCAAGTTGATCGACGGGTATACGCGCTTCTCCGCGAGACGCCGCTCGAGGTGCACTTCCATGTTGCCGGTGCCCTTGAACTCTTCGTAGATCACGTCGTCCATGCGGCTGCCGGTTTCGATCAGCGCGGTGCCGATGATCGTGAGCGAGCCGCCTTCTTCGATGTTGCGCGCCGCGCCAAAGAAGCGCTTCGGACGTTGCAGCGCGTTCGCATCGACACCGCCCGTCAGCACCTTGCCAGACGCCGGAATGACCGTGTTATACGCACGTGCGAGACGTGTAATCGAGTCGAGCAGAATCACGACATCGTGCTTCATTTCGACGAGACGCTTGGCCTTCTCGATCACCATTTCGGCGACTTGCACGTGACGCGTGGCCGGTTCGTCGAACGTCGACGCGATCACTTCGCCCGCGACCGAGCGCTGCATTTCCGTCACTTCTTCCGGACGCTCGTCGATGAGCAGCACGAACAGGACGACATCGGGATGGTTCTGCTTGATCGCATGCGCGATGTGCTGAAGCATCACGGTCTTGCCCGACTTCGGCGACGCGACGAGCAGGCCGCGCTGGCCTTTGCCGATCGGCGCGATCATGTCGATGATGCGGCCGGTGACGTTCTCTTCGCCGCGCATTTCTCGCTCGAGCAAGAGCGGCTTGTTCGGGTGCAGCGGCGTGAGGTTCTCGAACATGATCTTGTGTTTCGAGGCCTCGGGCGGCTGCCCGTTGACTTTGTCGACCTTCACCAGCGCGAAGTAGCGCTCGCCGTCCTTCGGCGTGCGGACTTCGCCTTCGATGGTGTCGCCGGTGTGCAGATTGAAGCGGCGGATCTGCGACGGACTGATGTAGATGTCGTCGGTGCTCGCGAGGTACGACATTTCAGGCGAGCGCAGGAAACCGAAGCCGTCGGGCAGCACTTCGAGCGTGCCGTCGCCGAAAATGGTCTCGCCGGTCTTGGCGCGCTTCTTGAGAATGGCGAACATGAGTTCCTGCTTGCGCAGGCGGTTCGCGTTTTCGATCTCGAGGCCGTTCGCCATCTCGATCAATTGCGACACGTGCTGAGACTTAAGCTCGGATAAATGCATACGGAGAACCCGTCGGGGAGAGAAGGTGCGACGAAATGAAATCTGGGAGGAGGAATCGAGCGGAACCGCTCAGGGACTTACACGTCTTCTTGAAGTCTTATGATTCTAGCATAGCACACGCAAAAACCCGCCCGGGCGGCGGATTGGCACGCATGCTCCGCGCGTGTTGTCCACCGACAACACGCGCGGAGAACAACGATTAAAGATTGCTGTCGAGGAACGCCGTCAGTTGCGACTTCGACAAAGCGCCGACTTTCTGTGCAGCGACCGCGCCGTTCTTGAACAGGATCAGCGTGGGAATGCCGCGCACGCCGAACTTGACCGGCGTCGACTGATGTTCGTCCACATTGATCTTTGCGATTTGCAGGCGGTCGCCGTAATCCTTCGCGACCTCGTCGAGGATCGGGGCAATCATCTTGCAGGGACCGCACCACTCGGCCCAGAAGTCGAGCAGGACGGGTTTATCGGATTTCACGACGTCCTGTTCGAACGATGCGTCGCTGATGTGCTTGATTTGTTCGCTCATGAATGAATACCTCTTTCGGTTCGAGGTCCGCCTGAAAAATTGCTCGCCACGATACACCAAAACTGGGAAAAGTTCCGTTTGCGCTACCGCTCGATGAGTCCGGGCAAAACGCGTTGAAGCCTGGCTTCGAAGCGTTTTAACGTTCCGGAAACCGCGGTTTGCGGGTCATCCGAGCGTCATATTAGCCTAAATTGCTATGCGTTGCCGGTAGCGATAGTACTCATTCGCACAGTAGGGTTGTATGGGCTCCAATGCCTCACCGGACCTTCGATCGGCTTACGTATCGAGTCAGAAATGGAGGTGTCGCGAACGAATGCAATAGACGTGCTGCGCGATATTCTGGCGATTTAGATTCGCGCTATGCGGTGACCGATGATAGAATACGCCGTGACGGGCCTCCTCGCATGGAGGCGCGGTCAACCTGGTCAGGTCGGGAACGAAGCAGCCACAGCCGTTTTCCACCAGTGCCGAGGGTCGGGCTCGTCACCTTCCGCTTTTTCTTCCGTTTTTCCTCATCTTCCGCTGTCCATTCCCGCTTCGTCTTTCAGCCATTTAAAATCGTTGCTAGCCGACGTTGGCGTGTCGCGTCTGTGTGTCGTTGTGTCCTGATACAATTTCCGGATGACCTATCAAGTTCTCGCACGCAAGTGGCGACCGAAGGATTTCGCTTCGCTCGTCGGACAAGAACACGTCGTGCGCGCGCTCACGCACGCGCTTGACGGCGGGCGTCTGCACCACGCCTATCTGTTCACTGGAACCCGCGGCGTCGGCAAGACGACGCTCTCGCGCATCTTCGCCAAAGCGCTCAATTGCGAAACCGGCGTGACCGCGACCCCGTGCGGCGTGTGCCGCGCGTGCCGCGAGATCGACGAAGGTCGCTTTATCGACTATGTCGAGATGGATGCGGCGAGCAACCGCGGCGTCGACGAAATGGCGGCGCTGCTAGAGCGGGCGGTGTATGCGCCGGTCGATGCGCGCTTCAAGGTCTATATGATCGACGAAGTGCACATGCTGACCAACCACGCGTTCAATGCGATGCTGAAGACGCTGGAAGAGCCGCCCGCGCACGTCAAATTCATTCTCGCGACCACCGACCCGCAAAAGATTCCAGTCACGGTTCTCTCGCGCTGCCTGCAGTTCAATCTGAAGCAGATGCCGGCCGGGCATATCGTGTCGCACCTCGAGCGGATTCTCGGCGAAGAGCAGGTCGTGTTCGAGCCGCAGGCGCTGCGTCTGTTGGCGCGTGCAGCCGAGGGCAGCATGCGCGACGCACTGTCGCTGACCGATCAGGCGATCGCCTACTCGGCGAATCAGGTCTCCGAGGAAGCGGTGCGTGGCATGCTCGGCGCGCTCGATCAGAGCTATTTGATTCGTCTGCTCGACGCGCTCGTCGCCGGCGATGGTCCGCAAGTGCTGGCCGTCGCGGACGAGATGTCATTGCGCAGCTTGTCCTTTTCCAATGCGCTGCAGGATCTCGCGGGCTTGCTGCATCGGATTGCGTGGGCGCAGTTCGCGCCGACGTCGGTGCTCGACGAATGGCCCGAGGCGAACGACCTGCGGCGTTTCGCGGATGCGCTGACGCCTGAACACGTGCAGCTCTTCTATCAGATCGCGACGCTTGGCCGGAGCGAACTGGGTCTCGCGCCCGACGAATATGCGGGCTTCACGATGACGCTGCTGCGCATGCTGGCGTTCGAGCCGGCCGCGCCGGGCGGCGGGGGCGCCGCGCCCGCGCCGCGAGCGGCGGCGCCGGCAGTCGGCGGTGGTGCGGGCCGTCGGCCGACCACTGCGCCGACGGTTGCCGTGCAGGCGGCTTCGCCTGTGCAGAGGCCGGCCGCTTCGCCGTCGCCCACGGAGTCTTCACGTGATGCGTCGCCAGCGCAAGCGGCAGCGAGTCAGCAAGCTACCGCTGTGCCGCCAGCTGTTGAACCCGATCGCGGCGCCGTAAAGGCCGAGGCGGCTACAGAAATAGCGAGCGTGCCTGCGCAACAGACTGTCCAGCGCGCGGAGCCAGTAGCAACCTCGCCGGCGGCTGCAGCCGCGGAGCCGACATCTGAGCCAACACAGCAGGAAGCCGCGCCGCGTTCTCGCGCGGGTGGCGCAAGCGCTGCGCTAGACGTGCTACGCAACGCCGGCATGCGCGTCTCGACGGATCGCGGCCGCGCAGCGCCTGCCGCAACAAGTGCGAAACCTGCGCCGGCCGTCGTGCCCAAAGCGAGCGCGCCCCAAGTCAAGGTGCCCACGCCGCGCGCCGTGCCGCGAGAAGAGGCGGCGCGCCCGCCGGCTTCGAACGCCGCGCCGACTCCTCCTTGGGACGACATCCCGCTTGACGACTACGTCCCGGCATCTGCCGAAGACGCGTACTTCGCGCAGCCCGACGACGGTTTCGTCCCGGCCTTCGACAGCGCGCGCGATGACATGCGGATCGAGCCGAAAGCACCTCAAGCCGCAGCGCCGGTCGACACGCGTCCGTTGCCGCCGGCCATTCCGCTCGACGCGATCGGTTTCGACGGCGACTGGCCTTCGCTCGCTGCCGGCCTGCCGCTGAAAGGGATTTCTTATCAGCTCGCGTTCAACAGCGAACTGACGGCATTGGAAGGCGGCGCGTTGAAGCTGAGCGTTCCCGTGCCTCAGTACGCGGAAAGCTCGCAGGTCGCGAAGCTCAAGGCCGCGCTTGCCGAGAAGCTCGGCAAGCCGGTCGACGTGCAAGTCGAGGTCGGGCCTGCACGCCGCACGGCGGCGGCGCTCGATGCCGCGGCGCGCGCCGAGCGTCAACGCGAAGCCGAACGCGAGATCGGCACCGACCCGTTTGTGCAATCGCTGATCCGCGAATTCGGCGCGAGCATCGTGCCGGGTTCGATCCGCCCGATTGCGCCCGATGCGTCGGCGGGCGCCGGCAGCGCCGCGCACTGAGCCGAACCATCGACACCACGTCCCAGCATTCGCGGCGCGTTGCCAGCAGATAACACGCCGCATTGAAAACCCAATCGAATACGAAGGAGCAAGTCCATGATGAAAGGCCAACTCGCAGGGCTGATGAAGCAAGCCCAGCAGATGCAGGAAAACATGAAGAAGATGCAGGAGCAGCTCGCCCAGATCGAAGTCGAAGGGCAGTCGGGCGCGGGTCTCGTCAAGGTGACGATGACCTGCAAGAACGACGTGCGCCGTGTCCAGATCGACCCGAGCCTGCTCGCCGACGACAAGGACATGCTCGAGGACCTCGTCGCCGCCGCGTTCAACGATGCCGTGCGCAAGGCCGAGGCCACCGCGCAGGAAAAGATGGGCGGCATGACGGCCGGCCTGCCGCTTCCTCCGGGCTTCAAGCTGCCGTTCTAAGCAGCCGCTTTATTGATCGACAGCGCCGATTTGCATGAAACAACCCTCCGCCTTGTCGGCGCTCGTCGAAGCGCTGCGCGTGCTGCCCGGTGTCGGACCGAAGTCCGCGCAGCGGATGGCGTACCACCTGATGCAGCACGACCGCGACGGCGCCGAAAAGCTCGGGCACGCGTTGCTCTTCGCGACTGAGCATCTGCAGCACTGCGAGAAGTGCAACACGTTCACCGAAGCGCAGATCTGCGAGGTCTGCAGCGACGAGGAACGCGATCCGACGCTGTTGTGCGTCGTCGAAACGCCCGCCGATCAGATCATGCTCGAACAGACGCTGACCTATCGGGGGCTCTATTTCGTGCTGATGGGGCGGTTGAGCCCGCTCGACGGCATCGGCCCCAAGGAAATCCATTTCGACCGGCTCGTGAAGCGCGCATCGGACGGCGTCGTCAAGGAAGTTGTGCTTGCAACCAACTTCACGAATGAAGGCGAGGCGACCGCGCATTACCTCGGGCAGACGCTGAAGGCGCGCGGCCTCTCGGTGACCCGTCTTGCGCGCGGCGTGCCGGTGGGCGGCGAGCTCGAATACGTCGACGCCGGCACGATAGCGCGCGCGATGCTAGACAGACGCGCGCTTTAGTCCGCTCTGCAGGAAACCCATGACCGCAACCACCACCGGCCCTCTGGCGGGCATCAAAGTCCTCGAGCTCGGCACGCTGATCGCCGGGCCGTTTGCCGCGCGCTTTCTCGGCGAATTCGGCGCCGACGTCATCAAGATCGAAGATCCGAACGGCGGGGATCCGTTGCGCAAGTGGCGCAAGCTCTATCCGGAAGTCGGCGGCACCTCGCTGTGGTGGGCCGTGCAGGCGCGCAACAAGAAGTCGGTGACCGTCAACCTGAAAGCGGAAGAGGGCAAGGAGATCGTGCGGCGGCTCGCGAAGGAAGCCGATATCGTCGTCGAGAATTTCCGCCCGGGGCTGCTCGAAAAGCTCGGGCTCGGCTACGACGTGCTGTCGGCCGAGAACCCCGGCCTCGTGATGGTTCGGTTGTCGGGCTACGGGCAGACTGGGCCGTACCGTGACCGCCCGGGCTTTGGCGCGATCGCAGAATCGATGGGCGGGCTGCGCCACATCACCGGTTATCCGGATCTGCCGCCGCCGCGCATCGGCATTTCGATCGGCGATTCGATCGCGGCGCTGCACGGCGTGATCGGCGCACTGATGGCGCTGCATCACAAGCAGGTGAACGGCGGCAAAGGGCAGGTGGTCGACGTCGCGTTGTATGAGGCCGTCTTCAACATGATGGAGAGCGTCGTGCCCGAGTACGGCGTGTACGGGATGGTGCGCGAGCGCACCGGCGCGTCGCTGCCGGGCATCGTGCCGTCGAATACCTACCCGTGCAAGGATGGCAGCATCGTGATCGGCGGCAACAGCGATCCGATTTTCAAGCGCCTGATGACGGCGATCGACCGCGCCGATCTCGCCAACGACCCCGGTCTCGCGCACAACGACGGCCGCGTGCCGCGCACCCAGGAAATCGACGGTGCGATCGCGGCGTGGCTGTCGACCCGCACGATCGAAGAAGCGCTCGACGTGCTCAACGCGGCGGATGTGCCGGTCGGACGCATTTACAGCGTCGCCGATATGTTCACCGATCCGCAATACCTCGCGCGGCAGATGATCCAGCAGTTCAAATGGCAGGACGGACACGAGATCGCGCTGCCGAACGTGACGCCGAAACTGTCGGAAACGCCGGGCGAGACGCGCTGGCTCGGGCCGGAGCTCGGCGAGCATACGGACGCAGTCCTGCAATCGCTGGGTTACGACGCGGACCGGATTGCCGCGTTGCGTGAGCAGAAAATTATCTGAGCCGATCGCGCGCGCCGCTTCCGCGGTGCGCGCGATTCGCGAACGAGCGCGCCGGGCGCTTACGGCACGATGACGATTTTGCCGGTTACGCGGCGCTCGGCCATGTCACGCAGCGCACGCGGCGTGTCTTCGAGCGCGTAGCGCGCCGAGATATGCGGCCTCAGCTTGCCTTCTCGCATCCACTCGATCATCTGCTGGAACCCAGCCGCATTGCGCTGAGGCTCACGCTTTGCGAAGTCACCCCAGAACACGCCGACCAGGCTTGCGCCTTTGAGCAGCGCCAGATTCAGCGGCAGCTTCGGGATCTCGCCGTTCGCGAATCCGACCACCAGATAACGCCCGCGCCAAGCGATGCTGCGAAACGCGGGCTCCGCATAAGCGCCTCCAACCGGGTCGTAAATGACGTCCGGACCTTTGCCGTCGGTGAGCGCCTTGATGCGCTCGCGCAGGTCGTCACGCGTGTAGTTGATCGTCGCATCGGCGCCGTGCTCGACGCATACCGCGAGCTTCTCGTCGGTGGACGCGGCGGCGATCACGCGTGCGCCGAGCGCTTTGCCGATTTCGACGGCGGCAAGGCCGACACCGCCTGCCGCGCCTAGTACGAGCATCGTTTCACCGGCCTGCAACGCGGCGCGATCGACGACCGCGTGATGCGATGTGCCATACGCGAGCGTGAACGCGGCGGCGACCGCGAGATCGGCTTCGTCGGGCAGCGGCACGCAGGCTCCGGCAGGCGCTACCGCCTGCTCGGCGAATCCGCCCAACGCCGTGTACGCCACGACGTGCATACCCGGCCGCACATGCTCGACGCCATCGCCCACGGCGCGTACGATCCCGGCCACTTCGGCGCCTGGCGTGAACGGCAGTTCCGGCTTCAACTGGTACTTGTTCTCGATGATCAGCACGTCGGGGAAGTTAACGCTCGCAGCCTTGACGTCGATTACGACCTGACCGGCTTGCGGTTGCAGATCGGGCAAGGTCTCGACCGTCAGGCTTTCCGGCGGTCCGTATTGATTGCAGCGGATGGCGCGCATCGTGTCTCCTTCGTTGAATGGCGAGTAGAAAGCGTAGCGAATCCGGGTGCCGGAATTCGGCTTGGGCCAGTGTAAACCACCGCGAGCGACCGTACGTTTTCCGACCGGCGCAACATACCCCGAAGCGCCTGCCAGCGTGTCGTTCGCGTGCCTTCTTTCCTCGGTTACAATCGCCGCATGCGAATCCTACTGAGTAACGACGACGGTTATCTGGCGCCCGGGCTCGCCGCGCTTT
This sequence comes from Trinickia camelliae, assembly GCF_053525655.1. Classification (NCBI taxonomy): domain Bacteria; kingdom Pseudomonadati; phylum Pseudomonadota; class Betaproteobacteria; order Burkholderiales; family Burkholderiaceae; genus Trinickia; species Trinickia camelliae. The sequence continues at coordinate 122,431 of NZ_JBCHAA010000014.1, forward strand.
ACGACGCGCTCAAGCCGCTGGCCGATATCACAGTGATGGCGCCCGAGCAGAATTGCAGCGGCGCATCGAACTCGCTCACGCTGTCGCGGCCGCTGTCCGTGCTGCGTTCGGCGAACGGCTTCTATTATGTGAACGGCACGCCGACCGACTCCGTGCACATCGCGCTGACCGGCATGCTCGATCACAAGCCCGATCTCGTCATTTCCGGCATCAACAACGGCCAGAACATCGGCGAGGACACGCTCTACTCGGGGACGGTCGCCGCCGCGACGGAAGGTGTGATGTTCGGCGTGCCGTCGATCGCTTTTTCGCTCGTCGACAAAGACTGGGTGCATCTGCAAGACGCGGCGCGCGTGGCGGTCGATATCGTCAAGCATTTCCTCGAGAATCCGCTGCCCGGCCATCCGCTTTTGAACGTCAACATCCCGAACCTGCCGTATGAGCAGTTGAGCGATTGGCAAGTGACGCGGCTCGGCAAGCGTCATCCCTCGCAGCCGGTGATCCGCCAGACCAATCCGCGCGGCGAGCCGATCTACTGGATCGGACCGTCGGGCGCGGCGCTCGACGCGAGCGAAGGCACCGATTTCCACGCCATCGCAAACGGCCGGGTGTCGATCACGCCGCTGCAACTCGATCTCACGCATACGCAAATGCTGGCCGCGACGCGCGAATGGGCGCGCGCCGGGCGTCACGCTTCATGACGAGCGAGCGCGCCAAGCGTTTTCCCCTGGAACTCGCCGATCTCAAGCGCGAGTCGCGCAAGCCGCAAGGCCGCGCGGGGGAGTCGCGCGGGCCGGCGACCGTACGGACCGAGCCGGCGCGCGCTGTTGCGCGCGCACATGACGCTCGCGTCGAACGCCATCCAGCCAAAACGGCCGAAAAGAGCAACGCACCGAATGTCGCTTTGAACGGCACGCTTGCGCTGACGTCGGAACGCGTGCGCGAACGGATGGTCGAACGCCTTCGAGCAAACGGCGTGACCGATCCGCGCGTCTTGAATGCGATGTCGGTCGTGCCGCGCCACATGTTTGTCGATCCCGGCCTCGCGACTCAGGCTTACGAGGATGCGGCGCTGCCGATCGGTCACCACCAGACGATTTCGAAGCCATCGGTCGTCGCGCGCATGATCGAACTCGCGGCGGCCGGTCGCAAGCTCGAACGCGTGCTCGAAATCGGCACGGGCTGCGGCTATCAGGCCGCCGTGCTGAGCCAGGTGGCGCGCGATGTGTATTCGATTGAACGAATCAGGCCGCTTTACGAGCGCGCGAAGACCAACTTGCGGCCCCTGCGCGTGCCGAACATCCGCTTGCATTACGGCGATGGGCGCGTCGGCCTGCCGTCGGCGGCGCCGTTCGATGCGATCGTGATCGCTGCTGCCGGGCTCGATGTCCCGCAAGCGCTGCTCGAGCAGCTTGCCGTGGGCGGACGCCTGGTCGCGCCGGTCGGTGCGCAAAGCGGACAGGCTCAGGTGCTCACGCTCGTCGAGCGTCTCGGGCCCAGCCAGTGGCGCGAGTCGCGGCTTGATCGCGTTTTCTTTGTCCCCTTAAAATCCGGAGTGATTTGACACCGATGAGTATGTTGCGCGCGATGCATAGTAATAGTTCAAATGTCCGGTTCACCGTAGCTCAGCGTGCCTTCTGCGTAGTGGTGCTCTCGGCGCTGACGGCTTGCGCGACGCGGCTCGATAATGCGCCGGTCGTCGACCGCTCTTCTTCCGCTCAAGCTGGGGCCGCTGCTCAGGCTCCCGTGCCGCTCGGCCCGCCGCCTCCTGGCTACTACCGTGTGAAGCCGGGCGATACGCTTTACCGGATCGCGCTCGAGAACGGCCAGAATTATCGCGACATCGCGACCTGGAACAATCTCGCGAATCCGAACCAAATCGAAGTCGACCAATTGCTGCGCGTCGCGCCGCCGGGTGCGAACGTTGCGGCGGTGACGCCGGGCGTTGCGACTGCGCCGATCGGTGGCGGCGCCGTGCAGAGCGCTCCGCTTGCGAACAACGCACCAGCCGGTGCTTCGGGTGTGAATCCGGCGCAGCCGCCCGTGTACGGCTCCGCACCCGCCGTGACCACGATTCCGCCGCAACCCGGCGCAAGCGATGCGGCCGCGTCGGTCGGCAACATCGCTTTTGCGTGGCCGGCGCGCGGACCGATCCTCGGCACGTTCGACGACGCGAGCAACAAGGGCATCAATATTGGCGGGGCAGCGGGTACGGCTGTGCAAGCCTCGGCGGATGGACGTGTCGTTTACGCTGGAAATGGGCTGCGCGGCTACGGCAATCTCATTATCATCAAGCATGACGCAACTTATCTCACCGCGTATGCACACAACCGCGCTTTGATGGTAAAAGAGGGGGACGCGGTGACCAAAGGGCAGAAGATCGCCGAAATGGGCAATAGCGATTCGGACCGCGTGATGTTGCATTTCGAAGTTCGCCGGCAGGGCAAACCTGTCGACCCGCTGAAGTACTTGCCGCCGCAATAAGCGAAACGACCATGCCGAAATCGAAGCGCCGCCCGCAGCAAGATGAGACCGAAACGCTCAGCCGTGTCGCGCACGCCTTGGAGTCGGACTCCGGCGCTTCGACGAGCGAGCCCGAGGAGGAGCTCGTCGAGAACGAGCCCGAACTCGAAGAGCGTCACAACGGTGCGGACGATTCCGGCGACGCGGCCGATTCAGCGAGCGAAGCGGCACCCGATCCCGACGATTTCCGCGCCCTGTTGCAGGCCGAGCTGACTGCTGACACGATTCAGCACTATTTGAACCGCATCAGCGTGAAGCCGCTCTTGACCGTCGAGGAAGAGCAGCGCTATTCGCGGCTCGCCAAAGCGGGCGAGTTCGAGGCGCGGCAGGTGATGATCGAGCGCAACCTGCGGCTCGTCGTCAGCATCGCGAAGGGCTATCTGAACCGTGGCGTGCCGTTGCTCGATCTGATCGAGGAAGGCAACCTGGGCCTCATGCACGCGATCGAGAAATTCGACCCGACGCGCGGCTTCCGTTTTTCGACGTATGCGACCTGGTGGATTCGCCAGAGCATCGAGCGCGCGATCATGAACCAAGCGCGCACGGTGCGGCTGCCCGTGCACGTGATCCGCGAACTCAATCAGGTGCTGCGCGCGAAGCGTCACCTGGAAAAGAACTCGATGAATTCCGGCGAAGCGGCGGACCGGCGCGACGCGAGCATCGACGATATCGCCTACCTGACCGGCAAGACGACCGACGAAGTCACCGATATCCTCGCGCTGAACGAGCACACGGCGTCGCTCGACGCGCCGCTCGATCTCGATCCCGCGAGCAGCCTGCTCGATCTGCTGTCGGACGACCAGAGCCAGTCGCCCGATGCCGAAGTCCAGCACCGCGAACTCGAAACGCTCACGCGCGCGTGGCTGTCGCGTTTGTCGGATAAGCACCGGCACGTGATCGAACGCCGCTTCGGCTTGAATCACATCGAGCCCGCGACGCTCGAAGAGCTTGCGGACGAAATGGGCCTCACGCGCGAGCGCGTGCGGCAAATCCAGCAAGAAGCGCTCGTGCGCTTGAAGCGCTTCTTTGCGTCCAACGGCGTGCGCAAGGACGCTGTTCTCTAATCGATGATTCCCATTCTGGTTTTCGACATCGAGACGATTCCCGATGTCGCCGGCATTCGCCGTCTTGAAGATCTTCCCGCCACGCTGTCCGATGCCGAAGTCGCCGAGCACGCTTTCGCGGCGCGCCGCGAAAAGACCGGCAGCGATTTTCTGCCGCACCATCTCCAGCGCATCGCCGCGATCTCGTGTGTGTTTCGCGACCGCACGGGTTTGCGTGTGCGCTCGCTCGGCACGCTCGAGGACTCGGAAGCGACGCTGATCCAGTCGTTCTATCGCGTGATCGAAAAGTACACGCCGCAGCTTGTTTCCTGGAACGGCGGCGGATTCGATTTGCCGGTGCTGCACTACCGGGCGCTGGTCCACGGCGTGTCCGCGTCGCGCTACTGGGATCTCGGCGAGGACGATCGAGAATTCAAGTGGAACAACTACATTAGCCGCTATCACTCGCGCCACACGGATTTGATGGACGTGCTCGCGATGTATCAGGCGCGCGCGAACGCGCCGCTGGACGCACTTGCGAAGCTGTGCGGCTTTCCCGGCAAGCTCGGGATGGACGGCGGCCAGGTGTGGACGGCGTTTCAGGAAGGGCGCATCGAAGAAATCCGCAACTACTGCGAGACGGACGTCGTCAACACGTACTTGTTGTACTGCCGCTTTCAATTGATGCGCGGAGCGTTTTCGCAGGACGAATACACCGACGAGATCGCATTCGTCAAAAATACGCTCGCGCAGGAACCGGCGCCGCACTGGGCCGAATATCTCGAAGCCTTCGAGGGCTGAGTCGAAAGTGAAAAGCGTGCCCGGCTGACAACGTTTCAGTCGAGTTCCAGCAATACCGGCTGGTGATCCGAGGCGTGCGTCGCACTGTCGATTTCGCAACGCTTGAGGCGCGGCCGCAAATCCTCGGTGACGAACACGAAATCGCACGCTATCGGCCCGGATGACCACTGTACGGTGTCGTAGACGCCAGCCGTCATCGGCGGCGTCTTGCCGGGGTGCAGCGTCGTCCAGGCGTCGATAAAGGCTGGGGCGCCGTGCGGATTCTCGTTGAGCGGGGCGACGAAGCGCTGGTACGCCTCGCTGTCGAACGCACTGTTGAAATCGCCGCACACGATCGCGCTGACAGGACGAGCGGTGGCGGCAAACGGTCCGGTCGCGTTTTCGGCGGGAGCCGAGCGGGCCGCATGCGCGGCGGCCTCCAGATGTAGCCGGCGCAGCTCGTCGACTTGCGCGAGGCGCTGCTTCAGCGAATAGAACTCCAGATGCGTGGTCACGACGCGCACGGATCCGCCCGGCGCGCGCAGCACCGCTTCCAGCGCCACACGCTGCATCGATGGCGCGTCGGGGTCGGCGGGCCAGGGCAGCGTATGCCGGATCACTTGCTCGACCGGCAGCCTCGTCACGATCGCATTTCCGAATTGCCGCCTTGGCGCGCTAGCTTCGAGCGGAGGCAGATCGGCGCCGATCGCGTCGAGCACCGTGAAGCCGGGCAGGGCGGCTTCGAGTTCGGCGAATTGATCGCCGGACGGCCGGCCCGGCAGCGCGCCGAAGCCGCGCGTGATCTCCTGTAGGCAGAGCACGTCGAAATCGGCAATCCGCTTCGCCTCGGCGAGCGTTCGCGGAAGATCGACGTCGCCGCTCGCGTCGCGTCCCCACTGGACATTCCAACAGATCAGTCGCATCGTCAAATCTCCGTTGTGGTTTGCCGTTCGTCTACAATCTCGCCTTTCGTTAATGTCTGTCAGGAATCCGCAGGTGTCCGAATCCCCCAACCGTAGCGGGCGCAAGCTGAAAAGCGCGCCGGCGCCGTCCGCCTCTCCCGTTAGTGCCCCGATTCTCGAGATCGAATCGCTCGATATGGAAGCGCGCGGCGTGGGTCGCCTCGTCACGGAAACTGGCGAGCCCGGCAAGGTGATCTTCGTCGAAGGCGCGCTGCCTGGCGAGCGTGTCAGCTATTCGAGTTATCGCAAGAAGCCGAGTTTCGAGCAGGCGCAGGTTGTCGACGTGCTGCGTGAAAGCGTGCTGCGCACCAAACCGCAATGCCGTTTTTTCGGCACCTGCGGCGGTTGTTCGATGCAACATCTCGACGTGCGCGCGCAAGTCGCCGTCAAGCAGCGCGTGCTCGAAGACAACCTGCAGCATCTCGCGAAGCTGTGCGCCGAGACGGTATTCAGGCCGATTCAGGGGCCGTCGTGGGGCTACCGGTATCGCGCGCGCCTGACCGTGCGCAACGTGGTGAAAAAGGGCGGTGTGCTGGTCGGCTTTCACGAGCGCAAAAGCAGCTACGTCGCCGATATGACGAGTTGCGAAGTGCTTCCGCCTCATGTCTCGGCGATGCTCGTGCCGTTGCGCCGGCTGGTCGAGGGGCTGTCGATTCGCGATCGGATGCCGCAGATCGAGCTGGCCGTCGGCTCGCAAGTCACCGCGCTGGTGCTGCGCGTGCTCGAGCCGATCAACGCCGCTGATGAGGCGCTGCTGCGCGAGTTCGCCGATGCCCATCAGGTGCAGTTCTGGCTGCAGCCGAAGGGTCCGGACACGGTCGTGCCTTTCTACCCGCTCGACGTGCCGCTCGACTACACACTGCCGGAATTCAACATCCGGATGCCGTTCAAACCGACCGATTTCACGCAGGTCAATCATCAGATCAACCGCGTGCTGGTGGGCCGCGCATTGCGGCTGCTGGCGCCAGGGCGTGGCGATCGCGTGCTCGATCTCTTTTGCGGAATCGGCAACTTCACGCTGCCGCTGGCCCGCCTTGCGCGCGAAGTCGTGGGGATCGAAGGCAGCGAAGCGCTGACGACCCGGGCGCTCGCGAACGCCAAGGAAAACGGCGTCGACGGGCATACCTCGTTCGCGTGCCGCAATTTGTTCGAAGTCACGGCCGACGACCTGCGCGCGCTTGGGGCATTCGACAAGTTTCTCGTCGATCCGCCGCGCGAGGGCGCGCTGGCTGTTTCGAAGGCGCTCGCCGAGATCGCACAGAGTGGTGACGGCCCGCTGCCGTCGCGCATCGTCTACGTGTCGTGCAATCCGTCGACACTCGCGCGCGACGCTGGCCTGCTCGTTCACGAGGCGGGCTACCGGCTGAAAGGCGCGGGTGTGGTCAATATGTTCCCGCACACGTCCCACGTGGAATCGATCGCGCTGTTCGAGCGCGACTAGAAGGCAACCAAGCCGGCGATTCGTAAACCTCGCGCGCATAAAAAAACCGGCCCGAAGGCCGGTTTTTTACATCGCAACAGCGTTCGAAATCAGTTGCGGTTGCCGCCGAAGATGCCCAGCAGCGACAACAGGTTCACGAACACGTTATACAGATCCAGATAGATCGCCAGCGTGGCCGTGATGTAGTTGGTTTCGCCGCCATTCACGACGCGCTGCACGTCGAACAGCATGTACGCCGAAAAGATGGCGATCGCGAGGACCGAAACCGTCAGCATCAGCGCCGGCAGTTGCAGGAACATGTTGGCGACCATGGCGAGCAGCAGCACGATCACGCCCATGAAGAGCCACTTGCCGAGGCCGGAGAAGTCACGCTTGCTGACCGTGGCGATGGTGGCCATTGTGGCGAAGATCACACCAGTGCCACCGAACGCGAGCATGATGAGCGACGGCCCGTTCGTGAAGCCGAGGATGAAGCTCAGCAGGCGCGAGAGCATCAGGCCCATGAAGAACGTGAAGCCGAGCAGGACGACGACGCCCATGCTGCTGTTCTTCGTGCGCTCGATCGCGAACATGAAGCCGAAGGCAATGGCGAAGAACGCGAGCATGCTCATCGCGGGGCTGGTGGCGGCGAACAGCGAGAAGCCGGTCGCGACACCCACCCAGGCGCCGAGCACGGTCGGCACCATCGACAGCGCGAGCAGCCAATAGGTGTTCCGCAGTACGCGGTTGCGGGTTTCAGCCGTGGTGACGCTGCCGCCGCGGCCAAAGTTGTAGGGATACTCGTTCATGGTTTCTCCTTGCGTCAAACGCAGTGATGCTCTGTGATCATGCCGCGGCGCTCGCACGATGCGGCGCCGCGTGGATAGAGCCGTACCACTCCATAAGATATGCGCGGCGGCCTGGAGTTTCAACGGCCACGGCGAGCGGAAGAGTGATGCGGAATATACCCTTTGAGCCTTACGATCATGTAAGGGTTCAATCGCAATAATACACGGGATCATGCTACAATTGCGGATTCATTTGAATCTGTAACCTCTTAATTTTCTGGAGTTTTTATGGCGATCGAACGCACCCTGTCGATTATCAAGCCGGACGCAGTGGCCAAGAACGTGATCGGCCAGATCTACAGCCGTTTCGAAAACGCTGGCCTGAAGATCGTGGCGTCCCGCATGGTGCATCTGTCGCGCGCCGACGCGGAGAAGTTCTACGCAGTTCACGCCGCACGTCCGTTCTTCAAGGATCTGGTTGAATTCATGATCTCGGGCCCGGTGATGGTGCAGGTTCTCGAAGGCGAGAACGCGATCCTGACGAACCGCGATCTGATGGGCGCGACCGATCCGAAGAAGGCAGAAAAGGGCACGATTCGCGCCGATTTCGCCGACAGCATCGACGCCAACGCCGTGCACGGCTCGGACGCAGCGGAAACGGCTGCTGTCGAAGTTGCGTTCTTCTTCCCGGCACTCAACGTTTACTCGCGCTAATCGTCCAACGGAAGCGCTAAAGTAGAACTCGCAGGAACTGGCGCGAACGGCACCGTGCATGCGGTCCAGTGTCCAATCAGCAGTTGAATGGGCACGGCGGCACGCACGGTTTTTCGCACTGAAATGGCAGGAATCGATATGACGAGCAGTTCAACCGTCAACCTTCTCGACCTCGACGCCGCAGGCCTCGTCGCGTATTGCGACAGCCTCGGCGAGAAGCCGTTTCGCGCCAAGCAATTGCAGCGCTGGATTCACCAGTACAACGCTGCCGATTTCGACGGCATGACCGATCTCGCCAAGTCGCTGCGCGAAAAGCTCAAGGGCCGCGCGACGATCTCGATGCCGGGCATCGCCAGCGACCACACTTCCACCGACGGCACCCGCAAGTGGCTGATCGACGTCGGCAACGGCAATGCGGTCGAAACCGTGTATATCCCCGAGGAAACGCGCGGCACACTGTGTGTGTCATCGCAGGCGGGGTGCGCGGTCAACTGCCGGTTCTGTTCGACCGGCAAGCAAGGTTTTTCCCGCAATCTGACGACCGGCGAAATCATCGGCCAGTTGCGGATGGCGGAATTTGCGCTGCGCGCCGTACGGCGCGAGGCAAATGGGCTCGACGCGGCCCAGGAAGGCAAGGGCGAGCGCGTCATTACGAACGTCGTGATGATGGGCATGGGCGAGCCGCTGCTGAATTACGATGCCGTCGTGCCGGCCATGCGGCTGATGCTCGACGACAATGCCTACGGTCTGTCGCGCCGCCGCGTCACGCTCTCCACGTCAGGCGTCGTGCCGATGATGGACCGCCTCGGGGCGGATCTTCCCGTGGCGCTGGCGGTGTCGCTGCACGCTTCGAACGACGCGCTGCGCGACGAACTGGTGCCTCTCAACAAGAAGTATCCGCTGCGCGAGCTGATGGCTGCCTGTGAGCGCTATCTGAAAGTCGCGCCGCGCGATTTCATTACCTTCGAATATTGCATGCTGGACGGTGTCAACGACAGCGAGGCGCATGCGCGCGAGCTGCTCGCGGTGACGCGCGACGTCCCGTGCAAATTCAATCTGATTCCGTTCAATCCGTTTCCGGAGTCGGGGCTGATCCGCTCGAAGCCGGAACAGATCAAGCGTTTCGCGCAGGTGTTGATCGACGCGGGCGTCGTGACGACTGTGCGCAAGACGCGAGGCGACGATATCGACGCGGCGTGCGGCCAGCTCGCCGGCGCGGTGAAGGATCGCACTCGCCTTGCCGAGCGCATGGGGCGCCCGGGCAAGGTGATCGAAGTGAGGCAGGTGCATTAATCGATGTGGATGGTGGCGCAGCTATCGCTGACGCAGTGCTCGCTGAAAATGGGGCAGCGGGCAGTAAGGCAGGCAGCAAATCGATCGGAAGCGGCACTCAAGCCGCGCATTTTGTTATAAACGGTCTGCGAATCCGGGCTTTGACGTTCCGGAGCGCACAGGTCAAAAAGAGAATCGACGCGAGGATTTGGGATGAGTGAGCCGCAGCATCCGCAGCCACACGATAACGATATGAGTGCTGGGCCGTCCGAGCCGGCCGCCGGGCAAGGTGTCACGCCAATTGCGCCGCAGCCCGCGAGCAGCCAGGCGGCGCCTGACTCGCTGGCGGCGGTAGGGGCGCGTCTTGCGCAGCTTCGAGAGGCCAAGGGCTGGTCGATCGACGACGTTTCTGCTCGGCTCAAGGTTGCCTCGCAGAAAATGCGCGCGCTCGAAGCGGGTGATATCAGCCAACTGCCTGGCACGACATTCGCTGTCGGCGTCGTGCGCAGCTACGCGAAAATGCTGGGCGCCGATCCGGCGCCATTTACACAGGCGCTGCGCCGCGAAAAGGGCGTGCCGGAGCCCGATCTTTCCATGCCGGCTTCGGCGGGTACGGGTTTGCCGCGCGGAAAGGTGTCGGTGTCGCTCGGCGGCGGTCCGAAGCATCGGTCATGGCTTTGGGGCGTGGCGGCAGTCATCGTCGCCGTGATCGCGCTCGCGATGTGGCACACGGGCGGCGGCGATTCGTCGGCTTGGCTTGCGCGGCTGCGCGCGAGCGCCAATGGCGCGGCTGGCGGTGCGAACGGTGCATCGGCGACCGTGGTCGAAGGGCAGACGGCGGCATCCGTGGCAGGGACGGTCGAAAACGGCGCATCGGCTGACGCTTCGGCATCGGCTGACACCGCTGCGTCGGCTGCACCGGCGCCGAACGACGCGAGCGATGCGGCGGCTGCCGCCAGCGCGGTCCAGCAAGTGCCGGCGCCCGTGCCGGCTGCTCCGGCTGTGGTGGCGCCCGCGCCGGCAGCGCCCGCGGCGACCTCGCCCAGCGCTCCCGTGGTTATCCCGGGCGCCAGCGCGCCGCAAGCGGCTGCTCCGGCTACCAAGACGGCATCGGTCGCCGTTGCTGCTTCATCGGCCGCCAAGGCAGCATCGGCTACCGTTGCCGCTTCGTCTGCTGCGAATGCGGCGTCTGCAGTTGCCGACGCGCCAGCTGGTGAATCGATCGTGGCGCTGCGCGTGACGCAGGACAGCTGGTTCAGCGTGCGCGACAAGAGCGGGAAAGAGGTATTCTCCGGTCTCGTTCACGCCGGCGATGCGAAGGAAATTCACGGTGAGCCGCCGTTCAAAGTGACGGTCGGCAACAAAGCGGGGCTCGAATCGATGACGTTCGACGGTCAGTCGGTCGACTCCACGAAGTATTCGGCAGCAAAGGGCAACGTGGCTCGCTTCTCGCTGCCTTGACGGCAGGCGCCCCGGCCGGCGGCCAGGGCGCTTTTTCAATTCATGCGGCGCGCTTTCGGGCGCGCCGCATCCGGTGTCAATGGGTCCTTCGATGCACTCCGAAGCACATTCCGAAAGCAGCAGTCAGATTTGTTCCTCCGAGCCGATTTTCGGCGGTCATGCGCCGCGCCGCGTGTCGCACGCGGTCGATGTCCGGTGGGGTGGCCAGCTCGTGACGATCGGCGGTGACGCGCCGGTGCGCGTGCAGTCGATGACGAACACCGACACCGCCGACGCGATCGGCACCGCCATCCAGATCAAGGAGCTTGCGCAAGCGGGCTCGGAACTCGTGCGCATCACGGTCAACACGCCGGAAGCGGCGGCGGCCGTGCCGGCAATCCGCGATCAGCTCGACCGCATGGGCGTGTCGGTGCCGCTCGTCGGCGATTTTCACTACAACGGCCACTTACTGCTGCGCGACCATCCGGCTTGCGCCGAGGCGCTGTCGAAGTACCGGATCAATCCGGGCAACGTCGGCCAGGGCGCGAAGCGCGACACGCAGTTCGCGCAGATGATCGAAGCGGCCATCAAGTACGACAAGCCGGTGCGTATCGGCGTGAACTGGGGCAGTCTCGACCAGGACCTGCTCGCGCGGATGATGGATGAGAACGCCTCGCGCGCTGAGCCGTGGGAAGCGCAAAGCGTGATGTATGAAGCGCTGATTCAATCGGCGATCGGCTCCGCTGAGCGTGCTGTCGAATTGGGTCTGAGTCGCAACAAGATCATTCTGTCGTGCAAGGTGAGCGGCGTGCAGGACCTGATCGCTGTCTACCGCGAGCTGGCGCGCCGCTGCACCTTCGCGCTGCACCTCGGGTTGACCGAGGCCGGCATGGGCTCGAAGGGCATCGTTGCGTCGACGGCGGCGCTTGGCGTGCTGCTGCAACAGGGCATTGGCGACACGATCCGCATTTCGCTGACGCCGGAACCGGGTGGGCCGCGCACGGGCGAAGTGATCGTCGGCCAGGAAATCCTGCAGACGATGGGACTTCGCTCGTTCACACCGATGGTGATCGCGTGCCCGGGCTGCGGGCGCACGACGAGCACGCTGTTCCAGGAACTCGCGTCGCAGATCCAGACCTACCTGCGCACGCAGATGCCCGTCTGGCGTGACCAGTACCCCGGCGTCGAGAAAATGCACGTCGCGGTGATGGGCTGCATCGTCAACGGTCCGGGCGAGTCGAAGCAGGCGAACATCGGCATCAGCCTGCCGGGCTCGGGCGAGAATCCGGCCGCTCCGGTGTTCATCGACGGCGAAAAGGTCAAGACGCTGCGCGGCGAGCGCATCGCCGAAGAATTCCAGCAAATCGTGAGCGACTACGTCGAGCGCCGTTATGGCCGCGCGACCGCCACCAATTAATTCGTCAACCGAAACCAGATGACTGAACAGAAGAGAAAGCTCGAAAAGCTGACTGGCGTAAAAGGCATGAACGACATCCTTCCGCAGGATGCCGGGTTGTGGGAATTCTTCGAGACGACAGTGAAGTCGATGCTTCGCTCGTATGGGTATCAGAACATCCGTACGCCGATCATCGAGCATACGCAGCTGTTTACGCGCGGCATCGGCGAAGTGACCGACATCGTCGAGAAGGAGATGTACAGCTTCACCGACGCGCTGAACGGCGAAAACCTGACGATGCGCCCGGAGAACACCGCAGCCGTCGTGCGTGCCGCCATCGAGCATAATCTTCTGTATGACGGCCCGAAGCGTCTGTGGTACGTCGGGCCTATGTTCCGGCACGAACGTCCGCAACGCGGCCGCTACCGTCAGTTCCATCAGGTCGGCGTCGAAGCGCTTGGCTTCGCGGGGCCGGATGCCGACGCGGAAATCATCCTGATGTGCCAGCGTCTGTGGGACGACCTGGGGCTGACTGGTATCCGGCTTGAAATCAACTCGCTCGGTCTGGCCGAGGAGCGCGCCGCGCACCGTGTCGAACTGATCGCTTACCTCGAGAAGCACGTCGAGGCGCTCGACGAAGACGCGAAGCGCCGCCTGTATACGAACCCGCTGCGCGTGCTCGATACGAAGAACCCGGCGCTCCAGCAGATCGCCGAGAACGCGCCGAAGCTGATCGATTTTCTCGGCGACGAGTCGCGTGCGCACTTCGAAGGGCTGCAGCGCATCCTGAAGTCGAACAACATTCCGTTCACGATCAATCCGCGGCTCGTGCGCGGTCTCGACTACTACAACCTGACCGTGTTCGAGTGGGTCACCGATAAACTCGGCGCGCAAGGCACGGTTGCGGCGGGCGGCCGTTACGATCCGCTGATCGAGCAGCTTGGCGGCAAGCCGACGGCGGCATGCGGCTGGGCGATGGGCATCGAGCGGATTCTCGAATTGCTGAAGGAAGACGATCTCGTTCCCGAAGACGAGGGTTGCGACGTCTACGTCGTGCACCAGGGCGACGCGGCCCGTGAGCAGGCGTTCATCATCGCCGAACGTCTGCGCGACACGGGGCTCGACGTGATCCTGCATTGCAGCGCGGATGGCGCATCGGCGAGCTTCAAATCGCAGATGAAGCGTGCCGACGCGAGCGGCGCGGCATTCGCGATCGTCCTCGGTGAAGACGAGGTCGCGAATGGCACGGTCGGCGTCAAACCGTTGCGTGATGTAGCGCAAAGTGGTGAAAAGAACGAACAACAGAACGTGCCGGTCGAAGACTTGACCGAATTTCTGATCAATGCGATGGTTGCAACCGCCGATGACGGCGACGACTGAATAGCGCCCGTCGCCCGATAAACACAAGGCATGTAGAAGAAGGAATCGCTTAGCGATGAGTTACCACGACGAACAAGAATCGATAGAAAGTTTTAAGGCATGGTGGGCACAGTGGGGCAACGCGACCACTTGGATCGTGCTCATCGCGCTGGTCGCCGCAGCAGGCTGGAACGGCTGGAATTTCTGGCAGCGGCGCCAGGCGGCGCAAGCTGCCGTGCTGTACGAGCAGGTCCAGCAAGCTGTCGCATCGGGCGACAAGGCGAAGGTCAGCCGCGTTGCCGCCGATATGGAAGACCGCTACGGCAGCACGGCCTATGGTCAAATGACGGCGCTTGCGGCGTCGAAGGCCCTCTACGACGCGGGCGACGAAGCCGGGGCGAAGGCGCAGCTGCAATGGGCCGTCGACCATGCCAAAGATGACGAGTACAAGGAGATCGCCAAGCTGCGCTTGGCCGGGCTGTTGCTTGACGAGAAGGCGTACGACAAGGGTCTCGCGCTTCTGAACGATACGCCGCCGGACGCGTTCAAGGCCCTCGTGGCAGATCGCCGCGGCGATTTGCTGGCAGCCCAAGGCAAGCGCGACGAGGCTCGCACGGCCTATCAGCTCGCACTCGACACGGTGGCGAAAAACGATACGTCAGCGCACCAACTGATCCAGTTCAAGCTGGACGCGCTGGGTAGCTGACCGGCGCCGCATGCGCCGCGCGTCGCTCCCATTCCATTGACCAACCTTACCTAGCTTGCCCACCGATGAATCTGCTGAAACGTTACGCTGCGCCCGTTGTCTGTGCGATGACCGTCCTCGCCCTGGCGGCTTGCTCATCCACGAAAGACGAGCGCCGCGTGCCGACGCCGCTGACCGATTTCAAGTCCGTGCTGAACGTTCAGCAGGCTTGGAAGGCGAGCGTCGGCAAGGGCGGGCGCTATTTGTTCTCGCCGGTCGCGGTCGGTGACGCGGTCTATGCCGCTGGCACGAACGGCTCAGTCGAAAAGATCGACGCGAAGACCGGCCAGGAAGTGTGGCGCACGAAGGTGGGCGTGGACCTGACGGCTGGTGTCGGCAGCGACGGCACGCTGACTGCGGTTGGCGCGGAAAAGGGCGGTGTCTACGTGTTGGGCGCGGACGGCAAGCTGCTGTGGAAGGCGACGGCGCAAGGCGAAATCATTTCGCCGCCGCTCGTCGGCAACGGTCTCGTGATCGTGCGGACGATCGACGGCGCAATCAGCGCTTTCAACGCGGACACGGGCGAGCTGAAGTGGGTGTATCGCAATCGTGCGGTACCGCTCAATTTGCGCGTGTCGGCCGGCATGACCTTCGCTGGCAATGCCGCAGTGCTCGCCGGCTTCCCGGGCGGCGGCCTCTCGGCGATCAATCTGCAAACCGGCGACGAGTACTGGGAAGCGCCGGTCTCGTATCCGAAGGGCGTGACCGAAGTCGAGCGTATCAATGACGTGACGGGCGCACCGACGCTGATCGGCGCCGAAACCTGCGCCGTGACGTTCCAAGGGCAAATCGGCTGCTTCGACGCGAACTCGGGCCGTCCCGTGTGGCAGAAGGCGTTCTCGAGCGCACGCGGCGTGGCGCAGGACGATTCGGTCGTTGCCGCGCCTGACGACTGGTCGGTGATCAGCGCGTTCGACGTGCAAAGCGGCAAGAAGCTTTGGAGCAATGACAAGCTCAAGAGCCGCGATCTGAGCGTGCCGTTCCTGCTGGGGCCGTCGGTGGTGGTCGGCGACTATGAGGGCTATGTGCATTTCCTGTCGCGGGACGACGGTTCGTTCGTCGCGCGGATGAAGACCGACGGCAGCCCGATCGTTTCGGCGCCGGTCATGGCGGGCGACACGCTCGTCGTGCAAACGACTGACGGCGACCTGTACGGTTTCCGGCCGCGCTAAACGCGGCTGCTTGTAACGGTTCGCAACCGTTTTCTGTACGTACGCGTGCAGGCCGGCTCATGCCGGCCTGTATGCTTTTTTATCGGCAGTGCGAAGGCATGGGGCGCCGGCCCGCCGTACCTTCGGCCGAACTATCGCCCGCTTAAGACACGGCGGCCGGCCAGTGCTGGGCCACGATGAATTCGTGATAATTTTTGTCAAACGCAGCCTGTCGGTTGCCGGGCGGCCTCGCCGCGGCAGCAAGGGGACGACGCCTCTGCGCTTCACTTTAGACAACATCAGATGAAACCCGTAATTGCCCTCGTCGGGCGCCCCAACGTGGGGAAATCCACTCTGTTCAACCGCTTGACGCGCTCACGCGATGCGCTCGTCGCGGACCTGCCGGGTCTCACGCGCGACCGCCACTATGGCGAAGGGCGCGTGGGCGAGCGGCCGTATCTGGTGGTCGACACGGGCGGCTTCGAGCCCGTCGCGAAAGACGGCATCCTGCACGAGATGGCGCGCCAGACTCGTCAGGCGGTCGAAGAGTCGGACATTGTCGTGTTCATCGTCGACGGTCGCAACGGCCTCGCGCCGCAGGACAAATCGATCGCGGATTATCTGCGCAAGACTGGCCGGCCGATTTTTCTCGTCGTCAACAAGTCCGAGGGGATGAAGTACACGGCGGTCGCCGCCGATTTCTACGAACTCGGTCTCGGCGATCCGCGCGCGATTTCCGCCGCTCACGGCGACGGTGTCGCGGAGATGATCAACGAGGCGCTCGGCGTCGCCTATGCCGGCCATCCGGAAGAAAGCGAAGAGGAAAAGGCGCATCGCGGCGTGAAGATTGCGATCGTCGGGCGGCCGAATGTCGGCAAATCGACGCTCGTCAATACGCTGATCGGCGAGGACCGTGTCATTGCATTCGACATGCCCGGCACGACGCGCGATTCGATCTACGTCGATTTCGAGCGGCAGGGCAAGAAGTACACGCTGATCGACACGGCGGGCCTGCGCCGCCGCGGCAAGGTGTTCGAAGCGATCGAGAAATTCTCGGTCGTGAAGACACTGCAATCGATCGCGGATGCGAACGTCGTCATTCTATTGCTCGACGCGCAACAGGACATTTCGGATCAGGACGCGCACATCGCCGGCTTCGTCGTCGAGCAGGGCCGTGCGCTCGTGGTCGGCGTGAACAAGTGGGACGGGCTCGATTCGCATGTGCGCGAGCGCACGAAATCCGACTTGACGCGCAAGCTCAAATTCCTTGAATTTGCGAAATTCCACTACATATCGGCAGTGGAGAAAACGGGGATCGGCGCGCTCATGCGCTCGGTCGACGACGCGTATGCCGCCGCGATGGCGAAGTTGCCGACGCCGAAGCTCACGCGCGCGCTGATCGAGGCGGTCGAGTTCCAGCAGCCGCGGCGCCGCGGTCCGGTGCGTCCGAAGCTGCGTTATGCGCACCAGGGCGGACAGAATCCGCCGATCATCGTCATCCACGGTAATGCGCTCGACGCGGTGACCGAAACCTACAAGCGCTACCTCGAGAACCGCTTTCGAGAAACTTTCTCGCTGACTGGGACTCCATTGCGCATAGAGTTTCGTTCGTCGACGAACCCTTACGCGGAAAAAGGCTGAAACCCGCGTGCATCAAGGGTTTGGCCGAATGGCTAGCCCGCTGGTGCGATAACGAAAATCGGCTATAGTGTAGCGATTGACGGGGAATTTCTTTTTCTTCACCGCTCAATCACGATCAACCTGCAAAAAAATGACGGAGTTTGCTATGAGCAACAAAGGGCAATTGTTACAAGACCCGTTTTTGAACGCGCTGCGTAAAGAGCATGTGCCGGTGTCTATCTATCTGGTCAACGGCATCAAGCTCCAGGGGAACATCGAATCGTTCGACCAGTACGTTGTGTTGCTCCGGAATACCGTGACCCAGATGGTCTACAAGCACGCCATTTCCACTGTCGTGCCTGCCCGTCCGGTCAATTTCCACCCGGATTCCGAACAGTCCTAAATCCCATCGTCGCGGCCGGCATTGCGTCGCCGTCGGCGATACATGCCGGTCGCTTTATTTTGACATCCACCAATTTGATCAACGCTGCACTCGTCGGCATCGACTTTGGAAAGATTGATTTCCAAGCCAGTCTAGAAGAACTCAGCCTGCTCGCGCAGAGCGCGGGCGCCCATCCTGCCGTCACGCTCACCGGACGACGTTCCAGCCCCGATGCCGCAATGTTCGTCGGCAGCGGCAAGGCCGAAGAATTGCGCCTTGCCTGCGAAGCGAACGACATCGAAATCGTCATTTTCAATCACGCGTTGGCTCCTGCGCAGCAGCGCAATCTGGAGCGTGCGCTTAACAGGCGCGTCATCGACCGTACCAGCCTGATTCTCGACATCTTCGCGCAGCGCGCCCGCAGCCATGAAGGCAAGCTGCAGGTCGAGCTCGCGCAGCTGCAGTATTTGTCGACGCGCCTGATTCGCGCGTGGACCCACCTCGAGCGGCAAAAAGGCGGTATCGGCCTGCGCGGTCCCGGTGAAACCCAGCTTGAAACCGACCGCCGGCTGATTGGCGAACGCATCAAGATGCTGAAGTCGCGGCTCGATAAATTGAGGCGCCAGCATGGCACGCAGCGGCGCCAGCGCGAACGCAACCGGACCATGTCGGTGTCGCTCGTCGGCTATACCAACGCCGGCAAATCGACGCTCTTCAACGCATTGACGAAGGCGCAAGCCTACGCGGCCGATCAGCTGTTCGCGACGCTCGACACCACTTCGCGCCGCGTCTATCTCGGCGATGAAGCCGGGCAGGTGGTCGTGTCCGATACGGTCGGCTTCATCCGCGAATTGCCGCACCAGCTTGTCGCGGCATTTCGCGCGACGCTAGAAGAAACGATTCATGCCGACTTGCTGCTGCATGTGGTCGATGCGTCGAGCGCGGTGCGCCTCGATCAAATCGATCAGGTGAATGAAGTGTTGCACGAGATCGGCGCGGACTCGATTCGCCAGGTTCTCGTCTTCAACAAGATCGACGCGGTGCCCGAGTTGGCGGCGCGTGGCGAGGCGGTCGAAAGAGACGAGTATGGTAATATTTCGCGCGTCTTTTTGAGCGCGCGCACGGGCCAAGGATTAGACACGCTGCGCGCCGCGATCGCCGAAATCGCGACTTCAGACAATCTTCCAGACACTGGGCGAGCACTGCCGGAAGACGACCGGTTGGCAGAACAACGCGAAGAACTCAAGGTCACGCTGGACGCCGGAAACGAGGTGCTGACCCGTTCTAATTTGCTTTGACGACCCTCCCAAGATAGCGCCGGGCTGCGCCAAGTTTTCCGCCCCGATAGGAAGTCTCCTTGGGGGATTGTCCTCCTCGGGTCGACGGGCGCGTAGCGGCAGGTCTGGGGGCCCTCACTACTCTAGTGACGAACACTGGTGAACGAATACAAAGAGCGGAGTACCTGGCTGCGTTTGCGCGCCATTCTTTCGATCAACGATCCTCGATGGGGACGTAGCGAAGGCAATGGCGACAAGCAGCGCCCGAATGAGCCCAAGCGCCCGCAAGGCGACGGCGAAGGGCCGCCCGATCTCGATGAGATGTGGCGTGACTTCAATCGCCGTCTGAGCGGCTTGTTCGGCGGCAAGGGTAAGGGCAAAGGTATGGGTCCGGGCGATCGCCGTCCGGATAACGGCCGTGCGGCGCGCGTTGGCGTCGGTATCGTGATTGGCGTGCTCGTCGCGATCTATCTCGGCAGCGGCATTTTCATCGTGCAGGACGGCCAAGCTGGCGTCGTACTGCAATTCGGCAAGTACCGCGGAACCGTCGAGCAAGGCGTGCACTGGCGCCTGCCGTATCCGTTCGAAACGCAGGAAATCGTCAACATCAGTCAGGTGCGCGCGGTGGAGATCGGGCGTAACAACGCTGTTGCAGGCGCCAACGTGAAGGACTCGGCGATGCTCACGCGCGACGGCGATATCCTCGATGTGCGCTTTGCCGTCCAATACCAAGTCAAGACGCCCACGGACTATCTGTTTCGCGCCACCGATCCCGATCAAAGCGTGACGCAGGCCGCGCAGGCATCGGCGCGCGAGATTGTCGGCACGCGCAGCACGGAAGACATGCTTTATCAGGATCGCGAAGCAATGCGCCAGCAGTTGCAGGACGCGATTCAGCGCAAGCTCGATCAATATAAGACCGGCCTTGCCGTCACGGGCGTCACCATCGAGAGCGTGACGCCGCCCGAGCAGGTGCAAAGCGCGTTTGACGACGCCGCCAAGGCTCGTCAGGACCGTGAGCGCGCGAAGCACGATGCGCAAGCCTATGCGAGCGATCTGGTGCCGCGTGCGCAAGGCGACGCCGCGCGCATGATTGACGACGCGAAGTCCTACGCGGACCGCGTCGTGGCCGAAGCGCAGGGCGATGCCGAGCGCTTCGAGCAAGTTTATGCGCAGTATTCGAAAGCGCCTGCAGTGATCCGTCAGCGCATGTACCTCGAAACGATGCAGCAAATTTACTCGAACACGACGAAGGTCTACATCGGCGCCAAGACCGGCGCCAATGTGATCCTGCCGCTCGACAAGATCGTCGAGGAGAGCCGTCAGCGTGCAAGCGAAGCGGCACGCGGTGCGTCTGCGCCTGCTGCAGCGGGCGCGAGCGAAGCTGCCAGTACGGCTGCCGCCGCGTCGTCTGCGGCAGTTTCTGCGCCAAGCGCCGCAAGTCAAGCGGCCGCGGCAAGCGACGTCCTGCGCTCGCGCGATGCGTTCCGCAGTCGCGATCGCGAAGACGATCTGCCGCAATAAGGAGCGCGAAGATATGAACCGAATTATTGCGCTCGTCGTGGTTGTCGTGGCTGTCCTGTTTGCAGGGTCGTCGATGATTTATGTCGTCGATCAGCAGCAAATGGCCGTCGTTTCATCGCATGGCGGGGACAACCCGCTGGTCGAAGGACCGGGACTGCACTTCAAACTGCCCCCGCCGCTGCAAACTGCGGTGCTCGTCGATACGCGCATCCAGTCACTCGATTCGCCTGATGCCGATCGTTACGCAACGTCCGACAAGATCGATCTTCTCGTGAGTCCGGTGCTCAAGTACCGTGTCGCCGATCCGCTGAAACTGTTCGTCGAAACGAAGGGCGATCCGCAAAGCGTGTCCGAGCAGCTCGTCACGCAATTGCGCGGCGCGCTTGGCGACGCGTTCGCGAAATACGCCCTTGCTGACGCGCTCGGAAAGCAGCAGGCGATTGCCGGCGAGGCGCGCGAGGCAATGCAGAAGAACGCTAGCGCGCTCGGCATCGAGATCGTCGACATCGAACTCACGCGCGTCGATTTTCCGGCTGCGATGGCGGACACCGTCTACAAGCGAATGATTGCCGCCCGCAAACAGGCGGCGGATCAGGAGCGCGCGCAAGGCGCGGCGGAAGCCGAGCAGATCAAGGCCGACGCCGAGCGCCAGCAGCAAGCCGTGCTGGCAGACGCCTACAAGCAAGCTCAGTCGATCAAGGGCGAGGGCGATGGCAAGGCTGCGGTGATCGCCGCGGATGCGTTCAGCCGCGATCCGCAGTTCTATCAGTTCTACCAAAGCTTGCAGGCGTACCGGAGCATTTTCAAGCCGAACGACGTGATCGTCGTCGATCCGGACAGTGACTTCTTCCGCTTCATGCGCAGCCCCGATGGCAGCGTCCCCGCGCCCGCAACGGCCTCACGCAAACACTGATTCAGGAGCGCCGCACGCCTGTTGCGGCGCTGGCATTCGTATGGACATGGCCGGCTCTTTACTGCTCGCGATAGCGCTGATGCTCATCATCGAGGGCATGTTTCCCTTCGTGTTTCCCACCGCGTGGCGGGAGACGTTTCGTAGAATAGCGGATCGGCCGATCAACCATATCCGCATCGGCGGGCTGATCATCATGGCGCTCGGGCTGTTGCTGCTGCTGGCTGCGACCTGAGCCCCGGCGTGCGCGGGCGCGTTTTGCCGCCTCGTCTTGCCGCCTGATAGGCGGTTTCATCGAATCTTCATATCGTGGCGCGCGCTGGCGTGCCGCTCTTTTACGCCGTAGGACTATACCGATGTCGACCTGGTTGCTTCCTGAAAATATCGCCGACGTGCTGCCGTCGGAGGCGCGCAAAATCGAGGAGTTGCGACGCGCGTTGCTTGATCGTTTTCGAGCATACGGCTACGAAATGGTGATGCCGCCGTTGCTCGAATACCTCGAGTCCCTTCTGACGAGCGGCGGCAGCGACTTGAGCCTGCGCACGTTCAAGCTCGTCGATCAGCTGTCGGGCCGCACGCTCGGACTGCGCGCGGACACGACGCCGCAAGTGGCGCGCATCGACGCGCACCTGCTCAACCGCCAAGGCGTGACGCGGCTGTGCTATGCGGGCAACGTGCTGCATACGCGTCCGCGCGGTCTGCACGCCACGCGCGAACAGATTCAGGTCGGCGCGGAAATTTATGGCCATGCGGGCCTCGAAGCGGACATCGAAATTCAGCAGTTGATGCTTGACGTGCTGCAGTTGACGGGTCTCACGAAGATTCGACTCGACTTGTGTCACGCGGGCGTGCTGTCCGCGATCTTTGCTCAGGACCCCGCGGCGGCGGCGGCGGGTGAAGCGCTCTATGAGGCACTCGCCGCGAAAGACGTCGCACGCCTGGACGAGTTGACGCAAGGTATGAGCGACGTGGCGCGCGATGCGCTGCGCGCGCTGCCCGCGCTATACGGCGACGCGTCGGTGCTCGCGCTTGCGCGGCAGCGCTTGCCGAATCTGCCGGCGATCACGAATGCGCTCGACGATCTCACGTTTTTGGCTGCACAGGTGGACGGCGCCGAGGTCGCGATCGATTTGGCCGATTTGCGCGGTTACGCGTATCACAGCGGCGTGATGTTCTCGGCCTATGTCGATGGCGTGCCGAACGCGGTCGCGCGCGGCGGCCGTTATGACCACGTCGGGCAAGCTTACGGCCGCGCGCGTCCCGCGACGGGCTTTTCGCTCGACCTGCGCGAAGTCGCGCGCATTTCGCCGATCGAAGCGCGCAGCAGCGCGATCCTCGCTCCCTGGAAGCACGACGATGCGCTGCGCGCAAGTGTCGCGTTGCTGCGCGACGCGGGAGAAGTCGTCATCCAGGCGCTGCCGGGTCACGATCACGCATTGGATGAGTTCGCCTGCGATCGTGTGCTCGTCGAGCGCAATGACGTGTGGGTCGTCGAGGCCCGCTAGCCGCGCGCCGGAAGCCATGAGAGGCGAATGGCGGCGGGTACTTATTATCCCCGGTGCCATTTCCGCCGACGTCTCGAAAATAGCCCATATCGTTGAGCCGAAACGGAAAAACTCGGAACCTTCAGCGAACATGGGTAGAATACGTTTTTAACCAGCTAACGAATCAACATGTCTGCCAGCGCTGTGAATGTGACCCCCGGCCGCAACGTCGTCGTCGTGGGAACTCAATGGGGTGATGAAGGCAAGGGCAAGATCGTAGACTGGCTGACGGACCACGCTCAGGGCGTCGTGCGTTTCCAGGGCGGTCACAACGCCGGCCACACGCTCATCATCGGCGGCAAGAAAACCATCTTGCGCCTCATTCCTTCAGGCATCATGCGCGCGGGCGTTGCCTGCTATATCGGCAACGGCGTCGTGCTGTCGCCCGAGGCGCTCTTCAAGGAAATTGGCGAGCTCGAAGCTGCGGGTCTCGACGTTCAGAAGCGTCTGTTCATTTCCGAAGCCACCACGCTGATCCTCCCGTATCACATCGCGATCGATCAAGCGCGCGAAGCACATCGCGGCGCCGGCAAGATCGGCACGACTGGCCGTGGCATCGGTCCGGCGTACGAGGACAAGGTCGGTCGCCGCGGGATGCGCGTGCAAGACCTGTTCGAGCCGAAGGCATTCGCCGAGCGTCTGCGCGACAATCTCGATTTCCATAACTTCGTGCTGACCCAGTACCTGGGCGCCGCGCCTGTCGATTTTCAGCAGACGCTGGATACGATGCTGAGCTACGCGGATCGCCTCGCGCCGATGGTCACCGACGTTTCGCGCCGCTTGTACGACGAAAATGCGGCAGGCCGCAATTTCTTGTTCGAAGGCGCGCAAGGCACGCTGCTCGATATCGATCACGGTACGTACCCGTTCGTCACGTCGAGCAACTGCGTCGCCGGTGCGGCGGCTGCAGGCGCAGGTGTCGGTCCGCAAAAGCTCAACTACATCCTCGGCATCACGAAGGCGTACTGCACGCGCGTGGGTTCGGGGCCGTTCCCGAGCGAGCTGTACGACAACGACAACCCGGCCCGCCAGGACCAGGTCGGCCTGACGCTCGCAAACGTCGGCAAGGAATTCGGCTCGGTCACGGGCCGTCCGCGCCGCACGGGCTGGCTCGATGCCGCCGCACTGCGCCGCTCGATTCAGATCAACGGCGTGTCGGGCCTGTGCATCACGAAGCTCGATGTGCTCGATGGCCTGGACGAAGTCAGGTTGTGCGTCGGCTACAAGATCGACGGCAGGGACGCCGATATCCTCCCGCGCGGCGCATCCGAAGTCGCGCGCTGTGAGCCGGTGTACGAGACGTTCGGCGGCTGGAAGGAAAGCACGATCGGCATCACGCAATGGGACAAGCTGCCCGCGAACGCGCAAGCCTATCTGACGCGCGTGCAGGAAGTGGCAGGCGTGCCGATCGACATGGTTTCGACCGGCCCGGATCGCGACGAGACGATTCTCCTTCGCCATCCGTTCAAGGTTTAACGATGACGCAGAGCATGCCCATGATTGCGATGACGGACCCGCGCAACGACGACAAGAACCTCTGGGTCGGCTGGGACGAGTATCACCGGCTGATCGAGCTGCTCGCGCTGGCCGTGCACGAATCCGGCTGGAAGTTCGACAAGATCCTGTGTCTCGCGCGCGGTGGGCTGCGCGTTGGCGACCAGCTGTCGCGCATCTACGACCTGCCGCTGGCGATCCTCGCGACGAGTTCCTATCGCGAGGCCGCCGGCACCGAGCAGGGCGAGCTCGATATCGCGCAATACATCACGATGACGCGCGGCGAGCTGTCGGGCAACGTGCTGCTCGTTGACGATCTCGTCGATTCCGGCGTGACGCTGTCGCGCGTGCAGCAGCATTTGAAGGACCGCTATCCGGCCATTACCGCCGTGCGTTCCGCGGTGCTTTGGTACAAGGGCTGCTCGAAGGTCAAGCCTGACTACCACGTGCAATACTTGCCGACGAACCCATGGATTCACCAGCCGTTCGAGGAGTGGGATACCGTGCGTCCGCACAATCTCGGTGCATGGATCAAGCGCGGCTTGGCACGAAATTCGGCGCCGAACGAGTGACGCTTCGCACGACCCAGCTGAGTGATCGTTGGTGTCAAGCGGGTCAAGAGGATCAAGCGGAGTCTCCTGACTCCGCTTTTTTTATGTGTAAGCGTTTTAGCCACTCCGTTGACCGCAGTCATGCTGCAATGCGCAAAACGTACCTGACTCCGACACGCGGCGATGCTAAACTTCGGCGGCTTCCGCTCGTAGCGTATGCACAACATGCAAGGCGGCATGTCTGCATCCCCCGCTAGAATTGCGCTCGTTTCTTCCGCCCAATCCGAGAACGGATTTACCCCGCGTTTATGACAGATAACAACCAGGCACATACGCACAAGCAGCCTTTGCCTTCACTCGCCATTGCGGCGATCGGCGTGGTTTTCGGCGATATCGGAACCAGTCCTCTTTATTCGTTGAAGGAAGCATTTAGTCCGGCGCACGGGATTGCGCTCACGAATAACTCGATTCTCGGCGTCATTTCGCTGCTGTTTTGGGCGATCGTGGTCGTGGTCGGGATCAAATATGTGCTTTTCGTGATGCGCGCCGACAATAACGGTGAAGGCGGCGTGCTCGCGTTAATGGCCCTTTCGCTGCGTTCGTTCAACACGAAAAGCAGGGGGGCTGCCGTATTAATGGCGCTGGGGATATTCGGCGCCTGCATGTTCTATGGCGACGCGGTCATTACGCCGGCGATTTCAGTGATATCGGCCGTCGAGGGTTTGGAAATTGCGACGCCGCAGCTATCGCATCTCGTGCTGCCCATTACGATCGTCATTCTGATTGCGCTGTTTTGGATTCAGCGGCATGGCACAGCGCTCGTCGGCAAGCTGTTCGGGCCGATCATGGTGCTGTGGTTTATCACGATCGGCATTCTGGGCGCGTATCACATCGTCCGGTCCCCCGGAGTCATTGCCGCGCTCAATCCTTACTACGCGGCGTCGTTCATGTCGGCGCACGTGCTGCAGGCCTACGTCGTGCTCGGTTCGGTCGTACTGGTGCTGACCGGCGCCGAAGCGCTCTATGCCGATATGGGCCACTTCGGCGCCAAGCCGATCCAGATGGCTTGGTATGTGCTCGTGATGCCGTCGCTCGTGCTGAATTACTTCGGCCAGGGCGCATTGCTGATGCAGGACCCGAAGGCAATCGAAAATCCGTTCTTTCTGCTCGCACCTGACTGGGCGCTGCTGCCGCTCGTCGTGCTTTCGACGGTGGCGACCGTGATCGCCTCGCAGGCCGTGATTTCGGGCGCGTATTCGCTGACCTCGCAAGCGATCCAGCTCGGCTACGTGCCGCGGATGAAGGTGTTGCACACGTCGGAATTGGCGATCGGCCAAATCTACGTGCCGGTCGTGAACTGGATGCTGCTTTTCATCATCTTGTGCATCGTGATCGGCTTCAAGAGCTCCGACAATCTCGCGGCGGCGTACGGCATTGCGGTGACGGCCACGATGGTCATCACGACGATCCTCTTGTGCGTCTCGATGGTGAAGGTTTGGAAGTGGAACAGGGCGCTGGTAGCGCTCATCATCGGCGCTTTCATGATCGTCGACGTCGGTTTCTTCGGCGCGAATCTGCTGAAGATCGAAGAGGGTGGCTGGCTGCCGCTCGGCATCGGAGCGGTGCTGTTCTTCCTTTTGATGACCTGGCACAAGGGGCGCATGATCGTGAAGGAACGCACGGCTGCCGACGGCATCCCGCTTGCGCCGTTCCTCCAAGGCTTGCTCGCCCATCCGCCGCACCGCGTCTCGGGTACCGCGATCTATTTGACGGGTAGCGATACGCTCGTGCCGGTGAGTCTCCTTCACAACCTGAAGCACAACAAAGTGTTGCATGAGCGAACCATTTTCCTGACTTTCGTCACGCGCGATATACCGTATGTGAAGGACGAAGAGCGCGTGACGGTGCGCGATGTCGGCGGCGGGCTCTTTGTCGTGAAGGCGGCGTACGGCTTCAACGAAACGCCGGACGTGAAGGCGACGCTGCTCGAAGTAGGACGCATGTACGACTTGACGTTCGAGCTGATGGATACGTCGTTCTTCCTCGCGCGTGAAACGGTCGTGCCGACGCAATTGCCTGGCATGTCGGTGTGGCGCGAGCGCGTGTTCGCGTGGATGCATCAGAATGCCGCGAAACCGACCGACTTCTTCTCGATTCCGGCCAATCGCGTGGTCGAACTCGGAACGAAGATCGAGATTTGATCGCGCCGGAATAGCACCGCGCAACGGGAACATTTCCGTTGCGCGCACAACAAAAAGCCCACGCATCAGCGTGGGCTTTTTGTTGTTAGCTGGCAGGGCGCTGCCAGCCCGTAAGCTGCTTAGCGCTTGAGCTTCGCGAACGCCGCTGCCATTGCGCCGGCCGGTTCCGGATCGCGCGAGCGCTGCGGTCGCGCACCGCCGCCAGGGCGGCCGCCGCGGTCCTGCTGAGCACCGCCACTGCTGCCGCCGCCGCCGCGCGACGACGAGCCTGCGGACGCATCGTCGTCGAGGCGCATCGTCAGCGCGATGCGCTGGCGTTTCACGTCGACTTCGAGCACCTTCACCTTCACGACCTGGCCGGCCTTGACGACTTCGTGCGGGTCCTTGATGAACTTGGTCGACATCGCCGACACGTGCACGAGGCCGTCCTGATGCACGCCGACGTCGACGAACGCGCCGAACGCCGCGACGTTCGTCACGACGCCTTCGAGCACCATGCCCGGGATCAGGTCGGAGACCTTTTCGACGCCTTCGCGGAACGTCGCCGTCTTGAACTCGGGACGCGGGTCGCGGCCAGGCTTTTCGAGTTCGGTCAGGATGTCGCGCACGGTCGGCAGACCGAAGCGCTCATCGACGAATTCCGCCGGCGACAAACCGGAGAGCGCGTCGCGATTGCCGAGCACATCGCCGATCTGCTTCTTGATCTTCGCGAGCATCCGTTCGACGACCGGATACGCCTCGGGGTGGACGGACGAGCGATCGAGCGGGTTCTCGCCGCCGTTGATGCGCAGGAAGCCCGCAGCCTGCTCGTAAGTCTTGTCGCCGAGACGGGGGACTTTGCGCAGATGGTCGCGCGACGGGAACGGACCGTTTGCGTCGCGATACTCGACGATGTTGCGCGCGAGCGTCGAATTCAATCCGGATACGCGTGCGAGCAAGGCGACGGAAGCCGTGTTCGCATCGACGCCGACCGCGTTCACGCAATCCTCGACGACCGCGTCGAGCGAGCGCGCGAGTTCGCGCTGATTCACGTCGTGCTGATACTGGCCGACGCCGATCGCCTTCGGCTCGATCTTCACGAGTTCGGCGAGCGGGTCTTGCAGTCGGCGCGCGATCGACACCGCGCCGCGCAGCGACACGTCGAGTTCCGGAAACTCCTTGGCAGCGAGCTCGGAAGCCGAATAGACCGATGCGCCGGCTTCGGACACGACGATCTTCTGCAGCTTCAGCTCCGGATGGCGCGAGATCAGCTCGCTGGCGAGCTTGTCGGTTTCGCGCGAGGCCGTGCCATTGCCGATGCTGATGAGCTCGGCCTGCGTCTGCGCGGCGATGCGCGCGAGCTTCGCGAGCGAGCCGTCCCAATCGCGGCGCGGCTCATGCGGATAGATCGTGTCGGTGGCGAGCACTTTGCCCGTGCGGTCGACCACGGCCACTTTCACGCCCGTGCGCAGGCCCGGATCGAGCCCGATCACGGCCTTCGGGCCAGCGGGAGCCGCGAGCAGAAGATCCTTGAGATTGCGCGCGAACACGCGAATCGCCTCGTGCTCGGCTTCGTCGCGCAACTGCGTGAGCAGTTCGTTTTCGATGTGCGGCTGCACCTTGACGCGCCAGCACCAGCGGCACACGTCGGAGAGCCATTTGTCGGCGGGACGGTTCTGATTCGCGATGCCGAAATGGCGCGCGATCATCGCTTCGCCCGGATGCGGCACTTGTGCATCGAGCTCCTCGCCCAAGCCGAGCTTCACCATCAGCACGCCGGCATTACGGCCGCGGAAGAGGGCGAGCGCGCGGTGCGACGGAACGGTCTTGATGGTCTCCGAATAGTCGTAGTAGTCGCGGAATTTCTCGCCTTCTTCGCCTTCCTTGCCCTCGACGACAGTCGACGACACGACGCCCTGGCTGTGCAGGTAATCGCGCAGCTTGCCCAGCAGCTCAGCGGTTTCGCCGAATTGCTCGGACAGGATGTCGCGCGCGCCATCGAGCGCCGCCTTTACATCGGCGACGCCCTTTTCGGCGTCCACGTAGGCGGCGGCTTCTGTCTGCGGGTCGAGCAGCGGGTTCGCGAGCAGCGCCTGCGCGAGCGGCTCCAGGCCCGCTTCGCGCGCGATCTGCGCGCGCGTGCGGCGCTTCGGCTTATAGGGCAGGTACAGGTCTTCGAGCACCTGCTTGCTGTCGGCGGCTTCGATTGCCGTGCGCAGCTCGTCGGTGAGCTTGCCTTGTTCCTCGATGCTCGCGAGGATCGAGGCGCGCCGGTCTTCCAGCTCGCGCAGATACAGGAGCCGTTCTTCGAGCTGACGCAATTGCGTGTCGTCGAGATTGCCGGTCACTTCCTTGCGGTAGCGGGCAATGAACGGAACAGTCGACCCTTCGTCGAGAAGTTGAACTGCCGCCGCGACCTGGCGCGGCTGGACGGTCAATTCAGTGGCGATGCGCTGTACGATCTTGAGTGCTACGGTATCCGTCATGTGAAGTACGTCTGCCTGACAGGCTCAATCGGGGCCCCAACCGGGAGATCCGCAGCCGGGGATGGCGCGGGAGGCGGGAGCCAGGGTTGTCGGAGCGGGGCATTTTGCCATAAATGCCCGAGTGCTCAAGCGCGGGGTGTTAGAATTTCGAGCATGTTCCGATGCCTCCCTACGACGTTGCCAACCTCCCGTTTTTTGCTTGCTTCGCCCGCTGCGTGGGTTGCCGCAGCCGCGTTTGCGTTGCCGCTCGGACTGCCGTCCGCGGCCTTCTCGCAAGACATGCCGGCCTCGGCGGCAAATGCCGCAATGCGCGGCGCAGCGGCCCCGCAAGGCGCATCCGACGCTGCTTCAACTGCGGCGCCCAATGATTTCGACTCACGCCAAAAGGCGCTCGATCGCCGCACCGAGCAGAACGACTACGAGTACGGTGTGGCCGTTCACAATTGCTACAGCACGTTCTTCGTGAACCATTGCCTCGGCAATGCGCGCGACAAAATGCGCGATGTCCGCGAGCAGATCCGCAAAGAGCAACTGGCGCTCAATGACGAGCAGCGCGTCGTGCGCGCACAGCAACGCGACGATCAAGCGGCGATCAAACGTGCGCTGGACGAAGCCAACGCGCCTCAGCGCGCCGCGAACGAGGCGCAGAGCCAGCAGCAGTACGAAGACAAACAACGTCAGCACGAACTCGATCAGGCGAAGCGCAATGGGGAAGGCCCGCAGCGCGCGGCCAACGAGGCGACGTACAACCAGAAGCAGGCCGACTACCAGCGCAAGCTCGACGAAGCGCACGCGCAAGCCGCGCAGAAGGCTCAGGAGCGCGCGGAAAACGCGCAGCGCTACCAGCAGAAACAGACCGATGCCGCGCAGCACAAGGCGGACGTCGAGACGCGCCAGAAGCAGGCCGCCGACAAGCAGAAACAGCAGCAAGAGCAGCAGTTGCAGGAGCAACAGCAGCAGGAGCAGCTCAAGCAACAACAGCAGCAGAGCGAATAACGCGTTTTTTGCCGTACAGCAACCTCAGACGCCGGGGCCGCGACGAGCGGTACGACGCCTAATCGACCGAGGAGGCCAGCATGCGCGAGCAGCAAGCGATCAAACCGGATGTGCTTCGTGACCGGATTTTGCAATTGCAGTCGGAGCACAGTGAGCTCGATCGCATGATCGACCAACTGGCGACCTCGTCGGATATCACCGACCTCGAGCTGCAGCGTCTTAAAAAGCGCAAGCTCAAAGTCAAAGACAACATTCTCTTGCTGCAATTGCAGCTCGAACCGGATACGCACGCATAAGCTGCGGCCTGGCAAGCGCTGGTGTCGCGCCGGGTGCACCGGTCTTTGCAGGAACCGCTTGCCTTGAATTCAACGCTCGATGCTTCTTCTGACAAGCCGCGCGCCGGCGCTTCCGACGCGCGGGCATCCGCGCGCGAACCGCTTGCGCTGAATCCGAAACGCGGCACCGAACTCGAGGCGATCTTCGCCGCCGATGGCCTGCTCGCGCAGCGCATCGACGGCTACCGGCCGCGGGCGTCGCAGATCGAAATGGCGCGCGCCGTGGCGGCCGCGATGGAGGCATCGGGGCGCGCGATGCCGGAGCCGGCGATGTTCGAGGCGCACGCGCGTCCGGCGCGCCGCCTGCAAAAAAGCGGCGAAGCAGGGGACCGAGGCGGCGCCGATACGGCAGAGATCGCGCGCGAGGTCGCCGAAGACACCGGCGACAACACGCTGATCGTCGAGGCCGGCACCGGCACCGGCAAGACCTATGCGTACCTCGTCCCGGCGATGCTGTGGGGCGGCAAGGTCGTCGTGTCGACCGGCACCAAGCACTTGCAGGATCAGCTTTTTCAGCGTGACATCCCCACCGTGCGCGATGCGCTCGCGGTGCCGGTCACGGTCGCGATGCTCAAGGGGCGCGCGAACTACCTGTGCCATTACTACCTGCAGCGCACGGCCGACAACGGCCGCATGCCGTCGCGGCAAGACACCGTCTATCTGCAGGAGATCGTCCGCTTCGCGAAGATCACTCGCACCGGCGACAAGGCGGAGCTCGCAAGCGTGCCGGAGAACGCGCCGGTCTGGTCGATGGTCACGTCGACGCGCGACAACTGCCTCGGCCAAGAGTGCCCGCACTACAAGGAATGCTTCGTGATGCAGGCGCGCCGTGAAGCGCAGCAGGCGGATATCGTGGTCGTCAATCACCACCTCTTTTTCGCGGACATCATGTTGCGCGATACGGGGATGGCGGAGCTGCTGCCGTCGGCGAACACGATCGTCTTCGACGAAGCGCACCAGTTGCCTGAGACCGCCACGCTCTTTTTCGGCGAGACCCTGTCGACCGCGCAGTTCCTCGAGCTCGCTCGCGATTCGGTCGCGGAGGGCTTGAGCCATGCGCGGGACGCCGTCGAGTGGGTGAAGCTCGGCGCTGCGCTGGAGCGTGCGGCTCGCGATGTGCGGCTCGCGTTCAAGGAAGATTCGGTGCGGCTGTCGCTCAGCCAGATGCCCGGCGACCATCCGCTCTTCGCGGCGCTCGATGCATTGGAGACCGAACTGAATGCGCTCGCGGTGGCGCTCGCGGGACAGGCCGAGCGCGCGGAGTCGATCGGCGCTTGCCAGCGGCGCGCGCGCGAACTGCAGGATCTGCTCAAGGGCTGGACGGCGCTGCCGGAGGCGGAGGCGCCGAGCGTCGAATCGGATACGAAGAAAGAGTCGGCCGACGATCCGAACGAAAAAGTGCGCTGGATCGAAGTGTTTTCGCACACGGTGCAGTTGCACGAAACGCCGCTGTCGGTCGCGCCGATCTTCGCGAAGCAGCGCGCGGGCGTGCCGCGTGCGTGGATCTTCACGTCGGCGACGCTGTCGGTGCGCGGCGACTTCACGCATTACGCCGCGCAAATGGGCCTGAGCGCGCGGCGTTCGATGACGCTGCCGAGCCCTTTCGATTACGGTACGCAAGGTCTGCTTTACGTACCGCGCAACCTGCCGCAGCCATCGTCGCCGATGTTCACCGATGCCGTGTTCGACGCTGCGCTGCCTGCGATCGAAGCATCCGGGGGCGGCGTCTTCATGCTTTGCACGACGCTGCGCGCCGTCGACCGGATCGCAGCTAAGTTGCGCGACGTGATCGAATCGCGCGGTTGGAAGACGCCTCTGCTCGTCCAGGGCGATGCGAGCCGCACCGAACTGCTCGACCGCTTCCGCGCCTATGGCAACGCGATCCTGGTGGGCAGCCAGAGCTTCTGGGAGGGCGTGGACGTGCGTGGCGACGCGCTGTCGCTCGTCGTGATCGATAAGCTGCCGTTCGCGCCGCCGGACGATCCGGTGCTGTCCGCGCGGCTCGACGCGCTGGCGAAGAAGGGCCTGAGCCCGTTTGCCGTTCATCAATTGCCGCAGGCCGTGATTACGCTCAAGCAGGGCGCGGGGCGTCTGATCCGCGCGGAGACCGATCGCGGGGTGCTGATGATCTGCGATACGCGTCTCGTCGACAAACCGTATGGCAAGCGCATCTGGCAGAGTCTCCCGCCGTTCAAGCGAACGCGCGAGATCGACGTCGTGCGGGAATTTTTCGAAGAGCGAACAAGCGGACAATAAAAAACCCCGGCATCACTGATGCCGGGGTTTTTTATATTCGGTTCGCCGCTATCGGAGCCGGCGAATCACCAGATCTGCCACCACGACTTCGACACGCCGGAGCGCGAACGCCCCGTGATATACGGGCTGTCGGGGAAGGTGGCCGCGAGCACGCGCTTCGTATCGTCGGCGAGCTGCGGCTCGTTCAACTGCGTGTACGACAGCATCATGATGTGCAGCGCATCTTCGATCGCCGGCGCGTTCTTGTATTCCTTGATCGCGAGCTGGGCACGGTTGATCGCTGCCACGTAAGCGCCGCGGCGATAGTAGTAGTCAGCGGCGTGCACTTCGTGCGACGCGAGCGCGTTCACGATATAGCGCATGCGGGCCGCAGCGTCCGGCGCGTACTTGCTGTTCGGATACTTGTCGACCACGATCTTGAACGCGTCATACGACTCGCGCAGCGACTTCGGATCGCGCTCGCTCATGTCCTGACCGGAGAAGCGGCCGAAGAGTCCGAGGTCGTCGTTGAAGTGAATCATCCCCTTCAGATAGTACGCGTACGCGATATCGGGGTGATCCGGGTGCAGCTGGATGAAGCGGTCGATAGCGGTGTCGGCGGCGGCCGTTTCGCTGTCTTTCCAGTTGCAGTAGGCGACGTTGATTTGAGCCTGCTGAGCGAAGTGGCCGAACGGGTCGCGGCCCTCGAGCGCTTCGAAGTACTTCGCGCACTTGCCCCAATCCCCGCCGGTCAAGGCGTCTTGAGCCTCCGAGTATAATTTGTTGTTCGACCAGGTCGCCGTCTCATCGGTCTTTTGCGGCAGGCCGTGGCAAGCCGCCACGAGCGCAACGACTGCGCCTAGTGCCAAATAAGTGCTAGCGGGTTTGATTGCGCGCTTTGCCGCGAGGGCGGCCGCGCCGAGGGCCGATTTGATGATGGTGTTCAGGGCTCGCATTTCCTAGCAATAAGTCTCAGTGACCCAGTCTAAATGACCCGCTCAAGTGCTTCAGGCGCCAATTCGCGAAACAAATCCGGCCCCAAAGATCGCGACGAAGATTATAGCCCATGCGCCGACCCCGCCGACGCGCCGGCAGGGGAACCCCTAGATGATGATTTTTCGGCCGACGCGTCAGGGCCCCTGGCCGCGCCCGAGGACGACGCGCCCACCGGCGCGCAGCGCCATGCCGGCGACACCGAACCGCGCGTCGCGCAGGTCCCGCCCGAGCTTGCTGGCGAGCGGCTCGACAAGGTGCTCGCCAAGGTGTTTCCAGAGTTCTCGCGCAGCCGCTTGCAAAGCTGGATCGAGGCGGAACGGGTGCTTGTCGACGGAGCGGCCGCGAAAGTGCGTCAACCGGTTCCGCTCGGCGCGACCATCGAACTGACGCCCGATTTGCTGCCCGAGCAGCTCGCGTTCGCGCCCGAGCCCGTGCCGCTCGACATCGTCTACGAAGACGACACGCTCGTCGTCGTCAACAAGCCCGCGGGCCTCGTCGTGCATCCGGCTGCGGGCAACTGGAGCGGCACGATCCTCAACGGCCTCTTGCATCGCTACGGCGACGCGGCGGCCGGCCTGCCGCGCGCGGGCATCGTGCACCGGCTCGACAAGGAGACCTCGGGGCTCATGGTCGTCGCGCGCACGCTCGAAGCGCAGACCGATCTCGTGCGCCAGTTGCAGGCGCGCACGGTCAAGCGCCGTTATCTCGCGCTCGTGTGGGGCAACATGCCGTCCGACGGAACGATCGACGCGCCGATTGGCCGCGATCCCCGCGAACGCACGCGCATGGCCGTCGTGACTGGCGCCTCGGGGAAGCCCGCGCGCACGCATTTTCGTACGGTCGACGAAACAATTTGGGAGCGCCAGCCGGTGTCGGCGATTCATTGCGATCTCGACACCGGCCGCACGCATCAGATCCGCGTGCACTGTGCCCACATCGGCCACCCGCTGCTCGGGGACCCCGTCTACGGACGCGCGCGCGGCAAGCGCTCGGTGACGCCGCTGCCGGGCGGCTTCGCGCGTCAGGCGCTGCACGCATGGCGGCTTGGCCTGATTCATCCGCAGACCCGGCGCCCGATGCAATGGCGCGCCGACCCGCCCGCGGACATGGTCGCGCTGGCTGAAGCGCTGGGCCTTGGCGGCGGCGAGTCCGAACTCGACGACGACTACGATGTCTACGACGACGAGTTCGACGCCGCGGGCGAAGGCTACGAATCGTCGTACGACGAAGACGAGGACGAATAAGTCCCGCGGCGCGCCGGCGCGCTTCCAACCCGCCGCCAACCACGAAACGAGGATCGATCCGCATGACCTTGCCGAACCTGACGTTCGCTGACTGCCTGCAACCTGAATGGCGCGTGTCGTCGCGCGTGCGTGCGCTCGTGACGACGCGCAACGGCGGCGTGAGCGAGCCGCCTTACGGGCGCTGGACTGCGGGAGCCGATCAGGCCGGCGGTCTGAATCTGGGCCTGCACACGGGTGACGACCCGGTCGCGGTCGTTGCCAATCGCGCGCGCCTGTTATCGCTTGCCGGCGCGCGCGCCGCGTGGCTCGAACAAGTGCATGGCAACGACGTTGTGCTCGCCGACGACGTGATCGCCGCTGCCGCAAATGGCGCCGCGCCGACACGCGCCGACGCCAGCGTCACCACGACACCCGGCGTGGCGTGCCTCGTGATGGTCGCGGATTGCATGCCGGTGTTGCTGTGCGACGAGGCGGGGCGCGCCGTTGGAGCAGCGCATGCCGGATGGCGCGGGCTTGCCGCCGGCATCATCGAGAAGACGGCGCAGCGCGTGGCGGACATGGCCGGTACGCATATCGAAAGCGTCTGTGCTTATCTTGGGCCTGCAATTGGTCCCGAGGCATTCGAAGTCGGTCCAGACGTGCGTGACGCCTTCATGACGGAGGCCCGCGCCGACGAGCGCGATCTCGTCGCTCGAGCGTTCGTCGATCATCCGTCGACGTCCGGCAAGTACCTCGCCGATCTCTATGCGCTGGCCCGCGTGCGGCTCGCGCGCCTCGGCATTGCTCAGATCGACGGCGGAGGCGCATGTACGGTGACCGACCGCGAGCGTTTCTATTCCTATCGCCGCGACCATGTAACCGGCCGCATGGCCGCGATGATCTGGCTTGCCGACTGAGAACGATTTCGTGGTGCCAATCGTTTGTGCGGTATGCAAAACGCATCGTCGCCGCATGACGCCGCGGGTCACTTGAAAACGGGCAATAGTCTGAGCGTACTCCGCGTTTTTTGCTGCAACGCGCCGCGCCATACCACGGCTATGTTGCATCGCGTAGGGGGCCGCGATTGCTTGCCGCATCGAATCGGCAAATCGAGCCCGAGCCGCGCCTGGATTGCCTTGTTGGCTAAACCGTGAGGACCACGACAAACACGCTGCAAAACACCGCAAAAACGCGTCAATCGACATGGGGAAAACGATAATTAAAAAACTATCGCACTGCGGCAAAATCGGAATGAAGCATTGACACGCCTTGCAGCGGGGAGCAAGAATGACCCCTCGCCAGGGCGAGCGTGTCGTAGGTTGCGAGAATTCGCCCGCGTGCGCGAACGCCCGCCTCTCAATCAGTCTTCCGAGACTCACAGGTCAAAAGCGGGTATGACTGCATCAAAAAAATCTTCGACTTCCTCTGACAAGGGGACTTCGTCGGGTAGCGTGCATCAGCAAGCTGGAGCAGGCGCCGCCGACATGCAGCAAATGTTCGACGCCTGGATGAACACCTGGCGTTCGCTTGCGAATCCCGCCAACTGGCAGCAAGCCGGCCAACAGGCAGCAGCTCACTTGGGCGCCGTCGGCAACGGCGGGGCGTTTCCGTTCTCAGTGCCGCAGATGCCGTCCATGCCCTCGATGCCAGGGGTGCCGAATTTCGATCCCGCCGCCTTCGGTCAGGCGGCATCGCAAGCGCTCGCTGGCCTGAAGGTTCCCACCGCAGCCGTTCCGCCGGCTCGTCTGCAGCAATTGCAGGCGGACTACTCGCGCGATTGTCTCGAACTCCTCAAGCAAGCCAGCGGGGCAAACAGCACGGTGCCTGAGTTGAAGGACCGGCGGTTCAGTGCAGACGCGTGGAAGTCCACGCCGGCCTACGCGTACACAGCGGCGTGGTACCTGCTCAATGCGCGCTATCTGCAGGAACTGGCCGATGCGATCGAGACCGATCCGAAAACGCGCGAACGTATCCGCTTCGCCGTTCAGCAATGGACGGCAGCCGCCGCCCCCAGCAATTTCTTCGCGCTGAATCCCGAGGCGCAGAAAACCTTGCTCGAGAGCCAAGGCGAGAGCTTGCGGCAAGGCGTGCTGAACCTGCTCGCCGATATGCAGCGCGGCAAGATTTCGCAGAGCGATGAAACGCGTTTCGTCGTCGGCAAGAACTTGGCGACGACCGAAGGTGCTGTCGTCTTCGAAAACGAATTGATCCAGGTGATTCAGTACAAGCCGCGCACGGGGACCGTCTTCGAGCGGCCGCTTTTGATCGTGCCGCCTTGCATCAACAAGTACTACATCCTCGATCTGCAACCCGAAAGTTCGCTCGTCGCGTATGCCGTGGAAAGCGGGCATCCGGTGTATTTGATCTCGTGGCGCAATGCCGACGCATCGATTGCCGGAAAGACGTGGGACGACTACATGGAAGAGGGCGTGCTGGCCGCCATCGACGTCGTCAAGCGAGCAAGCGGGCACGAGCAGATCAACACGCTCGGCTTTTGCATCGGCGGCACGATGCTCGCAACGGCGCTCGCGGTGCTGGCCGCGCGTGGCGAGCATCCGGCGGCGTCGATGACGCTGCTCACTGCGATGCTCGACTTCTCCGATACCGGCGTGCTCGACGTGTTCGTCGACGACCCGCATGTGCAGATGCGCGAGCAGACCATCGGCGGCAAGAACGGCACGCCGCCGGGCTTGATGCGCGGCATCGAATTCGCCAATGCGTTTTCGTTCTTGCGTCCGAACGATCTCGTGTGGAACTACGTTGTCGACAACTATCTAAAGGGCCGCACGCCTGCGCCGTTCGACCTGCTGTTCTGGAACAGCGATTCCACGAATCTGCCAGGGCCGATGTATGCGTGGTACCTGCGCAATACGTATCTCGAGAATCGCCTGCGCGAGCCCGGTGCGTTGACTGTGTGCGGTGAAGCCGTCGACCTGTCGCGCATCGACGTGCCGACCTTCATCTACGGTTCCCGCGAGGACCATATCGTGCCGTGGCAAACGGCCTATGCGTCGGCGCCGTTGCTCACGGGGCCGCTGCGCTTCGTGCTGGGCGCTTCGGGGCATATCGCGGGCGTCATCAATCCGCCTGCCAAGAACAAGCGCAGCTACTGGACGGTCGAAGATCAAGAGAAGGCGCTGCCGGAAAATCCGGACGACTGGTTCGGCGTTGCCACCGAAAAGCCGGGTAGCTGGTGGCCGGAATGGACCAGCTGGCTCGATCAATACGGCGGCAAGAAGGTGAAGCCGTCGGCGCAACTCGGTTCGGCGGAGTATCCCGTGATCGAGGCGGCGCCGGGGCGCTACGTGCAGCAGCGCGACTGAACTCGCAGCCGGCGGAAAAGCGCCGTCGGCCGGCTTCCGGAAGCATGGTTTCGGAGCACCGGCCCCAACGAGTTACGCAGGAATGGGTTTTTAACTGTACGAGTTGCGGCGCCATGCGCCGCTTCGCTCGGAGGACTTGGAAATGACTGACGTAGTGATCGTATCGGCCGCCCGTACCGGGGTTGGCAAATTCGGCGGTTCTCTCGCAAAGATCGCGGCGCCCGAGCTCGGCGCAACGGTGATCCGCGCGGTGCTCGAGCGTTCGGGCATCAAGCCTGAGCTAGTGAGCGAAGTCATCTTGGGTCAGGTGCTGGCGGCCGGTTCCGGCCAGAACCCGGCGCGGCAGTCGCTGATCAAGGCCGGCCTGCCGAGCGCGGTGCCGGGCATGACGATCAACAAGGTGTGCGGCTCGGGCCTGAAGGCCGTGATGCTCGCCGCCAACGCGATCATCGCGGGCGATTCGGAGATCGTGATCGCCGGCGGTCAGGAAAACATGAGCGCGGCGCCGCACGTGCTGCTCGGTTCGCGCGACGGCTTCCGCATGGGCGACGCGAAACTGACCGACACGATGATCGTCGATGGCCTCTGGGACGTCTACAACCAGTACCACATGGGCATCACCGCGGAAAACGTCGCCAAGGAATACGGCATCACGCGCGAAGATCAGGACAAGTTCGCGGCGCTGTCGCAGAACAAGGCGGAAGCCGCGCAGAAGGCGGGCCGTTTCGACGACGAAATCGTGCCGGTCGAGATTCCGCAGAGGAAAGGCGAGCCGCTGCGCTTCGCCACGGACGAATTCGTGCGTCATGGCGTGACGGCCGATTCGCTCGCGGGCCTGAAGCCCGCGTTCACGAAGGAAGGCACGGTGACGGCCGCTAACGCGTCGGGCATCAACGATGGCGCTGCGGCGGTCGTCGTGATGTCGGCGAAGAAGGCCGAAGCGCTGGGCCTCACGCCGCTCGCGCGGATCAAGGCGTACGCGAGCGCGGGCGTCGATCCGAAGGTGATGGGCATGGGCCCGGTGCCGGCATCCAAGCGCTGTCTGGAGCGCGCGGGCTGGTCGGCCTCGGATCTCGACCTGATGGAGATCAACGAGGCGTTCGCGGCACAGGCGCTCGCCGTGCACAAGCAAATGGGCTGGGATACGTCGAAGGTCAACGTGAACGGCGGCGCGATCGCGATCGGTCACCCGATCGGCGCATCGGGCTGCCGGATTCTCGTCACGCTGCTGCATGAAATGCAAAAGCGCGACGCCAAGCGCGGTCTCGCGTCGCTGTGCATCGGCGGCGGGATGGGCGTGGCGTTGGCAGTGGAACGCGCCTGATTCGTCGGGCAGCCGCGCCCGGCGCCGGCAGGCGCAACGGGCGCGGGTTCAAGCAGGGCAGACTAGGTGGGGCAAGGAGCGGCCCCTAGCCGCTTCCGATAACGATAATGGAGTGTGATTCATGACTCAGCGTATTGCGTACGTAACTGGCGGCATGGGCGGCATCGGTACGAGCATCAGCCAGCGCCTGCACAAGCAAGGCTTCAAGGTCGTCGTGGGCTGCGGCCCGAATTCGCCGCGCCGGGTGAAGTGGCTCGAGCAGCAGAAGGCGCTCGGCTATGACTTCATCGCGTCGGAAGGCAACGTCGGCGATTGGGAGTCGACCAAGCTGGCGTTCGACAAGGTGAAATCCGAAGTCGGCGAAGTCGACGTGCTGGTCAACAACGCGGGCATCACGCGCGACGTCGTGTTCCGCAAGATGACGCACGAAGACTGGACGGCCGTGATCGACACGAACCTGACGAGCCTCTTCAACGTGACTAAGCAGGTGATCGACGGGATGGTCGAGCGTGGCTTTGGCCGCGTCATCAACATTTCGTCGGTGAACGGTCAGAAGGGCCAGTTCGGCCAGACCAACTACTCGACGGCCAAGGCCGGCATCCACGGCTTCACGATGGCGCTCGCGCAGGAAGTGGCGACCAAGGGCGTGACGGTCAATACGGTGTCGCCGGGCTACATCGGTACGGATATGGTCAAATCCATCCGCCCGGATGTTCTGGAAAAGATCGTCGCGACGATTCCGGTGCGCCGTCTCGGCTCGCCGGACGAAATCGCGTCGATCGTGGCGTGGCTCGCTTCGGACGAATCGGGGTTCTCGACGGGCGCCGATTTCTCGCTGAACGGCGGGTTGCATATGGGCTGATTCGTGTTGCGCCGTCCGGTTTTTCCGGGTGGCGCAGCCGCGTCAGAGGGTCTCGGGGGCGCTTGGCAGATCGCGGGCGCCGCCACTGCGCTTCGTTTGCGCTCAAAGGCGTTACATGTCCACCACTACAAAGAAAACAGCCGAACGACTGATCAAGAAATATCCGAACCGTC
Source organism: Trinickia camelliae (assembly GCF_053525655.1). Lineage (NCBI taxonomy): Bacteria > Pseudomonadati > Pseudomonadota > Betaproteobacteria > Burkholderiales > Burkholderiaceae > Trinickia > Trinickia camelliae. The sequence continues at coordinate 163,459 of NZ_JBCHAA010000014.1, forward strand.
GGCTCTATGACACTGAGACGAGCACCTACATCACGCTGAGCGATGTGAAGCAGCTCGTGCTCGAGCAGGAGGACTTCAAGGTCATCGATGCGAAGAGCAACGAGGACCTGACGCGCAGCATCCTGTTGCAGATCATTCTCGAAGAGGAGAGCGGCGGCGTGCCGATGTTCTCCTCTTCGATGCTGTCGCAGATCATCCGTTTCTACGGCCATGCGATGCAGGGAATGATGGGGACGTACCTGGAAAAGAATATCCAGGCGTTCATCGAGATCCAGAACAAGCTCGCCGATCAGTCGAAGAACCTGTATGAAGGCAATGCGCTGAACCCGGAGGTGTGGTCTCAGTTCATGAACATGCAGGCGCCGATGATGCAGGGCATGATGACGAGCTACATCGAGCAGTCGAAGAACATGTTCGTGCAGATGCAGGAGCAGATGCAGAACCAGGCGAAGAACATGTTCAGCACGTTCCCGTTCAAGCCGAATCCGGAGCCGGAGAAGAAGTAACGGCTTTCGAGGCAACTGGTGTGAATGAGCCGGCCTGTTGGCCGGCTCGCGTTTTTCTGGGCTTTGCCGGTTGTGTGCAGGTTGGGTGAGAAGCGCGCCAGACGGCGCGGATCGGGGCCCGGCGCGGTACAATGTCGGCCTTTCACGCGACGTGACGGACCCCGCTGCCACTCAGGCGTTTCGAGGTGTTCCGACCCCGTCGCGAGCGATGCGGCGGTGGCTTTGCGCTCCCCCCATCGCCCATGCAGCGCCAGCGCGCAGCCTTGCCGGGCAGGTTTCCGGCAGCCGCCCGAGCGCTGCCCGATTGTCGTCACTCGCCGGACCATCCTTATGTCGCAAACTTCCTCTTCCGCCGCGCCTACGCCGGTCGCACCTACGCCGATCGCACCGAAGGTAGGCTTCGTCAGCCTCGGCTGCCCGAAAGCCCTCGTCGATTCCGAGCAGATCATCACGCAGCTGCGTGCCGAAGGCTACGAAATCTCGGGCACCTATGACGGCGCGGATCTCGTCGTCGTCAACACCTGCGGCTTCATCGACGAAGCGGTCCAGGAAAGTCTCGATGCGATCGGCGAGGCGCTGACCGAGAACGGCAAGGTGATCGTCACCGGCTGCCTCGGCGCGAAAAAGAGCGCAAGCGGCTCGGGGCTGATCGAAGAAGTGCACCCGAAGGTGCTCGCCGTGACCGGGCCGCACGCGGTCGGCGAGGTGATGCAGGCCGTGCACAGCCATCTGCCCAAGCCGCACGATCCGTTCGTCGATCTCGTGCCGCCCGCCGGCATCAAGCTCACGCCGCGCCACTACGCGTATCTCAAGATCTCCGAAGGCTGCAACCATCGCTGCACGTTCTGCATCATCCCGTCGATGCGGGGCGATCTCGTCTCGCGTCCGGTCGCGGAAGTCATGCTCGAGGCCGAGAATCTGTTCAAGTCCGGCGTCAAGGAACTGCTCGTGATCTCGCAGGACACGAGCGCCTATGGCGTCGACGTCAAATTCCGCACCGGCTTCTGGAACGGCCGCCCGCTCAAGACGCGGATGACCGAGCTGGTGGGCGCCCTCGGTGAGCTGGCCGCGCAATACGGCGCGTGGGTGCGTTTGCACTATGTGTATCCGTATCCGCACGTCGACGAAATCATTCCGATGATGGCCGAGGGGCCGTTCAAGGGCCACGTGCTGCCGTACCTCGACGTGCCGTTCCAGCACGCGCACCCCGACGTGCTCAAGCGCATGAAGCGGCCGGCCAACGCCGAGAAGACGCTCGAGCGCGTCCAGGCGTGGCGCGAGATTTGTCCGGATCTGACGATCCGCAGTACCTTCATTGCGGGTTTCCCGGGTGAGACGGAAGCGCAGTTCGAGACGCTCCTCGACTTTATCCGCGAGGCCGAGCTCGATCGCGTCGGTTGCTTTGCGTATTCGCCGGTCGAAGGCGCGAGCGCGAACGAACTCGACGGCGCGCTGCCCGACGAAGTCCGCGAGGAGCGCCGTGCGCGCTTCATGGAAGTCGCCGAGGAGGTGTCGGCCAAGCGCATGATGCGCAAGGTCGGCAAGACGCTCAAGGTGCTCGTCGACGAAGTCAATGCCGACGGCGGCATCGGCCGGACCGCGGCCGATGCGCCCGAGATCGACGGTGTCGTCTATGTGGCGCCTGCGGCGAAGGCGTCGAAGCGCTACAAGGTCGGCGACTTCGTTTCGGTGAAAATCACCGGCGCCGACGGCCACGATCTCTGGGGCGAGGTCTGAGCGTGAGCCCCGCGCAGCCGTCGCCGGCGTCGTCGGCTTCGAATACGCCCGACATCCTCGCGCTCGGCGAGGCGATGGTGGAGTTCAATCAGTCGTCGCCGGGGCGGCCTGACTATCTGCAAGGCTTTGGCGGGGACACGTCGAATTTCTGCATCGCCGCCGCGCGCCAAGGGGCGCGCGCGGGCTTTGTGTCCGCCGTCGGCGACGATCATTTCGGGCAATTGCTGGTCGAGTTGTGGCAGCGCGAGGGCGTCGATACCTCGACGGTGCGCGTCGATGCGCATGCGCCTACCGGCGTCTATTTCGTTTCGCACGGGGCTGACGGGCATCGGTTCGACTATCTGCGCGCCGGCTCGGCCGCCAGCCGCTACGCGCCGCACGATCTGCCGCTCGACGCGATCGCAGCCGCGAAAATCATTCACTTGTCCGGCATCAGCCTCGCGATTGGCGTCAACGCGTGCGACGCCGCGCTCGCGGCCATGGAGCACGCCCGCGCCAACGGCGTGCGCGTGAGCTTCGATACCAATCTGCGCTTGAAGCTCTGGCCGCTGGCCCGTGCGCGCGCGGTGATGCTCGAAGCGATCCGGCAAACCGATATCTGCCTGCCGAGCTGGGACGACGTCACGGCGCTCACGGGACTTACCGGGCGCGACGATATCGTCGATTTCCTGCTCGCGCGGGGGCCGCGAGTCGTCGCGCTCAAGCTCGGCAAGGACGGTGCCTACATCGCGACGCCTGACGAGCGGCGCGTCGTGCCCGGGCTCGTCGTCAATGCTGTCGATGCGACGGGCGCGGGCGATTGCTTCGGCGGCGCGTTCATCGCGCGGATCGTCGCGGGCGATGATCCGTTTGCCGCCGCGCGTTACGCGAACGTGGCCGCGGCGCTGTCGACACAAGGATTCGGGGCGGTTGCGCCGGTTCCCGATCGCGCAACGGTCGAGCGAAAGCTCGCCGAGTGAGCGGTACTCGGCGAGCCGCCGCGGCGTGGCAAGCGACGCACGCGAATTGGCCCGAAGCGCGGAGGCGCCGGCCATGACGGGCCGCCGAGACCAGTAACCCGAAGGTTCATCCGATTCATAACCGAGCAACCAGGAGACACAGCGATGCAACGTGAAGTGGTGGTGGCAAGCGGCGTGCGGACCGCGATCGGCGATTTCGGCGGCAGCCTCAAGGACTTTTCTCCGACGGATCTCGGCGCACGCGTCGTGCGCGAGGCACTGGCGCGCGCGCAGGTGAATGGGGATGACGTGGGCCACGTGGTGTTCGGCAACGTGATCCAGACCGAACCGAAGGATATGTACCTCGCGCGCGTCGCCGCGCTCAACGGCGGCGTCGCGCAGCACGCGCCGGCGCTGACGGTGAACCGCCTGTGCGGCTCGGGGCTGCAGGCGATCGTGTCGGCGGCCCAGAGCGTGCTGCTCGGCGACGCGGATATCGCGATCGGCGGCGGCGCGGAGAACATGAGCCGCGCGCCGTATATCGCGCCCGCTGCACGCTTTGGTCAGCGCATGGGCGACGTGCGCATCATCGACATGATGCTCGGCGCGCTGCAGGACCCGTTCCAGTCGATTCATATGGGCGTGACCGCTGAAAACGTCGCGCAGAAATACGGCATCACGCGCGACGCTCAAGACGCGCTCGCGCTCGAATCCCACCGCCGCGCGGCGCGGGCGATCGAAGCGGGCCGGTTCAAGGAGCAGATCCTGCCGATCGCGATCGCATCGAAGAAGGGCGAGGTGAGTTTCGATACCGACGAGCACGTGCGTCTGAACGCAACCGCCGACGACTTCGCGAAGCTCAAGCCGGTGTTCGCCAAGGAAAACGGCACGGTGACGGCCGGCAACGCGTCGGGCATCAACGATGCCGCCGCGGCCGTCGTGCTGATGGAACGGCGCGTCGCCGAAGCCCGCGGCGTCAAGCCGCTGGCGCGGCTCGTTGCCTATGCGCACGCAGGCGTGGACCCGGCCTACATGGGCATCGGCCCTGTGCCGGCCACGCGCCGCGCGCTGGAGCGCGCGGGCATCACCGCTGCCGACCTCGACGTGATCGAAGCGAACGAGGCATTCGCCGCGCAGGCGTGCGCCGTGACGAATGAGCTGGGGCTCGATCCGGCAAAGGTCAATCCGAACGGCTCGGGCATCTCGCTCGGCCACCCGATCGGCGCCACCGGCGCGCTCATCACCGTCAAGGCGCTGTACGAGTTGCAGCGCATCGGCGGACGCTACGCGCTCGTGACGATGTGCATCGGCGGCGGGCAGGGCATCGCCGCGATTTTCGAGCGGATTTAATCAGGCTCGGCTTGCTTGGGCGGGGCGGCTGAGGCGGCGCAACTGCTAGCGCCGCAATGAGCCGCTTCCGCCTGAGTGTTGGATGAAATGGCAGGACAAGGATGGAACGGATGCAAGGATCGAAGATGTCTGCAACACAGCGCGCCACGGCAACGGTGAGTTGTTCGCGCGCGTTGAAGCGGGTCGCATCGTACGGCGCTATGGCCTGGCTGCTCGCTTGCAGCGCCTGCGCGCAGGTTCAGGCGCAAAACGCGGCGCAAACCGCAGCGGAGAGCGACCCGGTGAAGGCGCTGGCCGCTCCGCCCGCGACGCCGTTGCCGCTCAAGCCGAACCCCGAGTTCGCCAAGTTCCCCAGCTATGCGGGCACGCTTGGCTCGCGCCGGATCGTGCTGCGGCTCGGGGCGAAGACCGATGACCCGTCGGGTGTTCACGGTGAATATCAGTTCGCGGATACGGGCGAAGTCATCCTGATCGCGGGGGACCGCGACGGCGACACGCTCGAAGTCGAAGAGTCGAACGACGGCACGCGCATCACCGGCAATTGGGTCGGCAAGTTCGCGCCGGACGGCTCGGTGCAGGGCGACCGGATGAACGTCGACGATTCCGATCCGCAACCGTTCGATTTGCATCCGGCCGGCGCGGCGCAAGCGCCTGCGGCTGGTGCCAAGCCGGCGATTGGCGGTGCAACCGCGCCGGCCGCGGCCGTTGCCGCGCCCGCGCCGTCGACCGCCCAGCCGTCCGTCAACCCAGCGCCTGGCGCGGCCAATCCGCACGCAGTCGGCGGCGTGGGCAATTTGTCTACCGGCGACTGACCTCCGCCGCAGCCGTCAACGACCGACATCCTCTCCCAACACATCATGACCGAGCCCACTTCCAAACGCGCATTGCAGACCCGTATCGTTCATCCCGAAGTCTCGCTTACACCTGGTTTCGCGTCGTTTTCGACGCCGGTGGAGCGTGCGTCGACGGTCGTGTTCCCCGATCTCGCGACGATGCGCGAACTGGACTGGCGCAACGACGCGCAGTGGCGCTACGGCCTGCATGCAACGCCGACTTCGCTCGCGCTCGCGCAGCGGCTTGCCGCGCTCGAAGGCGGCAAACACGCGCTGTTGCAGCCGTCGGGTTTGGGGGCGATTTCGAATGTCTACTTCGGCGTCGTGAAAGCGGGCGACGACGTCCTGATTCCCGATAACGTCTACTCTCCGAATCGCGACCACGGCGATTGGCTCGCGCGCGACTTCGGCATCACCGTGCGCTATTACGATCCGCTGATCGGCGCGGGGATCGCCGGCCTGATCCGTCCGAACACGCGCCTGATCTGGATCGAGGCGCCGGGCTCGGTGACGATGGAAGTACCGGACGTGCCCGCGATCGTCGCGGCGGCGCGCGCACACAACGTCGTGACCGCGATCGACAACACCTTCTCGGCGGGCCTCGCGTTCCGTCCGTTCGAGCACGGCGTCGACATCTCCGTGCAGGCGCTGACGAAATACCAGTCAGGCGGCAGCGACGTGCTGATGGGCGCGACGATCACCGTCGACGATGAACTGCACCTGAAGCTCAAGCGCGCGCGCATGCGCATGGGGAGCGGCGTGTCGGTCGACGATTGCTCGCTCGTGCTGCGCAGCCTGCCGAGCATGAAGGCGCGTTTCGAAGCGCACGACCGCAGCGCGCTCGCGCTCGCCCAGTGGCTGAAGACGCGCCCCGAGATCGCGGCGGTGCTGCATCCGGCACTGCCGGATTGCCCGGGGCACGAATCGTTCAAGCGTGATTTCAGCGGCGCGGGCGGATTGTTCTCGGTCGTGTTCGACGCGCGCTACAGCGCCACGCAAATCGACGCGTTCGTCGAGGCGCTGGAGCTGTTCGCCATTGGCTGGAGCTGGGGCGGCGCGCACAGCCTCGCGATGCCTTACGACATCGCGTCGATGCGCACGGCGTCGGCGTGGCCGCACCGCGGCACGCTGGTGCGCTTCTATGTCGGGCTGGAAGAGGAGGCGGATTTGCGCGCGGATATCGAGCGGGCGATGGTGACGGCGCTCGCGTGAAAGCTGGCGTCGCTAAGTTTTAGCGCGCACATAAATCGGGGCATACCTGACGAGGCACGCCCCGTTTGACGCTTAGAAGAGCCGCAACAACCCGTCGAGCCCGACGTAATTCAACGCGACGCTCGCCGCCGCGCGCACGACGGGCTTCGCGCGGAACGCGACCGACAAGCCGCCTTCCGCCATCATCTTCAAGTCGTTCGAGCCGTCGCCCATCACGATCGCTTGCGTCGGCGCGATGCCGAGCTTCGCGCAGGTCTCGCGCAGCGTGCGCGCCTTGACGTCGGCATTGACGATCTCGCCGAGCACGTTCCCGGTCAGCTTGCCGTCGACGATTTCGAGTGTGTTCGCGTTCGTGAAGTCGAGATCGAGGCGCGCTTTGAGCTTCTCGGTGAAGAACGTGAAGCCGCCCGACACCAGCAGTGTGCGCAACCCCGCGGCCTTCGCGCCCGCCAGCATCGCCTCGGCGCCCGGCGACAGCTGCAGCCGCTCGTCATAAACGCGTTCCAGCGCGCTCGCGTCGAGCCCCTTCAAGAGCGCCACACGCCGCGTCAGGCTTTCGTTGAAATCCTTGATTTCGCCGCGCATCGAGGCTTCGGTGATCGCGGCGACTTCGGCTTTCAGCCCGCAAAAATCGGCGATCTCGTCGATGCACTCGATCGTGATGAGCGTCGAATCCATGTCCATTGCGACGAGCCCGAAATCGCGCAGCGTCTTGCCCGGCTCGACGAACGCGTAATCGAGCGCGTGCGTGCCGCAATAGACTTCGAGGTCCCCGCGCTGGGCCGGGTCGGCGCCTTCGATGCGAAGGGCGCAGTCGTCGATGGACGTGGGGCCGGTGCCGCGCGCGAGCGCGACGAGCGGTTTGACGTGGGCGGCGGCTATGGGCGCGGGGCTTTGGATGACGAGGTTCATGAGGCGCGTGGGGGCGGAGGGCGCGAGCGGCGCGTGGAAAATCCGGCTATTGTAGCGGGTCGGTGTACTGCGGAGACCGCCGATGTGTCCCGAACCCCAAGCGCCGGCGTCCGGCCCTGCAAGCGAACTGGCGCGCGATTTCGATTTGCGTCGTCTGAACGCGGCGTTCTACGCCGATCCGTATCCCGTCTACGACGCGCTGCGCACCTTCGCGCCCATCAAGCGCATGCCCGACGGCTCGCTATTTCTCACACGTTACCGCGACGTGCAGGCCGTCTACCGCGACCCGAAGACGTTCAGCTCCGACAAAACCGTCGAATTCAAGCCGAAGTACGGCGACTCGCCGCTCTACGAGCATCACACGACCAGCCTCGTCTTCAACGATCCGCCGCTGCATACGCGCGTGCGCAAGCTGATCGCCGGTGCGCTGACGGCGCGCGCGATCGCGGCGATGGAGCCGGATCTCGTGCGGCTCGTCGATGGTTTGCTCGACCAGGCGGCGGGCCGCGGCGCCTTGGATCTGATCTCGGACTTCGCCGCTGCGATTCCCGTGGAGATCATCGGCAATCTGCTCGCCGTGCCGCACGACGAACGCGCGCCGCTGCGCGACTGGTCGCTCGCCATCCTCGGCGCGCTCGAACCGGCGCCGAGCGCCGCGCAACTCGAACGCGGCAACCGCGCGGTGACGGAGTTCGTCGCTTATCTGCAGGGCCTGGTGGCGCGCCGCCGCAGTGCGCCCGGCGACCCGCAGCACGATGTGCTGACGCGTCTCATCGTCGGCGAGGTGGACGGGGAGCGATTGTCGGAGACGGAGCTGCTGCAGAACTGCGTCTTCATTCTCAACGCGGGGCATGAGACGACCACCAATCTGATCGGCAACGGGCTCGTGACGCTCGCGCAATGGCCCGATGAGCGAGCGTTGCTGCTGCGCGAGCCGGGGCTGATCGAATCGGCGGTCGAAGAATGTCTGCGCTTCGAGAGCTCAAATCAGCTCGGCAACCGGATCGCGACCGCCGACACGACACTCGGTGACGTATCGCTCGCGCGCGGCACGCTGATCACACTGTGCATCGGCGCGGCGAATCGCGACCCGGAGCAGTTCGAAGCGCCGGAGCGTTTCTCGATTCGCCGCACGCCGAATCGGCATCTCGCGTTCGGATTCGGCATTCATCAATGCGCGGGGCTGTCGCTCGCGAGGCTCGAAGCGCGTATCGCGATCGGGCGGTTCGTCGAACGTTTTCCTGCGTATCGGATCGAGGGCGAGCCAGTGCGAGGTGGGCGCGTGCGCTTTCGCGGGTACACGGCGGTGCGGTGCGAGGTGCGTTGACGTCGCGGTACGAAGCTACTCGGCTGCGCCCGTGCTCGGCAAATCCCAATACGGCGGATCGCCGAAATGCGCCGCCAGAAAATCGATAAACGCCGTCGTCTTGGTCGGCACGAACGCGCGCGTCGGATAGACCGCCCAGATCGCCACCGTTTCCGCGAGCGGATAGCTGTCGAGCACGGTCACGAGCTTGCCGCTCGCCAGATGGCCGGCGACGTCCCACGTCGATTTGATGGCGATGCCGAAACCGGCGAGCAGGGCGTCGCGGATCACCTCGCCGTTGTCGGTGGCGAGCCGCCCGCCGGCGCGGACGCTGACCGGTCCCGCCGGCGTCATGAACGACCAGTCGCGCTGGCCCGACAGCACGATACATTCGTGTCGCGCGAGTTCCTCCGGATGATGCGGGACGCCATGCGCTTCCAGATACGCGGGCGCGCAGCAGATCACGCGCCGGTTCACCGCGAGCTTGCGCGCGACCAGCGACGAATCCTTGAGCGCGCCGATGCGGATCGCCACGTCGATGCCTTCGTCGACGAGATCCACGATCCGGTCCGACATCCTCAAATCGACCGAGACGCCTGAAAAGCGCCGCAGGAACTCGGGGATCACGGGCGAGATATGCTGGCGCCCGAACGACGACGTCATCGAGACGCGCAGCCGTCCCTGGGGCTCGTCGCGCGCGTGGCCGACCGACGCGCGAGCGGCATCGGCCGCATCGAGTAGCGCTTGCGCGTGCTTGATGAACGCCTCGCCTTCTTGCGTGAGGCTCACGCGCCGCGTCGTCCGATGCAGCAGGCGCGCGCCGAGCAGCCTCTCGAGATTGGCGAGCCGGGCGCTCGCGACCGCCGCCGACAAGCCAAACTCCCTCCCGGCCGCGGAGACGTTGGCAAGCAAAGCTGCCCGCAGGAACAGCGCGACGTCGAGCAAATCGAGGCGGCTGCCGGTCCCCGCTGGGACGGCTGGAAGCGACGGTGTTTCCATTCTTCTGAAAATCAAGAAAATGTTTCAGTGATTATGGCGGTTTTCTCAGATGGCGGGTCGCTTTACGATGAACTCAAATCAGCTCGCCGAGCTCGATAGCAAACCGAAAACCCATCTGGAGCCGCTATGAAAGCCGTTGGCCTTTACCGTTATCTGCCGATCGACCACCCGGAAGCCCTCATCGACGTCGAGATCGACAAGCCGCAGCCGACCGGCCGCGACCTGCTCGTCAAAATCGAGGCGATCTCCGTCAATCCGGTCGACTACAAGGTGCGCTCGCCGAAGGACACCGTCGAAGCCGCGCCGCGCGTGCTCGGCTGGGACGCCGCGGGCATCGTCGAGGCGGTCGGCCCGGATGTCACCCTGTTCAAGGCGGGCGACCCCGTGTTCTACGCGGGCAGCATCACGCGGCCGGGCGCGAACAGCGAATACCACCTCGTCGACGAGCGCATCGTCGGCCGCAAGCCGGCGTCGCTTGATTTCGCTCAGGCCGCCGCGTTGCCGCTCACGGCGATCACCGCCTGGGAAGCGCTGTTCGACCGGCTGCGCGTGTCACCGCAGGGCGCGGACGCGGGCAAGTCGGTGCTGATCGTGGGCGGCGCGGGCGGCGTCGGCTCGATCGGCATTCAGCTCGCGAAGCAGTTGGCGAAGCTAACCGTGATCGCGACGGCCTCGCGCCCCGAATCGGCGAAGTGGGCGCGCGAGCTCGGCGCCGATCACATCGTCGACCACTTCGGCGATATCCCCGCGCAATTGAAGGAAGCGGGTTTCGCCGAGGTCGACTACGTGCTGATCTTCAACGACACCGATAAGCATTTCCCGGCGGCGGCACAAGCGATCCGCGCGCAAGGCGGCATCTGCACGATCGTCGAGAACGACAAGCCGATCGCGGTGGAGCTGCTGAAATTGAAGAGCGCGGCGTTTCACTGGGAATTCATGTTCACGCGTTCGATGTTCGGCACGCCCGACATGATCGAGCAGCACAAGCTTCTGACCGAAGTTGCACGGCTCGTCGATGCTGGGGCGCTGCGCACGACGGTCGGTAAAAATCTCGGAGCGATCAACGCTGACAATGTGCGGCGCGCGCATCAAATGCTCGAAGAAGGGCGCGCGATCGGCAAGCTGGTGCTGAGCGGGTTTTGAGGCTGCGTTTTGACCCCGTGTTTTGACGCAACCGCAAGCGGGGTAATACCCGATCACCAACCGGCGCGGCAAGGGCCGGTTGGCGTTAGACTTTAAAGGCATCATGCATCCGGCTCGCGCGGCCTGCGTCGCGTGTCGCGGGGCCGCACAACGAGGAGGTCACAGCATGAGCCGTCGCCACAAACCCTTCGCCGTCTACGCTTCCCGTTCCGCTGCTGTTGCCGTTGCCGCCCTGGCTGCGGGACTGTTCGCCGCAGCCGCCTACGCGGCGCCTCCGATCACCGTCACGTCGCAAGTGCCGTTCGACGGACCGATCCAATACACCGTCAAGGTCACGTCCAAGCAATTCGGCAACTCGCAGGAGACGCGCACGATCAGCTCCGGCCAGACCGACGACTTCAACTGGAAGACCGTGCCGCCTGGCGGCCCCGTCGCGGTCGTCGAGCAGTGTCCGGACTACGCGTCGCTGCCGCTCGATGCGAACGGCGCGATGATCCGGCAGACGCAGATCCGCTTCGCGCCCGTCGTCGCGCCGGACGGCACGGCGACCGTGCAGATGAGCTTCCAGGCGCTGACGCCGCACGGCATGGCTGCCGTCAAGTCAGGCGGGAAAGATATCCAGTGTCCGAAGAACGCGTCCCTCGCGCAGATCGTGCGATTCACGATGCCGACCAACGGCAGCGTGAAGACGCTCACGTTGAGCGACGGCTCGACGGTATCGGTGTCCGCCAAGCGCTGAAGCGTCGAAGAGGAAACGCGCGCAGCGCGCTAGCGCCGCGCGCTGCGCTCGACGAGCCGCGACGCCAGAAACCGGTGCTCCGGCGAAAAGAGCCGCCGGTAGGTGAGCAGCACGGCGCCCACCGTGCCGAGCGCCGATGATGCCGCGATCAGGAACATGATCACGATCTGATATCTCACGGCCTGCAGCGGCGACTGCCCGGCGAGCACCTGGCCGGTCATCATCCCCGGCAGGCTCACGACGCCGACCACGGCCATCTGATTCAACGTCGGAATCATGCCTGCGCGCACGGCCTGCTTCGCGGGCCCTTGCGCGGCTTCCCAGCGCGTGGCGCCTAGCGCGAGCGCCATGTCGACGCGATCGCGCCGCGCCGTCAATTCCTCCGTCATCCGCTCGATGCCGAGCGACACGCCGGTGAGCGTGTTGCCGAGCACCATGCCGAGAATGGGGATCGCGTACTGCGGCTCGTACCACGGATGGATGCGGATCACGACGAAGAGTCCGACAGCGGCGACGAGCCAGGAGCTGACCCAGATCGACATGATGCTGTCCGCGAGCTGGCCGCGATAGGTGCGCGCGCCGCGCTGCGAGCCGGCGAAGCCCGCGATGATCGTCATCAGCGCCATCAGCGGCAGCACGACGTACCAGCGCGCATTCGCGAACACCCAGCTGAGCACATAGCCGATCGCGAGGAGCTGCACGACGGTGCGCACCGCGGCCCAGGCGAGCTTGCGCCCGAGATCGAGCGACAGCGCGACCGACACCGCCCCGTTCACGACGATCAAGAGCGCCGCGATCGCGACATGCCAAAGGCTCAGGTCCTGCAGCACGTTGTTCATCGCACGGTCTCCGTCAGCGCGCCAAGCTGGCCCGCGCGCATCGACAGGGCGCGCTCGCACATGCGTTCCGCCTGCGCCGGATCGTGCGAGACCCATAGATAGGCGCGCGCGTCGCGCGCGGCCTCGAACCAGCGCGTGACGAGCCGTTCGATCTCGAGCGACGCCTGCGGGTCGAGCGACGCAGTCGGCTCGTCGAGCAGCAGCACTTCAGGTTCGAGCTGCAGCACGCGGATCAGCGCGGTGATCTGCGCTTCGCCGCCCGACAGTTCGCTGGCCTGCTTGTCGAGGAAGTCGGCGGCGCGGCCGGCCTGCGTGGCGAGCGTCGCGGCCCGCGCGCGGTCGAAGCGCGCGTCGCGGTAGGCTGCGAGGGTGTACGGATAGCGCAAGTTGTCTTCGACGGTGCCGTCGAGCAGCGCCGGCCGCTGACGGATATAGGCGACGCTGCGCCGGTAGCGTGGAATCGCCGAGCGCTCGATGCGCTTGCCCTGCCACGCGACATAACCGGCCGCGAGCGGATCGAGGAGCGCCAGCGCGCGCAAGAACACGCTTTTGCCCGACCCGGACGGCCCGTTGATCGCGACGCGCTCGCCGGCATAAAGCGCGAAGTCGGTTGGCGTGAGCAATGTTTGTCCGCGCTGCGAATCGCGCCGGACGATGCCGTGTGCTTCGACGAGAGCAGAAGGCGTCATGGATGTGGGGATGCTTGATGAATGGCAACGGCAGCGAACGGCGCGAGGGCCGTTTCGTTGCGGCGGTGCGTCATAATATGCGCCCTTGGCCGGGCACGCTCGCTGCGGCTCTGCATGTGAACCCAAATTGAGATGGGCGTCAATCGAGCCCCAACCCGCTCATGTCCTCAGAAAAGAAAGAAGACGGCACAAGCGCCGCAGTGGCGTCGCGCAGCGTTCCGCGAACGCTTGGCAAGATCATTGCGTGGCTGCTCGCGATCGTCGTTGTTGTCATTGGCGCGACGGTCATTTTTGCGGTGACCTTCGACTGGAATCGCGCGCGTCCGTGGATCGACGACAAGGTGACCCAGGCAATCGGGCGGCCGTTCGCGATCAACGGCGATCTGCGCATCGGCTGGCAGCGTCCGGCCAGCGAGACGGGCTGGCGCGGCTGGGTGCCGTGGCCGCGCTTCACCGCGCAGAACATCACGGTCGGCAACCCGGACTGGGCCAAGTCGCCGCACTTCGCGACCCTCGACCAGATCGGCTTCGAAGTCGAAGTGCTGCCGCTCCTCACGCATACGATCGTGATTCCGTCGATCGATCTCGTGAATCCGTCGATCGACGTCGAGCGGCTCGCCGACGGACGCAACAACTGGACGTTCAAGCTCGCGTCGTCCGACGGGCCGAGCACGTGGACCTTGCAGTTGCGCGACCTCGCGTTCGCGAAGGGCAGCGTTGCGGTGGCGGACGCGCAGAATCAAGTCGATATGCAGATCGGCATCGATACGCTCGGGCAGGCTGTTCCGCTTGGGGACGTGTTGAAGGAGCAGGAAGCGTCGTCGCGGACAGCGTCGGCGCAGGCGGTCGGGCAGCGCGGCGCGCAACAGCTGGCGGCGCAGGCGAGCGCGGCAGCGGCCGCGCAGGCGGCGTCGGGCGCGTCGGGTATGTCCGAAGCGGCAGCGGGTTCCGGCGCGATCATCCCCCCGGCGTCCGGCGCTGCCGCCAACGGACAACCCGCGCTCACGTACGCACTCGGCTGGACCGCGAAGGGCACTTACAAGGGCACCGCGATCTCGGGCTCCGGCAAGCTCGGCAGCGTGCTCGCGGTGCAGGGCAGCGACCGGCCATTCCCGCTGCAAGCGGATGTGCGTATCGGCGACACGCATCTCGCGCTCGTTGGCACGCTGACCGACCCGACGCACCTCGCCGCGCTCGACCTGCGGCTTTGGCTCGCGGGCGTGAGCCTCTCGCACCTGTATTCGATCACCGGCGTCACGCTGCCGCGGACGCCACCCTATGCGACCGATGGGCGCCTCATCGGCCGCCTCAAGGCGGGCGGCAGCGAATTCACGTACGAGAATTTCACGGGGCGCGTGGGCGGCAGCGACATCAACGGCTCGATCACGTACACGGGCCGCGAACCGCGGCCCATGCTTTCGGGCGAACTGGTCTCGAACGTGCTGCAGTTCTCGGACCTGGCGCCGATCATCGGTGCGGACACGAACGCGAGCAAGGCCAAGAGCGGCGACACCTCGAGACAGCCGGCGAACCGCGTGTTGCCCGTCGAGCCGTTCCAGACCGACCGCTGGAAAGCGATCGACGCCGACGTGAAGTTCACCGGCAAGCGCATCGTCAAGAACGCGGATCTGCCGATCACCGACCTGTATACGCACGTCGTGATGCAGGACGGCGTGCTGTCGCTCGAGCCGCTCAATTTCGGCGTGGCGGGCGGCACGTTGTCCTCGACCATCCATCTCGACGGCAGCGCTGCGCCCCTCAAGGGACGCTTTACGACTTCCGCGCGGCACCTGAAGCTCAAGCAGCTTTTCCCGAGCGTGAAGACGATGCAATCGGCGCTCGGCGAGGTCAACGGCGACGCGGCGCTGTCGGCCACCGGCAACTCGCCGGCGGCGCTCGCCGCGACCTCCAACGGCGAAGTGAAGGCGGTGGTGACCCAGGGCACCATCAGCCGGTTTCTCATGGAGGCGGCGGGGCTCAACGTCGCCAATGTCGTCTACGAGAAAATGTTCGGTAGCCAGGACGTGAAGATCAACTGCGCGGTGGCCGATTTCGTCGCGACCGACGGCGTGCTCGATTCGCGCACGTTCGCGCTCGATACCGACGACGCCATCATCAATATCGACGGCCATGTCGACCTGCGCGACGAGTCGATGAATCTGGGCATCCATCCGCACACGAAGGGCTTTCGCGTCTTCACGCTACGCTCGCCGCTTTACGTGAAGGGCACGTTCAAGGACCCGCACGTCGGCGTGGACGCGGGGGCGCTCGCGCTGCGCGCGGGGGCGATGGTGGGGCTCGGCCTCATCAACCCGTTCGCGGCGCTGATCCCGCTGATCGCTCCGAGCAACAACCAGCCGCTGCCTTGCAACGACTTGCTCTCGCAGATGAAAGCGGCGCCGAGTGCGCCGCCGCCCGGCAAAAAAGAGCCGAGCAAGCCGCCGCTCGCCGCTTCCGGCGCGCAGGCGGGCGCCGCGGGCAGCGCGCGCACGGCGCCGCCCGCCGCGGGCTCGTTGAGCCCGGCCGAAGCCGCCCAGTACAAGGGAAGCTGACGCGCGCGCCGTTTCACGCAGCGAGCATTGGGTGCCGAAGGCGCCAAAGCCGACGCCGCCGTCACGCGCTTGCCTCATCGCGTCGCCAAATTGACAGGCGTGTGGCCGGCCCGGCATCGGCCGTGGCGCCCATTCGCGCCAAAAACTTGCTAAAATACCCGGTTTTTCGCCGATCTATCATTCAAAGGGACGCGCCGTGCTGTCTACTGCCAATATCACCATGCAATTCGGGCCTAAGCCCCTCTTCGAGAATATCTCGGTCAAATTCGGGGGAGGGAATCGCTACGGTCTGATCGGTGCGAACGGCTGCGGCAAGTCGACCTTCATGAAGATCCTGGGTAGCGACCTCGATCCGAGCTCGGGCAACGTGATGCTCGAGCCGAACATCCGCTTGGGCAAATTGCGCCAGGACCAGTTCGCCTACGAAGACGTGCGCGTGCTCGATGTCGTGATGATGGGCCACGCCGA
This sequence comes from Trinickia camelliae, assembly GCF_053525655.1. NCBI lineage: Bacteria > Pseudomonadati > Pseudomonadota > Betaproteobacteria > Burkholderiales > Burkholderiaceae > Trinickia > Trinickia camelliae. The sequence goes on from NZ_JBCHAA010000014.1 coordinate 179,682, forward strand.
AATGTGGGCCGCGATGAGCGAGCGCGACGCGATCTATGCAAACCCCGACGCCACCGACGACGACTACATGCACGCCGCCGAGCTCGAAGCGAAGTTCGCCGAATACGGCGGCTACACGGCCGAAGCGCGCGCGGGCGAACTGCTGCTCGGCATCGGCATCCGCATTGAAGATCACAACGGTCCGATGAGCAACGTCGCCCCTGGCTGGAAGCTGCGCGTGCTGCTCGCTCAGGCGCTGTTCTCGAACCCCGACGTGCTGCTGCTCGACGAGCCGACCAACAACCTCGACATCAACTCGATCCGTTGGCTGGAAGACATCCTCAACCAGTACAACTCGACGATGATCATCATCTCGCACGATCGTCACTTTCTGAACCAGGTCTGCACGCACATGGCGGACATGGATTACGGCACGCTGAAGGTCTACCCGGGCAACTACGACGACTACATGCTCGCGTCGACCCAGGCCCGCGAGCGCCAGGCCGCCGCGAACGCGAAGGCGAAGGAACGTGTCGCCGACCTGCAGGACTTCGTGCGCCGCTTCTCGGCGAACAAGTCGAAGGCCCGCCAGGCCACGAGCCGCTTGAAGATGATCGACAAGATCAAGATCGAGGAATTCAAGCCGTCGTCGCGGCAGAACCCGTTCATCCGCTTCGAGTACGAGAAAAAGCTGCACAACATCGCGGTGGTCGCCGAAGCCATCACGAAGCAGTACGACCGCACGATCTTCAAGAACTTCAGCATCAGCGTGCAGCCGGGCGAGCGCATCGCGATCATCGGCGAGAACGGCGCGGGCAAGACCACGTTGCTGCGCTCGCTGCAGGGCGGTGTGGCGGTGGACGGCGGCACGGTCAAGTGGGCCGAGAACGCGAACGTCGGCTACATGCCGCAAGACACCTACGAAGAATTTCCGAAGGACGTCACGCTCACCGACTGGATCGACGATTACCGCAAGGACGGCGACGACGAGCAGATGGTGCGCGGCACGCTGGGCCGCTTGCTCTTCAACGCCGACGACATCAAGAAGTCGGTCAAGGTGCTCTCGGGCGGCGAGAAGGGCCGCATGATCTGGGGCAAGCTGATGCTCGGCCGCCATAACGTGCTCTTGATGGACGAGCCGACCAACCACATGGACATGGAATCGATCGAGTCGCTGCAGATCGCGCTCGAGAAGTACGAAGGCACGCTGATCTTCGTGTCGCATGATCGCGAGTTCGTGAGCGGGTTGGCGAACCGGATCATTGAAGTGCGGACGGATGGGACGCTGTATGACTTCGGTGGGAATTACGAGGATTTCCTGGCGAGCCAGGGTGTGGAGTAATTTCGGTTCCCGCCTGAAGTCAGCTGACTGACCCAAATCAAAACGGCGCTTGCGATACATCGCAAGCGCCGTTTTTCTTGATCTTGCGCAAAATGCGCCCCGCATGAACCCCGATCATCTGGCCTTTACATCGCTATATCAAATTGAGGCCATCGATGATCTCCAGTTCTTCGTTCCCCCCGCTCAAGATTCGCGGCCGTACGCTGCTGCCCATCGTGCAGGGCGGCATGGGCGTCGGCGTGTCCGCGCATCGTCTGGCCGGCAGCGTCGCGCGCGAAGGCGCGCTCGGCACGATCTCCAGCATCGATTTGCGCCATCATCACGCCGACCTCATCGAGATGTGCAAGGCCAAGCCCGAACGCGAGACGCTCGAGCAAGCGAACCTGATTGCGCTCGAGCGTGAGATTCGCGCGGCGAAAGCGCTCGCCGAAGGGCACGGCATGATTGCCGTCAACGTGATGAAGGCCGTACGCTCCCACGCGGACTACGTCCGCACCGCCTGCGAGCACGGCGCCGATGCGATCGTGATGGGCGCGGGCCTGCCGCTCGATCTGCCCGATCTGACGCAGGGACACGATATCGCGCTGATCCCGATCCTGTCAGACAGCCGAGGCATCGCGCTCGTGCTCAAGAAGTGGATGAAGAAGAACCGCTTGCCCGACGCCATCGTGATCGAGCATCCGGCGTATGCGGGCGGCCACCTTGGCGTGACCGATCTCGCCGACATGAACGACGCGCGCTTCGGTTTCGCGCGCGTGATCGAAGAAACGACACAGACGATCGAATCGCTCGGCCTTTCGCGCGCGGACATTCCGCTCATCGTCGCCGGCGGCATCAACAGCCATGAAGCGTTGCGCGCGTGCCTCGCGGCCGGCGCAAACGGCGTGCAGCTCGGCACGCCGTTCGCCGTGACGGAGGAGGGCGATGCGCATCCGAACTTCAAGCGCGTGCTCGCCGACGCAACGCCCGAGGACATCGTCGAATTCGTGAGCGTCACCGGCCTGCCGGCGCGCGCGGTGAAGACGCCGTGGCTCGATCGCTATCTGCGCAACGAGGCGCGCATCCGTAACAAAATCGGCTTGGTCAAGAACTCATGTCCGACCGCGCTCGAATGTTTGTCGGTGTGCGGCTTGCGCGACGGGATCGAGAAGTTCGGCCACTTCTGCATCGATACTCGCCTCGCGGCGGCGCTGCGCGGCGACGTCAACAACGGCTTGTTCTTCCGCGGACGCGAGGCCTTGCCGTTCGGTCGCGCGATTCGCAGCGTGCGTGATCTGTTGGAACTGCTAATGACCGGCGTTGCGCGGCCGGTCGTCGAAAACCGTTGCGCGTACGCACTGAGCTAAGTTGAGTTCATCCGGTTGAGTTGATCGAGGTCAATGCGCGCGCGACGCATCATGACGCGCTTGACCAAGATCAACGTGACCTCTCCGTTCTGTCAGGACAATTCACTCAATCTCAATACGACAACGGAGAAGAAGTCATGAACAAGTGGTTACGCGCCGCGTTGTGCGCAGCCTGTGTCGTCGCAGCACCGGCGATCGCCAATGCCGCGTCGAATGGCGATGGCATCTATCAGGGCGATATCCTCGCGCGCGTGCGCGGCATCAGCATCCAGCCGAACATCAGCAAGAGCGATGCGATGGAGGGCCTCGGCGTCGGCGTGAACAACGCGATCGTTCCTGAAGTCGACTTCACCTACATGATTCGCGATGCGATCGGCGTCGAGCTGATTCTCGGCACCTCGCGACACCAGTTGACCTCGACGGCGCTCGGCAATCTGGGCGGCGTGAACGTCCTGCCGCCGACGCTTCTGCTGCAATATCACTTCAATCATGCGGGCAAGATTCGTCCGTATCTCGGTGCGGGTCTGAACTACACGTATTTCTATAACGACGGGCTCCACGTCGGCGATCAAGGCATTCAAGTGACGCGCAGCAGCTTCGGCCCGGCACTGCAGGCCGGTGTCGATGTCCAGGTCGCGAAGAACCTGTTCGTCAATCTGGACGTCAAGAAGATCTGGATGCGCACCAATGCGACGCTCGGCGAGACGAACCTCGGCACGCTGCATATCGATCCGGTGATCGTCGGCGTTGGCGTCGGCATGAAGTTCTAAACGAAACGCAGCGGCACCTGGCGCAGAGGAGACCATACCATCTGTCATACGTCGCGAAAGCGCATCGATATTCGATGCTTTCGCGACACGCGGTGCCCGCAATAAGAAAGCCCCGCGCGTCGGCCATCAACAGCCGGTGCGCGGGGCTTCGTTTTTCTCACGCCAAATTTCAGAGCTTGTCGTACTGAAACCGCATGGCCGTGCCTTCGCGCTCGATGCGCTCCCACACCGCGCGCTTTTCTTCGTCGCTCAGGAAAACCCAGTTCGACACTTCGGCGGCGGTGCGCCCGCATCCTTTGCAGACTTCGTCGAAGAGCGTCGAGCAGACGCCGATGCACGGGCTATCGGGCAGGGCATGGAGGTTGGATGGCATCGAGGACCTTTCATTCGAGACCGGAGACCGGGAAGACCGCCATGTTATCGCAAGCGCGGCAGCGGCCGGCAGCGACTGGTGGCAATGAAAGCGAACCGAAGGTATCGGGCGAATTTCGTGGCGCCCGGCGTCCGTCTCAGGCCCGGCTGGCGTCCCATTCCGCCCCAAATTGTGGCTTCTTGACCCGATGTCTTTTTTGGACGGTAGACAGTCGGCGATAACCCGATAAAATTGCGCCGGTTTCGCCTTGGAGCGAGGCGCCAAGCGTGCGTAAGAAGTCTGTTGGGCGATCGCGGCTGCCAGACGCTGTACCCTTTGCGCGACAACTTGGCGTTTTTTGCAAAAAGCACGATATTTAATGGTAGTTTTCCAGGTTTCAAAGGGGGGCTGCCCGCTTGGCGCTTGGTCAGTGATAGCCATGAGCGGTAGGCACAAAGCGGCAGCACGGGCAAGGGTGTGGGTTCGACCCGGTTCGATCGCAATGGAGAAGCGAATGAAAGTAAAAATGGCGGCACAACTGGCGGCAGTGGCGTTGTGCGCGACCGCGGCCTTGACGGCAAGCGCGAAGGATACGCAACTGAACGTGTACAACTGGTCGGACTACATCGCCAAGGACACGATTCCGAACTTCGAGAAGCAAACCGGCATCAAGGTCAAATACGACAACTACGACAGCGACGACACGCTGCAAGCCAAACTCCTGACCGGCAACTCGGGCTACGACATCGTCGTGCCGACAAGCAACTACGCGGGCAAGCAGATCGCCGCGAACATCTTCCAGCCGCTCGACAAATCGAAGCTGCCCAACCTCAAGTATCTCGATCCGTCGCTGATGGCGCTCGTCGCCGGCGCGGACCCGGGCAACAAGTACGTGGTGCCCTGGGCGTACGGCACGACCGGCCTCGGCTACAACGTGACGAAGGCACAGCAGATCCTTGGCAAGGACGTCGCCCTCGACAACTGGGACATCCTGTTCAAGCCGGAAAACATTTCGAAGCTGAAGACCTGCGGCGTCTCGGTGCTCGACGCGCCGGACCAGGTCTTCTCGGCCGCGCTGCACTACATCGGCAAAGACCCGAACAGCACGAACCCTGACGACTATCGCGCGGCGCTCGCGATGATGAAGAAAATCCGTCCGTACATCACGCAATTCAACTCGTCGGGCTACATCAATGACCTGGTCGGCGGCGACATCTGCTTCGCGTACGGCTGGTCGGGCGACGTCGTGATCGCGAAGCACCGCGCTGTCGAGGCGAAGAAGGCGTACAAGGTCGAGTACTACATTCCGAAGGGCGGCGCGCCGGTCTGGTTCGACGTGATGGCGATTCCGAAGGACGCCGCGCACAAGGACGCCGCGCTCCAGTGGATCAACTACATCGAAACGCCGCAAGTCCACGCGGCCATCACGAACGCGGTGTACTACCCGAGCGTGAACACGGAAGCGCGCAAGTACGTCGACAAGGACGTCGCGAACGATCCGGCCGTGTACCCGAGCCCGGACGTCATCAAGACGCTGTTCCTGCTGAAACCGCTGCCGCCGGAAATCCAGCGGCTCGAAACGCGGCTGTGGACGGAATTCAAGTCGGGCCGCTAAGCGTTACGCCGTAAATCGGCATGTAGTCATGAAGCCCTCGGTGCCGACCGGGGGCTTTGTTCGTCAAACGTCTGGAGTGAAGCAGCAGATCATGAGTGACCAATCGAGCGCGCTGGCAGGGACCGGCACGCCGTCCTTCGCCAAATCTCCCGCCCCGGTGGCGGCGGACAACTTCGTGCAGATCGTCGACGTCGTGAAGAAGTTCGGCGAGACGTTCGCTGTCAAGAACGTCAATTTGTCGGTTCAGAAAGGGGAGCTGTTCGCGCTGCTCGGCAGCTCGGGCTGCGGCAAGTCGACCCTGCTGCGCATGCTCGCGGGCCTGGAGACGGCCACCTCGGGCAAGATCCTGATCGACGGCGAGGATCTCGCGCAGATGCCGCCGTACCGCCGGCCGGTCAACATGATGTTCCAGTCTTATGCGCTCTTTCCGCACATGACGGTCGAAGCGAACGTCGCGTTCGGCTTGAAGCAGGAAGGCGTGCCGAAGGCGGAGTTGAAGGACCGCGTGCAGAGCGCGCTCGATCTCGTGCAGATGGGCCGCTTCGCCAAGCGCAAGCCGCATCAGCTTTCGGGCGGGCAGCAGCAGCGCGTCGCGCTTGCGCGCTCGCTCGTCAAGCGCCCGAAGCTGCTGCTGCTCGACGAGCCGATGTCCGCGCTCGACAAGCAAATCCGCCAGCGCACGCAGATCGAGCTCGTCAACATTCTCAACAAGGTCGGCGTCACCTGCATGATGGTCACGCACGATCAGGAAGAGGCGATGACGATGGCGGACCGCCTCGCGGTCATGAGCGAAGGGGAGATCGTCCAGCTCGGCACGCCGCACGAAGTCTACGAATTCCCGAACTCACGCTTCTCGGCCGAATTCATCGGCTCGACGAATCTGTTCGACGGCCATGTCGTCGAGGACGAGCCGGATCACGTGTTCGTCGAGACCACCGAGCTGTCGACGCGTCTTTACGTGAACCACGGCATCACCGGTCCGCTCGGCATGCCCGTCACGATCTCGGTGCGCCCGGAGCGCATCGCGCTCACGCGCAAGCCGCCTGAGGGCGCGTTCAACTGGGGGCACGGCACGATCTCGAACGTCGCGTACATGGGCGGCTACTCGCTCTATCACGTGAAGCTCGACTCGGGCAAAACCGTGATCGCCAACGTGTCGAGCCTCGCGCTCACCGAAATCGAATCGCCCACTTGGGGCGATGAAATCTACGTGCGCTGGAGCGCCTCGGCAGGTGTGGTGTTGACGGCATGAAAAGCACTCTGAATTCACTGCTGATGTGGCCGACGCGGCGCTTCAAGCTGACGGGCAGCACGGCCGTCGTGGCAGGGCCGTTCATCTGGCTGCTGCTGTTTTTCTTCGTGCCGTTCCTGCTTGTCCTCAAGATCAGCTTCGCCGAACTGCAGCTCGGGATTCCGCCTTATACGGAGCTCGTCGCGATCCAGAACGGCGTCGTGCAGATTTCGCTCAACGTCGCGCACTACGCGTTCCTGCTGAGCGACAGCCTCTACTTCGCGACCTACGTGAATTCGGTCGTCGTGGCGGCGATCACGACGCTCCTGTGTCTGCTGCTCGGCTATCCGATGGCGTACTACATCGCCCGCTCGAATCCGTCGACGCGCAACGTCCTGATGATGGCCGTGATGCTGCCGTTCTGGACGTCGTTCCTGATTCGCGTGTACGCATGGATCGGCATCCTGAAGAACAACGGGTTGCTGAACAACTTCCTGATGTGGACGGGCATCATCCACCAGCCGATCGAGCTCTATCACACGAATACCGCGGTCTATATCGGCATGGTCTATTCGTATCTGCCGTTTCTCGTGATGCCGCTCTACGCGCACTTGGTGAAGATGGACCTCACGCTGCTCGAGGCCGCCTACGACCTGGGCGCCAAGCCGTGGAAGGCATTCGTGACGATCACGCTGCCGCTCTCGAAGAACGGGATCATCGCGGGGTGTCTCCTCGTGTTCATCCCGGCGGTGGGCGAGTACGTGATTCCGGAACTGCTCGGCGGCGCGAACACGCTGATGATCGGTCGCGTGATGTGGAATGAATTCTTCAACAACGCGGACTGGCCGATGGCTTCGGCGGTGACGTGCGCGATGGTGCTGCTGCTGCTCGTGCCGATGGCGATGTTCCAGCACTTCCAAGCCAAGCAAATGGAAGAACGCCGATGATCAAACCGAATCGCACTCTGCAAGTCGTCGCGCTCGGCATCGGCTTTGCTTTTCTGTATATCCCGATCCTCAGCCTGATCATCTACTCGTTCAACGAGTCGCAGCTCGTCACGGTCTGGACGCGTTTCTCGACGCGGTGGTACGAGGCGCTTCTCGACGACGACGAGTTGATCGCGGCGGCGTGGCTGTCGCTGCGCATCGGACTCTTGACGGCGTTCGCGTCGGTGATCATCGGCACGTGGGCCGGTTTCGTGCTTGCGCGCATGGGGCGCTTTCGCGGCTTCACGCTCTACACGGGCATGATCAACGCGCCGCTTGTGATTCCCGAGGTGATCCAGGGCATTTCGCTGCTGCTGCTCTTCATCGAAATGGGCAAGTGGCTTGGGTGGCCCGAAGGCCGAGGCATCGTCACGATCTGGATCGGACACGTGATGCTCTGTATCTCGTACGTCGCGATCATCGTGCAGTCGCGCGTGCGGGACCTGAATCCGTCGCTGGAAGAGGCCGCGCTCGATCTCGGCGCCACGCCGCTCAAGGTGTTCTTCGCGATCACGCTGCCGCTGATCTCGCAGGCGCTCGTGTCCGGGTGGCTGTTGTCGTTCACGCTGTCGATCGACGATCTGGTGCTGTCGGCGTTCTTGTCGGGGCCGGGGTCGACGACGCTGCCGCTCGTCGTGTTCTCGCGCGTGCGGTTGGGGCTCAATCCCGAGATGAATGCGCTCGCGACGCTGTTCATCGTCGTCGTGACGGTCGGCGTGGTGGGTATCAACTACTACATGCTGCGCGCGGAGAAACGGCGCATGGCCGAAGAGCGGGCCTTGGCGCAACTCGAAGTCGCATGACGGGCGGCTTGCTTCTGATCTGACCATCGGTTGTCATGGCGGGCTGGCTGCCGCTTTCGGCGTGTTCGTCGAAAGCGGCAGCGTCAAGGTTTCCGCAACGTCCCCAACAGCTTCAATTTTTCGCCAGACTCTTACCTGCATCGGCGTTGCTCGCGGGCGGCTGGCCCATCGCTTGGAACAGCGCGGCCGTGTCGCTTAAGCGCGCGCTCATATAGCGAATTTCGTCGAGCCGCGCGTTCTGATATTGCTGCTCGCCCGAGCGCGCCGTCGAAATCGGCACGGCGCCGAGCCGGTAGCGGGCGGCGGTTTCGTCGTAGGCTTGCCGCGCGGCGCGGGCCGCCGCGCTCGACGCATCGAGCGCCTGCGCATCGTGTTCGAGCGACGCGAGCGTATCCGCCACGTTTTCGAACGCCGACAGCACCGTCTGCTTGTACTGCAGCACCGCGGCGTCGTAGGCGTCGACGGCGGCGCGCCGCTGCGCGAGCAGGGCGCCGCCGTGGAAGATCGGCTGCGTGAGCGACCCGCCGAGGCTCCAGATCGCCCCCGCGCCCGAGAGCGCGACCGGCCAGCTGAACCCGCCTTGCCCCATCGACGCCGTCAGCGACAAGCTCGGGAACATCTGCGCCGTCGCTACGCCGACATCGGCGGCGGCGCCTTTGAGCGCCGCGTCGGCCGCCTGGATGTCGGGCCGCGTGCGCAGCAGATCCGACGGCACGACGACCGGCACCTGGTCGGGCAAGGAGAGGCTCGCGAGGTCGAGATCGGGCGGCGCGGCATCAGGCGTGCGGCCGAGCAGCACGGCGAGCGCGTGACGCGTCGTGGCCAACTGCTGACGCAGTCCGGGCAGGGTAGCGGCCAAAGAAGAAGCGCTTTGCTGGACGTTCAGCGCGTCGGCATGCGCGAGCGAGCCTAGCTCGTAGCGCCGTTGCGCATCCTGCGCCTGTTCGTTCGCTAGGTCGACGAGCCGTTCAGTGGTGTCGATCTGCGCATGCAGCGCGGCGGCGTTGATCGCGGCAGTCACGATGTTGGCCGCGAGCGCGCGTCGCGCGGCATCGAGCTGATATGCCTGCTGATCCACGCGCGCACCCAGCGCCGCGTTCGCCAAGCGCGCCGCGCCGAAGATATCGAACGTGTAGTGCGTCTGGATCTGCCCGGCGAACACGTTGTAGAGAAACGTCTGCGGACCGGCTTCGGGAATCGCAAGCGCGCGCTGGCGCGTGGCTTGTCCGCCGAGATCGATCTGCGGCAGCAGCGAGCTGCCGATCTGCGCGCGAAGCTGCTCGTGCGCGGAGGCGAGCAGCTTGTCGGTGGCGGCGAGCGTGGGACTGTTGCGCAGGCCCTCGTCGACGAGCGCATCGAGCGCGTCCGATTGGTACAGGCGCCACCAGTCGGGCACGGGCTGCGCGCCCGTTTCGAAATGCTGCGCGACGCCCTGAGCCGCGACCGTCTGCGCGGGCTGCGCTTCGGCACCGTAGTGCGCAGGCGAGGGCATGGCGGGCGGTTCGCCGGAAGGGCCGAACGAGCAGGCTGCAAGGGCGAGCACGGCGGCTGATGTTACGGCTCGAATATTTCCCATGATCAATTCCCCGTGTGCGCGGTGGGCGACGTGGGCGGATCGCGTTCGTCGCGCCGCACCCGGAACGAAGCCGCATACAACGCGGGCAAATAAAAGAGCGTGAGCACGGTCGCGCTCGTGATGCCGCCCATCAGGGCGGTCGCCATTGGGCCGAAGAAGTTCGAGCGCAACAGCGGAATCAGCGCGAGCACAGCGGCCGCGGCGGTCAGCGTGATCGGCCGGAAGCGCCGCACCGTCGCGCCGACGATCGCGTCGAAACGCTTGTGGCCCGCGGCGATGTCCTGCTCGATCTGATCGACGAGGATCACCGAGTTGCGCATGATGATCCCGAACATTGCGATCACGCCGAGCATCGCGACGAAGCCGAACGGCTGGCCGAAGAGCAGCAGCGTGCCGACCACGCCGATGAGCCCGAGCGGCGCGGTCAGCACGACCATCATCACGCGCGCGAAGCTCTGCAGCTGGATCATCAGGAGCGTCAGTACGGCGATTACCATCAGCGGCATCTGCGCGTTGATCGACGTTTGTCCCTTGGCGCTTTCCTCGACTGAGCCGCCGAGCTCGATGCGGTAGCCGAGCGGCAGCGAGGCGCGCACCGGCGCGAGCGCGTGGTCGAGGCTCTTCGTCACGTCGATGCCTTGCGCTTTGCCCAGCACGTCGGACTGCACCGTGATCGTCGGCTGGCGATCGCGCTCCCAAATCACGCCGTATTCGAGGTCGTTGCGAAGGTGGCCGAGCGAGCCGAGCGGCACCGGGCCGTTCGGCGTGGGCATCGCGAGGTTCACGATATGCGACGGGTCGACGCGCTCGCGCTTCGGCGCGCGCAAGTCGACGCTGATCAGCTTGTCGCGCTCGCGGTACTGCGTGACCGTGTAGCCCGAGAGCGTCATGGCTAGGAAGCTCGAGACGTCTTCGGATGTCACGCCCACTTCGCGCGCCTTCTTCTGATCGATCTCGAAGCGCACCGAGCGCTCGGCGGGTTCGTCCCAGTCGAACTGGACGCCTGTCGTGCGATTGTCCGCGCGCATGGTCGCCGCGACCTTCTCGGCAATCGAGCGCACCGTGGCGATATCGTCGCCGCTCACGCGGAACTGCACCGGGTAGCCGACCGGCGGACCGTTTTCGAGCCGCGACAAGCGCGTGCGGATGGCCGGGAAGTTGTCGCGCAGCGTCGTACCGAGCCAGCGCGCGAGCTTCTCGCGATCCTCGACGGTCTTCGCGGTGATCACGAACTGCGCGAAGTTCGGCTGCGTGAGCTGCTGATCGAGCGGCAAGTAGAAACGCGGCGCGCCGGTGCCGACGAAGTCGACGAAGTGATCGATCTCGGGGCGTCCTTTGAGCGTCGTCTCGATCCGCTGGGCTTGGCGCAGCGTCGCATCGAAGGAGGCGCCTTCGGGCAGCCGCACGTCGATGAGCAATTCGGGGCGGTCCGAACTCGGGAAGAACTGCTGCGGCACGAGCGAGAAGCCGGCGAGCGCGACGATGAAGAGCGTGACCGTGATCGCGAGCACCACGAAGCGCCGCTCGATGCACCACGTGATCCAGCCGCGCAGACGCCTGTAAAAGCGTGTGTCGTAGATGTCGTGCTCGTGGTCGTCGGGCTCATGCGCGGCTTTCTTGCGCTCGGGCAGCAGGTGAAAGCCCAACAGCGGGATCAGCACGACGGCCGCGAACCACGAGGCGATCAGCGCGATCGCCGACACCTCGAAGATCGAGCGTGTGTACTCGCCCGTGCTCGATTTGGCGAGCGCGATCGGCAGGAAGCCCGACACCGTGACGAGCGTGCCCGTCAGCATCGGAAACGCGGTGCTGGTGTAGGCGTAGGCTGCGGCGCGCGTGCGTTTCCAGCCTTGTTCGAGCTTCACGGCCATCATCTCGACGGCGATGATCGCATCGTCGACCAAGAGGCCGAGCGCGAGCACGAGCGTGCCGAGCGAGACCTTGTGCAGCCCGATATCGAACATGGACATGCAAAGCGCGGTGACGGCGAGCACGACCGGAATCGAAATGACGACGACCATCCCGGTCCGCACGCCCAACGACACGAGGCTCACGATCAGCACGATCCCCACCGCCTCGGCGACCGCTTCGAGAAAGTCGTCGACCGAGTTCGAGACCGCGTGCGGCATGCTCGACACCTCGACGAGCTTGAGCCCCGCCGGCAGATGCGCGCGCAGTTCGGAGGCTTGCGCGTCGAGCGCCTTGCCGAGCCGGATCACGTCGCCGCCCGGCTGCATCGTGAGGCCGATGCCGAGCACCGGCTTGCCTTCGAAGCGCATTTGCGTCGAGAGCGGGTCGTCGTAGCCGCGCTTGATCGTTGCGATGTCGCCGAGACGGAACGAGCGGCCGTTGATCGTGATGAGCGTGTCGGCGAGCGCGTTGACGTCCTTGAACTGGCCGCTCGGGCGCACGAACACGCGGTCGTCGTAGGTCGTGAGCGTGCCCGCGGGCGCTACGGCGTTCTGCGCGTTGATCGCTTGCGCGAGCTGCTGCGGCGAGATGTTCAGGCGCGTCAGCTGCGTGTTGGTGACTTCGATGTAGATGTGCTGGTTCGGATCGCCGAAATAGTCGACCTTCGCGACGCCCGGCACGCGCAGGAACACCGTGCGCAGTTCGTCCGCGTAGTCGTGCAGTTGCGCGGCCGAGAAGCCGTCGCCTTCGAGCGTGTAGATGTTGGTGTAGACGTCGCCGAACTCGTCGTTGAAGTACGGTCCCTGGACGCCGGCGGGCAAGGTCGCGGCGATGTCGCCCACTTTCTTGCGCACCTGGTACCAGGTGTCGGGCACGTCCTTGGCGGGCGCCGAATCCTTCATGTTGAAGAAGATCAGCGATTCGCCCGGGCGCGAGTAGCTGCGCAGAAAGTCGATGTTCGGCGTTTCCTGCAGCTTGCGGCCGATGCGGTCGGTGATCTGATCCTGCATCTGGCGCGCGGTGGCGCCGGGCCAGAAGGTCTGGATCACCATCACGCGGAACGTGAACGGCGGGTCTTCCGATTGCGCGAGCCGCGTATAGGCGAGGATGCCGAACAAGGTCGCGAGTGTGATCAGGAAGATCACGAGCGCTTGATGCCTGAGCGCCCACGCCGATAGATTGAAGCGGCCTTCTTCGTCGCTCGCGTGCGAGCGCGGGCCGGCCCGCTCGTCCGGGCCTTCGCGATCCACGGTGCTCATGATGCGAAGTCCTCGGGGTGGAGCGGCGCCATCACGCGCACTTTTTCTCCGGCGCTGACCGTGTGCACGCCTTGCAGCACGACGCGGTCGCCGTCGTTCAAGCCTGCGGACACGGAGACAGTGCGTTCGTCGTAATGCGCGACTTGCACGCGGCGCAGTTCGAGCGTGCCGCTGCTCGACGCGCCGTCGCCTGGACGAACGATCCACACGGCCGGATCGGTGCCGTCGTGAAAGAGGGCGGTGGCGGGCAGCGTGTAGGGATGCGAGTCGTTCGTCACGCCGTCGAAGGCGACGTCGGCGGTCATGCCGAGCCGCACATCGGGGCTCGGCGCTTCGAGCGTGAGTTTCGTTCGATAGGTGCGGCTTTGCGGATCGGCGGCGGGCGACACTTCGCGCACACGCGCGGTGAAGCGCTTGCCGGGCAGCGCGGGCAGCGTGATCGCCGCCGTGCGGCCGACCGCGAGCGCAGCGAGCGCGCTCTCCGGCGCGTCGCAGACGATGTCGATATCCCCCGACCACGCGAGATGGTAGACGGCCTGACCCGATGTCACGTTCTGCCCCGTGTCCGCGTCCTCGGCGGTGATGAAGCCCGCGTGATCCGCGGTGAGCGTCGCGTACTGCAACTGGTTCTTCGCGAGCGCGAGCTGCTGCTGCGCTTGATCGCGCTGCCCCAAGGCGGACGTGTACGCATTTTGTGTTTGCTCGAGCTGGGCGGGCGCGATCAGCTTTTCCTGCGCCTGCGCGGTGTCGCGGTCGAGCTGCTGCTTGGCGTAGACGAGCTGGTGCTGCGCGGCGTCGAGTTGCGCCTGCGTGTTCGCGACGTTCTTCTGCAGATCTTCCGGATCGAGGCGGGCGACGATCTGGCCCGCCTTCACGGTGTCGCCGAGACGCACCTGCCGCTCGACGATCTTGCCGGCGACGCGAAACGAGAGCGGTGTCGAGTAGCGCGCATCGACTTCGCCGGGCAGCGACGCCAGCGCCGGGCGTCCATCCGGATGCACGGCGACGGCGACGACCGGACGCGGCGCCGGCGCGGCGGCTTCCTTCTGATGGCATCCGGCGAGCACCATCGTCCCGCACAGCGCGAGCACCGCGCCTCCTGCACGAATACGGCTGACGAAAGAACGGCCAGTACGACTAAGACGAAACGGGCGGATTGGCATGCGCGCCGCGGGTGATGCGCAAAGACTGGGACGATTCACAGTGACACCATGGCTTACAAAACGAAAGCGATGCGAACGGATTCGGCAAGCGGCGGGGCTGTGCCGAAGAGGCTTGCAGTAAGCGTTTCAAACGCCGCTCGCCTCTTGTCTCTAAATACAAAGTGGATTCTAATACACACTTGTATCTGAATGCAAAGCTGAATCCGCCTGGCGCCGATGTAAAATTTGCCCCATGACACGAAAACGATTGACCCGCGAACAGAGCAAGGACCAGACGCGCCAGCGTCTGCTCGATGCTGCCTTGACCATCTTCACGAAGAAGGGGTACGTCGCCGCGAGCGTGGAAGATATTGCCGCCGCGGCCGGTTACACGCGTGGCGCGTTCTATTCGAATTTCCGCGGCAAGCCGGAGGTGCTGCTGGAACTGCTGAGACTCGATCACGAGCGCATGCAGTCGGAGCTGCAGGACATCTTTGTGGAAGGCGCGACGCGCGAGCAGATGGAAGCGAACGTGCTGACCTATTACAGCCGGATGTTTCGCGACAACAAGTGCTTCCTGCTATGGGGCGAGGCGAAGCTGCAAGCGAGCCGCGACGCGAAGTTCCGCACGCGCTTCAACGCGTTCATGCATGAGAAGCGCGAAGAGATGGCGGGTTATATCCGCATGTTCTCGGAGCGAGTGGGCACGCCGCTGCCGTTGCCGGCCGAGATGCTGGCAATCGGGCTCATCGGCTTGTGCGACGGCGTGCAATCGCTATATTTGTCCGATCCGCAGCACGTGACGCTCGAGTTGACGGAGTCGGTCCTGGCCGGGTTCTTCGCGAGAGTGGTGTTCGGCCGTAATCCCGATTAAGCGCGCCTTGAACGGCGCATCAGACGCTGACACCAGGACCATAGTTGCTGCCGATCAGCCGCGTCACCGAGTCGATATCCGGATAGTCCTGCTCGGGCAGCCCATCGAGAATCGACAGCAGCTCGTTGCTAGCGCCCGCATCGCGAGCGATCTCCACAAGCTGGTCCTTGTTGGCCGGGTACGGTACGGCGCGCAGCACGTCCGTGATCTGCAGGTCGATCGCTTCAGTCGGGATGTTCGATTTGGTCATATCGTGCGTTCCATCCTCTTTGATCGTGCCAGCAAACGCTTCAGGTCTGCGCCTGCCGTTCATGCGCGGCGAACTTGTGCGCGAGCCCGGTCGGCTTCGGCAGCGTGATGCGGGCCCAGCCGTCCGGCCGGATCGCGACGGCCCTCACGCTGGGAGCGGGAGGCGCGACGGGGGCGGCGTTGGCGCGTAAGGCATGCGCGGCGTCACGTGCGGTCAGGCTGTCGAGTGCGGTCGTGTGTTGGGGCGCCGCGAAGCTTGATGCCGAGAGCAATGCCATGGCTGTCACTGTCGAGATTTTCATCGCTCGACCTCCTTCTCTATGCGCCACCGCCGGTGCCACACCGGCAGCATACGCCGTGCCTAACGTCCAACGCAGGTCTACCGCAGCACCGCAAAACGCGCCCACGGCCACGACGGCCGGTCGCGCATATAACCGTTGAGCCAGTTCCATTGCGGATGCCGTTTCATGAACGCTTGCGCGTCGAACGGCCGCCCGCATGGATGTCCCCAGCGCGCCCAGAAGGCCAGGTCGCGCGCCATTTCGCTATCGACCACCTTGCCGTCGTTCGCGCCCCAAGGGTTGAACGGCCCTTGGTCCGAGCCGCCGAAGCGCGCATCGTCGAGTTCGAGGTGCCCGCAAATCGTGCGCGAGCACGGGTTGTCGGCGCGATCGAGATAGACGTCGTGATGGTCGGCCATCATCTCCTTGGCGAGATCGATGTCGATCTTGCCGTGATGCATTTCCGCCAGCTGCATGAAGCGCAGGCGCCGCGCGCCGTTCTTGCGCACGTCCGTGTAATCCTCCCCCTCGCCGATGCATTCCTGATTGCGGATCTTCAGATCCGTCGCGGTGTTGTAGCCGCTATAGAAGCCGTCCTTCGTGCTTTCGAATCCGGAGTAGTGCAGGCCGAGTTCGTAGCGCGCGATTTCGCCCGTCTTCCAGTCGCCGAGCAGCCAGCTGTTCGCGTAGCCGCCGTTGTTCGAGATCGCGAACATCTCGCACCAGTCGCCGATACTGTTCGCGTATTGCGTCGCGCGGCGCGAGCGGTAGAACTCGGGGGCGCCCGCGGCGTTGTAGCCGGCGAAGTTCGAGATCGTCGTCTCGGTGATCATCAGGCCGGCCGACGTGATCCAGAAATCGGTGAGGCTCGATATACAGCCCGGCAACCCCTGCATCAGAATGCGGTGGCCCGACTCGGGAACGATGTCGAACACGACGTTGAACGCGTCGCCCGCGGCGTAGCGGTCCCAGGAGTTGTGCGCCATCACGATGCGGCCGTCGCGCGTCGCGCTGCCGGTGGCGATGAACGCGCTGCAATGATGCCCGCGCCGGCCGCGCCACGGCTTGAGCCCCAGGCGCGGGTCGCGCGCGGCGGCTTGGCTCGGCCACCAGCTTTGCAGCAAGTCCATGTAGCCGTTCCAGGCCAGCACTTCCTCGAAGCGCAGTTTCGCGCCGTCGGCGATGCCTTGGATTTCGTCGGCGAATTCGGTGTCGAGCTTGGGCGCGAATTGCGCGACCGCGGCTTTCGTGAAGGTTTCGAAATCTTCGCCTGTGTCCCAGCGCGCCAAATACTTGGCCGTGTGGATCGCGTTCCGTATCTCGGCGGCGAGGAGCTGGCCGTGCTGTTCGCCACGGTCGTAGGGCTCGCCTTCGATATGGACAAAGATCCAGCCCGCGTGATCGCGCCGCACGGCATCGAGGGAAGGTTCGCTCATCTTCGCTCCGACGAGATGATTGACTGGCAGCGCGCGCAGCGCCAGGCAAGGTCTGGGGCGCTCTGAATCAATTGTAGAAAATATGCCACGCTTTGCCATCGCGCGCAGCGGGGATGGCGAGGTCTTGGCGGCGCCAGATGCGGCGCCGCGTCTGGCTGGATCCGGCCTGGAGCGTTTCGGCCGGGCGGGTGGTCGAAAGCGGCGAGCGCCGCCTGTGCGAGAGCCTCAGAACGCCGGATTCATCCGACGGTAGGCATCGAGCAGCGCCGTCTTGTAGACCGCGCCGACCAGCTTCGGCTCCGACGCGCTTTCGATCACCGGCAGCCGCTCTCCTTGGAACGCCATGAAATGCTGCAGCGCGACGCCGATCGGCATGTCGGGCGTGAGCACGTCGAATTGCTGCTGGAGGTAATCGGCGGCGGTGCGCTCGGCGGTGTCGCGTTTGTCGAGCAGATCGGAGGTGATGTCCTTCAGCGCGACGACGCCGAGGAAGCACCCGGCATCGTTGGTGACGTACAGGTACTTCACCGGGTATTCGAGGAAGATGCGCGTCATGTGGTCCACGCTCGCGGTGAGCGTCACGACGGTGTCGGCCGGCTTGACGAGTTCGCGCAACAGCAGCGAGCGCAGCCGCATGCGTTCCTGCTCGTCTTCGAGGCGGCGCAGCGTGATCTCGTACATCGACGTCTTGCCGATTGCGCGCGCCACGAAGTACGCGACGACGCACGAAAGCATCAGCGGCAGCACGACCTGATAGCTGAGCGTCATCTCGAAGATCATCAGGATCGCCATCAGCGGCGCCTGCGTCGCCCCGGCGAGGAAGGCGCCCATGCCGACCATCGCGTAGGCGTAGGGCGCGGACGTGGCGTGCGGGAAGAGCGTGTGAACGGCGATACCGAAGAGCGAACCGAAGGTCGCGCCGACGAAGAGCGTCGGCGTGAACACGCCGCCGACCGCGCCCGAGCCGACGGTCGCGGCCGTCGCGATCAGCTTGAAGGCGAGCACGGTGACGAGCGCGGTCCAGGTCCACGGCGAATGAAGGATGTGGTTGACGACGCTATAGCCGTTGCCCCACACCTCGGGCACCCAGATCGAGATCACGCCGACCACGAGACCGCCTAGCGCGAGCCGGAACGGCAGCGGCACGGGCAGGCGTTTGAACTGCTTCTTGGTGGCGTCGAGCAGATGCAGGAACTGCGGCGCGGCCGCGCCGCACAGCAAGCCGAGCGCCACGAACAGCACCACTTCGACGCCCGTGATCGCCGGGAACACCGGCATTTCATACGGCGGCTTGTAGCCCGCGAACTCCCGCATCGTGATGTTGGCGACGACCGATGAGACGACGATCGGCCCGAAGCTCTCCATCGCGATCGAGCCGAGCACGATCTCGGTGACGAAGAACGCGCCGGCGATCGGCGCGCTATAGGCCGACGTGATGCCGGCCGCCGCGCCGCATGCGACCAGCAGGCGCAGCCGGGCGGGATCGAAGTGCACGACGCGTCCTACGGCCGAAGCGGCGAGCGCGGCCAATTGCACCATCGACCCTTCGCGCCCGATCGATCCGCCGAAGCCGATCGTGAACAGCGACGAGATGCTGCGCCACAGGCTCTGCCAGACCGGCACCACGCCTTCGCCGATCGCGATCGCTTCCATGTAGTCGGAGTTCGCTTTCTTGTCGGCGCCGCGGCGCGCGATCAAGAGCGCACAGCCGGCCAGGAGGCCGCCCGCGGCCGGCAGCCAGACGCGCACGGTCCACGGCAGTTCGCGCGCCATCTCGACGAAGCTGCCGACCTTGCCGACGAAAAGCCATTGAAAGAAATCGATGCCCTGGCGAAACGCGATGGTCGCCAAGGCGCCCAGCACGCCGACGATCACGGACCAGACGAGCATGGTGTGCGCGTCGGAAAGACGGAACAGTTCTTTGGCGCGGGTGCGCAGACGGAGCAGGAATGAAAGCACGGCTTGAGGCTGGGATCGTTATGGTTTCCGGGGCGAGCGCAAGGATAGCACCGGGCTTGGGTCTGAATGCGGCATCGGCGTTTTCTCCGTTCGGGCAGAGGCGGCTGGGCGGGCTTGGGCGAGCCTGGGTGGACCTTGACCGCGTCCGGTCAGCGGGCGGCTTTGTCGAGTTCCGGGTAGTGGCGGAAGATGCACGCCTCGTTGTGCGACAGCCTCCGTTCGGACGCGAGATACGCGGCGATGTTCGGACGCGCCATCACGGCGTCGTGCAGGGCGGCGAGGCGCGGATAGTGCTCGCCGAAATGCTTGGTCGCGCGAGGAAACGCGTAGAGCAGCCCGTCGATCAATTGGAACATCGACAAATCCACGTAGGACAGCGCGTTGCCCACCATGTGGCGGTCGCCCTGCGGATTCAGCTTGAGCACGCGCTCGAAGTAGCGCATGAACTTCGGGATGCGGTGGTCGATGAATTCGGTCGCGCGCACCTTGGCGGCGTCCTTTTGTTCTTCGTAATACTGGCCGTTCGAGAGCGGATGATGCGTGTCGTGGGCTTCGGTGACCATGTCCGCGATCGTGAGCTGCAGGCCATGCGCGACGAAGCGCGACTCGTCCTGCGGCGCGAGGCCGAGCTTCGGGCCGAGGTAGAGCAGGATGTTCGCGACGTGCGGGACGATCAGGTCGCCGTCTTTCAGAAAGGGCGGGGCGAACGGCGGGTACGGATCGGTCTTGCTGTCCAGGATCGATAGCATGTCGCCGGTGCCGTCGTCCTCGCGCGCGATGTCGACGTAAGGAGCTTGCGCCTCTTCGAGCGCGAGCCGCACGAATTCGCCGCGGCCTTGCAGACCGTCCCAGTAATAGAGTTCGTAAGCCATCTTTGTCCTCGCTGAAGTCTGCGATGTCTTGCACCGCGGGTTCACATCGAACAACGGCAAGTATGAGCGTTCGAGACGGCGGGTGCCGACGCAAGGGCGCTCGCCGGAGCGCCGGCCCCCACAAACACGCATGCCCCGCTCGAGGCGGGGCACTTCAAGGCGGGGGGCAGCCGGCGCTGCATCGTCGATCGCTTAGGCGAACAAGCGTTCCACCGCCCAGGTGATGCCCAGTCCGCCGACGAGCAGCCACACGTACAGGATGAAGCCGGTCAGCAAGGCGCGCGGGCCCGCTTCCCGAATCTGCGACACGCGGGTTTCGATGCCCAGCGCGGTCATCGCCATCGTCAGTGCAAAGGTGTCGATCAGGTTGACCGTATGCGTGGCGGCCTCCGGCAGCACGTGCAGCGAGTTCACGACGACACAGGCCAAAAACCCGATCGCGAACCAGGGCACGGCGAGCTTGCGCGGCTTGGCGGAGTGGCTGGCGTGGTGCGACGCTTCATGCGCGGCCGGCTTCTTCGCCCGGCTGATCCACACGCCGAGCGCGAGCAGCACCGGCACGAGCAGCATGACGCGGGTCATCTTGACGATCGTCGCGATATGGGTCGCTTCGCCGCTCACGTTGCTGGCCGCGCCAACCACCTGTCCGACCTCGTGGATCGTGCCGCCGAAAAAGAGGCCGACGCCGAGCGTGTCGAGATGCAGCCAGCCCGCGCGATACAGGACCGGGTAGAGGAACATCGACAGCGTGCCGAACAGCACGACGCTGCCTACGGCCATGGCGCTCTTGTGCGGCTTCGATTGCAGCGTCGATTCGAACGCGAGCACGGCGGCGGCGCCGCAGATCGCGCTGCCGGCGGCAGTGAGGATGGCGGTGTCGCGGTCGAGCTTCATGAGCTTCATGCCGGCCCAGGTGCCGATCGCGAGCGTGCTGACGACGATCACCGCGGATTCGACGAAGCCGGGAAGGCCGACTTGCGCGATTTCCTGCAGGCTCACACGCAGTCCGAAGAACGCGACCGCGATGCGCAGCAGCTTGCGCGCCGAGAAGTTGACGCCGGCCGCCCAGCTGGCGGGCATACCGTCGCGCAACACGTTGCCGTAGATCGCGCCGCCGACGATGCCGACAATCAGGGGGCTCATGCCGAGTCCGGCGATGGCGGGAAGCGATGCGAGGCTGGTCACGGCCGCGGCGAACAGCGCGACGAACAGGATGCCGTTGAGCTGACCGCGCGTCGATGATTCTTGCGCGGCGAGTGGTGCGGAGAGATGGGGAGTGGACATGATTTGTTGTGAGTCCGGTCGATTTCGATGGGCTAATCCTAGATTGGTTATATCGATATGAAAAATCGTCATTTGTGACGTAAAATATCGGAATAGCCGATGGTTAATCGAAATGACCCCTGACCAGCTTATAACGTTCGCCGCCGTCGCCGAGCATCTGAACATCAGCCGCGCGGCCGTGGCGCTGCATCTGTCGCAGCCGGCGGTGTCCGGGCAGTTGCGCCAGTTGCAGGAGGAATTCGGCGAGCCGCTGTATCAGCGCGACGGCCGGGGGATTCGCCTCACGCCAAGCGGCGCGCAGCTCGCCGAATACGCTCAGCGGCTGCGCGATACCTACCGTCAGGCCCATGCGTATCGCGACGCATTGCGCGGCTTCGAGCGCGGCGTGCTGCGCGTCGGCGCGAGCACCACGCTCGCGAGCTATCTGCTGCCGTACCTGATCGCCGAGTTTCAGCGGCGCTTTCCCGAGATCGCGATCCAGACGGCCGGCGGCAATACGACCGATATCGTCCACTCGCTCGCCTCGCTCGATATCGCGATGATCGAAGGGCCGGTCGGCGCCGATCTGCCGCCGGGCACGGGGGTGCATTCGTGGCGCGAGGACGAGATCGTCGCGATCGTGCCGCGCGAGCATCCGTTGGCGCAGCGTGAGGCGGCTCCGTCGGAGGCGGGCGCGCCGGCGCTGTCGGCGACTTTCGACGAGCTGGCGGCCTTTCCGCTCGTGCTACGCGAAGAGGGCTCAGGCGTACGTCAGCTCGTCGAGCGCGCGTTTTCGCGGCATGGTCTGCCGATGCGCGTGGCGCTCGAAGTCGCGGGCGTGGAAGGCGTGAAAGAGGCGGTGCGGGCGGGGATGGGCATCGGCTTCGTGTCGGCAATGTCGATGCGGCACGAGGACAACGCGCTCGCCCGCGTCTCAATTGGCCCGGCGCCGCTGACCCGGCGCTTTTCGATCCTGGTGCCGCACGAAAATGCGCCATCGCGGGTCGCCGAGCGGTTTCTGGAACTGTGCCTCGCGGGTGCGGCCTGAAGAACCGGGCTAGGGATTTCCACTATGGCGCGGCAGCGCGCGGGCGGCGCAATATCCGCTCATCAAGCGCATCGGCGCTTTTTTAAAGCTTACTTATGGAACCGGTTCCAAAGCGCGATTCAGCGCGAAATCAGGGCCAACTCGGCAACGCGGAAGTCGTCATCGTCGCGAGTGCGTTCGGCGTCGACGTCATCTTGCGCGACGGTCATTTCGCGTGGCTGGCTACGGCGGCGGAGGCCGGGGCGGCTGGTTTCGAAGTGCGTCGCGAATTGTTCCGTTCCGACGCCGAGGCGTCGATCGATGCGCTCGCAGGGCTCGGCCACGAGATCGAGCGGCTCGGCATGTGGCCGGTCTACTCGTCGCCGGACTCGCTCTATCGCGATGACGGCTCGCTCGACCGCGCGGCGCTCGCCGCCGCGATGGCCGAGGCCGACGCGCTCGGCGCGCGCTTCGTCAAGCTGCAGCTCGGCGCGTTTGACGGACGTGCCGATGGCGACGGCATTCGCCACGCCGTCGCCGAGGGCCGGGCGCGCCTCGTCGTCGAAAACGGCCAGTTGCGCGAGGGCGGATTGTTGAGCCAGTTCGTCGAACTGTTCGCGGCCCTCGAACGCGAAAGCGCCGCCGGCCTGCTCGGCATGGCCTTCGACATTGGCAATTGGCAGTGGCCCGGTGAAGACCCGCTGCGTGCGGCGCAGGCATTGGCGCCGCACGTCGAGTACATCCATTGCAAGGCCGTCACGAGCGAGGGCGCGCGCCGCTTTGCCGTCGCGCCTGCGGCCGACGACGCGTCGTGCGCCCGGATTCTTTCGGTGTTGCCGCGTCACGTGCCGCGCGGCATCGAGTTTCCGTTCGATCGAGAGCGCGTCGCCATCGACGCCAGGCAGCGCGTCGCGTGGCTCGCCGCCACATGAAGTCAGCCGCCTTGGGGCGCAGTCCCAGTCAAACCCGTATTCAGAAGGAATTGGCATGTCCACCCAGCTCGATGTCTTGACGTATGGCGAAGCGATGGCGATGTTCGTCGCGAACGAAACCGGACCGCTCGCCGGCGTCGGTCAGTTCACGAAGCGCATCGCCGGCGCCGACCTGAACGTCGCGATCGGCTTGTCGCGCCTCGGCTTCAAGGTCGGCTGGATGAGCCGCGTGGGGCGGGATTCGTTCGGCCAGTACGTGCTCGACACGCTTGCCAAGGAGGGGATCGACGCGGGCCGCGTCACGGTCGATGCGCGCTATCCGACCGGCTTCCAACTGAAATCGAAGCACGACGACGGGAGCGACCCGGCCGTCGAGTATTTCCGCAAGGGCTCGGCGGCGAGCCATCTGTCGCTCGACGACTACGCCGCCGACTACGCGCTCGGCGCGCGCCACCTGCATTTGACGGGCGTCGCCCCCGCGATCTCGGCGTCGTCATGCGAGTTGGCGTTCCATCTGGCGCGAGAAATGCGCGCGGCGGGCAAGACGATCTCGTTCGATCCGAATCTGCGGCCGACCTTGTGGCCGTCGCGCGAGGCGATGACCGCGTCGCTCAATGCGCTCGCGGCGCTCGCCGACTGGGTGCTGCCCGGCATCGGCGAAGGCCGCACGCTGACCGGCTATGACAAGCCCGAGGACATCGCGCGTTTCTATCTCGATGCCGGCGCGCGCGGCGTGATCGTCAAGCTCGGTGCTGATGGCGCGTACTTTCGCACCGGCGACCACGATGGCGTGATTCCGGCGCAACCGGTGGCGAAGGTCGTCGACACGGTTGGGGCCGGTGACGGATTTGCGGTCGGCGTCGTCAGCGCGCTGCTCGAAGGCCTTACGCTGCCCGCCGCGGTGGCGCGCGGCAATCGGATCGGCGCGCTCGCGATTCAGGTGATCGGCGATTCCGAAGGCTTGCCGACACGTACGGAATTGGCGAGGCTCGAGCGCTTGGAGCGGCTTGGCGATGGCAACGCGCGCGCCGCGACCGATGCATTGGTTTGAAGACAAACGCAACACCGACCGATAACCCCAACAAGATGCCGGCGGCGTCGGCGCGACCACACCGGTTCGCCTGCGCTTGACCACACGGCACGATTCAGGAGTCAAAGGAGACATCCATGCCCGAAGCCCTAGCCCCCCGCCGCTGGTGGGCGATCATGCCGATCGTTTTCATCACCTACAGCCTCGCCTATCTCGACCGCGCGAACTTCGGCTTCGCATCGGCGGCCGGCATCAATCAGGATCTCGGCATCAGCAAAGGGCTCGCCTCGCTGATCGGCGCGCTGTTCTTTCTCGGCTATTTCTTCTTCCAGATTCCCGGCGCGATCTACGCCGAGCGGCGCAGCGTGAAGAAGCTCGTCTTTGTGAGCCTGATCCTGTGGGGCGCGTGCGCGGCGCTGACGGGCGTCGTCAGCAACATTCCGTCGCTGATGGCGCTGCGCTTCGTGCTCGGCGTCGTCGAGGCGGCCGTGCTGCCCGCGATGCTGATCTTCCTTTCCAACTGGTTCACGAAGAGCGAACGCTCGCGCGCGAATACGTTCCTGATCCTCGGCAATCCGGTGACGGTGTTGTGGATGTCGATCGTGTCGGGCTATCTCGTGCATGCGTTCGGCTGGCGCAATATGTTCATCGCGGAAGGCGTGCCGGCGATCGTCTGGGCCGTGTGCTGGTGGTTCATCGTCAAGGACAAGCCGGCGCAGGTGTCGTGGCTGTCCGACTCCGAGAAGCGCGCGCTCGACGCCGTCCTCGCCGCCGAACAAGCCGCGATCAAGCCAATGCGCAATTACCGCGAGGCGTTCAAGTCGCCCGCCGTCATCAAGCTGTGCGCGCAGTATTTCTGCTGGAGCATCGGTGTGTACGGCTTCGTGCTGTGGCTGCCGTCGATCCTGAAGAACGGTTCGTCGCTCGGCATGGTCGAGACCGGCTGGCTTTCCGCACTGCCGTATCTCGGCGCGACGATCGCGATGATCGCCGCGTCGTGGGCCTCGGACAAGCTCGATGTGCGCAAGGCGTTCGTCTGGCCGTTCCTGCTCGTCGGAGCGGTTGCGTTCGCCGCGTCGTACGCAATCGGCTCGACGCACTTCTGGACCTCGTACGCGCTGCTCGTGATCGCGGGCGCCGCGATGTACGCGCCGTACGGCCCGTTCTTCGCGATCGTGCCGGAGCTGCTGCCCAAGAACGTCGCGGGCGGCGCGATGGCGCTCATCAACAGCATGGGCGCACTCGGCTCGTTCGTCGGCTCGTATGTCGTCGGCTATCTGAACGGCGCGACAGGGTCGCCCGCGGCCTCGTATGCGTTCATGAGCGTCGCGCTCGTGGCCGCGGTGATCCTGACGCTTGCCGTGAAAGCGCAGGGCGCACCGGCGCCTGTGCTGGCCGCTCATCTGCCTGGGAAGTGAACTCGAGAAACACGCGAAAAGGATATCGATGAAACCGAAAATCATCGCCTACAAGGCGCTGCCGGACGACGTGCTCGCCTATCTGCGCGAACACGCCGAGGTGGTCACGCTCGACGACGCCGCGGCATCATCTCCCGATACGCTCGCCGCCGCGCTCAAAGACGCCGACGGCGCGATCGGCTCCAGCGTGAAGGTGACGCCCGCGATGCTCGAAGGCGCGACGCGGCTCAAGGCGCTGTCGACGATCTCGGTCGGCTTCGACCAGTTCGACGTCGACGACCTCACGCGGCGCGGCATCCTGCTCGCGCACACGCCGGACGTGCTGACCGAATCGACCGCCGACACGGTGTTCGCGCTGATCCTCGCGAGCGCGCGGCGCGTGGTCGAGCTGGCGGACTGGGTCAGGGCGGGGCAATGGACGAAGAGCGTCGGCGAGGCGCAGTTCGGCGTCGAAGTGCAGGGCAAGACGCTTGGCATCGTCGGCCTTGGGCGCATCGGCGGCGCGCTCGCGCGACGCGCGGCGCTCGGCTTCAACATGCGCGTGCTGTACACGAACCGCACTCCGAACGAAGCGGCCGAGCGCGCGTATGGTGCCAAGCGCGTCGAGCTGACCGACTTGCTGCGCGAGTCCGATTTCGTGTGCCTGCAAGTGCCGCTCACACCCGAGACCCGTCATCTGATCGGCGCCGCCGAACTGAAGACAATGAAGCCGGGCGCGATTCTGATCAACGGATCGCGCGGACCGACCGTCGACGAAGCCGCGCTGATCGACGCGTTGCGCGACGGCACGATTCTCGGCGCGGGGCTCGACGTGTTCGAGCGCGAACCGCTGCCGGCCGACTCGCCGTTGCTGCAAATGAAAAATGTCGTCGCGTTGCCGCACATCGGTTCGGCGACCCACGAGACCCGTCACGCGATGGCGCGCTGCGCGGCCGAAAACCTCGTCGCGGCATTGGCGGGCACGCTCTCGCGCAATATCGTCAACCGCGAGGTGCTAGAGCGACGCTAAGCGGGTGCTTAAGTGGTGTAGGCCAGCAGCGTACGCTATGATGCGCGCTCTGATGCAGTTCAAAAGCGCGCCTTGAGCGCGCTTTTGTCTATTTCGGCGCATAGTTGGCGCATGCTGCGGGCGATCCTCGCGTAACTGCGCCACCGCGCCGTGTTCGTTTTGGATGACGAGGAGTTTTCGGTTGGCTGACGTATTTCCGCACCTCTCTGATCGCAGCCGCACGGCCCGCCCGTGCGCTTGCCGCCGCGCCGCTCAAGAGGCCGCTCGATGAGCTACGTGCGTACGGGAGCGCCACGCCGCGCGACGATCAGCGACGTCGCACGCGAAGCAGGCACGGGCAAGACGAGCGTGTCGCGCTATCTGAACGGCGAGACCAATGTGCTGTCGCTCGATCTGCGCGAACGGATCGAAGCAGCGATCAAGCGGCTCGACTACCAGCCGAATCAGATGGCGCGCGGCTTGAAACGCGGGCGCAACCGCCTGATCGGCATGCTCGTCGCCGACCTGACGAACCCCTATACGGTCGAAGTGCTGCAAGGCGTCGAAGCGGCGTGCCAGGCGCTCGGCTACATGCCGCTGATCTGCCACGCGGCGAACGAAGTCGAAATGGAGCGGCGCTACCTGCAGCTCCTGACGACGTACCGCGTCGAAGGCGTGATCGTCAACGCCCTGGGCGTCAAGGACGAGACGCTCAAGCCGCTCGGCGAGGGCAGGATTCCGGCCGTGCTCGTCGACCGCAAGGTGGTGGGGCTCGATGCCGATATCGTCGGGCTCGACAATGCCGAAGCGGTTCGGGCCGGCGCGCAGCATTTGCTCGAGCGCGGCTTCGACGAGATCCACTTCGTTGTGCAGCCGTTCGAGCAGGTCAGTTCGCGGCGCGTGCGCGAGGCCGCGTTTCGCGAGGCGATCGGCAATGCGGTACGCGCGGCCACTGCGGATGGCGCCGACGGCCTCGATATCGCGCCGCGCCTCAAAGGCGAAACGGTCGTGCTCGATCTCGCCGATCCCGAGGCCGTGATGCGCACGCACGCCGCGCTCGATCGCCGCATCGACGCCGCCATCGACGGCTCGGGCAAGCGCATTGCGCTGTTCGCGGCGAACGCGCCGGTCGCCTTGTCGCTCGCGCTGCATCTGAACTCGCACTATGGCGCGCGCTGGCAGGACCGCGTCGCGCTGATGTCGGTCGACGATCCCGAATGGGCCGAACTGACGGGCATCACGACGATCCGTCAGCCGACCTATGCGATCGGCTACCGCGCGGTCGAATTCCTGCACGAGCGCATCGATGGCGTGGCTTCGCCCATCCGCGAAGCGATGCTGCCGGGCGAATTGTTCGTTCGGGGTTCGACGGCGCGGTAAGCTCGACACCCGCTCGACACCCTTATCAACACCAAGGACGTTCATGGTTGCACCGCTTACGCTCATCTGCCTCACGCTCGCGACGCTGTTCGTCGCGGCCTTGCCCATCGTGCTCTATTGGCGGCTGCGGCGGCCGCTGGCGTTCGACAAGCGCTACGCGATCGCCGGCATCGGGGTGTTCGCGCTGTTCGCGATGGTGATCGAGCGCGCGCTCAACACCTATCTGCTGAGCCGCAATCCGATGACGGCGATGTGGCTCATGAACCCGGTCGTGTTCGTCGCTTATGGCGCGCTGATCGCGGGCGTCTGCGAGGAAGCGGGGCGCTGGCTCGGCATGCGCTGGATCATCAGGAAGAGCGGCGCGGTGCCGGATTCCGACAGCCCGGCGCTCAGCTACGGCCTGGGTCACGGCGGGGCGGAGGCCTGGCTCGTCGGCGTGATGATCCAGCTGCAATGGATCGTGTACGCGATGCTCGCGAGTCACGGCAAGCTCGATCCCGGCATGACGAGCCTGCCCGATGAAACGGTGATGCGGATTCACTTGTTGCTGTCGACGCTGTCGGTGCCGATGGCGTTGATCTTCGTGCTGGAACGCACGGCGGCGCTCGTGTTTCAGATCGGCCTGTCGGTGTTGATGTGGCGCGGCCTGCGGGCCGGCTGGCGCGGCATCCTGCCGCTCGCGATCGTCGTGCATGCGCTGATCGACGTGCCTGCCGCGCTGTTTCAGGCAGGCAAGCTGCCGCTTCTCGTGGTGGACGGCGCCTACGCGCTGGCCGCGATCGTCGTGGTCGGCGTGCTGATCAAGATTTTTCGGGGCCCGGCGCAAGGCAATGCGCGCGCGGCGGCGAAGCCGGTTTGACGCGTGCCCCGGCCCGCGATCGACCGACTACTCAAGCGAACACTCAAGCGATAACGAAGACGACGATGGACGAAGCCTATCAATACGAATGCGCGAGTGCCGACTTCGAGGAACTGGCGCGTGTCGTCAGCGACCTGTTTCCCGAGCAGACGCGCTTTGTCGAGCAGCCCGCTGCCGACGGCACGCCGACGCTGTCGATCCAATGGGTCGCGATGCGCTTCGGCTCGACGGCCAAGCGCATCGCGATGGAAGTGCGTTTCGCACCGCTCGCGCTCGCGCGCTATCGCGCGACGCCGCCGCGCGCGCGTGGTCGCAGCTTCGCGGTGTTACGCGCGTACGTGGAAGCGATGCTCGGCTCGCTCGAAGAGCAGTATGCGGAAGGCAAAGAGGTACCGCGCGAAGTGACGATCGAACTGGCGGACGAGTTCGCGTAATGCTCGAGGCGTCGCGCGCGCTGTGCCTGACGGCGCCCTTAATCCACGATCAATCCGCGCGCCGATAGACCTTCGCGAAGCGCTGCGCCTGCACCACGCCGTAGTCGCCGGGAGCGTACTGCATGACCCAATCGCCCGCGGTGCCGCGCAGCACATCGCCGGCGGCCGAGCGCGCGATCGAGAACGGCGCATCCATCTGCTTGGCGAGCACCACCGACGGACGATTGCGATATGCGCCCGGTTCGCCATGCGCGAGCGACGGCGCGGCGGGCAGGTACTTCGCATCGAAGCGCTCGCGCGACACCACCCAGCGGTCGCCGGTCGAGCCCGTGATCAGCGCGTCGCCGCTCGCGTAGCGGTTCGGCCCTTCGAGGCTCATCAGTTCGCCCGCGCCGGAAGCG
This sequence comes from Trinickia camelliae, assembly GCF_053525655.1. Lineage (NCBI taxonomy): Bacteria > Pseudomonadati > Pseudomonadota > Betaproteobacteria > Burkholderiales > Burkholderiaceae > Trinickia > Trinickia camelliae. The sequence continues at coordinate 209,397 of NZ_JBCHAA010000014.1, forward strand.
AATTCGACGGCGACGGTTTCGTCCTTGATATAGCGCTGCGCACTGGGATCGTGGCGCAAGTCGACGTCTTTCAGTTCGATCATCGGAAACGGAAGTAAGGGGAGAGTGTCGGGGCGAGAGATTAGCACGCACTCGCGGTATGATGCGCGCTCCCGTTGAAGCCCTGAAACCGCGACGATCGCTGCGGAACCTACCGATGGTCCACCTGAATCTGTCCGATGGCATTCTGAGTCCGAGCCTGCAGGGGCTCGGCCTTGCCGCCTTGCTGGGCGTGCTGGCCGCGCTGGTGCTTGGAGGCATGGTCAAAGGCATCGTCAGCATCGGCGTGCCGCTCGTCGCGATGCCGATCCTGAGTCAATTCCTGCCGATCAAGGATGCGGTGCTGCTGCTGTCGATGCCGATCATTCTCGGCAACATCCCGCAGGCGCTGGAAGGCGGCGAGACGCTTCCGACCGTGCGCAAGATCGCCGCGCCGCTCGTCGGCACCGTGCTTGGCAATGTGGTCGGGGTGACGCTGCTGATTTCGCTCGCGCCGCATCGCGCTCAGGCCATCGCGGGCGTGCTGCTGATGATTGCCGCGCTGCTGTTGCTCGCGTCGCCGCGGCTCACGCTGTCGCCTAGGTGGGCCAAGCCCGCGGGGCTCGCCATCGGCTTCGGCGCGGCCGTAATGGAAAGCATTGCGTCGGTGCCGGGCCCGCTGCTCGCGATGTACCTGATCGCAACCGGGGCCACCGGCAGGGCGTTTACGAAGCAGATCGCGATCATTCTGGTCGTCTCGATCGTCACGCTAGTCGTGGCGTTCGGCGGCGGCTTGCATGCAAGCTGGCTCGATCTCGCGATTTCGGCGGTCGCGAGCGTGCCCGTCATCGCCGGCATCGTGCTCGCGCGGCCATTGCGCGACCGGCTGCCGCCCACCGCATTTCGAAGCGTGGTGCTCGTGTTCGTCGTGGCGGCCGCCGTGCAGATGATCTGGAAATCGGGCGTGCTGTAAGGAGATGTGAAAACGCCCGCCGAAAGGGGCGGGCGTTTGCAATGCATCAGCGCCTTCAGAACGTTATTACTGTGCGGCGTCGTCCGCTTTCGCCGGCTTCATAGCGTGGCCCTTCTTGCCGCCATGCTCCTTGCCGTGCTCACGGAACGTCTCGTCGGCCAGCTTCTTCTGATCCGGCGAGAACGAGGCGTAGAGCGGCTCGAACGCGGCGACGAGCTTGGTCATGCCGTCGGCATGCGCCTGTGCGATTTGCGTGTACTGCTTCATGTCGTCGAGCGCCGACAGGTCCTTGTCAGCCATGCGCTCACGGTACAGGTTGCCCATCGTCTCGCCGTTCTGGCGCATCACATCGGCAAACTGCTTCCACTGCGTTTCCTGAGCCGGCGTGATCTTCAATTCCGAGTGCAGCGTCGCAATGCGTTGTTCGGTCCGAGCCTCATGTGCGGCCGCTCCTGACGCGGCAACCGGCGCTGCGGTGGGTGCCGAAGCTTGCGCGAAAGCGCCGCTCATGGCGAACGTGGAGGCGAGGATAACCAGTGCTTTTTTCATTGAAACTCCTACTTGACGTGTGGGATGGAACCCCGGCGAAGCGGTGCGTTGCCGTTTGGCACAGCCTTTCGCACCGGGTCCTTCGCCGATCGCGATATTTGTATCACGATATCTCCCCAATACGGCCGGATTGCGACAACTGCTTACAACCGAAACGAATTACAACTGAAACAAAGCGGACCGCCACGGTTGATCGGCTCGCCGGCATGAAAATGACGTGACCGCCACCGAAGTTGTGCGGCCGGAATCGACTTTCTTGAAGGAAATTGAAAGCGTAGAAGGGTGCCGGCGCCTCCCGGCGAGGTGCCTGCTTTTATATTACAGTGGTCATCTTTCGGCGCGCGAACCCCGTTCGCGCAAACCAGCAAGTGAGAGGAACGACGATGCGGATTCTCGTAGTGGGCGCCGGCGCGACCGGCGGGTATTTCGGCGGTCGGATGGCGTTGGCCGGTCAGGACGTGACGTTTCTCGTGCGCGAGAAGCGTGCCGAGGAGCTGAAGCGCTCCGGGCTCGTCATCAAGAGCCCGAAGGGCGACGCCACGCTCGCGAATGTGCAGACCGTGCTCGCCGATCGCATCGACGCGCCTTACGATCTCGTGCTGCTCAGCTGCAAAGCCTACGATCTCGACAACGCCATCGAGTCGTTTGCGCCGGCCGTCGGAGCGTCGACAGTCATCCTCCCGCTGCTCAACGGCATGCGCCATCTGGACGTGTTGCGCGAACGCTTCGGCGCGTCGAGCGTCTTGGGCGGCATCTGCCTGATCTCGGCGACGCTCGATGCGAACCGCGCAATCGTGCAGATGACCGACATGCACGCGATCGGCTTCGGCGAACTCGACGGCACGCGCTCCGAGCGCGTCGAAGCCATCGCGAAGGCACTCGGCGCGGGCGGCTTCGACGTCGACGCGAGCGAGACCATCGTTCAGCAGATGTGGGAGAAGTGGGTCTTCCTCGCGACGCTCGCGGCGAGCACCTGCCTGTTCCGCGCGACCATCGGCGATATCCTGAACGCACCCGATGGCCATGCCGCGATCGCCGCGGTCTTCGCCGAATGCAGTGCGATCGCGCAGGCGAACGGCTATCCGATGCGCGCCCCGTTTGCCGAGCGCACGAAGGGGATGCTGTTCGGGACGGGGTCGCTGTTGTCGGCGTCGATGATGCGCGATATCGAGAACGGTCAGCGCACCGAGGGCGATCACGTGCTCGGCGATTTGCTGGCCTGTGCCGATGGCGCTTCGCAAGCTCGAGACGGGCTGTCGGTGCTGCGCATCGCGTACAACCACGTGAAGGCGTATGAAGCGCGGCGCGCACGCACGGGCGCCGCAGCGTCGTAATGCCGGGCGATAATCCGGCTTTTCCTACGACAAGCTCCGCTTAACCACCGATGAGACCTCCGCGCCTCGACCAGCTCGACGAACTCGACCGCAACCTCGTTGCCTTGCTCCAGGCCAACGCACGCGAAAGCGTCGCGAATCTCGCGCGCCAGTTGGACGTCGCGCGGACCACCGTGATCGCGCGCATCGAGCGGCTCGAGCGCACGAACGTGATCGCGGGCTACAGCGTGCGGCTCGGCCAGGACGTGCTCGATGCGAGCATCTACGCGTACGTCGGCATCATCCTCGCGCCGAAGTTCGGGCCCGATGTGTTGAAGCGCCTCTCGAAGATGCCGGAGGTGCAACTGCTGTGCGCGGTCAGCGGCGAGTTCGACTACGTCGCCTGGCTGCGCGCCGACTCGCCCGATCGGTTGAACGACTTGCTCGATCAGATCGGCGGACTTGAAGGCGTCGAGCGCACGACGACGTCGATCATTCTCGCGCGCAAGATCGACCGCGGAATGATCGGCGGATAGACGTCGGCTAGGCGTTGATCGCGGCCCGGCGCGAGCTCGCCGCACCGTCCGCGTTTGCACAATTTTTACGCATTTTCGACGGAATGACGAACTTCATCGTCATTCCGTCGAAGTTCATGGTCAGAGCGCAGCATTTTGCGTCTATAAACTGTTTTTGCGCATCCCTACACTGTGTGCAGAGTTTTCACCCGCCGCTTTTAGCCGCAGCCGGCGGAAACCATTCACGACACACACAGAACAATCAGGAGAAGCGCATGAAAGTTGCCATCGTCGGTGCCGGTTTGATCGGCCACACCATTGCCCACATGCTTCGGGAGACGGGCGACTACGAAGTCGTCGCATTCGATCGCGATCCGCAGGCGCTTGCCAAGCTGTCCGCCCAAGGCATTCCCACTGAACGCGTCGACTCGGCCGATGCAACCGCGCTGCAGAACGCGGTTCAAGGCTTCGACGCGCTCGTCAACGCGCTGCCGTACTACCTTGCCGTCAACGTGGCAGCCGCAGCGAAGTCCGCAGGCGTGCACTATTTCGACCTCACCGAAGACGTGCGTGCGACCAACGCGATCCGCAGCCTGGCCGACGGCGCAACGCACGCATTCATGCCGCAGTGCGGCCTCGCGCCGGGCTTCATCGGCATCGCCGCGCATGAACTGGCGAACCGCTTCTCGGAGATCCGCGAAGTGAAGATGCGCGTCGGCGCGCTGCCCGAGTTTCCGACCAACGCGCTCAAGTACAACCTGACCTGGAGCGTCGACGGCCTCATCAACGAATACTGCCAGCCGTGCGAGGCGATCCGCGACGGCCGCACGCAATGGGTGCAGCCGCTCGAAGGGCTCGAGCACTTCTCGCTCGACGGCATCGAGTACGAAGCGTTCAATACGTCGGGCGGTCTCGGCACGCTGTGCGAGACGCTGTCGGGCCGCGTCGAATCGCTCGACTACAAGTCGGTCCGCTATCCGGGCCACCGCGCGCTGATCCAGTTCCTGCTCGAGGAGCTGCGTCTCGCCAGCGACCGCGACACGCTCAAGTCGATCATGCGCCGCTCGGTGCCGTCGACTGCGCAGGACGTCGTGCTGATCTTCGTCACCGTGACGGGCATGCGCGACGGCCAGCTCGTGCAGGACGTGTTCACGCGCAAGATCTTCGCGAAGACCGTGTACGGCGTGCCGATGAGCGCGATTCAGATCACCACGGCGGGCGCGATGTGCGCGGTGCTCGACCTGTTCCGCGAAAAGAAGCTGCCGCAAAGCGGTTTCGTGCGTCAGGAGCAAGTGTCGCTCGCCGACTTCCTCGGCAATCGCTTCGGCAAGCTGTACGACGGCGCGAGCACGCTCCATGAAGCCGCGAAGTTCGAGGCGGCGGAAGCGGCTTGAGGAGGAGCGCTTGGGAAGAGCAGCTTAAGAGGCTGTGTGCTGGTGCTATCTGAGAGAAGGGCGCGCGCCGGGTTCGGCTGAAAGGCAGGAGCCGCGCGCGCCACGAAAAGAAGAAGTCGGCCACGTATTCGTTATCGAGTACGTGGCCGTTGCCGTTTACTGCACGATCTCCCGCAACAGCGCATCGAAATCGGCCGTGCTCGGCGCGGTGTTGTCGAACATGATGAGCCCGTCGCGCGCCGTGCCGCTTGGCACGAAGCGGCGCTGCCGGTACTCGTCCCAATGCGCGAGCTTGTACGCATCGTTCGGATTGGCGCGCGCGACGATGCGCGCATGCGCGGTCTCTTCCGAGGTGAGCACCCAGACGATGCGGATCACGACGTCGTCCGCGACGCCGAGCCATTGACGGTCGAAGAGCCGGCGGTCGCGAATCTCGCGTGACAGCGGCCCGATCACGACCGTGCTGATGCCGAGTTCGAGATTTTCGCGCGCGGTGTCGATGAGACCCCGGTACTCGGGGTCGCGCAGATGCTGGAGAAAGAGCGGGCTGTCGCGGTCGTTCGCGTCGCCCGTCAGCGCCTGCATCGCGGCGGCGCTGTAGTGGCCGTAGAGCGTGTCTTTGTCGAGCAGGCAGAACGCGCTGCCCGTCGCGCGCATCAGCGGCCCGATCAGGCGTTTGGCGATCGTCGTCTTGCCCGTGCCCGCGTGGCCGCAAAGGAAAACCAGATAGGTCACGAATGCTTGTCCTTGGAGTCGCTTGCCTGAACATCGGCGCCTGCGGCGGCATCGTGTACGAAGGTGTCGTTCGCATCGAGCCACATCACGTTGATGATGCCGAAGCCGAGTGCGACGCCGATGCCGAGTATCCAGGCGAAATACCACATGGCGCTCTCCTTGATGGGGTCGTTTTCGATCATGATCAAGATCGCCTGGCCGCGCAATAGGGAAAGGTCTAGGCGGTCTGTGCTCGAAGACGGACGCACGCGCGCGTGTCGAGCCGCTACACTCTCTCGCATTCGATGCGAACGACGGGGGCGGCATGCGCAGGCAAACGGCAAAGCAGGCGAGGGCGGCGTTGCGTCCGGGCGCTGCGGGTGCGATCGCGGCGGTTATCTTCGCTACTTCGGTCGCAGCCTCGACGCTCCTATCAGGTTGCGAGGCGACGCCGGCGGCGCCCGTCGCATTCAAGCCGGTGCCGGCCGAACGCATCCTCAAACCGGATCTCACCCAGCCGGCCGCCGACAAAGTCGCCGTCGACGTGCGCCGCGAGCGCACCGATAACGTGATCGTGCGGTTTCGCGACGCGCTCGTTTATGTCGACGGGGCGCAAGTCACCAATCTGCAGAACGGCGAGCATGTCGTGTTTTATCTGAGCCCGGGCGCGCACCGGCTCGCGGTGTCGACCCAGTTCGATCCGGTGATCGAGATTCGCTTTACCGTCGATGCTCGTTATACGAACGTCGCGAGCGTGGCGTTCGACAAGGACCATCGCATCGGCTTGCGGCGTGTGCCGCATTAGCGAGCCGGCTCCGCGGTGATCCGCGGCGAATATAGGCGCGAGCGTGATCGGGCATTCTGACGCGCCGGCGTGCGTCTGAACGCGGCTCGCGGCGCCTTTGCGTTAACATGCGGCCGCTCGCCGTGCGAACGCCTATCTACAAGGAGGGTCATCCGATGAACTCAGCCGGTTACGCAAAACAACAGCTCATCGAGCGTTTCGAACTGATCCCGCATCCCGAAGGCGGCCATTACCGCGAGACGCATCGCGATCCCGCACGCGTCGCGAGAATCCTGAGCACGGACGACGCTCAGCGCATCGTGACGAGCGAGGCTTCGCGCTCGGCATCGACCTGCATCTACTACATGCTCTGCGACGGCGCGTATTCGGCTTGGCACCGCATCCGCTCGGATGAGGTCTGGCATTTCTACGCGGGTGACCCGCTCGATGTGCACGTGCTCGATGCCGCCGGGCAACTCGTCACGCACCGCCTGGGCAACGCGCTGCTTCGCGACGACGCGGTTTTTCAGGCCGTCGTGCCGGCTGGCTGTTGGTTTGCCGCGGAATGTCCCGCTCTCGGCGATGAGGCGAAGGCGACCGGTTTCGCGCTGGTCGGGTGCACGGTGGCGCCGGGATTCGAGTTCAGCGAGTTCGAGCTCGCCGATGCCGAAGCGCTGGCCGCCGCGCACCCGAGCCACACAGCACTGATCCGGCGCCTCGCACCGCGCGCGCCGTGACTATTTTGGATTGAAGGTAACAAAGCATGCTGATCAACTGCGCCGCTTACCAGGACGGCCAAAAACTCGCAGACATCGATATCGCCGATATCGGCAGCTACGTATCGCGCCCGGAATGCTTCGTCTGGGTCGCGCTGAAAGATCCGGAGCCCGAAGAGCTCACGCAAATGCAGCGTCAGTTCGGTTTGCACGAACTCGCGATCGAGGATGCGCGCCACGGGCACCAGCGTCCGAAAGTCGACGAATATGGCGATTCATTGTTCGCCGTGCTGCATACGCTTGATTTGGAAGACGACGAATTGACGGTCGGCGAGATCAACGTGTTCGTCGGCGAAAACTATGTGCTGTCGGTGCGCAACGGCTGCAAGGAAGGGTTCGTCGACGTGCGCGCGCGTTGCGAGCGTGAGCCGCATCTGTTGAAGGAGGGCTCGGCATTCGTGCTGTATGCGCTGACGGATGCCGTGGTCGACCGCTACTTCCCGATCCTGGAAACGCTCGGCGCAGAACTCGAAGCCATTGAAGACCGTATCTTCGGCAAGCTGAGCCTGCGCGAATCGCGCGCGCTGATCGAAGATCTGTACCTGCTGAAGCGCCGTCTAGTGATTTTGCACAACCACGTGGCGCCGCTCCTCGAGCCGCTTTCGAAGCTGGTCGGCGGGCGCATTCCGCGCTTGTGCGAGGGCATGCAGCATTACTTTCGCGACGTGTACGACCATTTGCAGCGCATCGTCAAAACGATCGATGGACGGCGCGAGATGGTCGTCACCGCGATCCAGGTCAACCTCGGCATGATCTCGCTCGCCGAGGGCGAGGTCACGAAGCGCCTCGGTTCATTCGCCGCACTGTTCGCGGTGCCGACGATGATCGCCGGCATCTACGGGATGAACTTTCAGAGCATCCCCGAGCTGAGCTGGAAGTACGGCTATCACACGTGCCTGGCGGTGATGCTGGGCGTCGATGTGCTGCTTTGGTGGCGTTTCAGGAAGGCCGGGTGGCTTTGATCCGCTAACGCACCAAGGGCACCCAGGGCGCCTAACGCACCGGCGTTGTCGCGTCCTCGCCGACAACGGTCGTCCACTGCCGCACTTTCCAGCTCGTGACCAGCCCGTTACGGACGTACGGATCGCGAGTCACGAACGCTTCGGCGACCTCAGCCGATTCCCCCTCGAACAGCAATACCGCACCGTCTACCGGATCGGCCAGCGCCCCGGCGAGCAGCAGCTCGCCGCGTTCCACGGCCTGCCATGCGAGCTCGAGGTGTTCCGCACGATATTGGCCGCGACGTTCCAGATAGTCAGCTGAGACCTCGTACATCAGCAGGAAATGCATGGGTTGTCTCCCGGTTAAATGCGGTGATAGCTCGTCAAGAGGCTGTTAGGGATTTCTATATATTACTGGTCGCTTGGCACCATCAACCGTTACTTCGGTTAAGCGGGTCGTTGCCGCGGGTGTCGATGCGACGCTGCTCGCGCGAAGGCCGCGCGGGCGGATTCACGACTCCGATCCCACCTGCAACACCGCATCCCGCTTATCGAGCAAGTGCTGCCGCAGAATTTCGGCGAGCCGCTTGCCGTCGCGCGTTTCGAGCGCCTTCAGCATTTCCTCGTGGTCGTGCACCGCACTGTCCCACTTCTGCGCATGAAAATTCGAACGAAAGCGCAGCGCTTGCAGCCGACGGTTGATCGACATGTAGGTCTGACGCAGTACCGTGTTGCGCGCCGCTTCGTTGATCCGGTTGTGAATCTCCTGATTGCGGCTGTAGTACCCCGGCAAGTCGTTTTGTGCACGGCACGCGAGCATCGCGTAGTGCAGCGCCTTGATCTCCGCCAGTTCGGCCGGCGTAATGCGCTGGGCCGCCAGTTCGCCTGAGAACGCCTCCAAGCCGCTCATCACCTCGAACGTCTCCCAGATCTCGGCGTCGGTCATCTTCGACACCGTCGCGCCGCGGTTCTGCGAGATCTCGATCAATCCTTCAGCCGCTAGCACCTTGAGTGCTTCCCGCAGTGGCGTGCGTGAAATGCCGAGCCGCTCGCACAACTCTCGTTCGTTGAGCTTCGTACCCGGGGTGAGCACGCCTTCGACGATGAATTCGCGCAGATGATCGACCACGGTGTCGTGCAGGCGCTGCCGCTCGACTTTCGGAAGGAGTCCGAGCGGTGGAGCGGCTTCGGAGTTGGGCGATTGCATGCAAAATCCTTTATCTAATATTCCCTACATTTTACAGCAGGCCCCATTTCCCGCGCGGAAACCCGCGTCGGGATTACCCTGAGCCGATATCTCAAATTTTCCTTTCCTCGCCTTGATGTCGCTGATAAAGTATTTTGCATGCAAAATTCAATCGTGCTTCATGTGAGGAGAAGAAGGTGCTGACACTCGATTTCCATCCAGCTGGCCGTCATTTTTTGCAAATTCCGGGTCCGAGCCCGGTGCCCGACCGCATCCTGCGGGCGATGAGCTACCCGACCATCGACCATCGCGGTCCCGAGTTCGGCGCGCTCGGGCTGCAGGTGCTTTCGGGCATCAAGAAGATCTTCAAGACGCAACACCCTGTGGTGATCTATCCGGCATCGGGCACGGGTGCTTGGGAAGCGGCGCTCTCGAACACGCTGAGCCCGGGCGACACCGTTCTCATGTACGAGACCGGGCACTTCGCGACGCTCTGGAAAAAGATGGCGGAGAAGCTCGATCTCAAGCCCGAGTTCCTCGGCTTGCCGGGCATCGAGGGATGGCGGCGTGGCGTCGACGCCGCGCGGATCGAAGCGCGACTACGAGCGGACGCCGCGCACACGATCAAGGCGGTGTGCGTCGTGCACAACGAGACGTCGACTGGCGTCACGTCGAACATCGCGGCGGTGCGGCAAGCGATCGATGCGGCGGGACACCCGGCGCTGCTGTTGGTCGACACGATCTCGGGTCTCGCGTCGGCCGATTACCGGCATGACGAGTGGGGCGTGGACGTGACGGTCTCCGGCTCGCAGAAGGGCCTGATGCTGCCGCCCGGCATCAGCTTCAACGCGCTCTCGCCGAAGGCGATCGAAGCGAGCAAGACAGCGAAGCTGCCGCGCAGCTTCTGGGATTGGAGCGAGATCGTCGAGATGAACAAGACCGGCTATTGGCCGTACACGCCGAACACGAATCTGCTGTATGGGCTCGCGGAATCGATCGAGATGATTCTTGGCGAAGGGCTCGACAACGTGTTCGCGCGTCATCAGCGCCTCGCCGAAGCGTGCCGCCGCGCGGTGCGCGCGTGGGGGCTCGAGATTCAGTGCGTGGATCCCGCGGTTTACAGCCCGGTGCTGACCGGCGTGATGACGCCCGAGGGCATCGATGCGGACGCGGTGCGCAAGACGATCTACGAACGATTCGACATGTCGCTCGGCACGGGTCTCGGCAAGCTGAAGGGGCGCATGTTCCGCATCGGCCATCTCGGCGACTGTAACGACCTTACGTTGATGGCGACGCTGTCCGGCTGCGAGATGGGCTTGAAGATTGCTGGGGTGCCGTTGGCCGCAAGCGGCGTGGTCGCGGCGATGGATTACCTCGGATCGAACGCTGCGAAGCCGAATCTGAAAGCGGCTGCTTAAGCCATGCGAGAGCCGGGGCGTTCGGTTGCCCCGGACGCTCCGGCCGACACGCTAAATCGCTGACTCAGGCCGACTCACTGTGGGCCTGGAGTGGCGCTAAAGCGCCAACTCCCATCGACTCACTGTGGGCTTGGAGTAAGCGCTAAAGCGCTAACTCCAAGCAACCACAGCATGGGGTGGGAGTAGGCGCTAAAGCGCCAAGGCCCACCGACTCGCTGTCGGGCCTGGAGTAAGCGCTGAAGCGCTAACTCCAGACAACCACAGCATGGGATGGGAGTAGGCGCTAAAGCGCCAACTCCCATCGACACCGGAGACAAACGATGAAACGCATTCGTGCGAGCAGTATCGTGTTGTTGATGTTGTGTGTGATGTATTTCATTACGTATCTGGATCGCGTGAACGTCAGCACTGCGGCGGCCGGGTTCGGCAAGGAGTTCAGTCTCTCGAAGACGGAGATCGGGCTCGTCTTCTCCGCGTTTGCGTATCCGTATCTAGTGTTCCAGATCATCGGCGGCTGGGTCAGCGACCGCTTCGGCGCGCGCAAGACGCTGATCTTCTGCGGTGCGCTGTGGGCATCCGCGACGGTGCTGACCGGCTTCGCGGGCGGCCTCGTCTCGCTCTTGGCCGCGCGCGTGCTCCTCGGTTTCGGCGAGGGCGCGACGTTCCCGGCGGCGACTGCGGCGATGTCGCGCTGGGTCGCGAAGGAAAAGCGCGGCTTTGCGCAAGGCATTACACATGCGGCGTCGCGCGTGGGCAATGCGGCGGCGCCCGCGGCAGTTGTCTTCGTGATGGCGACGTATGGATGGCGCGAATCGTTCTATGCCTGCGCGGCGCTGAGCTTCATTTGGGTGGTCGTCTGGGCGATGACGTTCACCGAATACCCGAAGGATCATCCGCGCATCACGCGGCAGGAACTTGCCGTGCTGCCCGCCCCGAAACCGAAGGCGGCGGCCGTGCCTTGGGCCAAGCTCTTCAAGCGCATGGCGCCCGTCACCATCGTCTATTTCTGCTATGGCTGGACGCTGTGGCTTTTCTTGAGCTGGATTCCGCAGTACTTCCTGCACAGCTACCACCTGAATCTGCAAAAGTCGGCGCTGTTCGCCTCGAGCGTGTTCTTCGCCGGCGTACTCGGCGACACGCTCGGCGGCATCGTCACCGACAAGATCCTCACGCGCACCGGCAGCCTGAAGCGCGCACGCAGCTGGATGGTCGCGATCTGCATGATGCTGACGCTGCTGTCGTTGATTCCGCTCTTTCTGTCGCACGACCTGTATGTATCGCTCGCTTCGCTGTCGGCGGGATTCTTCTTCTCGGAGATGACGATCGGGCCGATGTGGGCGATTCCGATGGACATCGCGCCCGAACATTCGGGCACTGCCAGCGGGATGATGAATACGGGCTCGGCGCTTGCAGCGATTCTGTCGCCGGTATTGTCCGGATTCCTGATCGACAAGTTTGGCAGTTGGGAGCTGCCGTTCGTAGGCAGCGCGCTGCTGATGGGCATTGGCGTCGTGCTCGCGTTGCGGATGCAGCCGGAGAGCAAGTTTGCCGTCGAGCCGGCGGGGCCGGTTGGTGAGCTTCACGCGTAGCGGGCTAACGCGCAACTCCTGAACCTTCAGCGCTAGTAGGAGTGTCATGAAACAGCATGTTGCTTCTCTTGTGGCTCAACCGATCAAACTGGTTCCGTCCGCCGCGCGGCATGGCGGAACGCTCGCCGCCAAACTCGCGAACGAACTGCGCGGCGACGTCTACTTCGATGCCGCGAGCCGCGGACGGTATGCCACCGATGCCTCGATCTATCAAATCATGCCGATCGGCGTCGCCGTGCCGCGCGACCAGGCCGATGCGCTCGTCGCGCTGGAAATCGCGCGAGACCTGAAAGTACCGGTTCTCGCGCGCGGGGCCGGTACGAGCCAATGCGGGCAGACGGTCGCCGAGGCGCTCGTCATCGACAACAGCAAATGGCTCAACGCGGTCGTCGATTTCGATGCGGCCGCGCGCACGGTGACAGTCGAGCCGGGGCTCGTGCTCGATCACCTGAACGCATGGCTCAAGCCTCACGGGCTGTGGTTTCCGGTCGATGTTTCGACGGGCGCGCAATGCACGATCGGCGGCATGGCGGGCAACAACTCGTGCGGCTCGCGCTCGATCGAGTACGGCAACATGGTGCACAACGTGCTCTCGATCGATGCGGTGCTCGCGGACGGCTCGCAGCACCGGTTCGGTCCGATGGCCGAGGCGAGCGGCGCGCCGCGCATGCAAGAGATCGTCGCCGCGCTCATGCGCATTGCGACGAGCCACCGGCAGGAAATCGCCGAGAGGATGCCGAAGGTGCTGCGGCGAGTCGCCGGATACAACATCGATCTGTTCGACTGCCAAAATCCAAGGGCCTATACCGATGACGGCTCGGCGAATCTCGCGCACCTGCTCGTCGGCTCGGAGGGCACGCTGGCCTACAGTCGCCAGTTGAAGCTGAAGCTCGCGCCGCTGCCCGCGCACAAAGTGCTTGGTGTCGTGAACTTTCCGACGTTCTACCAGGCGATGAACTTGACGCAGCACATCGTCAAGCTCGGGCCGACGGCGGTCGAACTGGTCGATCGCACGATGATCGATCTCGCGATCGGCAATCCGGCGTTTCGTCCCGTGATCGAAAGCGCGCTGACCGGCGATCCGCAAGCCATCCTGCTCGTGGAATTCGCCGGCGAGGACCGCGATACGCTGCTTGCGCAGCTCGACAGGCTCGCCGAGTTGATGGGTGACCTTGGTATACAAAATTCGGTAGTCAAAATACCGAATGCCGGCGCGCAAAAGGCGCTGTGGGAAGTGCGCAAGGCGGGCCTGAACATCATGATGAGCATGCGCGGTGACGGCAAGCCGGTGTCGTTCATCGAAGATTGCGCAGTGCCGCTCGAGCATCTGGCCGAGTACACGAGCCGCTTGACCGAGGTCTTCCACAAGCACGGCACGGAAGGCACCTGGTATGCGCACGCAAGTGTGGGGACGCTGCACGTGCGGCCGATTCTCGACATGCGTCGCGACGGCGCGCGGAAAATGCGCGCGATTGCCGAAGAGGCGGCCTCGCTCGTGCGCGAATACAAGGGCGCCTATTCGGGCGAGCACGGCGACGGATTGTGTCGCGGCGAATGGGTGGCGTGGCAATACGGTCCGCGCATCAACGAGGCGTTTCGCGAGATCAAGCGGCTCTTCGATCCGGAGAATCGCTTCAACCCGGACAAGATCGTGAACCCGCCGAAGATGGACGATGCCGCGAATTTTCGTTTCGCGCCGGGCTATCGCGAAGCGCCGCTCAAGCCGGCGCTCGACTGGTCCGCATGGAACGTGGAGCGCGATCCTCTGACAGGCGAGGAAAGTCCGCCGGGGACGGGCGGCGACCTGTCGGCGGGGCTCGCGAAAGCGGTCGAGATGTGCAACAACAACGGGCATTGCCGCAAGTTCGACGCGGGCACGATGTGTCCGAGCTATCGCGTGACGAAGGACGAGCAGCATGTCACGCGCGGCCGTGCGAATACGCTGCGGCTCGCCATCTCGGGTCAGCTTGGGCAGGACGGGCTCGCAAGCGCCGAGGTCAAGGACGTGCTCGATCTGTGCGTGTCGTGCAAAGGCTGCAAGCGCGATTGTCCGACCGGCGTCGACATGGCGCGCATCAAGATCGAAGCGCGCGCCGCGTGGACGCGCAAGCACGGCATGCGGCTGCGCGAGAAGATGGTGGCGTTCATGCCGCGCTATGCGCCGCTCGCGAGCCGTTTCGGTGCGGCGATCGGGTTGGCTGAATCCGTGCCGGGTGTGTCGACGCTGGTGAAACGCGCGCTCGGGTTCGCACCGCAACGCTCGTTGCCGCGTTTTGCAAAGCCGTTCTTAAAGAACGCCAAAGCGAACGCGCAAGCGTCACGGCCGTTACGCGAAGACGGCAAGGACGTGCTGCTTTTCGTCGATACGTTCAACAACTACATGGAGCCCGAGAATGCGCGGGCCGCGCAACGGGTGCTCGAAGCCGCCGGCTATACGGTGCACTTGAGCGCAAGCGGCGACGGCAAGCCGCTTTGCTGCGGACGCACGTTCCTCGCGGCGGGACTCGTCGATGAAGCGAAGGCCGAAGCACGCCGCGCGCTGGATACGCTCAAGCCTTTCATCGAACGAGGTGTGCCGGTCGTTGGCCTGGAGCCGTCTTGCCTGCTGTCGCTGCGCGACGAGTTTCTCGGCTATGGATATGGCGGCGAAGCCAGGCGTCTTGCTGACCATGCCTTTCTTTTCGAGGAGTTTCTGGTTCGCGAGCAAAAGGCGGGGCGGCTAGAACTCAATCTGAAGGCGCTCGACACCCATCGGGCTCTCGTGCACGGTCACTGCCATCAAAAAGCGTTCGATGCATTCAGTCCCGTGCAGACCGTGCTCAAGTGGATTCCGGGACTCGATGTCTCGACGGTCGAGTCGTCGTGTTGCGGCATGGCGGGCAGCTTCGGCTACGAGGCCGAGCACTACGCAACTTCGATGGCGATGGGCGAGCTGTCGCTGTTGCCGGCGGTGCGCAAGGCCGATGCTGACGTGCTGATCGTCGCCGACGGAACGAGTTGCCGACATCAGATTCACGACGGGGCGAAGCGGGAGGCCATTCACGCGGCGCGGGTTCTCGAAGCGGCGTTGAAGGAGGAGGTCGCGCAGCGGTCGTGATTCGACGTATCAGCTGAGTGTCCTGGCGGCGATGTGGCGGCTTGTCCGCGACATCGCCGCTTTTTTATGCTTCGCACGGTCTCGGCATCGCTATCCATATCGAGCGATCCGTAGCGCATATCAGAGCTCGAACATAATATTCGAACTCTGATAATATTCGACCTGAACCTGCCGCAAAATCGCGGCGTAAGGAGGTTGAATCGATGAACCGATGTCTGTTTCTCGCCGGCGCCACGGGCGCCATTGGCCGGCGTGTCGCGCCACTTTTCATTGCCGACGGATGGCGCGTGTTCGGCACGACCCGTTCGCAAGCGAAAGCCGCCGAGTTGCGGGCGATGGGTGTGGAGCCTGTCGTCGTTGACGTATTCGATGCGGTAGCGCTTGGCGAAGCGGTGAAGGATGCGCGCCCCGATGTGGTCATGCACCAGCTCACCGACTTGCCGCCCGGCCTCGATCCCGCGCAGATGGAAGCGGCCCTCGTGCGCAACGCGCGCATTCGCGATGAAGGCACGCGCAATCTGATCGACGCCGCCCTTCGCGCAGGCGTCAAGAAACTGGTCGCGCAGAGCATCGCCTTCGCTTACGCCGAAGGTCCGCTGCCGCATCATGAAACCGATCCGCTGAACGTCGATGGGGAAGGACTCTGGGGCGTTTCGGCACGTGCGGTCGCCAGCCTCGAAACGCACGTGCTCGAAGCGCCGCTAGGCGGCATCGTGCTGCGTTATGGGTGGCTCTACGGCCCGGGCACGGGCTTCGATACCGCCACGGGCGCAGGGCCGGTCCACGTCGACGCGGCGGCTTACGCGGCGTATCGCGCCGTCGCGGCGGGCGTACCTGGCATCTACAACATCGCCGAAGACGATGGCGCCCTGTGCAGCGACAAGGCAAAAGAATGGCTCGGCTGGAATGCGGGCTGGAGGGTCGGACAATGACACACGCCATCGAAGCGAAAGCGCACGCGGTCGACATTCGCCACGTCGACACTCCGGAGGAGGTAGCGCTTTGCTACGCGTTGATGCGGCAGTTGCGCCCGCATCTTGCCTCAGAGCGTGAATTTGTCGAACGCTGGCAGCGTCAATCCTCGGACGGCTATCGCTTGCTCGCGATATGGCAAGGCACGCAGCCGGTCGCGCTCGCGGGCTTTCGAGTGCAGGAGAATCTGATTCATGGCCGCTTCTTCTACGTGGACGATCTCGTCACCGACGAATCGCAGCGCGGCGCGGGGCATGGGCAGCTGATGATGGATCGCCTGAAATTCGAGGCGCGCTCGCTCGATTGCGCGAAACTCGTGCTTGATACGGCGCTCGCCAATTCGCTCGGCCAGCGTTTCTATTTCCGCCAGGGGCTGCTCAGCAGGGCTCTGCGTTTCTATTTCGATCTTTGATTGCAAAGGGTAAGAGGGGTAAGAGCATGAGCGTTTTGTTGCATATCAGTACGAGCACGCGCGGTGACGGATCGCATAGCCGCCGGGTCGGGCGTGCGCTCGTCGAAGCATTGCGGCGCGCGGCGGACGTCACCCTAGTCACGCGCGACCTGGCGCGCGAGCCGGTGCCGCACGCGGATGCGGCGTATGTCGACGCGATGCTGATGCCGCAAGCGGAGCGGGGCGCCGACGAGGCCGCGGCGCTTACGCTGTCCGAGACCTTGATCGAGGAACTCGAAGCCGCCGATGCCCTCGTGATCGACACCCCCATGCACAACTTCACGGTGCCTTCGGTGCTCAAGGCGTGGGTGGATCACGTCGTGCGTGTCGGACGCACTTTCAACGTCACGCCGAACGGCAAAGTGGGATTGCTGCGCGATCGTCCGGTGTACGTCGTCATCGCTTGCGGCGGTTCGGTGGCGGCGTCCGCCACGCACGTCGACGCCGATGCGACGACGAGCACCGGCTCGCATCGAGGGCAAACGGATTTCATCACACCGTATCTGCGCTACGTGTTCGCGACGATCGGTATCACCGAAGTGCGCACGCTGCGGTTGGAGGCGTTGCTCCGTTCGGACGAGGAGTTCGCGCACGCCGAAGCGTTCAGCGCGCAATGGATCGCGGCGCAGGCTGCGGAATTCGCTAAGTTGCGCTGACGGTTTTTTCGGGTGCAGTCTCGCGAGCGGCTGCGCCTATCGCCCAGACCGAGACCCCGGCCGGGTCGATATCGAAGCGATGCTGCGTATCGACTTGCCAACGCGGGTTGTCACTCGCGACGTCGAAGCGCACGCCGCCGATTTCGATCCGCACATAGCGCTCGCCACGCCGCAATTCAACGGCCTCGATCGTCCCCGTGTGCTCGCCGTCCGGCGACGCGCAAAGCGCATGCGACGACACGCGCCACATGACGCGCTGCCCGGCGCCGAGCGCATCGTCCGCCAACGGCACCACTAAATCGCGGCCGATTTGCGCCTCACCTTGCGCGCGCACGATGCCTTCGCCGACATTGCTCAAACCGAGCAGGTCGGCCACCCGCATCGTCGCGGGCTTTTCGAAGACGGCTTCGATTGGCCCTGCCTGAAGCAGGCGGCCGTGTTCGATGACGAGCACTTCGTCGGCCAGCAGAGCGGCTTCGTCAGGGTCGTGTGTGACGACGATCGTCACTGCGGCGATCTCGCGCTGCAACGCGCGCAACGACTGCTGCAGACGGCGGCGGCGCGGCGTATCGAGCGCGGCGAACGGCTCGTCGAAGAGCAGCAGCTGGCTGTGCCGCGTGAGCGCACGCGCAAGCGCCACGCGCTGCCGCTGACCGAACGACAGCTCGCGCGGCAGACGCGCGGTGAGCGTCCCGAGCCCGAGGTGCTCGACCCAATAGCGCGCGCCGGCCGTGTCGGCATCGACCGGAAAAGCGAGCTGCTGCGCGACCGTCATATGCGGGAACAGGCCGTAGTCCTGCGGCATGTAGCCGATCTGGCGGCGCTCGGGCGGCAGCGCGCCGAGATCGGTTGCGCCGAGCCGCAGCGTGCCGCTCTCGTTGCGCTCGAGCCCCGCGATCACGCGCAGCGCGAGCGATTTGCCCGAACCCGACGGGCCGATGATCGCGAGCCGGCGCGTCGCGGCGGTGTAGGCGATGTCGAGATCGAACGAACCCAGGCGGCGGGTCAGGCGGAACGCGATCCGCAGATCGTCGGCGGCGGCGCGCGGTGCGCGACCCACTGGCGGCACGGCGTCGTCGCCGTTATCGGCGGGCAGGGTGCCGATGCGCTGACGGCGGGTATAGATCGACAGCGCCGCGCAGACGATCGCGATCACGAGCGTCGGCAACAAGAGCGGCATCATCGCCGGCAGCCCCTGGCCGCCGAACACGACATACGTATAAACCGGCAGCGAATACGGGTGATACGCGACCATCACGGTCGCGCCGAATTCGCCGAACGCACGCAGCCACGCGAGCGCCAGACCGGCGCTGATCGCGGGCCACGCCACCGGCAGCGTGACCCGAAGAAAGCGGCTGCCCGCGTGATGGCCGAGCGTCGCAGCGACGTCCTCCAGCACCGGATCGACGGCGGTGAACGCCGACTTCGCCGCAATGATCAGGAACGGCGCCGCCACGAACGTTTCCGCGAGGACGATGCCCGCGAACGAATCGGTGAGGAGGCCGCCCGTGAGGCGGCCGACGGGGCTATACGGCCCGAGCAGGAACAGCAGCAGCACGCCGCTCGTGAGCGGCGGCAGAGCGAGCGGCAACTGCACGACGAAGCCGAGCAGCGCCACTTTGCGCGAATGGGAGCGCGCGAGGAAATACCCGAGCGGCACGCCGCCCGCGAGAATGATGAGCGAGGCGACGCTCGCGCTTCCCGCCGACACGGCGACCGCGGACCACATCGCCGTCCAGTCGACGCTCGCCCAATCGGCGCTGCCCAATTGCGGCACGCTCGCGACGAACGGCGCGCACAGGTACACGGCGAGCAGTGCGGCGAGCCAGAAGAGAGGGCGGGCGGCGAGTGACTTCATGAGCGGTGACGGCGAGGCGCGAGCAGTGAGCTTAGCGTGCCGCGTCGATCACGGCTTGCACGGACGACGGAATCGCCTCGGTGCTGCCGGTGACGACGGGTTTGACGAGATCGACACCGTGCTCCTGAAGCAGCGCGCGGCCCTTGGCGCTCATCAGGAAGTTGACGAAGCGCGCGGCGCCCGCGGCATTCTGCGCGTCGCCGAGGATCGTCAGCGTGTAGCTCGCCTTCGCTTGCAGTTCAGGCGCCGGACGTAGCGCGGGAATCTTCAGATCCGAGGTCTCGGTCGAGTAGAAGAAGCCCGCGTCGAGCTGACCCGACTGGAGCCGCCCGACGAGCGTTTCCTCAGGCAGGACCTGTGCCGGGTTTTCGGCGTCACCGAGGGTCTTCTGCACCAGGTCGGGCTGGTGATACAGATCAGCAGCCTTGGTCACCATCTCGACCGTGAACGCGCCCTTCGGATCGAGCTTCGGATCGGTGCGGCCGATGCGGATGCCCGGTTCCTGCAGGACCTGATCCCAGCGCTTGGTCTTGAAGTCCGCTGCGAACTTGCTCTTCGCGTTGTAGCCGATCATGAGCGGCGACTCGGCGAAGTTGACGTACCAGCTCACGTGATCGCCGTTGGCCGCGCCCATCAGGGTCGTATTGACCTTCGGGCTCGCGCTGATAAAGACGTCGCCACGACGCAGCTTGCCCTTGATCTCATTGGCGATTTTGTTCGACCCCGCCGCGTAGCCGCGGAATTGCAGGCCCGTTTCCTTTTCGAAGGCGGGGCCAACGCTGCGCTCCATCAGATTGACGAGCGACCCGGCGTACAACACGTTCACCGTGTCCCCCTGTGCGAATGCTGGCGCGGCCGACAGGGCGCCGGCGATGAGCGCGGCGGCGGTGACCAACTTGCGAATCATTGTTTTTCTCCGTGGCGTTATAGAGGACGCAATATTACGCTCGCTCGCGCGTTTTTCGCATGCGTCAGGCGTGCCTTTGACGTGCTGCTGCGACGATCGGCGGCACTTGCCGGGGGCTGGGAAACGCCCGGATTTCGGCGTCGGCGCTGATTCGAAGCCCCAACCCCGCGCTTGGAATACAAGATCCAATATGTTGAATATGGTGTGGCAAGTGCGGCGCCGGCTGATGCATGGAGCGTAATATATGCATCGACATAGCGGTAGCCCGGAATGCCCGCACCGATCAGCAAGGAAGCCCCATGCCGACGACGATGAATGCTGCAATCGCACTAGACGAACCCGCTGTCGAGGTGGCCCTGTCGATAGCGGGGCAAGTTCGCCAGCCGCTTTCGCTCAGTCTCGATGACTTGCGCGAGTTCGAAAGCATCCGTGCCGCGCCGTTCGATTTGCGTTGTTTCACCAGCAAGCGCTTTATCCGCAACGTCGGCGGGTATCGGGGAGCGCGTCTGACGGACGTGATCGAAAAGGCTGGTCTGCTCAACGAGTCGCCGACCGATTTCAAGCGGACGGTATTCATCGCCGCGGCCCACGACGGCTATGCGGTCACGTTCTCGTGGCACGAGTTGTTCAATACGCCGATCGGCGACAGCGTGCTTGTCGCGTACGAATGCGATGGACGGCCGCTTGGTGTCGAAGAGGGGGCGCCGATCCTCTTTTCCGGCTCGGATCGTCATTCCGCGCCGCGCCACGTGAAGCGGCTCGCGCGCATCGTTGCGCGTGTGCTTACGCTGTGACATCCGAGAACGAACCATACCGAGCCTCCGGCAAGTCTGCGCCGAGCTTTGGGGATGACGCCGTTGCAAGCGTTTGTGCGGCACGCATTGCCGCTTTGATGTCGAACGCGACGGACGCGAATTCACCGGACACGCTTCTTTTTGCCAAGCTGATCGCGGCGCGCGAAGTTCACCACGAGACGGCGCTGCTGGGTCTCTCGCCGAACCAACTGCACGCACTGTTCGCTCGGCACTTCGCGGCGGAACCGGTGCCGTTCGACCGCGTCGTTGCCGTGATTGACGCCGCCGCCCCAATCGACTTCGTGGGCGCGCTGCGCGCACTGTTGCTGAAGGATGCCAGCTCGGCCGTCGACATCGGCGATGCGCAGTGCCTGGCTTCGATCATCGCCTATGCCTGTCTGCGCCCCGATCACCTCTGGCGAGACCTCGGCCTGGCCGGGCGCAACGACGTCACCTTCATGCTCGAACGCTATTTTCCGGCGCTCGTCGCGCGCAATGTCGCGAACCTGCGGTGGAAGAAGTTTCTCGCCCAGGAACTCGCGTTGTCGCAGGGGCGGGAACCGGGGCCGGCGCCAGGCTGCCCGGGTTGCGAAGACTACGGGCATTGCTTTCCGCACACGTCGTGATTGGCATTCGCTCGGGTTCAGCACGGCGCCTCAAGCTGCCGTAAACTGCGGCTCTTCCATTGCCGCCGTTTATTTCTTTCTTTGCAGGCACTCCGCATGTTTTCCGCATCTGTCGATTCCCAATTGCCCAAGGCCGAGCTGTACCAGGAATTGGCCGCCCAGGCCCGCGCGCTCATCGGCGGCGAACCCAGCCGGATCGCTAACGCCGCGAACTTTTCGGCGCTCGTGTTCAATGCGCTGCCCGACCTCAACTGGGCCGGCTTCTACTTCTTCGACGACAACGAACTCGTCGTCGGTCCGTTTCAAGGCAAGCCGGCTTGCGTGCGCATCGCGCTGGGCAAGGGCGTCTGCGGAACGGCCGCGCAAACGCGCCTCACTCAGGTCGTGCGCGACGTGCATCAGTTCGAGGGCCACATCGCTTGCGATTCCGCGTCGCAATCCGAGATCGTCGTGCCGCTCGTCGCCGCCGACGGCAAGCTGATCGGCGTCTGGGACGTCGACAGCCCGCTCGTCGCGCGTTTCGACGACGAAGACGCCAAGGGGATGGAAGCGCTGTGCCAAGTCTTCGTCGAAGCGGGCTGGTCGGCCTGACTGACGTGGTGCGGCGCAATATTGCTTCTAGACGACCGGTCTAATTTTCGGTTATCATCCGCTTCCATGAAATCCGCGAACGCCGCTGAAATGCGGCAGCACATCCTCGATACCGCCCGGCCGATCATGCTCGGCAAGGGCTTTTCGGCTGTCGGCTTGAACGAGATCCTGTCGGCCGCCGGGATTCCGAAGGGCTCGTTCTATCACTACTTCGAATCGAAGGAAGCGTTCGGCGCGGCCCTGCTGGAAAGCTATTTCAGCCCCTATCTCGAGCGCATGGACGATCTGTTCGCGGGTCCGGCCGGCACCGCCGCCGAGCGGCTGATGCGCTACTGGGACGATTGGCGCAACGACCAGGAAAGCGACGATGTCGCGTGCAAATGCCTTGTCGTCAAGCTCGGCGCGGAAGTGTGCGATCTGTCGGAGCCGATGCGCGCGGTACTGCAGGAGGGTACTGAGCGGATCGTCGCGCGGATTGCGAGCTGCATCGAAGCGGGCGTGGCCGATGGCTCGCTGAAAGATTTCGACGACCCGCATCGCACCGCCGCGTCGCTTTACGAACTGTGGCTCGGCGCCACGCTTCTGGACAAGATCGGCTACAACCGGCAGCCGCTCGACGCCGCCATGGCCGCGACGCGCATTATCCTTAACCTTCCCGAATCGCTGTAAACAACGAGGCAGGCGTACCTGCCCGCGAGACATCATTTTTTGCCACAAAGACTAGACGACCGGTCTAATTGATGGAGAAATACCAGATGCAGAATTTTGAATACCACAACCCCACCCGCATCGTTTTCGGCCAAGGCGCGATCGCGCGCGTGAACGACCTCGTGCCGGCCACGGCCCGCGTGCTCGTCCTGTACGGCGGCACGAGCGCGAAGAAGAACGGCACGCTTGACGAGGTCAAGGCAGCCCTCGGCGCGCGTGAAGTCTACGAGTTCGGCGGCATCGAGCCGAATCCGACCTTCGAGACGTTGATGGAAGCGGTCGCGGTCGTGCGTCGCGAGAAGCTCGACTACCTGCTGGCGGTAGGCGGCGGCTCGGTGATCGACGGCACGAAGTTCGTAGCCGCCGCGGTCCATTTCGAAGGCGACCCCTGGACCATCCTCGAAACGCACGGTGCGAACGTCACCGGCGCGATGCCGTTCGGCTCCGTGCTGACGCTGCCCGCGACAGGCTCCGAAATGAATAACGGCGCCGTGGTGACGAGAAGGGCGACGCAAGCGAAACTGGCGTTTCGCCATGAGTCGGTGTTCCCGCAGTTCTCGGTTCTCGATCCGGCCAAGACCTACACGTTGCCCGCGCGGCAGATCGCAAACGGCGTGGTCGACGCGTTCACGCACATCGTCGAGCAATACCTGACCTATCCGGCGAACGGCTTTGCGCAGGACCGCTTTGCCGAAGGGCTGCTGCAGACGCTGATCGAAATCGGTCCAAAGGCGCTGGCCCATCCGCACGACTACGCTATCCGCTCGAATTTGATGTGGGTGGCGACGCTTGCGCTGAACGGGCTGATCGGCGCCGGCGTGCCGCACGACTGGGCGACGCACATGGTCGGTCACGAGCTGACCGCGCGTTACGACATCGATCACGCGCGCACGCTTGCGATCGTGCTGCCGTCGATGCTCCAAGTGCGCCGCGACAGCAAGCGCGCGAAGCTCCTGCAATACGCCGAGCGCGTTTGGCAGATCACGTCGGGCGATGACGATGCGCGCATCGACGCAGCGATTGCCCGCACGCGCGCGTTCTTCGAAAGCCTCGACGTGAAGACGCGCCTTGCCGACTACAAGATCGGCGCGGACGCGATCGACGGCCTCGTTGCGCAATTGGAGGCGCATGGCATGACGCAGCTCGGCGAGCACCAGGACGTCACGCTCGACGTGAGCCGGCGCGTGCTCGAAGCGAGTCTCTAAGATGGGTCGTAGGCCACCGCCGGTGGCCTACGTTGCAGACGGATGCGCGAGAACCGCTTTCAGCACGGTCTCGCGCATCACTTCTTTCCAGTGCGCGAGCGCGGCCTTGTCCATCATCGCCTCGCCGAGAAACGCGCCAAGCGTGTGTTGGTTCGAGACATAGAAATAGCCGAGTGAGGCGATGGTCACGTATAGGTCGCGCGCCATGACGCCCTGACGGAATGTGCCTTGCTGCGCGCCGGCGTCGACGAGCCCTTGCAAGAGGTCGAGCGTGTGCCCCGCGATCTCGCGCAGCTTCAACGACTTTTTCGCGTGCCTGCCTTGATGCAGGTTCTCGCTCGCGAGCAGCGTGACGAACTCGGGATGATCGAGAAAGTATTGCCAGAAGAATTCGACGATCTGCGACAGGCCTCGCACCGGATCGTCGTAATCGAGTTCAAGCCGGCTCTCGGCCTCCTTGAACTGCGCGTAGATCGTCTCCAGCACTTCGATGAACAACTGCTCCTTGTTGCCGAAGTAGTAGTAGATCATGCGGTCATGCGAGCGGGCCGCCTTCGAGATGCTCTCGATCCGGCCGCTCGCATAGCCCTGCTTGGCGAACACGCGAATCGCCGCCCTGAGAATTTTCGCGCGCGTGTCCTGCGCCTGTTTTGCGCGAACGCCTGGGGTTCCCGGCTTGCGGGCGGCGGTGCTCATCGTCGGCCTCGTTTCAATCGAACACGGGCGATTCGACACCGAGCACTTTGTGCAGCCTGGTGCTGGTGGTCGTGTACTGCATGTGGATCTTCTTCTCCGGGAACACGTAGGGCGCCGCGCCGAACGCGGCGAGCGCCGCTTCGTGAAAGCCCGACAGAATCAGCTTCTTCTTGCCAGGATAGGTGTTGATATCGCCGACCGCGAAGATGCCCGGAATATTGGTCTCGAACTTCTCGGTATCGACCTTGATCTGGCGGCGCTCGACTTCGAGCCCCCAGTTGGCGAGCGGGCCAAGCTGCGGCGAAAGGCCAAAAAACACGAGCAGGTGATCGAGTTCAAGCGTGCGCGTCACACCGTCGCCGCCCGTTACTTTGATTTTGTGCAACGTCTCGTTGCGATCCTCGAAGCCGGTCACTTGGCCGGTCAGGCACTGCATGCGCATGTCGTCGCAAAGCGCGCGCATCTTCGCAACCGACGCGGGCGCCGCGCGGAATTCGTCGCGCCGATGCACGAGGATCACGCTCTGCGCGATGTCGACGAGATTGAGCGCCCAGTCGAGCGCGGAATCGCCGCCGCCGCAGATCACAATGTCTTTGTCGCGGAACATTTCCGGCTCGCGCACGCGATAGAAGAGCTGCCTACCTTGGTGCTTGTCGATGCCGGTGACTTTCAGCGTGCGCGGCTGGAACGAGCCGACGCCCGCTGCGATGAAAATGGTCTTCGTAATGAATTCCGTGCCCTTGCTCGTACGCACGAAGAAGCGTTGGTCGGCAAGGCGTTCGATGAATTGCACTTCCTGTCCGAGATGGAACGTCGCGCCGAATGGCTCGATCTGCTTCATCAGGTTGTCGGCGAGTTGCTGGCCTGTGCATACCGGCACGGCGGGAATGTCGTAGATCGGTTTGTCCGGATACAGCTCGACGCACTGGCCGCCGACGACGGGCAGCGAATCGACCACGTGGGCCTTGATTTCGAGCAGGCCGAGTTCAAAGACTTGGAACAAGCCGACCGGCCCGGCGCCGACGATCAATGCGTCGGTTTCGATGGGCGTTTGCGGTTCGGCGGCGGTTTGGGGTTGGGCCGTGCGGTCGGCGACGTCGCTCATGAGTGTTGGCTCCTGGTTTTGATGTAGTAAATACTAAACTTTTATTAAGCGAACGCAACATTAATGAGTAAGAGGACTTGCTCTACATCAAGCGAAAGGCCTTAAAAATAGGGATGTTTTGGTCGATATCAGCGGTTGCCCAGGTATAGACAGACTGGTATTGAAAAGAAAAAGCGGACCGATCGGTCCGCTTTCGTTTGCAACGGATGGCGCTGCCGCGCGCCGCCGCGATTGTCAGTCTTCGAATGGCTCGATGACACGCCGATGCCCGAGCAGGAACGCATCGGCGACATGCCGGAACGGGCGCACGTCGACGTCTTGCGCGCCGTGATCGATCAGCCAGCGGAAGCGCTCGTAGAGGCCCGGATACTCGCGCTCCGGTCCCACATTCATCGCCGCCCCGGCGATCTGCAGGCGCTTGCCGCCCTCGGAGAGCTGCAGCGCGCCGTCGTCGGTCAGCACGTCGATTTCCCACTGTTCGACCGGGCCGTGGCGCCAATCGAGGTCGACGTAGACCGGCACGCCGCGCTCATCGGCGAATTCGAGTTCCGCTGCGATCGGCGTTTGCACATTGGACGGCACCGACAGCAGAGCCGAGCGCAGCACGATCTCGCGCGGCAGGATGCGCGTCACGATCGACAGCGCGTTGATGCCGGGATCGAAGACGCCAAGGCCGCCCGGTTCCCAGATCCATGCCTGACCAGGGTGCCAGCGCCGCACGTCTTCCTTCCAGCGCACTTCGACCGAGCGGATCGTACGGTCGGCGAGCCAGTGACGCGCCGTTTCCACTGCGGGGGCATAGCGCGAATGCCATGTCGCGAAGAGCGTGCGGCCCGCGTCGACTGCCATCGCGCGCAGCACTTCAACTTCGTTGAGACTCACGCCGGGCGGCTTTTCGAGCATCACGTGCTTGCCTGCTGCCAGCGCGGCGCGCGCCTGCTCGTAGCGCACTTGCGGCGTTGCGCACAGGGACACGGCGTCGAGCGACGGTTCTTCCGCCAGCAGCGCGTCGATGTCCGCATAGTTGCGCACGCCGTCGACTTTTGCGTTGCGGCTCGCGCAAGCAGTCAGTTGGAAGCCGTGGCTGGCGGCAATGGCAGGCAAGTGCTGGTCGCGCGCAATCTTGCCGACGCCGACAATCGCAATTGAGAGTTTCGTGTTCAGATTGGTATTCATCGTGAAGTAAAGGTTATTGACGTCCCCAGCGCAGCGCGAGCGGATTCGCTTCGCGCGCGAGTTCGAGCAACTCCGTGCGCGTCGTGAGCGGCAACGGTTCGAGCGGATGACGCACCGTGTCGCTGCGAATCACGCCGCCTTCCATCATCACGGCCTTGGTCGCGCGCAGGCCGCACTGGCGGTTTTCGTAGTGGATGAGCGGCAGGATGCGTGCATAGCCGGCGCGAGCTTCGTCGCGGCGTCCTGCGCGATGCGCGTCGATCACCGGGCGAATCAGGTCGGGCAGCAGGGCGCTTGGCATCGTGCCGGTCGCGCCCGCATCGAGATCGGGCAGCAGCGTGATCGCTTCTTCGCCGTCGAATGGGCCTTCGATCGTGTCGCCGCCTGCCGCGATCAGCGCGCGCAGCTTGGCGGCGGCTTGCGGCATTTCGATTTTGTAGTAACGCACGAGCGGCAACTCGCGTGCAAGCCGCGCGAGAAACGCCACGCTCAAGGCAACGCCGGAGAGCGGCGCGTCCTGCACCATCACGGGTACGCCGGCCGCATCCGCGACGCGCGCGAAGTGCTCGAACATCGCGTTCTCGTCGACCTTGAGCGTCGCGCCGTGATAAGGCGGCATCAGCATGACGAGGCTCGCGCCGGCGGCCGCCGCGCGCTTGGCACGCTCACTCGCGATGCGCGTGCTGAAATGACTGCATGTGACCATCACCGGTACGCGGCCGGCCGCATGGGAAAGGCACAGCTCGACGAGCGTGTCGCGCTCGGCGTCCGTCAGCAGGAACTGTTCCGAGTAGTTGGCGAGAATGCAGATGCCGTCGACTTGCTGGTCGACCATGCAATCGATCACGCGCCGCTGGCTCTCCAGATCGAGCTCGCCGGACTCGAAAAACGGCGTGGGCGCGACCGGGAAGACACCGGAAAACTTGCCGCGAGACGTAACCACGATTCCAACTCCAATTCGTTTGACCGGCGCTTGCAATACGGCGCTCAGCTTCGCGGGGCCATCGCGGCGAAATCGACTTTGTCGCCCGCGTCGGGAGTCGGCCGGCGCGGCTCGGCATGCGTCTTCACTTCGGCGCCGAGCCCTGTGCCGTTCGATTTGCGGCGCGCCGCGTGCCGTTCGATCACGCGCTGCAGCAGGCAGAACACGCACAGCAAAGCGCCGATCACAATTCGCGTCCACCACGAACTGAGCGTGCCGTCGAAGGTGATCAGGGTTTGGATCGTGCCGAGAATGCCGACGCCGAACACCGACCCGATCACATAGCCTACGCCGCCCGTGAGCAAGGTGCCACCGATCACGGTGGCCGCGATCGCGTCGAGCTCCATGCCTTGCCCTTGGAGGCCGTAGCCCGACAACACGTAAAGCGTGAACACCACGCCGCCAAGCGCCGAACAGAAGCCGCTCAGCGCATACACGCCGATCTTCGTGCGCGCGACCGGCAACCCCATCAAGAGCGCCGAGCGCTCGTTGCCGCCGACCGCATACACGTTGCGCCCGAAGCGCGTGAAATGGGCGACGTAGATCGCGACCGCGAGCGTCGCGAGTGCGATTAGCGCGCCCGTATTCAGCGAGCCGCCGCCGATCTGCACGCTGAACGCCGAGAGCGCATGAAAGGTCGGTTCGTTGATCGTGATCGATTGCGTCGTGATCAGGAAGCACGCGCCGCGCGCGAGGAACATGCCGGCGAGCGTGACGATGAACGGTTGCAGCCGGAAGAAATGGATCAGCGCCCCCATCGCCGCGCCGTATAGCGCGCCGAACAGCAGCACAGGCGGGAGCACGGCCCATACCGGCCAATGGAAACGCTCGGCGAGCACCGCGCAGAAGATCGTTGTGAGCGCAACGACCGCGCCGACCGACAGATCGATCCCGCCCGACACGATCACGAACGTCATGCCGATCGCGACGATCAACAGGAACGCGTTGTCGACGAGAAGGCCGAACAGCACCTGCAACGAGAAGAATCCGGTGTACATCACCGAGCCGAAACCGAAGAGCGCGATAAACAGCGCCACGGTGACGACGATCGGCAGCGTGCGGGGATCGACCAGGCGGCCCATGATGTTTTTCATTTTGCGCTCCCCGTAAGCGGCCTAGTCGCGCCATGGCCGATGGCGCGCAGCAGATATCGCGCGAAGAGTGCGCGCGCGCTCGCTGATTGAATCACGCTGACGAGCAGCACGACCACCGCTTTGACGACGAGCGTCGCTTCCGGCGGCACGCCGATCGAGTAGGTCGTGTAAGTGAGCGTCTGGATGATGAGCGCGCCGACGACAGTACCCGCGAGGCTGAAGCGCCCGCCGAGCAGCGACGTGCCGCCGAGCGTCACCGCGAGGATCGCATCGAGCTCGAGCAGCAGGCCTGCGTTGTTGCCGTCTGCGCTGCGCACGTTCGAGCTGGCGATGATGCCCGCAATCGCCGCGGTGAGCCCCGAGAAAACGTAGACGCTGAAGACGATCGCGTTCGAGCGCAAGCCGACGAGACGCGTCGCAACCGGATTGATCCCGATCGAGCGGATAAAGAGCCCGAGGGCCGTGCGGCTCATCAGCAATGCCGTGACGGCCACGGCGCCCATCGCGATCCAGACGGAGCAGGGCACGCCGGCCAGATAGCCGTCGCCGAGCACGAGATAGCCATGCGAGCCGATCGGGATGATCTGGCCGCCTGTGAGCAACTGCGCGACGCCGCGGCCGGCCACCATCAGGATCAGCGTGGCGATGATCGGCTGCATGCCGACGAACGCGACCAGGAGCCCGTTCCACATGCCGGCGAGCACGCCGACGCCGAGCGCGGCGAGCACCGCTCCCCCGACCTGCGACGGATCGGCGGCAAGCACGGTTGCCGCGGCGGCTCCCGCGATCGCCACGATCGCGCCGACCGAAATATCGATGCCTTTCGTCGCGATCACGAGCGTCATGCCGAGCGAGACGATCACGAGCGGCGCGGCGCGGTTCAGGATATCGATAGGCGCGCCGAACAGATGTCCTTCGAGGATCGAAATCGCCAGGAAATTCGAACGATGCGCGAGATCGAGCAGGATCAGCAACACGAGCGTAATCACGGGCCAAAACAGCGAATGCCGGAACATCGCCTTGAGCAAACTCATTCAGTGTCTCCCGCAATCAACCGATAGACCTGGTCCTCCGACAACGCATTGCCCGCGACTTCCGCCACCTTGCGGCGATCGCGCAGCACCGCGATCCGGTGGCTCACGCGCACGACCTCGCTGACCTCCGATGAGATGAACAGAATCGCGAGTCCCTTCGCGCACAATGCGAGCACACGGTCCATGATTTCGAATTTTGCGCCGACGTCGATGCCGCGCGTCGGCTCGTCGAGGATCAGCATTTTCGGCTCCGTCGCGAGCCAGCGCGCGAGCAGCACCTTTTGCTGATTGCCGCCGGAGAGCAGGCCGATCGGTTGCTCGGCGTCGCTCGCCTTGATGCCGAGCTGGCGGATGTACTCGTCGGCGATCGCGCGCTCTTTCGCGCGGCCGAGCACGCGCCACCAACCGCGTCGCGCCTGCAGCGCAAGAATGATGTTCTCGCGAATCGAGAGCGCCGCAATGATGCCTTCCTTCTTGCGGTCTTCCGGGCAGTAGCCGATGCCTTGATGCACCGCGTCGCGCGGCGAGCCGAGCTTCACCGGCTTGCCCGCGACGTTCACCGTGCCCGTATCGGCGCGCTCGGCGCCGAACAAGAGGCGTGCGGTTTCCGTGCGTCCCGAGCCCAGCAAGCCGGCCAGGCCGAGAATCTGCCCCGGCTGCACGTCGATATCGACGGGACTCATGAGCCCGCGCCGGCCGACGCCGCGCATCTCGACGAACGGCGGCGCCTCGCTCTTGGAAACGGGCGCTTCGGTCGCGGCGTGCTTGAGACGCTCGCTCATCCGCTCGTGTCCGACCATCTTCGAGACGAGCCGTTCGACGGGCAAATCCTTCGCCAGGTATTCGCCTTCGCGCTCGCCGTTGCGCATCACCGTGATGCGGTCGGAGATCGCGTAGGTCTGTTCGAGAAAGTGCGTGACGAAGAGAATCGCGTAGCCCGATTGCTTGAGCTTGCGCAGCACGTCGAAGAGGCGGGCGACTTCGCTGTCGTCGAGGCTCGAGGTCGGCTCGTCGAGAATCAGCACGCGCGCATCGACCGACACCGCGCGCGCAATCGCCACCATCTGCTGCACGGCGATCGGATACGCGTCGAGCGATTTGGTCACGTCGAGCGACACGTTGAGCTCGGCGAGCGCGGCTTCGGTGCGCGCGTGGATCGTCTTCCAGTCGATCATCCCGCGCCGCTTCGGCTGACGGCCGGCGAACACGTTCTCGGCGACCGACAGGTTCGGGCACAGATTGATCTCTTGATACAGCGTCTGGATGCCGGCCGCTTCGGCTTCGAGCGGCGTGGCGAATTGCACGGGCAGGCCGCTTAATCGCACCTCGCCCGCATCGTGCGCATGCACGCCGGTCAGCACGTTGATCAGCGTCGATTTGCCCGCGCCGTTCTGACCCATCAAGGTGTGGATTTCACCGGGAAAGAGCCGAAAATCGACGCTCTTCAGCGCGTTGACACCCGGAAACGATTTGGTGATGCCGATGGCTTCGAGAATAGGCGCGTCAGTCATAGGCTTGGCAAAAAAGAGTCGCGGGCCGGCACGCCGCTAGAACGAGCCGGACCCGCGAGAAGCGCCTCAATACTTGCGTTGCGGCAGGATCTGCGCCGCGACATTCATCGGAAACACCGTTTCGTTGGTCACGATGCGCTTAGGCAGTTGCTTGCCCGCGACGACGTCCTTCACGGCCGTCATCAACTGCGGCCCGAGCAACGGGCTGCATTCGACGTCCACGTTGATCTTGCCTGCGATCATCGCTTCGAAGCCGCCCTTGGTCGCATCGAACGAGACGACGCTCACGTCCGTGCCCGGCTTCATGCCGGCTTCTTCCATGGCCTGGATCGCACCGAGCGCCATGTCGTCGTTGTGCGCGTAGACGACGTTGATTTGCTTGCCGTAGGTCTTCGCAAACGCTTCCATCACCTGCTTGCCGCCGGCGAGCGTGAAGTCGCCGCTTTGCGACGCGATGATCTTGAACTTCGGATCGTTCTTGATGATCTCCATCAGACCCGAGTGGCGGTCATTGGCCGGGGCGGAGCCGACCGTGCCTTGCAGCTCGGCGATATTGATCGGGCCCGGGTTGTTCTTGTAGTGCTCTTCGAGCCAACGGCCGGCGCGGCGGCCTTCTTCGAGGAAGTCGGAGCCGATCATCGTGACGTAGAGCGACTGGTCCTTCACGTCGATCGAGCGGTCGGTGAGGATCACAGGAATGTGCGCGTTCTTCGCTTCGGTCAGCACCGGCTCCCAGCCCGATTCGACCACCGGCGAAAATGCGATCACGTCGACCTTCTGCGCGATATACGAGCGGATCGCCTTGATCTGGTTTTCCTGCTTTTGCTGCGCGTCGGAGAACTTCAGGTTGATGCCGGCGTCTTTCGCAGCCTGCTTGACCGACACCGTGTTGGCCGTACGCCATGCGCTTTCCGCGCCGACTTGAGCGAAGCCAAGCGTAATCTGCTTCTCTTGTGCATAGCTGCCGAGGGCAACGAGCGCGAGCGCCGACCCGATGAGCGCGCGAAGCGCCAGGCGTCTGATGTGTTCCATTTCCGTCTCCGATTTTTTGGGTTTATTTCGGCGCGGTATTACTGGGTCCGGCATCAACGGTAGAGCAATGTGATGACGAACGAGAGCGCCATTTTCACAACAAGCCCTTTGGGCGAATGCTTTTCCGGACGCATGCTTCCCGAACGCTATGAGACGCATGAATAGACATACTATATGCATCGACTCGATCGGTTTCGACTAGCGTTTTCCCTAGCTTGAGATCAGGAATAGTCATGCTATTCCTGTTATATAAGCCGTGTTCGATTCCTCTAAATAGCGGGATTTCGCTGAAATTGCATGAATCGAGGCGCTAGGCGCTGATTGGAAAGTTTGGCTAGAATGAACTGTCTACCCTTCAAGGGTTTAATTAATAGTCTTACTATAAAGAGCCAGTCGAAACGAAAACATGACCGACAAATCTCGCAAGCTTCGCTCCGCCCAATGGTTCGGCAACGCCGATAAAAACGGCTTCATGTACCGCAGCTGGATGAAAAACCAGGGCATCCCCGATCACGCGTTCGATGGGCGTCCGATCATCGGCATCTGCAATACGTGGTCCGAGCTCACGCCGTGCAACGCGCACTTTCGCAAGCTCGCCGAGCACGTGAAGCGTGGGGTGTTCGAGGCGGGCGGCTATCCCGTGGAGTTCCCGGTGTTCTCGAACGGCGAGTCGAACCTGCGGCCGACCGCGATGTTCACGCGCAATCTCGCGAGCATGGATGTCGAGGAGTCGATTCGCGGCAATCCGATCGATGCGGTCGTGCTGCTCGTGGGCTGCGACAAGACCACGCCGGCGCTGTTGATGGGCGCGGCCAGTTGCGACGTGCCCGCGATCGTGGTGTCGGGCGGGCCGATGCTCAACGGCAAGCATCAGGGGCGCGATATCGGCTCGGGCACGGTCGTGTGGCAACTGAGCGAACAAGTGAAGGCGGGCAAGATCACGCTGCACGAGTTCATGTCGGCGGAGGCGGGCA